>NZ_CP046401.1:5407830-6008700 GCF_009762775.1 Maribellus comscasis | reverse complement strand
AAAAATTGAACAAATTGGTCTCAACTACCTTTTGAATTAGTGCATTTTTATTCTCGATGTGCTCATATAATGTTTTCTTTGAAATTCCGAGTACAAAAGCGACATCGTCTACACTGACACTTTTTATCCCATATTTTATATATAGCTCTGAAGACTTTTCAATTATTTTATTTTCATCTATCATAAACCCAAAAAACTTTAAAGATGTTCTTAGTTTTTTATATTGTAAAAAATTTTATTCCAGAGTTTTATCTATAATCTGAATGCCGGTTGAAGTAGAAATACCACGTGTAAAATTGATAATCATATTTTGAAAAATTTCAGCGTGGTCGTATTTATCCCGGGGAAAAATTGTTTCATCAATCAAAATACTCATTTGCTCATGAAACAATTTAGCAATGATCTCAATATTTAAATCATTTCGAAAAAGCCCTTCTTTTATTCCCTTCTCTAAAAAGCGGGCAGACAAATTTAGCCTTTTTGCTTTCGTCTCTGTATCAACTCTTTTCCATAGCCGGGGATACAATTTCTCCAGATCCTTAAAAAATACCGGGTTAATTGCGTTCATTGCTTTTGTCCCTTCCCGCATAAAAACAAAAATTGCTTCAATAACGTTGGCCGATTCGTTAACCACACGAGCCACTTTTTTATCTTCTCTTATGGTTAAATCATTGATGCATGTTTCAACGAGTGTTCCTTTATCTTTAAATGTTTCATACACCGTTCTTTTTGACATTCCCAGTGAAACAGCAATATCATCCATCGTTACATTTCTTATTCCATACTGGAAGAATTGTTTTGTAGCCTCCTCAATTATTCTTTCACGTACTTCCATTGTCAAAATTTGGACAAATATAGTAGAAAACTAAATAAACCTTCAGAGTTTTCTTGTTTTTATATTCAATATTAAATGTGAGTAAAAATTTCCCAAAATCCAGCATTTTTTCACGCTGTAATAAAATAAAAAAGCACCGCCCAAGTTAGTGGCGATGCTTTCTGATAATAGTTTTCCAACTACCTAATATCCATCATTTTGACCTAAATTCGGATTTCTTTGTCTTTCGTTCTCAGAGATTGGGAAAAGCAAATGTTTTTCTTCGAATGTCTTTCCCCAAATTGTTGTATGTCCAACCACATCAACAAAAGTTACTTCACCTTTTTCATTTTCATTGGTAACCGGATACTGGCGGGTACGTTGCACATCTGCCCAGATTTTGTATTCAAGCGCCAGCTCACGCAATCTTTCTTTCCACACTGCTTTGATAAAAGCATCAAACGACAGGCCGGAGAGTTTGGCAACAATTTCACTGCGATCTGTTTGCCAGTAAGCACGTGCCTGCACATCGGCCAGGTAACCAATCGCTTCGTCAGTTACACCTTCAGTTTGAGCGATAGCTTCTGCTGCAATCAGCAATACTTCTGCGTAACGATAAACCACAATATCTTTTGGGTTTTTCCCGGTTTCGAAAAGTGCTTCATCGTTATGCCACAAATAAGGCGCAGTTTCAAAGGTTTTAGTTACTTCAACGCCGCCATCCACATAAGTTAAACTATTGTGAAAATACTGTTTGTTTTGAACCCGTAAATCGTTTTCATCGTCATAAATCCACAAAAATTCTTCTGTCGGACGGTATGCATTGTTGGTAATTGAATAAGCAAAAATCCCCCATGAAGTTGCGCTGTTTGGATAACAAATCGCCGGTTGCCAATAATTATCGTCGATACTTGCATCGTACTCGATTGAATATACGTATTCGTTTTCATTGTCTGAAACCCGCATCACGTTGTAAGCGCTTTCACTTTCAGTAGCACCATTCTGAATAAGAGCATAGTTTCCACTGCTGATAATTGACCTCGCCATTGCTGCAGCTTCAGCATAACGTGCTTCCTGTAAAGGATAACCACTCATATTTAAATAAACATCAGCTAACAGTGCAGCAGCTGTGCTTCTCGAAATACGGTAGCCATTCTCGGTCATAGGGACATCAGCAAGACCTCCTTCTTCAACTGCATATTTTAAATCTTCAACGATTTGTGCATAAACCTGTGCAGTTGGTGTACGTTCAACGTACAAATTATCGAGTGATGAATAGGCATCCAGAATCAAAGGAACATCACCAAACGTTTTAACTAAATAATAGTAGTTAAAAGCTCTGAAAAAACGTGCCTGCGCAGTCAAAAGTTTTATTTCAGACTCCTCTAAATCCGGAGTTTCCGGAATATTATTAATCGCAAGGTTTGCTCTGGAAATAGCCAGGTAACACGCGTCCCATGCGCCATCAAAATAACTTCCCAGATTGGTACCGTTTAAAGTAAGGTTCTGGCTGTGTTGTACGTGAACTTCCTGTCCTTTATATTCATTGTCAAACAAACCTGAAATATAGCCTCCCAACATGGCGCGGCTTCCCCCATAGACACCTGAACCATAAAAAGTAGGAGCTCCGGTTCTGTAAAGTATATTTACCGCGTTGTATGCATGTGTAGGATAGCTAAAAAACTGATCCACACTCATTTCGCTTCGCGGCTCTTCTGCAAGAAATTTATCGCATGAGGTTAACACCCCAAGTATCATTGCTATTGCTAATATTTTTTTCATTGTTCTTCAGTTTAAATCTGGTTAAAACTTAACATTTACACCTAAGGTTACTGTGGTTGGTTTTGGATACTGGAAGAAGAAAATATTCTGTCCCCACTGGTCACCGCCCCACGATGTAGCTTCAGGATCATAGCCTTTAAAATCTTTTGAATGAATTACAAAAAGGTTGTCAACGTTTGCATAAACTCTGCAAGAGCGCAATCCGGTTCCCTTTAACAATCCACCATCGAAAGTATAACCTAACGAAATCAGGTTTCCTCTCAGGAACGAACCGTCGCAAACCCAGTGATCGTCAACTTCTGAATTCTGGCCATTTAATGAGGCATTACGAATTTGCTGAACCATTGTATTTTGATTTTCTTCAGTCCACCCGTCATATAAAATAGTTGAAAGACCATTGGCATAACCTGTCCTGTCTTCTGTTGAATGAAAGAACTGTTGCATAATATCAACTCCCAGTGTAAACTGGAGATCCACAACCAGATCGAAATTTTTATAGTTAAAACGGTTGATAAAGCTACCTGTAAAATCAGGAAGACCTTTACCTATAATTTCTCTTTCAGCTGTACGTTTTGCAACACCGGGAACAGCACCAACAGCAGCAGCTTCTTCGGCTTCATCAGTACCCCAGGTACCTAATCTGCGGTAGCCGTAAAACGAGCTCAGTGATTCACCAACACGAAGAATCGTCTGGCTACCTGAAACCCACCACGGACCAGGAAAAATATCTTCATCGTTTTCACCCAGTTTTTCAATACGGTTTTTGTTGTAGTTCATGTTCAATGTGCTTTCCCAATTGAAATTGCTTTTTTGGACATTTCTGGTTGTTAATAAGAAATCAATCCCCTGGTTGGAAACCGAACCAATATTATCCATTACCGATTCGAATCCTGTAGAATGTGGCACCGGGCGTCCCAACAATAAATCGCTGGTAAGTTTGTAGTAATAATCAATTTCCAATGATACTTTCTGGTTGAAAGCAGTAATATTCATTCCCACATCAAATTGTGAGGTTTTTTCCCATTCAAGATCAGGATTGGGCAAACGGGTTACTACATTATAGTTCGCCCTTTCGTTATTTAACAATACCGTACCGCCGGAAATCGTTGCCAACGAACGATAGGTTCCCAATTCGGTGCTACCGGTAACACCGTAACTGGCTCTTAGTTTCAGGAAGTCAATCCAGGAGACTGAGCTCATGAATTCTTCGTTTGATGCAACCCAGCCTAAACCTGCAGACGGGAAGAAACCATATTTATTGTTATCTCCAAAACGTGATGAACCATCCGCTCTGGCGGTAACAGTTGCCATGTATTTGTCTTTGTAAGAATAACCAAAACGGAAAAAGTACGAGTTCATCGACCATCTTTCATAAGATGAACCAGGCGCACTTGGATCGCTCGCTGCACCTACGTTATTGTACTTGAAAAAATCATCGGAAAATCCTGAAACATTAATAGTATTCTGACGGTAAACACGTTCCTGCCAGCTTAAACCAAGTACTGAATTGATACGGTGATCTCCAACTGTTGTGTTATAGGAAAGATAAGTTTCTTCCTGCCAGTACATGGTTTCGTAGTCGTTTACATTTGCCCATGCATTCGGATAAGAAATATTCAACAAATCTTTTGGACTGTATTCTTTGTTCTGGCGGATGTGATTATCAATACCAAACTGTGTTTTCAAATCCAGTCCGGGAAGAAGGTGAAAATTCAGAAATGTATTTCCAAAAAATTGGGTACGGTTTCTCAAACGTTCCTGTGTTTTTAACACGTGAACAGGGTTGGCCATTCCTTCCAAACCAAAGTTGCTGGTACTTGAACTGCTACTCCAACTTCCATCTGGAAATTTAACAGGCATAATCGGAACCATCTCAATCATAGAACGACGTGGCATCTGATGACCACCGCCTTCCTCAATCTCATTTTCCCAAACCTTGTTAACCAGCATGTTGATACCAAAGTCGAGCCATTCTGTGGGTTGTGCATCGTAAGCAATCTTTGCATTTACACGTTTCATCCAGGAATTCAGCATAATGCCCTGATTATCTGAATAATTAAGAAAAGCACCTACCGATGATTTTTCATTTCCCTGCTGAACACTAAACTGATGATTATGAGAAACAGCTACTCTGGTTGCTTCGTCCTGCCAATCTGTATCATACAAAGGGTTTCCATTGGCGTCAAATAAATTCGGGTCGGTAAAGTCGATGGCAGGTTCACTTCCCGGTTCGTAGTCTTTGTATTTCGGAGCATTTTCATACCCTCTTTTAATTACTTCCAACCATTCCTCAGCATTCAGCAAATCCATTTTTTTACGAATTTTACCAACGCTTACATAGCCATCGTAACTAACAACAACATCGCCGTTTTTGGCACCTCTTTTTGTAGTAACAAGAATAACCCCATTAGCACCTCTTGCACCATAAATAGCTGCTGAAGAAGCATCTTTTAACACTTCAATACGCTCGATATCGTTGGGGTTAACAAGATGGAAATCTTCCATTACAACACCATCAACAACATAAAGCGGATCTGTGTCTGTTTCAATTGAGTTTACTCCGCGGATAATAACTCTTGTGCTTCCTGTTGGCGAACCGGAATTGGAGAAGATGTTAACCCCTGCTACTTTACCTTTCATACCCTGAAGCGCGTTAAACGAAGGTTTTTCCAAAATATCCTCAGCATTTACCACACCTACTGAACCAGTAATATCTGATTTCCGCTGAACACCATAACCAATGGCAACAACTTCCTCGATACCAATTGCATCAGTGCGCATCGTAATATTTATCTCAGATTGATTGTTAACCGAAACTTCCTGAGTAATCATTCCTACAAAGGAAAACACAAGCGTTGCATCGTTCGGAATATTCGAAATGGAAAAATCTCCGTCAAAATTGGTTACTGTTCCGTTGGTAGTTCCTTTTATCAAAACAGTTACCCCCGGAAGTGGTTGTCCCATATCGTCGGTTACGTTTCCTGAAACAGATGACGGCTGTTTTGCCACACTGTTTATGATTTTTTTGTTCGAAAGTACAACCTGACGATCAAAAACCGCATAGCTGATATTTGTCCCGTTTAATAAATTATCGAGAATTACTTCAATTGTTTTGTTCTCTACATTGATATTTACTTTTTGGTCAACATCAATAAGATCCCTGTTGTAGAGGAAGAAAAACTCTGATTCATCTTCGATCATACCCAAAACGGTTTCAAGACTTTCATCCTGCATTTTTAACGATAGTCTTGTTGCCTGCGAATACGATTCCACAGCTGCTACCTGAAGTAAGCCGAGGAAAAAACAAAAAACAGTAAATCGTAACATTCTAATGATTTTTTTAAAGGCAGTGTTTCCGGAAGGCTGAAAACCTGACGGTACCTTTAGTTTTAGAAATTTTTTCATAAATTTACATTTGATAGAGTGAATAAATTATTAATTGATCTCGCTCTGCAAAGTCGACAGGAAAGTGCTGGTACCATTTTCCTGTTTTTGCATCTAATTATTTTTCAGTGTCATATGTACTATCTTCTTTTTTAAAATTCCGTTTGCATCAAATTCTCTTTTGTCGATGCTGTATTTTATCGGTGTTGTTAACGCTATTAACCGCAAAACTTCTTCCAGAGGCTCATCTTTAAATGTAGCTTTAAAGCGGTAACTTTTTAATGTTTCATCTTCAACAATAATCTCTGCATTATACCACCTTTCTATTCTTGATAAAACCTGTTCCAGCGACTCATTATCAATTACAAGAAATCCGTCTTTCCAGGCTGAAAACATTTCAGCATCAACCTCTTCAACATTTAGCACTCTTGTTTCACGATTAAAAATTGCCCGTTTCCCAGGTGTCATTGTATGATTAAACTTTCCGGCTTTCCCACTTATTTCAACTTTTCCTTCTGCCAGAACAACTTCGGTTTGGCTATCAGCAGCATAGGACAACACATTAAACTTTGTACCTAAAACTTTAACGTCAAAATCGGGAACATCCACTGTAAAATCGGAATTTGCCAGATGTTTCACTTCAAAGTAGGCTTCGCCTTGTAACTGAACTTCTCTGTTTTGTTCAAACACCGCAGGAAACTTTAGTTTTGAACCGCTGTTAAGCCAGCCTGAAGAACTATCCGGAAGAAAAAACTCAACGCGCGCTCCTTCGGGGGCATTTATTTCGACCCAGCCTGAATTTAGCAGATTATTATTATCGGGGCGAACAAGATAGTAAAGTAAAAAAGCAAAAACCGGTATCAGTAAAACAGCTGCCGCCTGCCGGTATAATTTATAAAAATTAAAACTTCTTTCTTTTTTATTATCCTCAAGTAAAATCTTGTAATGAATCTTTTCAAAAATATGGTCAAGAGATTTCCCTTCATCAGACTCTTTACGGTTTATCTCATCCCATTCAACCGACAACTCTTCTTTAAATCCCGGAAAATCCTTTACATTATCGAACCACTCCTTAACGCTCAGATAATCATTATAAGAATATTTTCCTTTCGAAAAGTTTTTTAAAATATGTAAATCAAAATTCTCTTTCATTCTTACTAATTAAAGAAGGAGTGCTAAATTTAAATAACACTTCCTTCTTTATTTAAACTAAACTAAATCTACATTTTGCTACCAATGTGTTTTTCAAACACTGGTTATATCCCTAACAACAGAAAATCCCCAGTCGGAAAAACAAAAAAAATCAAAAAAATTATTTATCTATGAATAAGTAAAAGAAGATGAGCCCTTTAACGCTTAACTCTTCAAATTCTTTTTTTAAGAATTTCATTGCTTCTGTAATATGATATTCTACCGTTTTGGGTGTAATAGAAAGTTCTTCAGCAATTTCTTTTAATGATTTCTCCTCTATTTTCTTTTTTATAAAAACCTGTTTCCTTTTGTCAGGCATTTCTTCAATTAATTTATCCAGCTTGTCCAGTAAGAGTTGAAAATTGTTCCGGTTGTCAAAATTTGTTGCTTCTCTTGAGAATTCCAATAGAATTTCGTGTTTGATGCCATTTACTTTTGACAGCTTATTAAAATATTTACGAACGGAATTGAAAGCAATGGTAAAAATATAAGACTGAAAGGAAGTATTTGTCTTTAACTCCTTCCTGTTGGCCCAAACCTTTGTAAAGACCTCCTGCACAACATCTTCAGCAGCTTCTTTTGATTTCAGATAGCTTAACGAAAAACGATACAAAGGCTGACTGTAGCGTTCAAATATTTTCTGAAAAGAATCATGATTATCTTTCCTGATACCTGAAATAAGTTCGGCCTCGGTATATGTTTTAACGACTTTCAACTGGTATGACTATAACTTAATTTGGTAAAAAAGGCTGCAAATTTAATTCTGAATGGCAAAAATGAAAACTTTTCCCGTTTAAAAAAAACACAAAAATCATAATAAAAAAAGGAGTGCCTTTTCTGTAAACTTTTAAAGATATTTCATTCTTTTAAATTATAATTTTGACAAATATTTATCTTATGTATTTATAAAAAACTAAATGGAGAAAGAAAATAGAAAAAGACTTCCGGCAGAATGGGAAAAACAATCGTTTTTACAACTCACCTTTCCACATAGAAACAGCGACTGGGAATATCTTCTGGATGAAGTCTCCACCTGTTTTGTCGACATTATTAAAACTGCGGCAAAATTTCAGGATGTGCTGGTGGTATGCGACGATGTGAGCCGTGTAAAATCGTATTTTGACAAGCCGGAAAATATTTATTTTATTCAGGCAGAATCAAATGATACCTGGGCTCGTGACCATAGTGGCATTACAGTTCTTGAAAGCAATGAAACTGTTATACACGATTATATTTTTAATGGCTGGGCTCAAAAATTTGAAGCAGAACTTGACAATCAAATTACAAAAAAGCTATTTGAAAAAAGAATTTTTGGAAATTGCAGTTTACAAAGTTTTGATTTTGTTTTGGAAGGTGGCTCCATTGAGAGTGACGGAAAAGGAACAATTCTTACCACTTCAGAATGTCTGCTTTCAAAAAACCGGAACGAACAATTCACACAAAAAGAAATTGAAAATATTCTGAAAAAAGATTTTGGCGCCAACCGGATTTTATGGTTAAATCACGGTTATCTGGCCGGAGATGATACAGATTCACACATCGACACACTGGCACGGTTTTGCAATGAAAATACAATTGCCTATGTTGGATGTAACAATCCGGACGATGAGCATTTTGAAGCATTGCAAAAGATGAAAAACGACATGCAACAATTCACCCGGCCCAACGGTAAGCCTTACGATTTGATTGAACTGCCTATGCCGGGTGCCTGTTATGATAGCGAGGGAGACCGTTTGCCCGCAACCTACGCCAACTTTACCATTATAAACAATGCTGTTCTGCTTCCGGTATACGGTGTCGGGGAGGACGAAATTGCTGTAGAAATATTAAAAAAATGTTTTCCTCAAAAAGAAATAATACCATTAAATTGCAGCGTATTAATTGAACAGCACGGCTCGCTGCATTGTATAACAATGCAATACCCGGAGCCGGTAAAACTGAACAAAGAAAATTTTTGAAAATGAAAAGAATAAAAGCCGGATTGGTACAACAAAAATGTACCGGGAACAAAAGTGAGAATATTGCTAAAAGTGTTGAAGAAATAAAAATATGTGCATCGCAGGGTGCTGAACTTGTTGTATTGCAGGAATTACACAGCAGTCTTTATTTTTGCCAAACGGAAGATACTGATATGTTTGACCTTGCCGAGACGATTCCAGGCCCCGCCACCGAATCCTTTTCAAAAGTAGCCAAAGAAACCGGAGTTGTTTTGGTTACTTCACTCTTTGAAAAACGGGCTGCCGGACTGTATCATAACACCGCTGTAGTATTCGAAAAAGATGGTTCAGTTGCCGGTATTTACAGGAAGATGCATATTCCTGATGACCCTTCGTATTATGAAAAATTCTACTTTACTCCCGGCGATCTCGGTTTTAATCCGGTTAAAACATCACTGGGAAATCTGGGCGTACTCATTTGCTGGGATCAGTGGTATCCGGAAGCCGCACGTTTGATGGCTTTGGCAGGAGCAGAAATTCTGATTTACCCCACAGCAATTGGTTGGGAACCGTCGGATACACAAGAAGAAAAAGCAAGACAGCTGGGAGCCTGGATGATTTCGCAGCGAGGACATGCTGTTGCCAATGGCTTGCCCGTTATCAGTGTAAACCGAACAGGGTACGAAGGCGATCCTTCAGGAATTGGAAATGGAATTACATTTTGGGGAAACTCGTTTGTTGCCGGTCCTCAGGGAGAAATTATTTACCAGTTTTCTTCAGAATATGAACAGTCGGAAGTGGTTGAAATCGATTTGTCACGCTCGGAAGATGTTCGTCGAATATGGCCTTTCCTGCGTGACAGGAGGATTGACGAATATGACGAAATTGTAAAACGTTACCGCGACTAAATATGGATTACGAAAAACATGAACGACCAGCCGAAAGTCTTCCCATATACAAAAAAGGAAAAGAAATTTTTGACGTTGTACACCAAATCAGTGAACTGATACCGGAAGACAACGAACACCTTCAGTTTATAAAAGGAAATATGCTAAGTGACGCTGCTCAGCTTACGGTAAAAGTAGCAGGTGCAGAAGGTGGTGATCTCTATGATATCAGAATGGAAGCCGCCGCCATAATACGAAAAGCTGCCCGTGACCTGATGGTTTCAAATCATTCTCTGGAAATGTTTGGTTTTGAAGACGTTCAGTATTTCGACATCGTTAGAGAATTAATTGAAGAATACAGATTGCTTTTTATTGAATGGGTGGAAAGCTTTGATAAATGGAACTATATAAAAGACGATTGGGGCTTGTTTAACCCGCCAGGTGTGGGGCCTTTAGACAAAGATCCGGATGACGACATTCCTTTTAATCCCGATGACTTCTTTGAAGATTAAATATATTATCCGTTTATTTTATCAATTTCTAAAATAGATTGCATAAAAAAGGTCTCGCTTTACAACGAGACCTGAAACTCTTAAATGTATTACTATTTTAAACTAAGCCAGTTTAACATTTACGGCATTTAACCCTTTTCTTCCTTCTTCCAAATCAAAAGTTACTTCATCGCCTTCTCCAATATTGTCTTTCAACCCACTTGAATGAACGAAATACTCTTTTGATGATTCAGAATCTTTAATGAAACCAAAACCTTTTTGTTCATTAAAAAATTTTACTGTTCCTTTATTCATGATATTCTTAAATTTGTTGGGCACAAGGTACGTTAAAAATGCTGATTTTAGTAAAAAAATTGAAGACAAATAAAGAAAATCCCTAAAGTTGACTATCCCCGTGGCAGAACCAAGGAGTATTTCGCCAACTTTATTTTCAGCAACAATGCTGAAAAGTCAGATTTTCTTTATTTCACCCCTCTGTCATCCACCATCTGGCCGATGACATCTCCCCTGATTTCAGGGGAGAATATAAGGTAACCCCGAGGCAAAGCCCCGGAGAATTATTTGATTAAAATTTTATTATATAAACTATTCATTGTAACAATCCTGAAATTAATAGTTACATTCTAAATCAAATCTCCTATTTTTGAGTAAATTCTTTAATTAACCAACATGAAACAAAAACTTCTATTATTTGCTCTTTTTATATCAACGTTATTTTCAATTGTTTCCTGCAACAGTTCAACAAAAGAACCGGAAGAAAAAAAACAGCCCAACATTGTCATCGTTTTTTTGGATGATTCGGGCTATTCCGATTTTTCACCTTTTGGTCAGAAAAAAATTAAAACACCAAACGTAGAAAAACTTGCAGAGGAAGGAATAACGTTTACCAATTTTTATGTTCCGCAGGCAATCTGCTCTGCATCACGCTCAGCTTTAATTTCAGGATGCTACCCGGGCAGGACTAAAGTGTTTGGAGCGCACGGTCCTACAGAAAGAGGGCTTGAAACCAATTTCCCAACCATTGCAGAAGTATTTAAAAAAGCCGGTTACAGCACAGCCGTTTTCGGAAAGTGGCATTGTGGAGACCAAGCGGAAACCCGCCCTGCGGCCCGTGGTTTTGATGAAAGTTGCGGATTAATGTATTCCAACGATATGTGGAAACATCATCCTGAAAATCCGGAATATTGGGGACGTTACCCGCTTCAGTTTTGGGAAAATAATAAAGTAACCATTGAAGATGTTGATTTTGATGACCAAAAAATGCTGACAAAATGGTATACAGAACATGCTGTTGATTTTATAAACCGGCACAAAGACGAACCATTCCTGTTATATGTTCCGCATAATATGGCGCATGTACCACTTTTTTGCAGTCCTGAGTTCGAAGGAAAATCGGGAGTTGGGTTATATGGTGATGTTTTGCTTGAACTCGACTGGTCGGTTGGTCAAATAAATACGGCTTTAAAAGAAAACGGAATTGATAAAAATACGATTGTCATTTTCACATCAGATAATGGTCCGTGGATTTCATACGGGAATCACGCAGGAACCACACCTTTCCGCGAGGCCAAAGGAACGTCATTTGACGGGGGAACACGTTCAGCATGTATTGTAAAATACCCTGATGAATTAGCCGGAAACCAAAAATCGACGAACACATTTCTAACCATCGATTTTTTACCGACCTTGTGTAAGTTAGCCAATGTGTCGTTGCCGGAAACTGAAATTGACGGCCGTGATGTGTGGGACCTGATTGCAGGAAAAGAAAACGCAACAAACCCGCATGACTATTATGCTTTCTCCAATGGTTCAGAATTTCAGGCAATAATGAGTGGCGATGGAAAATGGAAAATGCATCTCCCGCATGATTACAGAACGCTGGATTATGCTGCAAATGACGGCATGGCAGGAAAATACAAACAAACCAAAATTGAATTGTCGCTTTTTGACATGGAAAATGATCCTTATGAAACAACAAATGTTATTGAAGCTCATCCCGATATCGCTGAAAAACTGATGAGTTTCGCCGAACAGCACAAAGCAAAATTTTATTCAGAATAAAAAGATCTCAAATGAAAAAAAGAGCCGTTCAGAATTTAATGAACGGCTCTTTTTTATTAAAAGCTTTCCCGTTTATTTTTTATATAAAGGATCTGCTCCAATTGTTCCAACCAGTTCATTCAGGTACTGTTTGGATTCAACATGCGCCAGTAGCTCTTTTGCCTTTTTCAGACGCCCGTTAATGTCCATTTCCAAAACCAAGGATTTATTCTGTTTGTTTGCTTTAAATATTTCGAGATATTCAATCTGAAATTTATAAAAAGCAATCTCTTTTTCCTGTTTAATTTTCAGGCGCTCTTTATACCACTCTGTTTTGATCACCTCATCGCGTTCAAACATCTTACGCAATTCCGGTTCATTAATATCCATTCCTTCATAATGCCCATAGGCCATAACATGCAATAATACTTTCAGCGGCGGAATGGCAGCCTCCACACTTCCGTCTTCGAAGTAAGGCAGCGCGGCACGTTGCATCGCTTCTGTAATATTGTTTATTCCGTCCACGTACTCTTCCATGCTCTGTAATTCAGGTTTTAGCATACGTTCGTTAAAAACAGCCAGCGGCTCATCAAACAAACGGTTCATACAGCGAAAAGCAAAGTTTTTTGTAATACGGTACCCCAAACGGCTGGCCAGAACTTTTTTACCCTCATATTCAAAATCCTCCAGTTTTTCGAGGCATTCATTTTCAATCAGTTTTTTTGCATCACGATCTTCAGGAACCAGGCGCGCCCAAATTTCAGGAATCAAAATACTGATGTCATGGTCAAATCGATTTTCGGAACCGATGTATCCGGCGGCACTGCTAAACCCCTGGTATTCGGTTAAAATGTAAGAAAGTAGCGCATTATTTAAATCGGTGGTTGGAACCAGCATATTAAAAGGCCCTTTGGTAAGTGCGCCCTCCAGACCTGCTCCTGTTGTTGAAGGTGATTTTCCGGTAATGCTTGCAATAAAATCCATAAATAATTCCGGCAACTCCTGATAATGAATCGGATTGTAAACACTCAAGGGGCGAATACCACCTTCTTTATCGGCCGGATTATTTCTTCTTCCGGGAAGAACCGCATTAACAGGCCAGTGAACCGGGTCTTGTGGTTTTATTTTTCTGAATAATCTTACACCAACCTCGGCCAGATAGCTGTCCATTGTTTCTTCCTTAAATATATTTCGTTGCAGATAACGCGGATTTTTTGTCGGCTCACCGTCCACAATCCGCGGATGAGAAGGCGTAACAAAATAACAATTGCCACTACCCCGCGCAACTTTTCTGATAAACTCTTTAACAGGTTTTGTATACTTTTCAAAAGTAATCACATCATCCAAAAGCTCCTGTGCGTTTTCTTTTGTCAGAGGTTCGTAATTGGTAAGGAAAGTATTGTTATCCACAATCTCCTTTTCAGCTTCCTTGTCATAACCACGAATTACCGCCTCATCGGGCCGTTGAAAAAGATAACTTTCACAATTGGCCACCAGTTTCTGACTTGGATTTCCAAACTCTTTATTCAGATTTTTCAGCTGTTTGGCCGGCAAAGTTATAGTGGCTGAAATATCATCTTCGGTTTGAATTTTTAAACTCGGGACAAAATCAGAACGCAACTTATGGATATACCAGCGACCCTCCTGGTTGAATCCGATTCGCACATAACTTGCTGTAATAGGCTGGTGTTTATAGCGCAAAACATTTCCCGGACGACCATTCACGATTTCCACGTTAAACAGTTCTTTCCACTTTAATCGCCTCTCCTCATTGCCTCGATAGTGACGTTTGACAAACAAAGCCAGCGTACGAACATTCTCCGGTATTTCTGAAAGAAATTTATTGTATTTATCACTGTACTGGCCGGAAGGAGTAAGCAGCTTAACAGCAGAGCCTAATGTTCGTTCCTTGCTCAGAAACGACCTTGACGGAGCGGCATCGGGGCGAATATTTTTCCACCTGTCGGAATAATCTTTATTGATTATTTCATCCACTTTATTTTCCGCATCCTCTAGGTTTTCAATATAAAAATAACCATACTTAATAGCATTTTGCATCGACTTTGAAATTTCCGATTTTCCACCTCCGGAGACTGTACTTGGTTTATGGCAGAACATACCTTCCGGTGCCGTATCAATGATCCGCCACATTTGCTCAGTGGGGTGTTTTACCAACTGAAACTTATGGCCCGTTGGATGAACATACACTTTCTGAGGCGACAATTTCAGGCTAAATTCTTTGTCTTTATAAGTCCAGTAAACACTGGTCTGTTCAATATCAATATCCGCATTTTCAGGAATATAAACAATATCGCTGTATTTTTTATCAATGGCATAATTGCCTCCCTGTAAATCAATTTTATCCGCCAACAGCTTTTTAACTTCCTCAAACTTGTAGGGAGCATCAAACTTCTTAGTGAAGTTGGAACCAAATACCTTATCGCTCATGTTACCACGCGGAAAAGCAATAGCTCCCCCTGAATGTTCTTCCTCCACCAAACCATAAAGGTTTGCAGAATAACTGATTTGAGTTTTCACCTCCTTTTTTGAATAACCGTAATAGTTATCTGCTATCAAAGTCACAACCACTCCCTTCTCGTTGCGACAGGTGAGTTTAAAAGCTGTTCCGTCGTTGTACAGTTCGTTTTTATCTTTCCAGCACATGCCGTCCTGCTTTTGACGTTCCGATGCGTCATCATAATGTGGCAGGCCAACATCTTTCTTTTTTAATTTAGTGAGTTGTGGAGCCAGTATTACGCATCCTGTATGGCCGGTCCAGTGTTCAACATCAAGCGCAGCATCATTTACAGCCAAATTATGGTCGCCGGCATTTCCAAAAATAGTCTCAACAAAATCCAGATTACTCACAAGCGTACCTGGTGCAAAAAAACGAATCTCCATACTTTTCTCACTGATGACTCCCTTTACCTCGGGACAAACCACAGGGCGAAGCAAAAGTGAAACCATAACTTTTGCCTTTTCATTCTGATTGGCAGTAAAAGGCAATAACATTAAATCGTCCGAAGGATGCAAAGCTTCATGTAACAAATGCGCAAAAGTAATCTTAGGTACTTCTTTTTTATCCAGGGGGACAGGTAAGCCGCCACGTACAATATGAAAAGTCCCCTTTGTAGTTCGTTTGTCGCTTGCAGGATTATTCAGAACACCCTGTTTTAAACGGTAAGAACTTAACAAATCGCTTTTAAATTCCTTGCCATTCGGAGGCAAACTTAGTTCTCTTGCCATTCCTCTTTGATTTAAAACGAAGGTGTCGGAAGGCAAGCGAAAATCCTTATCAAACTGTATTTCCTTCAAATAGTCGTCAATAAAATTTTGAATCCTCGTATCTACCGGGGAGAGATGTCCTTCCAAAAGCCTCGATTTTTCCTTAAAACTGTTAATCAGTCCCTCTGTTAAGGCCTGAAACTTTGAATTTGCATATTTAGTTCCTGCATCAGAATCGTCGTAAAAAAAGGGCTGCCCCAGCGAAGCAAGTTGAAGGTTGATATATTGAATCATATCCCTTCTGTCGCGTTTACTCTTTTTGAATGCGAGTGCTGTCTTTTCTATTTTATCCATTTTTGCAATAATTTACTAGTCATATTCAAATTTAAAAAATACAAAAAAGAAAAAAACAAACCTGTCTTTTTTACCTTCATATTTAACAATGAAGAGATGGTTTGGATCAAAAAAATTTACAAATGATTCAATATAAAATACCATTTTTTTGTAGTATTGTTGACAATAAATACAAAAAAATGAAAATTATTTCCTGGAATGTAAACGGTGTGCGGGCTGTTGCCAATAAAAATCTCTCTGAAAGTGTGGAACAAATGAAACCTGATATTTTGTGTTTGCAGGAAACCAAAGCTCAGGATGAACAGGTTGCAGCAACATTATCCTCGTTGAAAGAGTATCATATTTATTCAAACTCAGCCGTTAAAAAAGGTTATTCGGGGGTTGCTGTTTTAACAAAAACCAAACCGTTAGATATTACACCAGACATTGGCATTGCAGAGCACGATTTGGAAGGCCGTGTTTTATGTTTGGAATACGAAAACTTTTATCTGGTAACGGTATATGTTCCAAATTCAGGAAGTGAATTAAAAAGGCTGAAATACAGGCAGCAATGGGATAAAGCATTTTTTGACTATCTAAAAAAAA
Organism: Maribellus comscasis; assembly: GCF_009762775.1. GTDB lineage: Bacteria > Bacteroidota > Bacteroidia > Bacteroidales > Prolixibacteraceae > Draconibacterium > Draconibacterium comscasis. The sequence continues at coordinate 5,991,989 of NZ_CP046401.1, read as the reverse complement.
TGGAACAAACAAAACCGGTTATCGTTTGTGGTGATTTTAATGTTGCGCATCAGCCGATCGACTTGGCGAGGCCTAAGCCAAATTATAATAAATCGGCGGGGTACATGCAGGAAGAAATTGATGGTATGGATCGTTACACTCAGAGAGGGTTCACTGATACTTTCAGGCACTTCTACCCCAACAAAACCGACATATACTCGTGGTGGAGTTACCGTGCCGGTGCCCGCAGCAAAAACGTCGGCTGGAGAATCGATTACTTTCTTGTCAGCGAAACTTTTCTCCCTTCAGTAAAAGAGGCATTTATTTTAAATGAAATAATGGGTTCCGATCATTGCCCGGTAGGTATTGAAATTGAATAAGTTGCAAGCTTATTTTATATCCGGTTCAAAAGTCAAAGACCAAAATTTACGGGCAAAAGGCTTCCTCGTTTTTTTGTTTTGGGGGAGAATACAAAATACCATTACAGAGGAAGGCTAAAATGGAGGTATATTCAGAAACACAAATTACTCCTTTTCATTTTAGTAACGATATTATAATTCCAGCCGAAAAACTTAATATCCCGAACAGTAACAGCAGAATAAACAAAACCATAAAAAACTTTAGTATTCTACCCAATAATTGTTTAAAGCTATAATTCCGGATTTTCTGATAGACATAGGAATAATAAAGAAAGGTTAGTAAAAACGTTCCCCAAAAATATGTTTCTGTTCTGCGAACAAATATGGCGATTAAAAAAAGAAACATCCCAAAAATAGCAACCTGCCCTTGTATATAAGTATTTATAACCAGATGTTCTGCATAATTATTTGGTTTTCTAAAAACAAGAAAAGCGATGTAAGTATAAAGAGGAAGAAATAAAAAAGAAAAATAATAATAATTCTTGTACAAAAAAGTGCTCAAATCTTCAATAAATTGTATTCTTTCCAGACTGTTTTCACCTGTATTGCTTTCACTAATATCCTTATCCAGCAATGATCTGGCGGCAGTTTCAGTTTCGGTTTTACTCATTGTTGCTATATTAGACGACATCTCAATTAATTCATCAAAATAGAAACTATTTAACAAAACCGAAATTGTAATAACAATTGCAAAAAAAGTAAACGGATTTGTATGCTTTTTACGGGTCCCTTCCAAATATTTATGAATTACAAACTGGGGTCTAATCAGCAAATCTCTGAATGTAACCCAAAAACGATTGTCCCAGCCAAAAGACGACAACACCGCTGATATTAAATATTTCAGCGTAATTCGTTCATTCATTTATAGTTTTTGCCCCACATTGACCACAATAATTGTTAGTTGAATTCAATTCAGTATTACAATTTTTACAATTCATTTTTAAGGAAGTATATACATCATACAAGATTGTAATTTTTAAAAAAATAAAGGGCTGTAATCTTCAAAAAAAACACTTAACATAAAGAACATAACAATTTCTAAACCTCAGAATAACCCGTTCTCTATTTGCCTGCCACAATAAGCTCTTCTGTCGAAAAATTTTTATTTACAACTTGAATGCTACCCGTTGATTTGTCGATTTCTATTTGTACCCATCCTACCAACTGGCTGTTATTATCAATCCATTTACAAAATACTTCCAATCCATTCAAACAGGGTATTTTATATTACTTCATCAAGTTGTTTCCTCTATTTATCGTCGGATGGTCGATTGCATTTGAAATTATCATTTTTTCTCTTCATCAAATAAAATATACCTCTGAATTCCGCGTATCAGGTAATCTTAAAAAAATAGTCTTTTACATTAGCTGCATGCAACTGTATCCCTCCTATTTTTTTCAATAACGGTATTTTTCCAATGTTAAAAGGTAATTTCTCTTTCATTTTGTCATTTGTAATTCAGACGAATCCACCAACCCAAACAGACGATGCCAGAAGTACAACCTTCAACTCCTTAAAACTACTATTCGTAACGCAACGTATTTGCCGGATTTATTTGAATCGATTTCAGAGTTTTATAACTTATGGTAGTCAGCGCTATTGCGATAGCAAGCGCAAAGCCAATAACAAATTCAAACACCCGGAGGTTTATCCGGTAATAATAGTTATGTAGCCAATTACTCGCAACCCAGTATATAAGTGGCCATGCAACGGCAGTTGCAATACAAACCAACACAATAATTTCCTTTGATATGAGATAAAAAATACTGATCCCTGAAGCCCCCAAAGCCTTACGCACACCAACTTCTTTGGTTCGTTGTTCAATAGTGAACGACGTTAATCCAAAAAGCCCGAGGGCAGCAATAAAAATACCAAGGATAGCAAAAACCACCGATAATTCAGCATTTTGCCGCTCGGCTTTGTACATGTGAGAGAAATCATCGTTCATAAAAAAGTATTGAAGCGGGTTGTTGGAGGCGAACCGTTTCCAAATATCTTCAATTTGTTTGACGGAATTAACAGATGCATCTGAATTGAATTTTACTGTTATATAGCCCCAGTTATTTCCCTCTTGCTTGAACCTCATAATGTATGGATTTATCCGGTTATGAAGCGATTCAAAATGAAAGTCATTACAAACACCGATAATTGGCATATATGTTTTCTCTCCGCTGTCGTTAAAAATCACTACAAACCGGGTTTGTTGAAAATCGTCAATACCAAACTCCTCGATGGTTTTCTGGTTTACAATACAAGCTTCCTTGTCGGAACCATAGCTACGATCGAAAAAACGGCCGTCGGTCAGTTGCATTCCGTAGGTATCCAGAAAATCATAATCAACATAGGCGGTCTGCATCAGGAATGTTTGCCCATCCCGCCCCTCAAGCATATAACCATTGTTATTGTTGTTGTGCCCGGGAACAGCGGTAGATGCCGACACATTTCTAATTCCGGGAAGTTTCAACACTTCTTGTTTAAATGTATTTACCTGGTCGCCAATAGAACCCGCCTGTTCAATAACCAGTAAACGGTCTTTACCAAAACCCAGATCCTTGTTAACCATGTAGGTCAATTGTCGGTACATAATAATGGTTCCTATAATCAACACAATAGAAATTAAAAACTGTACCGACACAAGAATACTCCTTAGTTTTCCGTTTTTCACACCATCCTTTACTTTTCCTTTCAACACCGTGCTCGGATTAAACGATGAAAGGTAAAAAGCGGGATAGGCTCCGGCCAGTATTCCCACCACAAAAGCAAAAAGAAACAAGACAGGAATCTTATAAAAGTGGCTGAAAAGATTAAATCTGAAGTGGGCATCCAGCAGGTTATTAAAAAACGGAAGTGCAATAAAAACCATTATAACAGCAATAATCAAGGCAATAAACGAAATCACCACCGAGTCGGTTAAAAACTGTAAAACAAGCATACTTTTTGATGAACCGCTTACTTTTTTTACGCCAATTTCCTTTGCTCTTTTTGTAGCCTGCGCAGTGGAAAGATTCATAAAATTTATGGATGCAATAACAATAATCAGAATGGCAATACTTCCGAAAATAATCAGATACTTTGGGTCGATGGCTGGTTTTACTTCGTGTTCTACAGTGGGATCATGATGAATACTGGTGAGCGGCTGTAAATGAAAGTTATATCGGTTTCCCTGCGAAAGGAAATCGCTTAACGAAACACCAAACAGTTGCTGTACCCGCGGGCCAATATATTTTTCAACCATCCCTGGAAATTTTGCTTCAACATTTTTGGGTGAAGTGTTGGGTTTTAACAAAACATAGGTAGAGAAACTGTTGTTGAGCCATTCCGGATCGTTGGCTCTTCTGTTGGTAACAAAAGAAGTCAGTATATCGGCATTAAAATGTGTTTCTTCAGGAAAATTGGCCATTACGCCAGTTATTCTGTAAGGCTCTTTGCGCGTGTTTATTTGAAGCATTTTATCAATCGGGTCTTCGCTGCCAAAAATGGTTTTAGCCATCGATTCGGATAAAACCATGGTATTGGGTTCGGTTAGTACGGTTTGGATATTCCCTTTCAAAAGCGGGATGGAAAATATTTCAAAAAATGAAGAATCGACTTCAACAAAATCTTTAACCGAAAATATTAGATCCTCTTTTTTCACGATAGTTTCACCAAAAATATTTAAGCGGCAAAACTTTTCAACTTCGGGAAAATCCGTTGCCATGGTCGGCCCGATTACCGAGGCGGTATAGGCAGCATTTACTTCCTGCTCCCCTATTTTGCCATCGAGTGTTAACCGGTAGATACGGTCTTTTTTGAGGTTAAACTGATCAAAACTTAATTGGTGAATAATAAAAAGGGCAATGATTAAACTGCTGGCGATCCCGATGGATAAACCAAAAATATTAATTGCCACATATCCTCTTTGTTTTTTTAAGGCACGCAGGCTGTGTTTTAGTATGTTTTTGATCATAATGAAGAAGGTTTAATAACAGTAATTAAATGCCAAAGTATCTTTAAGACGATAGGAAATCAGTTTAGTTACATCTTTGATTCTCTGACTCCTGTCAAACAGCCCAAAAAGTATTCATTGATTTAATACAGAATTTGCAGAAGCTGTTTACCGGCCGGAATGGTGCAACAAGAGCATTATCTCAAATGGAACCGATTTAATCCTGGTTCCGAAATTGGAGAATTTAGTTTATTTTGAAAGATTGTGATAAATAATATTATTTTTTAATTTCGGACTCTGGATTCTTGTGAACCGGATAAACATGAGCGAACCTAACGAACTAAATTATTGGAGAAAATTTCTTCATGGTGATTCAGAAGCCCTTTCCAATCTTTATTTGCTTTTTGTTGACGATTTATATTCTTACGGAATGAAAATTTATCCGGACGAATCATTGGTAAAAGATTCAATTCAGGATGTGTTTATCGGGTTAATCGAAAAACAGGACAAATTGTCTATTTCGTCGAATGTAAAGGCCTATATTTTAAAATCGCTTCGGAATAAAATTTTGGAGGAATTGCGTACACAAAACCGCAGGAATGAAATCAAAAATTTAATATTCACCTCTGAAGAAAATTATTCAGGTTACGCAGACCCTTTTTTTGCCGGTTTGGAAGAACACCACAAGCAGCAGGAAATTTTGTCTGCCGCTTTAAAAAATCTTTCAAAACATCAGCGCGAGGCTATTTTTCTGAAGTATACAAACAACTGCGGTTACGAACAGATTGCTGAAATTATGGAAATAAGTATCCCATCGGCACGAACTTTAATCTACCGTTCACTCAAACAAATGAAACAATTTGTTTTAAAAAAGCCAGATAAATAATTCTTCCGAAAAACCTCTCGGCCAGTAGTATATATTCCCTTCTGTTTTTTACAAAAAAATAAAATAAAATTTATGTCTATAAATATCAATACAAATCATCTACTATCGAAGTCAAAACAAAATGAATATAGAATTCGAATCATTATTACGGGATGAGTCTTTTGTTGAACAGATTACAAAAGGCGGGGCAGAAGCAGAACAATATGTAAAAAAACTGCTTCTGCAATATCCCGAAAAAAAGGAAGATATTCTTTTTGCCATACAATTTATAAAATCAACAACCGCTGAACATAGAAGATTAAGTGGAGGTGAAGCATCGGAAATCTGGAGTAAAATCCGCGACAGGCAAAAACTGAAAAAGATAACACCCGAAAAAACAAACCGGCGGATATTTCCGATTATCCGGAAAGTTGCGGCTGGTATTGTTATTTTACTTGGGCTGGGATATTATTTCTATTCGCAATCAGATTTGCGCTCATTTAAACAAATAGCGGAGAGCAGTGAGAAAGTCTATGAAGAAGGGGTACTTATCCTCTCCGATGGTTTGGAACACAAGCTGCAAAAAAATGAGTCGGCTGTTGAATATAACCCCGGTGGCGAAGAAATTTTTATTACAGAAGACGGGAATACAGAAAAAAAACTTAAAAATTCGGCGAATGAAGGACAAAAGAACCTGAACCAGATAATTGTCCCTTTCGGACGACGACACTGCATAACCTTGTGCGACGGCACAACAGTTCAACTTAACTCGGGAAGTCAACTTATCTTTCCCGCAAATTTTACAGGAAATACCCGTAAAGTTTATTTAAAGGGAGAGGGATATTTTGAGGTAGCAAAAAATTCGGCAATGCCTTTTGTGGTTATCACCGACTACCTCGATATTGACGTAACCGGTACAATATTTAATATTTCGGCTTACGAAGATGAAAAAACTGCATCTGCGGTTTTAGTTGAAGGGAGTGTAAACGTTACACAAAAAAATAAACTGTTTAGTAACCCAAAATATACGTTAGAACCCGGGCAGGGATATTTCTATTCCATCAATACTTCCAGGGCGACCGTAAACAAAGTAGACGTAATAAATTACGTGGGCTGGAAAGACGGATGGTTACAATTTAAAGATCAGCCACTGATTAACATCGTACGAAGAGTTGAAAAATATTATAACAAAGAAATATTAATTAAGGGCGAAAAGCTCGCCAACACCCTTATATCAGGGAAATTGGTTTTATCGGATGAATTTGACGACGCTGTAACACACCTCGCAAAAACAGTGGAAGGCCATCTGGAACGGAACGAAAAACAAATCTACATTATAACTGAATAAATCAATAAAATACAAATCTAAAAAATAGTATGCTTATGAATTAAACACCTGTCAAACTGTAAAAACATAGAATTTACCAAAAAAAGCCGGTGGATAGTGGAGTACCCGCCAGCTTTAAATGTGATTTAAAACTTGTAATTATTTTAAACAGAACAAATTTATGAAAAAAATATGGAATGTTTTCTGTGACTTCTATTGTCACAAGGGAAAAAAAATATTGTTAATAATGAAACTAACTGTCCTCTCATTTTTTCTTGGTTTGATGAGCCTCAGCGCTTCAATATATTCTCAATCTACCAGGCTTTCGCTGGATATGAAAAATGTTTCGATAGTCGAAGTTTTCAAACAAATCGAATCGCAGACAGAATTTGTTTTTATCTACAAAAACGAAGCGATTGATCTGCAAAAAAGATATGATGTGGTTGTGAACGAATCTAATATTGAACAGATTCTTGCTGAAGTTTTCAGAGACAGTGGAACAAAATTCGAAATTACCGACAGACAGATAATCATTACAAAAGACCGGAGCCAGCCTCAGAACACCAGGATAGAGATTAATGAAAACCAGGAAATTGAACAACAAACCGACAGGGAAATATCGGGTACCATTGTTGATCAGGGCGGGCTACCGTTGCCCGGAGTTTCTGTCATTGTAAAAGAGACTACCATTGGAACGGTAACAGATGTAGATGGTAAATTTCAATTTTCGATCCCGCCCGACGCAGAAACACTTGTTGTTTCATTTGTTGGGCTGAAAACACAGGAAATTCCGGTGGAAGGAAGAAGTACGTTTTCAATAACAATGCAGGAAGAAATGATTGGAATTGAAGAAGTTGTTGCAATAGGTTACGGAACAATGCAAAAACGGTCGGTTTCAACTGCGATTTCTTCATTAAAAGCTGAAAAAATTGAAGAAATGCCGGTCGGGTCTGTTGGAGAAACGCTTTACGGGCAACTGTCCGGCCTCTATATTGTGCATGCCGACGGGCAACCCGGAAGTTCACCCACTTTACGGATACGCGGTACGGGATCTCTCACCGCATCAAGCGATCCCTTATATGTAATTGATGGCTACCCAACAGCAGACGCCAGCTACTTTATGAATCTTTCGCCCAACGATATTGAGTCAATTGATGTTTTAAAAGATGCAGCTTCAGCCGCCATTTATGGCTCGCGGGCCGGAAACGGAGTTATCCTGGTGACAACAAAAAAAGGCAAAACAGATACACCGGAAATTAAATTTAGTGTTGCTTATGGATTTCAGCAGCCTCAAAGATATATTGACGTATTATCAGCATCGGAATTTGCCCTGATGGTAAAAGATGCCCGGGAAAACCAGGGAATGGCTCCGCTTGCCCTCTTGGATAATCCAAGTGAATGGAACGAAACAAACTGGCAAAAAGATGTTTTCTTTCGCACTGCAGGATTTCAACGTTATAATTTTTCGGTAAACGGAGCCTCCCAAAAATCCCGGTATTCAATTTCTGCTGAGTATCAGAACCAACAAGGTATAGTTCAAAACTCGTTTAATCATAAAATTGGTCTCAGGGGGTACATTGAATCCGATCTCAATAAAATTATAACGGTTGGGGTATCAATTCAACCCATTTATACCTATCAGCGAGTGCAGCAAACCTCCGGCGGAAATACATCAGTAACGGCAGGAACTATTGCAGAAGCAGTTACCTTTCCACCAATTTACGGGCCTTATGCTGAAAACGGAGATTATTTTCAAATTTCACAGCATGCCGCAGGAACTGACTTTAACTCCGAGTTAACAAATCCACTGAGTAAATTGCTCGAAATAGATGATGATTACAATACTCTTAGAACTTTGTCGCAAGGCTTTGTCACGGTAAAACCACTTGAAGGTTTAACTGTAAATTCAAAAATTAATGCGACAACAATAAATCAAAAACACGAGTATTACAGAAGTGCTTATAGTCCGGGTAGCTCACGGACAGGAAACAAGTCGAATCCCAATCTGGCAGCAATTGACGCTTATCGCGCAGCAACATTTAGTTATAATATTTACTGGTCTTCAACAGCTACCTACGTCAAAAAAATTACTGAAGACCACGAAATAACTGCATTGTTAGGCTACGACGTAGCTTATGACAACGGATATTCTGTAAGGCAGGACGACAGGACAGATGAAAATTATCCGATTGCCTACGGGAACACCAACATTACAAATGTTAACGGAGCTTATATCTGGAACGGTTCTTCAAGCAATACTGAATATGTATTTGATGCTGTATTTAGCCGGCTCAATTATAACTATAAAAACAAACTACTCTTTTCCGGCTCTATCAGGCAGGACCGCTCGAGTAAATTTGGCCCGGCTAATCGTGCCGGTGTTTTTTGGTCATTTTCGGCGGCTTATAATTTAGCAGAAGAGTCATGGATGGAAAATTATGATTGGCTGTCAATTGCAAAAATCAGGGGAAGCTATGGTGTAACCGGAAATGATCAGGTTGGCGATAACTATGTCTGGACTTCAACACTATCAAACAATTATTACATTTTTGGAGAAGGCACCAACTCATTACGAGTAACCGGTTATTATCCGGGAGGATATTCCAATCTTGGTTTAGGTTGGGAAAAAAACACCCAATTTGATTTTGGATTGGACCTTGGCCTTTTCAACCGGGTAGCATTAACGGTGGATTATTACAACAGAATTAGTGATGCCGTGCTCTCTGCATCAATCCCTAATTTAAATGGAAAAAGCAGTACGGTAACCATAAATGCCGGAGAAATAAGAAACAGAGGAATAGAATTTTCTGCAACTGCTCCCATAATAAACAACGAATTTAAATGGACCGCAGGTTTTAATATTTCATTCAATCGTAATAAACTGCTCTCTCTGGCAACAGGAAATGACTATTACGGATCGGTTAACGGCAGGGTCCGCAACTATGTGGGCCGTCCTCTTGGAGACATATACACTTATGTCAACATCGGCACATTCAATTCGGCCGAAGAAGTAGCCAGTGACGCCAAATTATACACACAGAGTATTGGAGACCTGAAATTTTTGGATGTTAATGAAGACGGGACGATAAATTCAAATGATATGGTTTATCAGGGAAACAATATGCCAAAATTTAATGCGGGTTTAACCAGCCAGTTTTCATATAAGAACTTTGATTTTTCGTTTGTGCTCGACGGTCAGTACGGAGGTTTAATTTACTGGGGATTCGGCTATGCAGCGGGATTAAACCGACACATGGAAAATGCATTCTCGATTTATGCCAAAAACCGTTGGCGTTCGGAAACCGAAACTGGTGACGGAATTTCGCAGAAAGCCGGCTCAAGTAATGTGTACGGCGCACTGGTTTCACAGCAACGTTACCTGTTTAGCTCCGACTATCTGAAAATTCGTAATCTGGCATTTGGTTACACTGTTCCAAAAGAGTTGGCAAATAAAATCGGTCTTAAAAATTTGAGGTTGAATGTCAATGCTCAAAATCTCTTTTCTTTTGATGAATACCCTGGATACTCTGTGGAGGCCGCTGGAATGGGCGGTTCAACCGGAGGTTCAGATGGTGGAAATTACCCATCAGTCCGTACAGTTACTTTTGGGGTAAATATTGATTTCTAACATTTTAAATTGCTACAAAAATGAAAAAATATATCATTATTTTAATCATAGCGTTACTTTTTCATACTTCCTGCAGTGATTCTTTTTTTGAAAAGTATCCGACAGACAGTATGACAGTTGAAAACTATATGAAAGATACGGACGAAATTCAAACGGTGCTTAATGCGGCGTATTCTTCCATGACCGGCACCTTCGCCAATAGCATCGTTTATATCGGAGATCTTCCTACAGATAATGCTTACGACTTTAAATTAAATAATTCATCAAATCATATCGCTCTTCATGAATCAACAGTTGATTCTCAAAATGGAATTTTAAGTGATTTGTGGTATGCCAGTTATCAAATCATTAACAGGTGTTGTCTTGTAATCGACAATATGGAAACGGTTACTGCTACAGACGAAGTTTATAACCAGTTGGTTGGTGAAGCAAAGTTTTTGCGGGCTTACACCTACTATGTAATGGTAAGAGTTTGGGGTGATGTACCTCTGGTTCTCGAAGACATCACCGATTATATGGCTGTATTTGAATATGCAAGGACACCTGTTGAACAGGTTTATACCCGGATTATCGAAGATCTGAAAGATGCTGAAACAAAACTGCCCGATTTTTATGAATCAAATAATGATAAAGGAAAAGCGTCGGCTACTGCCGCACAAGCTATTCTTGGCGACGTTTATCTGACACGGGGCGACTATTCAAATGCAAAAACTTATTTTGAAAAAGTAATCGCTAAAGAAGGATCAAATCTGGGATTATTAGATAACTACGCTTCAATTTTCGATGCAAACAATGCCAATAATAAAGAGATAATCTTCGCGGTTCAGTATGCAAATAACCAATCTCCTTCAATGGGCAATTATCTGGGTAGCGCAGCTTTAGGCAATATACAGGGCATCCCTATCGATCCGGATGGTTCCGGCAGTCAGATTTACGGTGTAAATATTTTAATGATGACACATGAACTTGAGGCAAAATTTATTGAAGACGATAACCGAAGAACAGTTGTTTATACCGATCTTATCTCGCCGGACTACAGCTGCACAATTCCCATGACACTAAAATATTTCGACTATCAAAATGTTACGGACGGGATATCAGGTCAGCCGGATAGTGGTTGTGAAACGATAATTTCAAGATATGCTGATATTATTCTAAAATATGCAGAATGTTTAAATGAATTAAGTAATTATACGGAAGCTATCGGACAGATCCGGCGAATTCGTGAACGTGCAGGGTTAACAACCGACATTGACGCCAACTACGAAAGTATCTTTTCCGCCATTGAGGATGAGCGGCAACTGGAACTGTGTATGGAAGGACACCGCTGGTTTGATCTTCTGCGCACCGAACGTACAAAAACGGTTGTAGATGCATTTTATAACAGAGAGAATGAAGTGGTTCTTCCAACGACTATTTCGATATACCAATATGGGGATCCAAACTCACCTTTAAGTGTGTCAGACCATGAATTGTTATTCCCTCTTCCATACGACCAGATAGAGCTTAATCCGGATGTTCTTATACAAAATCCGGGATATTAAAATAAAAACAATATTTGCTTCTCTACCGATAAAATTGATTTATGATTTGTTATTGTATATTTTTGAAGAGAGAAGCAAATATTTGAAACATATCTAAACTAATTTATTAAACCATGCTTAAAAACAATCATTTAATAAGGTTCTTTTTCGCGGTACTCATAGTTGCCACAACGGGAATTGTTTGCTATGCCCAAAATAAACCGGAAGATGTTGCAGGCATTCCGGTAAACTACGATGAATCGAAAACCGGAACATACACTCTTCCCGACCCGCTGGTTTTACAAAATGGCAAAAAAGTAACTTCAGGAAAAACATGGATAAAAAAACGTCGCCCGGAGATTTTACAGATGTATGAAAATGAACAGTTTGGGAAATGCCCTGAACGCCTCAAACGCGACTTTAATGTTTTTGATTCAGGCACACCTGCTTTTAACGGGAAAGCTGTAAGAAAACAGATAACGCTCTATTTTACCGAAGACACATCAAACTGTAAAGCCGACCTCTTGCTATACACTCCTGCCAACACAAACAAACCTGTGCCGGTTTTTCTGATGATTAGCTTTATGCCCAATTCCCTTAAAATTGATGATCCGGGGATAAAAACGGGAACGATGTGGAACCGTGACGGAGAAAAAGTTTCGGCTTCAGAAGGCAGAGGCTGGGGATTTTTTGATGTGGAGAAATATATTTCAGAAGGCATTGGTGTGGCAACTATTTATTATGGTGATATTGAACCTGATTTTGCTAAAGGAATAAAATACGGTATCAGGGGGCATTTTTTGAAGAATGGACAAAGTTGGCCTGAGCCTGACGAATGGGGGACTATTTCTGCCTGGGCCTGGGGACTAAGTTATGTGATGGATTATCTGGAAACCGATCCGCTGGTAGATGCAAAACGAGTCGCATTGAACGGAGTCTCCCGGCTGGGGAAAACCGTGCTGTGGACCGGTGCCCGCGACCAACGTTTTGCAATGATTCTGGCCAGTTGTTCCGGCGAAGGCGGGGCTGCGCTTTCCATGCGGAATTACGGCGAAACCATCGGACACATGATTGCCCCGTCGCGTTATTTTTATCAGTTTTGCGGCAACCGCGCTCAATATGCCGACAATCCGGAGACTTCACCTATCGATGCGCACATGCTAATCTCTTTAATTGCCCCGCGGCCGCTGCTGTTGCAAACAGGAGACACAGATAACTGGTCGGACCCGAAAGGAGAATTTCTGGCTGCCGTAGCTGCGGCACCGGTATATACACTTTTGGGGAAAACAGCTTTGGAAACCGAAAAAATGCCTGAAGCCGGCGTGCCCATTTTAAACGATTTGGGCTACTTTATGCATTCCGGCGGACATGGCAATGTTCCGAAAGATTTTGATATTTATCTGCAATTTATGAAAAAGCATTTTTTTGCTCAATAAGGAATTTGGATACAAATCAGACCAAGCCTTCCTTTGTTTGAATTTAATTGAAAAATAAACTTTAACAGCTCTATAATGAAAACTAAAATTTTATTCCCGATATTCATTCTGCTCATTACAGGATTCACCAGCTTTTCACAGCTTCCCCCTGTATTTGGACCGGAATACAAAAAAATCGCACAAAAAGACGAATTAACCCGGGTATTTATTTCACCCGTGCGAATCATGTGGACATCAGATGAAACAGGTGAACTCGTAAAAAATCCTGATGTTCTTTTAAAACCGGGAAACAGCCAGTCGGATATGAGCCGGGTTACCCAATTTTGTGCGATAAAAAGTACAGAAACCGACACCTCTTCAATCCTTCTCGACTATGGCAAAGAATTGCATGGCGGTTTACAATTGGTTATGGGAGGTTCTTCACGCAGAGAGCCCTCACTGGTTCGCATTCGTTTTGGAGAATCAGTTGGTGAGGCAAACAGTACTACCTACAATTCCGATTGGTTAATGGGTTTTTCAACCGATGACCACGCCAAACGCGATATCGTGATGGAAATTCCCCGCTCGGGTTTAATTGAAATCGGAAATACCGGTTTTCGGTTTGTTCGTATCGATTTGCTCCAACCCAATACAACCATTAACCTGAAAGAGGCACGTGCGATTTTACGCTACCGCGATATTCCTTATCTGGGGTCGTTTAAAAGCAGCAATCCGCGGTTGGATTCTATCTGGATTACCGGAGCGTACACCACGCACCTAAACATGCAGGAATTTTTGTGGGACGGCATTAAACGCGACCGTCTGGTGTGGCTGGGTGATTTTCATCCTGAACTAAAAACCATTACTAAAGTTTTTGGATATAACGAAGTGGTTCCCAAAAGCCTCGACCTGGCTTGCGAACAATATCCGCTCCCCAACTGGATGAACGGAATGAGCTCTTATTCCATGTGGTATTTAATTATCCACCACGACTGGTACATGCAAAATGCGGATCTTGATTTTTTGAAAAAACACAAAAATTATATTGTCGGACTAATTGATTTAATGGATTCAAAAATTGCTGAAGACGGCAGCGAGGAATTAAGCAGATTCCGCTTTCTCGACTGGCCTTCAACACCCAACACTGAAGGAGTAGAAGCGGGTTACCGTGCGCTGCTGGTTTGGGCTTTAAGTGATGCAAAAACACTTTGTGATATTTTAGATGAAAAAAAATCTGCTCAAACATGTCTTTCTGCCATTAAAAAACTAAATAAAAATATAAAAGACCATAACGATTTAAAACAGGCGGCAGCGCTGATGGCAGTAGCTGGGATTTTAAATCCGAAAAAAGCCTGTAACGATGTAATTGCAGTTGACGGCGCCAAACGTTTTTCAACCTTTTATGGTTTGTACATGCTCGACGCACTTTCAATGGCAGGCCGGTACCAGGATGCGCTGGACATTGCGAGCGATTACTGGGGAGGAATGCTCGATATGGGAGCTACTACTTTTTGGGAAGATTTTAACATCGAATGGAAAGAAAATTCTGCCCGGCTGGATGAGTTTACCCCGGAAGGGATGAACGATATTCACGGCGATTTTGGCGATTACTGTTACCCCAGTTACCGACATAGTTTTTGCCATGGTTGGTCGTCGGGAGTAACTGCCTGGCTAACGGAGAATGTTCTGGGGATAAAAGTTATTGATCCCGGTTGCAAAACGCTAAAAATTGAACCTCACCTCGGGAACCTGAAGTGGGTGGAAGGAACCTTCCCTACGCCAATGGGAGTTGTAAAAGTTAAACATATTAAACAACCTGATGGCGAAATAAAAACAGAGGTGGACGCTCCGGAAGGAGTTAAAATTATTTAACCGAAAGATTATTCAAAATCTGCTTTAATTGTAGTTAAAAAGTGAGGGATTTTTTCAAAATCAAAATCGGATATAAATGATTTCAGATTAATTGCTTTTTCTTTAAGAGACTCAATTTGAGTATTGTGTGCAAAAGTGTTTAAATCTTCAGCAAAAAAGTTTAGATCCTTTAAAACCATTGTTCGCTTTAACTCATCAATTCGATCAAAAAATTGCTCCTGAAATTCATTTTTGATTTTAGGGTCCAATATCGCAGATTTATCTGATTCACCAGAACCATTATTTTCGGTATTTAGACCCTCAATTTTTAAACTTTTGTGTGTTAGGTGGCGAGCAAGTTCTAAAATGAGTTGCCTTTGCTGTACCGGCTTTTGCAAATAGCCGTCAAAAAATTGTGTTATTCTTTCTGTTTCACTCTTCATAATTGAAGCAGTAAAAGCCACAATAGGAATGGCAGAAGTATTTTCGTTTTCTTTTAGTATTTGCGTTGTTTGGTATCCATCCATTCCCGGCATCCGGATATCCATCAGCACCAAATCCGGTTTGTTCGTTTTCAGCAGGGAAATACAGCTTTCACCATTTTCTGCTTCAAGTAAATTAAAGTTAAAATTCTCTAGATAAGAAAAAACCAGCTCCCTGTTATATTTAATATCATCAACTACCAGTATTGTTGCAGGTTCAAAATGAATATCGCTGTCCTTCCATTTATCAAAATCCTTTTCAGGGAGCACTTCATTTGAATAAAAAATATCGGCAAAAGACACTGTAAATGTGCTCCCTTTACCTTCTTCGCTCTTCACCAAAATATTCCCGTTCATAAGAGCACAAAGTTTTTTCGAAATAGAAAGCCCCAACCCGGTTCCTTCGAACTGACGAGCTGCATGTCCCGATTGCTGGCTGAACGACTCAAAAATTCTTTCAGTGTCTTTTTTAGCAATTCCGATGCCTGTATCCGAAACAAAAATATCAAAACAAACATGTTCCTCTGTACGATCAGTTAGTTGAAGCCCGATTCGAACAAATCCTTTTGAAGTAAATTTTACAGCATTCCCCACAATGTTGAAAAGTATCTGTCTGATTCGAATTTCGTCGATATTGATATTTTGGGGGAAATCTTCATCTAAATCAACAATTAACTCAATTCCCTTCCCTTCTGCTTTTTGTTCAAAAACTTTTCCAATCTCTCTTATTAATATCTTTAAATTTACAGGTTCGGGGCTTATTTCTATCTTACCAGCTTCAATTTTTGAAAGATCCAAAATGTCATTTATCAAGGAAAGCAAAGTGTTTCCGCTGCTTAATATTGTTTTCAGGTATCCCTTTTGTTTTTCATCCTTTACTGTATTCAGCAATACCTCACTAAAACCCAAAATCGAATTCATGGGAGTGCGGATTTCATGACTCATATTGGCCAGAAATTCTGATTTTGCTTTGTTAGCGTCTTCCGCCTGTTGTTTTGCATGAAGTAATTTTGATTCAAAATTCTTCCTTTCTGTTACATCATGGATGTATCCGTACCACAGTACCGAACCATCATTCATTTTTTCCGGCATAGCTTCTCCCGATAACCATCTTACACCTTTTTGGGGAAGAATAACTCTATACTCAAATTCCCACGGTTCAAGACTATCAAATGACTTTTGAATCGATTCAGACACAGCACTTAAATCATCCTCATGAATAACATCAAATACCTTACTCGCATCATGTCTTACTTCTTCGGGGCTAACTCCATAAATATTGGCAATTCCATAACTTGCATATGGAAATTTTGAACTTCCGTCCGGGTACAATTGATACTGATATACAACTCCGGGAACCCTTTCGGTCATTTTAGTTAAAATCAAATCTCTTTCTTTAAGAATCTTCTCCACTTCCTTTTGTTCAGTAATATCCCGAAAGACGCCAAAGGTCCCGACAAATTCGTTGTTATTTTTTACATAAGGAGTAGAAGTAACCAGTATTTGCCTTTTTTCGCCTGACGGTCTGATTATTTCTATTTCGTATTTTGAAGACTGTCCTTGTATCCTTTTTTCTGTTTCATTTTTTATCTGTTCAACAATATCATCGGAAATAAATTTCAATAATGACTGATTGATAAGTTGATCTTTTTCAAGACCAAAAATCCGATGGGCCTCCGGATTGGCAAAAAGAAATACTTCGTTTTCGTCCATGATACCAACTCCTTCTCCCTGGTTTTCGACAATCAGTCTAAATTTCTCTTCGCTTTCATTTCTCTGTTGTTCTGCGAGCTTTTTATCTGTTATATTTCTTGATATTCCAAAGGTCCCAACAACCTTCCCATTTTCATCTTTTAATGGCAATTTCGTCGACACAACCCAGGAAACGCTTCCGTCCGGCCATATTTCCTTTTCTTCTTCACCAACCATCGGATTCCCTGAACTGATCATTTCCTGTTCGCTTTCGAATGCCGCCTGGGCATGTTCTTGTCCGTAAAAATCAAAATCGGTTTTCCCAAGAATCTCGGAAGCACCACTCAATCCAAAACGTCTCAGCATGCTGTCATTGACACGGATAAATTGACTCTTCAGGTTTTTAAAATAAATCAGCTCGGGCAAATTTTCCATAAGTGCGTTTACCAAAAATCTCTCATGACTCAATGCTTTTTGAGTCTTTTCGCGTTTTTCTTCTGTCTGGATTGAATTTAATGCAAACCCTAATCCATTCTTAATCTCGCGAAAAAATTCTCTTTCTTCTTCCGATTTAAAAAATTCGCCGGGCAAAAAACAAAAGAGCAAACCATAAACTTTTCCGCCAAAAAGTATCGGCGCAGAAAAACAAGTTTTCGCAATATGTTGAGCTTCCTGAACAATTTCACACTCTTTTTCGGGAGTTTCACAAAATACTGTTTCTTTTTGGACTAATAACTTTTTACTGTATTCTGATAAATTCGATTTTTCTATTGTATAATTTCCCTTTGAGTTTTCTTCGTCTCTCCCAGGTGATCTAAAAACTTTAATATCACCGTTCTTTTTTTGAAGACCAATCCTGTAACTTAAAAAGCTCCTGTTCTTTGATAACACTTCACATACTTGAGTTATTAATTTTTCAGGGTCTTTCTCATTTACCAAAATCTGGTTTACACCATGAAAACTACGGATTACACCAAGTAAATACTGGGTTTGGTCAAGTTGCATAATCTTAAGGGTTTTATAATTTACCAGACTACTGTTTTTAACAGAGGCCCTTACAAAAAGTCACATGGCAAGATAACAAATTTAGCTGACCTATAAAACTGGTAATCAATAATAAACTTGACAAAAAATGGCACCTTTGAATGACATCTTTTGAGTTTTGTATTTATTTGATAATTAAGCCAACCAACTATCTTACAGGAGAAATCAGAAATGAATACTCATAATGATTTTCAAAAAGACGATAACTGTCCAAAGGCTTTAAACCCCAGCTATTGTTTCCTCCAACACCGCGCTGTTTATAATCAATCTGAACTGAATAAAATGACATGTCAGGCAACTGGTAATTGTGGCTTGAAGCTTCCAAAATAAGATCGGTGTATGGGCGTGCACTTACATCCACCTGTGGCAACCCTGTAATTTTTATTCCCTCGCCCGAACTATTGGTAAAAGTCACCCATCGCACATCCGTTTTATTTCCGTTTTCCTGCGGGTAGATGTACGGATAAATCTGTTCTTCAACTTTACCTGAATAAATTCCAAAAGCAGCGCCAGTTTTCCGGTCCTGGTATGTCTCCTGTGGTCCGCGTCCATACCACTTCATCTGGCTATATTCTTCGGGTATTTCAAACTGAACACCAAAGCGCGGCAATTCGGGCCGCTCCATTTCAACATCCATACTGCAACTTACTTTTATTGAACCGGATTTATAAATCGTATATACTGTTTTGTGCTGAATAGCAAAAACCGGAAGTTCTGCAGTTATTAAAATTTGTACGCTATCTCCGTTATAATCAACCGAAGCAACTTTTTTAATTAATCTGTCAGACGAAGCGCTTCGCCATGCTCCTGAAGTGATGTTAAAATCATGGCCCAAATCATTATCAACAGGAACTCTCCAGAAATTTGGAACAACGGGAGAAATTAACATTTCATTGTCGTCATATTTAAAACTTTCCAACTCTCCTGATTCGGCATCAAAAGAAGCCTGAAAATCATTTCCGGTAACCCGAATCAAATCATCCGAATTTTCCAATGTTAGTTTTCCGTTACCGTTTTTTAATTCTCCGGTTTGCTGTTTAGCTTCCTGAAAAAGAAACTGATCCCAGGCGATTACATGTCCTTTCTCGGCCCACTTTTCGTCTTCCTTTAATGAAAAAACGATTCTTAGGAAGTATTCTTTACCGGGCTCCATTTCTTTTACCGGAACAGTAATTTCTTTTTTAGCTCCGGGGGCAATGCTAAGTGCTCCCAAGTCTCCCTTATCGACGATGTTTCCATTCTCTGTCAATTCATAAATTGCTGCGAATTTTGATGTATTTGTAAAATTAAATTTATTGTACACTTCAATCCTTCCGCTTCCTGCATCCAATAATTTTGAAGAAATATTTTGGTACACTTTTTTCACCTGGTACAACGACGGATTCGGAACGCGGTCGGGCGAAACCAGCCCATTGATACAAAAGTTAGCATCATTGGGTTTATCGCCAAAATCACCTCCGTAAGCGAAGTATTCAATGCCATTTTGTGTTTTTGTCCGTAAACCCTGGTCGACCCAATCCCATATAAAACCGCCAATCAGTGCAGGATATTTCTCAATAGCATTCCAGTATTCTTCGAGATTACCAACCGAATTTCCCATAGCGTGAGCATATTCATTCATCAGGAATGGCCGATCCGGCTTTTCCTGAGCACGATTGATAATCCACTCCGGAGTTGGATAGGTCTGGCTATCCATATCAGCAGCCTCGTTCATCTGGCGGTAGTGAATTGGACGGGTTGGATCCAGTTCCCTTATTCGATCTGCCATTTTATAAAAGTTATCACCGTGCCCGGCTTCATTTCCCAACGACCATACCACGATACTTGCATGGTTACGATCGCGCAAAACCATACGTTCGGCACGGGCAACCACCGCGCTGGTCCAATCGGGATCACTACCTGGTAGAATATTTTTTCCATAACCAATTCCATGTGATTCCACATTCGCTTCATCAAACAGATATAAGCCGTATTCGTCGCACAGTTCGTACCATAACGGCTGGTTGGGATAATGTGAACAACGAACTGCATTTATGTTGTTTTGCTTCATCAGCAAAATGTCTTTTATCATACTTTCACGGGTTATAGCTCGTCCAAAATCAGGGTCGTGTTCATGACGGTTGGTTCCTTTAAATAAAATCGATTTCCCGTTTACAAAAAACTCGCCACCTTTGATTTCTACTTTTTTAAAACCAAAATTGGCACCTACTTTTTCAACCACATTACCATAATTGTCCAACAATTCAATTACCATCGAATATAAATATGGTGTTTCATCCGACCATAGTTTGGGATTGCGCAGCTTTTTATTCAAAAACAATGATTTCTCCTGCAAAGCTTCAGCCGTTAAATCTGCTTGCATGGACAAAACAATTTCTTCAAGATTATCTTTGGGAAAAACAGTTGCTTTTAAAGAATATCCATCAATATTTTCATCACCTGAATTTTTGATTTGAGCCTGCAATTTTAATTCTGCATTTTTGAATTTATCGTCAAGTTCTGTAGTAATATAAAAATCGCGAATATATGTCCCGGGTGTGGCAAACAAATATACATCCCGGTAAATTCCACTAAAACGCCACATGTCCTGGTCTTCCAGATAACTTCCATCACTCCAGCGGTAAACTTCTGCAGCCAACACATTTTCACCTTTCTTCAAATATTTTGTAATGTTGAATTCTGCCGGTGTCATACTCCCCTGGCTATAACCAACTTTTTGACCGTTAATCCAGAGATAAAAAGCACTTTTCACTCCATCAAAATGAAGAAAAACTTCCTTTCCATTCCAATTTTCAGGAATTGTAAAATTTCTTCTGTACGAGCCTACCGGGTTATTATTGTGCTGAATACGTGGTGGATCTACTTTAAACGGATAAACAATATTAGTATAAATCGGGATTCCGAAGCCGTGCAGTTGCCAATTGGCCGGAACAGGAATTTCTTTCCAAAAAGAAACATCGTAATCAACTTTGTAAAAATCAAGAGGCCGGTCGGCAGGTTTAGAAACCCAGTTAAATTTCCAGTTTCCATTAAGCATTTTTACAAAAGGACTATTTTGCTTGTCGAAATCCACTGAATTATTTTGCAAACCGAGCGGAACAAAAGTGGTATGCCCGGGTTCTTTATTCTTATCGAAAATGGTGGAATTTTCCCAATCGTTTTGTGTGTTTCCAACAAAAGGAATTAGAAATAAAATGAATAAAAACTGCAAAAATTTTATTTTCTCTGATTTCATATTTTTGTTCTTTTTATAATTCTTTCAATTCTGTTTGTGCCCACAAATTTCCAACAGACAATTCAACTGCTTTGCTTAGATCTTCTTTTGCCTGTTTATTTTTCCCGAGTCCTTTATACCCCAGCCCACGTAGGGTATAAGCCATCGACTGACGCGTTTTGTCAGCCTCGCGTTCACCAAAAATCGCAAAAAAGTCGTTACCCTGACCTTCTTTAGGATTTAAACGTTGATTGCCATTCTCAACCAAAACATCAAAAATTTCTTCTGCTTCTTTTTTCTTTTTTAATTCCAAAAAACTTAATCCTTTATAGTAACTCATCACACTTGTTCTGCCTTCACCTTCTGTAGCCAAAACAAAATATTCATCCGCTTTTTGTTCATCTTTTAAAGCTTTATAAGCCACGCCAATAAAATAATTTACCTGAATATCGCGGTTGCCTGAGCGGGCACTTCCGGCTTCTTCATCAGGAATTTGTGCGAGAAGAAAATGTTCCAATGCTTTTTCATGTTCCTCTTCAGCAAAATACGTTAAGCCTAAGCTCAATTGGGCGTCAATTATCACCTCACGAACCCTTGAATTTCCTTCACGGTAACTAAATTTTTTATCCTGTAAATACTGCACTGATTTTTCGGGCTGCCCTGCCAGAGTCAGCACTGTAATTTGCCGGACAAATGCATCATCACGATTTTTCACCACATCGTTTTTCCCGGCAAATAATGCCAGCCGTTTATTTATTGCGCTATTATTCAATTCATATAAATTATCGAGTTCGCTGTAATAAATGGCATCAACCGGATTTAGAGCCATTGCTTTTTCATACCATAAAATGGCCTGTTCATAATCCTTGAAATAACGGTAATACGCCCAGCCCAGATTTCGGGATGCAACGGCCAGACCGGGAGCTGCCTCCACAGCTTTTTTCCAGTATTCCACGGCTTTTTCCGGTTGTTTGTCGTACAAAATATTTCCAAGATAATACCAGGCTTTTCCATCATCGGGATTTGTTATTAATGCAGATGTTAAAACCGGTATTGTCTGAAAACGATAAGGGAAACAATAATCCTCCGGCAAACTTTCAGCTTGGGCAAAATGTATTTTTGCTGCATCAGTATTTCCAAGCCTGGCTTGAATATAGCCCCGGTAGTAATGAATGATTGGATTATCAGTTTTTATTCGTTGCAACACATCTTCTGCTTCCTGCAACATTCCATCGTCAATATAACCTACAGCAAGTTCCAGGTAATTTTGGTCAAAACCGCGCATCTTTTTTGTCAGTTCTGCAAGCTCATTTTCCGCAGATGGGTTATTTCGGGCAGCTTTTTCAATTAAATATACCTCATTTGCCAACCGGAAATTTAACGGGTCATTTTCAGGAATCAGGTACAACGTTTCCGCAGCACCGGCAAAATCACCCAAATTGCGTTGAATTGCAGATTTTAAAGCAACCGCGCGGTAGTTTTTAGTATTGGAAGATAAACTTTCATTAATTTGCTGTAAAGCTTTTTTAAAATCTCCTCTCAAACCGGAAATTTGTGCCAGTTCGAAATAAGCCGCAGAGTGATATGCATAATCCCAGGTTGCTCGATATAATGTATCAACCGCCTCATCAAATAAACCCAGTGCTTTTAATGTTAGTCCCTGCAAATAAAGTGCTTCACAATTAGACGGCCGGGTATAATCAGCGGTGAGCCGTCGAATTGCAGTGGCTAAATATTTCCTCGCAGTTTCAAAATCACCATTTTTTAAATAGTAATTCCCAACAGCCGTATTTGTGCGAATATCATTTGAATCGCGTTGTAAGGCTTCAATATAATAATCGAGCGCGTTGTAGCGCGGATTATAAAACTGTTCAATTCGTTTTCCGGCCAAATACACTTCTTCAATGGTTTCTATTCCTTCCGGTGCGGCAGGTGGTTCAACCACCGGTGGCAAATCCGGTCGTTTAATCTCCTTTGGTTGATATGAAATTAACACTTCGTCGGTTTCCAGATTTTTTAACTCAGTATACAAATTTGTCATTTCGAAACTCCCACCTAACTCAATCGTTTCAGTGAAAGCAGTTTCCGGAGAAATCTGAATATCTTTTTGAAAAACAATATTATCGCCATTTCTTAAAATAACTCGAGTATTTTCAAATTCTTGTGTAGCGTGGTATCCCAGAAAAACATTGTTTTCATCCCGTTGTTCCAAATTCACTGCCGCATTCAGATTCGCATTTTTGAAACCTTCAATATCTTTCACCGGGTACCAGTATTGTTTCCAACGTTTGGTTTCAAATGGTTTTATCCATGAGTAGTCCGGCTGATTATCGGAATAAGCACCCACCATAATTTCTACATACGGTCCACTGGTTTCGGTCAAACGCCCTTCTGTTGCCTGTCCGCGCGGACCGCTGCCCCACTCCCATAATTTTGCTCCTTTTACAATGTTGTGATCGCCAATATGAACAGTACCAGTGTTTGTTCCGTGGTCGTAGCCTCCCATAAAATCTTCCTTTAAATCATGCGCAAAAAACGATGCTGATTCTTTTACATTTTTCCACCAGCTTACATCCACTCCGTTGGTAAAATCCTGTCCGCGGTATACTTCTGTTGAAATTGGCCAGTGCGTAAAATCATTTTTGGAATGAAAAGTAGCCAGTTGTACACTTGGTGGAAAAATAACCTGATAGTTTTCGTTGGTGTGTGCTGCCACATTGGCCCAGAATAAAAAAGTATTGGTAAAAGGTGTTGGATTGTAAATGGCAACATCAGCTTCGAAATAAGATTTCCCGGGAAAAGCTGTAATTCCAATGGTCCAGTGCATGCCGTGGCGAGGTTCGGTTTCGCCAATAAAAATGGTTTTACTTCCATCTTTATTTTCAGCTGTTGAATAATCAACCGGCAAAAATGTAGATGCGCGGTGATGATGCAACACACACCATTCAATTCCACCCGACACCCAGGCTCCGGTCATCCCCAAATTTCCGGGTTTTACTTCATTGTTCTTGTAAACAAAATTATAGTCGGTGGTTTTATCGGTGGCATAATATAATTTTCCGCCAATTTCGGGAGTAACACAAAGTTTTATATACTCATTTTCCAAAATCAACGCCTTCCAGTCATGCTCTTGCTTTTCGTTTGAAATGACATCATTTAATGCATATGGGTATACATAACGAGAAGCTCCCTGGTAATTTTCGTGTGTAAAAAAAATGGGCGCTTTTTCAGGCGCCAGCACCGGATATGTTGGCAAAGTCCACAACTCTTCCGACAATTTCACCTGAGCAAAAAGAGGATGAGCTAAAATGGTGTAAAAAAGAATAAATCCGACGGAAATTATTCTTCGAATTTCGCTTCGATTCATAACTACAGGTTTTACTGATTTAGGTATTAAAATTTAACAAGGTTTCAACTTATAAAGTAACTTAATTTGAATTTATTTTCCTGCTGAAATCTGATTTTTTTATAAAATACAGAAAAAGAAAAAAACATCTTTCCCAAAGCCAACTTTTGAATCCTGTTGTGTGTTATAAAACTGAACTCAAAATTAAAACTATGAAAAACAATGCAGTAGGCTGGTTTGAGATTCCTGTAAATAATATGGAAAGAGCCATGAGTTTTTATGAACGGATTCTTGACTTAAAACTTCAGCGTAATATGATGGGACCGCTTGACATGGCCTGGTTTCCATGGACAGAAGAAGGTACAGGTTCTCCCGGATCGCTGGTAAAACACCCTGAATTTTATGTTCCTTCTGCCGACGGAGTTCTTATTTATTTAACAGCTCATTCGGGTGATTTAAAAAATGAACTGGCAAAAGTTGAACCTGCCGGTGGAAAAGTAATCCAAAAAAAGACCAAAATTTCAGATGAGTACGGTTTTATGGCTCTGATTCTGGATTCAGAAGGAAACCGGGTAGCACTTCACTCAAGAAAATAATATTATTTGCCCAAAAACGAATGAACAGAACCGTTATTGTCTCTCTGCTAGTTGGTTATTTTTTGCTTTTCTCGCAAAGCTGTACGCAAAGCTGGACAAAGGCCATTCAAAAAGGAAAAATTCAGGATGGCAGTTTTTTTGAAATAATATATTCTGAAAATGAAAACGGACTTTTAATTGTTCCGGTTGAAATTGATGGCGAAAAATACCGGTTTTTATTTGACACAGGTGCCATTCTGAGTATTTCTGAGAAGGTGCAGAAAAAATTAAATTTCAAAACCGTAAGCCGAGGCCATATAATTGATTCCGACAGCCACAAAACCAGAGTAAAATATGTACAGGTTGATACTCTTTTTATTGGCAAAATACCTTTTTTTGAACAAACCGCTTTTGTGACTGATTTGGATAAAAATCCGGTTATCGCATGTATGAATATAGACGGGATAATTGGATCAAACTTGATGCGGCATTGCAGTTGGGCAATCGATTATCAGAACAACCAAATCGCGCTATTCAATGATACGATAAACCTGTTATCCAATGCCGGTTATCAGATTCCGTTTCGTTCAGACAATCAGTACAGTCAACTACTTCAGTTTGAATTTGGGAAAGCAAAATTAAAAAATTTAAAACTGGATTATGGGTCAAACGGCTCAATTACCCTACCCCGGAAAGGATTTGAAGTTTTAAAACAACACGAAATCGTGGAGAAAACGGCAAAGGTCAGCGGCTATTCTCAATCGGGAATCAGCGGAAAAGTAAGTGAACTAAAAGGAGAGCTTGCATTGGCCGACACCATAAAAGCAGGCGATTTAAAAATTCCGGAAGTGGAAATAAAAACCGGAAAATCAGGTTTACTGGGAACTGAAGTTTTGTCGCGTTTTATTGTTAGCATCGATTTTAAAACGCAAACTATATTTTTGGAACCGGTTGATGATACTTTTCGGGATTACTCTACTTTTGGATTTAACGTGGGGTATTCCGACGAAAAGCAAATGTATGTGATGCAGGTTGTTGAAAACTCTTCCGCGGAAAAGGCGGGAGTTACTCCCGGAATGCAAATCCTAAAAGTTGATTCGCTTCTCTTTAATTCAAATTCCGCGCTTTGCGATTTTATTCAGTACAATTCTTTACCGAAAGAAAATATCACATTAGAATTACTTGACAAATCAGGAAAAAGGGAAAAAGTTGATTTAAGGAAAACAAAAATATTCTGAGCAGACAAAACGTCAGCTTTTCCTCATTTCAATCGTATAAACCATTTTTGTTTTTGTTGTAATTTTAAAACGGTTGTCGATTCGAAACCCAATAATCCATACAATCTTTTTACCACTGCAAAGCAACCAAATGTTTTCTTTTTGATGCAACGGTATTTTTTCATCGATAAAAAAATCGCTAACTTTTTTAAAACCTGTCATCCCAAGTGGCTGAAAATAATCTCCCTGTCTCCATTTTCGGATAAGCAGGGGAAACTCCAGTTCACCAAGATCAAGACTGGCAACATTCGACTCTTTACTTATCAGGAAATCTTTTGCATCGCATTTTTCGATGAGTAAATCCATCGGCTCAAACAACTCAATGTCATCTTTTTCAATGTAAAATATCCGTTCTTCCTGTTCTGAAAAAGGTGTTATAAACAATTTGTCGCGATCTTTTACCAACCGGTGGGTTTTTGAAAAAAATTGTTTTCCCGAATCATTTTCCAAACCCTGAAAAATCTCATCTGTTACCGATGAATTAAAGTTAAAATCCGAAAGAATTTCAAACAGCAAAACTTTAGGAAACAAAGTGTTTTGCAGGGGTTCAATTTTGATTATGATTTCCTCTTTATTTTTTTCAACAACTTTGTCGTGCTCGACCCGGAGGCACCTGGAATAAACCTGCTCCGCTTCTTTTAAATTTTCTATACTTGCCAGAATATTCTTTTTAAAAGCAGGATTCAACTCCTGAAATAAAGGTAATATTTTGTGGCGCAAAAAATTACGCTGATAAACTACTTCAATATTGGAGGAATCTTCCCTGAATTCAATAAAATTTAATCGTGCAAAATCTTCAATCTCCTGCCGGCAGGCAAAAAGTAACGGACGGATAATTCTACTTGTCTTTTCTTTAATTCCTGTTAATCCTTTAATTCCTGTTTTCCGCGAAAGATTCAAAAAAAATGTTTCAATCAGATCATCCTGGTGATGGGCAGTAGCAATAAAATCGTAATTTTTTTCTACACGTATTTTTTCAAAATAATCATAACGTAACTCACGGGCTGCCATTTCAATGGAAATGCCATTCAGGTTTGCGTATTCTTCGGTTTCAAAACGTTGAAAAAAAGCAGGTATTCCGTGAAGTTGTACCTGCCCGCGAACAAACTTTTCATCGCCGTCAGATTCTTCGCCGCGTAAATTAAAGTTGCAGTGAGCAATACCGTATTCAAAACCCGATTTTTCAAATAAATACAAAAGAACCATGCTGTCGATACCGCCGCTAACCGCCAGTAGCACTCTTTGATGAGACTCAAAAAGCTGCTTTTCTTTTACAAATTCAAAAAACCGATTGAGCATCTTAATTTAATTTACCCACCAGCTGAGCAATATTCAAAATTACTTCCACTGATTTTAACATGGAAGGAACAGGTACAAATTCAAATGGCCCGTGAAAATTATGCCCTCCGGCAAAAATGTTTGGGCATGGAAGTCCGTCGTAAGAAAGTCGCGCTCCGTCAGTTCCGCCACGAATTGCCTTTATTTTTGGAACAACTCCGGCTTGTTTCATTGCCCGTTCTGCAATATCAATAATATGCATAACCGGTTCAATTTTCTGACGCATGTTATAATACTGATCTTTTATTTCCAGTTCTATTCTTTTTTTACCTAATTCCAGATTTATAATCTGTACGATTTCAGTGAGTAATTTTTTCTTTTTTTCAAACTTGTCAGAATCGTGGTCTCGGATTAAATACTGCATCTCAGCTTTTTCCACGTTCCCTGTTAATGAAAGCAGGTGATAAAACCCTTCATATTTTTCGGTATGTTCAGGCCGCTGAGTAGGTGGAAGCATGGCAATAATTTTTTGCGCCACCAGTAATGCATTAACCATTTTATTTTTCGCAGCCCCCGGATGAACACTTTGCCCGTTAACCGTTATTTTAGCTGCGGCGGCGTTGAAATTTTCAAATTCGAGCTCACCAATTTCGCCGCCATCCAAAGTGTAAGCAAAGTCGGCTCCGAATTTTTTCACATCAAAATAATCGGTTCCTTTACCAATCTCCTCGTCGGGCGTAAATGCAACCCTTATCTTTCCGTGTTTAAACTTTTCATTCTGAAGAAGAATTTCAGCCGCTGTCACAATCTCGGCAACTCCGGCTTTATCGTCGGCACCGAGTAAAGTAGTGCCGTCGGCTGTAATTACCGGCTGTCCCTTGTAGTTCAAAATTTCAGGAAAACTTTTCGGATTGATTTCCACTCCGTTTTTTAGCTGCACCACCCCGCCATCATAATTTTCAATAATCTGCGGATTTACATTCTCCCCTGAAAAATCAGGACTTGTATCCACGTGGGCTATAAAACCTACAACGGGAGCGTTTTCAATTCCGTTGGCAGGAATTGTCGCCGTCACGTATCCAAATTTATCTCTTTCCACCTCGCGTAAGCCAATCTCTTTTAACTCCTTTTCAAGTTTTTTCATAAAATCAACCTGTCTTTCCGTACTCGGATAAGTAGTACTTTCGGGATCAGAAGTGGTATATTCTTTTGCGTACTGAATAAATCTTTCTACAACTCTTTCCATATTATTTTATGCAGTTTTTATAATTTGAAATCTATACATCATCGGAATTAAATCCAAAACCTAATCTTTTTCCTGTAGTCATTTTAGAGTGACTGATTTTTTGTCGCATTTGTTCAACGGTTGCCATTTTTACCTGATCGTACAGGGGAACCAGTAAATCGAATTCAATACTGTAACGAATTGCTGTTTCGATAATTTGCCGCAGAATCCCCGGGGAAATGGTATCAATGGCGAAATCTTTTACAACTTCATCCGATTGCCGTTTTCCTTCCACAAAAAAATGATTCTCCTTATTTACAAAAATACGTGCTACCAAATACCCCAAATCGCTTACGCGGTTGTATTTAAAAGAATCGGCCAAAAAATTATAGATATTTATAGTTCCGCAGTAAGAACGCAGGGGTTCATCTTTTATATAATTTGTTTTCCAAACCGGATGCTTATCGTCAAATTCGAAAACATTGGAATGCATACTAAAAATTAACAAATCGCCACCAATCTTAAACTCGACTTCAAAAGGCCCCCTTTCTTTAAAAGCAGGCAACATCGAAACCGCCACTTTTTCTTTAACAATTGACAAATAGTCTTTTTCCAGCTGCTTCAGCACCTTTTTCAAAATAACAAAAGTTTGCTCGGTATTTTCAAAAACTTTCTGCTTAATCGTTGATTTTATAACGAATGCTTCCAAAAGAGATTCGCGGATTTCTTTTTCAGTCATTGTGTTTTTAATTTGATTCTAAAAATACACAAAGCAATTTGTTAAAAAAAAAGAAAGCAGCCCATTTGAGCTGCTTTCCTGTAAATATATTTTTGATTAATAAGCTAAAGCAAAAAGGACTCTTCTTTTCGAAGGTTTTCCTGAATAAACACAAACACCTTCTTCCTCTTCAAACTCAAGCGGCAAACAACGTATGGTTGCTTTGGTTTCTGCCTTAATCGCATCTTCAGTTTCGGATGTTCCATCCCAGTGTGCCAAAATAAAACCACCTTTATTTTTCAGAACCTCTTTAAAATCATCCCACGTATCCACACTGGTAGTACTGGC
Organism: Maribellus comscasis; assembly: GCF_009762775.1. GTDB lineage: Bacteria > Bacteroidota > Bacteroidia > Bacteroidales > Prolixibacteraceae > Draconibacterium > Draconibacterium comscasis. Next base: position 5,961,857 of record NZ_CP046401.1, on the reverse strand, counting down.
AGCTCTGAAATCAAATGCTTTCTTAAAAATACCTTTTTGAATTTCTTCCAAAAGATTTTCCACAACATTTTCAATTCCGTCAATCTCAACCACACTTTTTTCCAATGTATCCCTTCGTGCAACTTCAACGGTTCCGTTTTCCAAATCACGAGGCCCCATTGCCAGGCGAACAGGTACACCTTTTAGTTCATATTCCGCAAATTTCCAACCTGGCTTTTTATTGTCGTTATCATCAAATTTCACAGAAATTCCTTTCGCCCTGAGTTTTTTCACTATTTCATCCACTTTTTCAGAAATAATTGCCAACTGTTCGGCTTTTTTGTATATCGGAACAATTACCACCTGATAAGGTGCAAGTTTTGGAGGAAGTACTAAACCATTGTCGTCGGAATGGGCCATAATAAGTGCGCCCATCAAACGTGTTGAAACTCCCCACGACGTTGCCCAAACATATTCTTCTTTTCCTTCTTTACTTGCAAATTTCACATCGAAAGCTTTAGCAAAATTTTGCCCAAGAAAGTGAGAAGTCCCTGACTGTAATGCTTTTCCATCCTGCATCAAAGCTTCAATTGAATAGGTTTCAATCGCCCCTGCAAAACGCTCGTTTTCTGATTTCAAACCTTTAATTACCGGAACCGCCATATAATTTTCGGCGAAATTGGCATATACATTTATTATCTTTTCAGTCTCTTCAATCGCTTCCTGCTTTGTCGCATGAGCAGTGTGTCCTTCCTGCCAAAGAAACTCAGCAGTACGCAAAAACAAACGGGTACGCATTTCCCAACGCACAACATTAGCCCACTGATTAACAAGAATAGGTAAATCACGATAAGATTGAATCCAATTCTTATAAGTATTCCAAATAATCGTTTCCGAAGTCGGGCGAACAATCAACTCTTCTTCCAGTTTTGCCTCCGGGTCAACCACAACACCACCGTTTTCCTCGTCATTTTTCAAACGATAATGGGTTACAACCGCGCATTCTTTGGCAAATCCCTCAACATGGTCTGCCTCTTTGCTAAAAAATGATTTTGGGATAAACAACGGGAAATAAGCATTTACATGCCCGGTTTCTTTAAACATGCGGTCCAATTCGGCCTGCATTTTCTCCCAAATTGCATAACCATAGGGTTTTATAACCATACAACCTCTTACTGCTGAATTTTCAGCTAAATCAGCTTTAATTACTAAATCCTGATACCACTGTGAATAATTTTCTTTACGTGGTGTTAATTCTCTCGCCATTTTTACTAATTTGGTACAGATTTTGCTTTTTAACTAGTGATATTTTGAGCTTACAAATAAAGTAAATATTATTGACATTAAATAAACAGGGAGGACAAGTTATGAAATCAAAATTGATGATATTGCTGGGAATTGCACTCATATTCGGTGCATGTTCTACCGGGTCCTATGTCACGAGTAGTTATTCGGATGACATTTATTTCAACCCGGGAGATGTTCCTCCACCAATTGTAGTGGAAGAATCGGTAGTTGAGGAAACACCCGCCCAAACAAAATCAGCCGACAGGATGATAATTAGTCAGATTGAAGAAAATGAAAATGGTTCAAATACAATGAACAATTACATTTTTGATGGAACTGAAGAAGATGCAGATGCGCTTTCGTATAATATGGACCAGATGGAAATGTATGAGAGTGACACTACGATGTATTACAACGACGACGAAGTTAAATACGTGATAAACAATTATTACGATGGTGAGGAACTTGATTATGCCTATCGTATTCGTCGTTTTCATAATCCATTTTTTTATGATCCCTTCTATTGGGATAGCTGGTATTACGACCCATATTATTATTCTTCATGGTATTATCCCTCTTTTTCAATGTCATGGGGATGGGGAGGATGGTACTCACCCTATTACAGTTGGGGATGGGGGTATCCTTACTACTCCGGTTACTGGAACAGACCTTACGCTTATTATGGATGGGGATATCCTTATTATTACGGACATGGTGGATATTACGGAGGGTATTATAACAACTACTATGGCGGAGGATATTATGCCGGCAGAAATGTTAATTACGGACAAAGAAGGTCTACAGGTACAAATGTAGTTTACGGAAATAATGACAATCGTAGAAATTCCTCGGTTACTGCAAGAAATAAAAGCGCAAGTTCAAACGGAGTGGTTACAGACTCGAGAAGGGGTACTTCAAGCTCCGGAGTGAGAGACGCAAATACGACTTCGAACACAAGAAGAAGTATGATTTCTGATACCAAGTCGGGTTCAAACAGTGTTTTAACGGAAAGAAGAAGAGCAACATCAAATACTAACACTTCAGGAAATGTTGCTACAACCAGAAACACAAATACGCGTACATCAACTCAAAGTTATACCAGACCCGGTAGTTCCGCCACAAGTAGAACTACCACTTATACAAGACCATCAAGTTCGAATTATACAAGACCAAGGGTTGTCTCACAAAGTTCAAGGTCTTCTTCAGGTAGTTCAAGATATGTAAGTCCGAAAACAACTTCGAGCTACAACAAATCATACAGGTCAAGTTCTACTTATAACAGGAGTTCAAGCAGTTCAACACGTACTTATCGTGCACCGTCTACAACCAAATCGGGAAGTACCTACAGAAGCAGTAGCCCAAGTCGCTCATCGTCTTCGGTAGGTTCGAGGAGTTCATCATCCGGTGTTTCAAGAAGCTCGGGAGTATCCCGAAGTTCAGGAAGCAGCTCCAGCGGTTCAAGAAGTTCAAGTGGTGGCTCACGATCTTCAGGTTCAGGTAGAAGATAACAAATAATGACCAGTAAATTAATACAAACAAAATTCATTTTTGCCATGAAAAAATACCTATCAATATTAGCTATTGCTATTCTTGTGCCTTTTTTTGGAGGAGCTCAGGATTTAGCAGACGCACTACGCTATTCTAATTTTCAGGTGCAGGGAACAGCCCGTTCGGGTGGCATGGGGAATGCATTTGGTGCGTTGGGAGGTGATTTCACCTCTGTCAGTATTAACCCGGCCGGACTCGGAGTTTACCGATCCGGAGAACTGGCATTAACACCAACATTTGGGCAAACTTCGGTTGAAACAAGTTATTTGGGAACATCAATGAGCGATGAAAAATTTAAATTTTCTTTTAATAATATTAGTTATGTAACTGCTATTCCAACCAGCAACCGGAGTGAATCAGGAATTATTAGTGTAAATGTAGGAATTGGTTATAATCGTTTAAAAGATTTTAATAGTAATGCCATTGCTCTTGGACACAATGCACAAAGTTCTTTACTCGATAACATAGCCTCGAATGCCAATCAGGGAAACTGGAGCGATTATTATGAAGAATTAGCATGGAATACAGATCTCCTTTTGCAGGATGACGATGGAGTTTACTGGCATGATCTCGAAGAGGGCGGCTATGGACAGAGCCAGCAAAAAAGTATTACCCGCCAGGGATCGATTGATGAATATACTCTTGCTGTCGGTTTAAATTTTAATCACAAGTTTTATCTCGGCGCCTCTGTTGGCATTACTGACATTTATTATAAAGAAAACTCTACATTAATTGAGTGGGATGACAATAACGACATCAACTACTTTAATGAATTGCAATTTGACAATAAATTACGGACAACAGGAAACGGATACAATGTAAAACTGGGTGTTATTTTTAGACCAACCAATGAAATTCGTCTGGGAGCATCTGTACACACACCAACATTTTATAACCTCCATGATGTTTTCGATACCAAAATGAGCTCATCTATTACCTATGATGATGGCTCAACAGAAAACTACACAGCTCTTCCTGATTATATTAAAGAATACGACTACGATTTGGAAACTCCACTTCGGGCAACGTTAAGTGCTGCTTTTGTTGTAGCAAAACAAGGTTTGTTAAGTATCGATTATGAATATGTTGATTACGGAAGTGCAAGCTTACGCAGAGGTGGCGACGGTTATGATTTTGTTAGCGAAAATCAGGAAATAACAGAAGCATATCGGGCAGTGGGTAACTTAAGATTAGGTGGTGAATACCGGTTGACCAACGCTTTTAGTCTGCGTGCAGGCTACGAGCTATATCCATCAGCGTATAACGATGAGGCTTTTGGTGCAAGCCAACCCAACGCAGACTCCAAGTTAAATATCTATTCTGCCGGTTTGGGTTACCGAAACGGAGGATTTTATTTTGATATGGCTTACCGTTACTACGACATGCTGGCCTACGATATGCTTTACCCGGCACCTGTAACAAGTAATTATGCCGATCCTGCAATGGCAGAATTTAACACCGTAAAAAACCGGTTGTTGTTTACATTTGGATTTAAATTTTAGGAATCAAAATAATTATTCATTCAAAGGCACAGGTTATATGATCTGTGCCTTTTTTGTTTTCTCTTTCTATCATCGGAGTTCCATCTTAACGGCAATAAAAATTAAATACATTTTTCTTATGTTTGTTGCTCAAAATAAACCTGAAAAAATATGCTGGTTGTACTTTTTCTGATTCTTTTCTATTTTACCGCTCCGGTCCTTCTTATTTATTTATGTAAAGTTTCAAACACACTAAACCGAATTGGTTCTGTTGTTTTAGCTTATGCTCTGGGGCTTTTAATTGGCAACATCGGAATATTTCCTTCGGCAAGTAGCAACTTCCATCAGCTACTTGGCACGAGAACAGTAATGCCCAAAGAAGAATTTACCAACTTGTTAAATTCAGGAAAAATTGTAGAATCCGATATTCTGGTAAACCAAATTGCAAATGTACAGGATATCTTAATGACTATAATTATTCCGCTGGCGATTCCACTGTTGCTGTTTTCGCTCGATTTAAGAAAATGGATAAAGTTGGCCAAAGGTGCTGTTTTATCTCTGATTCTGGCAATGGTGTCTTTGATAGTCTCTGTTTTTTCTGGCTATTACTTGTTTGCAGAAAACATTGATGAGTCGTGGAAAGTAGCTGGAATGTTAATTGGTGTTTATACAGGAGGAACACCAAACCTTGCTGCGATAGGGACCGCACTTGATGTTAGTCCCAATACTTTTATTCTTACCCACACCTACGATTTGATTATCGGCTCTGTTGCTTTGCTTTTTTTAATGACCATGGCACAACAACTTTTTCATACTTTCCTCCCAAGATTTGGACTGGTTAAAAAAGGCGAAAATGTTTTTCATCTGGCTGACGAAACGAACGATATGGATAATTTTGATAATTTATTCAAAAAAAAATCAGTACCAGACTTACTCAAATCATTGGGGTTAACTATTTTGATCTTTGCCGTCGGCGGAGGGCTGAGTTTGCTTGTTCCCAAATCGAGTTCCACAATGGTAGCAATTTTAGCAATTACCACTTTGGGATTAGGAGCCTCGCTGATAAAACGGATTAACCGAATTTCAAACAGTTTCCAGTTTGGAATGTATTTGATTATTGTTTTTTCGTTGGTCGTTTCGTCAATGGCGAATCTAAGTAACATGTTCCAGATTGAATTTTTACAGTTATTTTTGTTTGTACTATTGGTTGTGTTTGGTTCAATGGCAATTCATGTCGTTCTTTCACGAATTTTTAAGGTAGACGCAGATACAACCATTATTGCCATAACTGCTCTTACTTACTCACCACCTTTCGTTCCGGCGGTTGCAGGCGCATTGAAAAATAAGAATGTTATTATTTCAGGGCTTACCATTGGAATTCTGGGTTATGCTTTTGGAAACTATCTTGGAATATTTATTGCGACCATATTACATTGAAAAATCCTGGTTTAGCTTAATTTTTGAATAAGCTGTTCCCTGAAGTTAATACTCACCGGAATTTTATAATCTCCAACTTTTACCTGGTTTCCTTCCAGATAGACAACTTTTGAGAGTGATATGACATAAGATTTATGAATTCTCTCAAATTTCTCAACAGGTAATTGCAAAATAAATTCTTTCATTGTTCCATGAACCATCAAAGAATCCTTTGTAGTAACAAATTTCACATAATCTCCCTGAGCTTCAAGAAATAAAATTTCATTAAAATCAACTCTGTAATTCTTTTTATCAGCGCGCAGCATTATATGTCCATGGTCGTTTTTATTTTCATTTTTTGCTGAAATCCTCTCCAAAATACGATTTACTGACGCCCTGAAACGTTCAAAGGAAACCGGCTTTAACAAGTAGTCAACCGCATCAACTTCAAATCCTTCAACCGCATACTCCGGATAAGCAGTTACAAAAACAAACAGCGGAGGTTCTTTCAAACTTTTCACAAAACCAATGCCTGATAGTTTGGGCATATTAATATCCAGAAAAAGAAGGTCTATTTTTTCTTCAGTCAGCTTTTTGCCGGCCTCAAGCGCATTGTCGCAAATACCGGCCAGTACCAGTTCCGGACATGCTTCCACAAATTCTTCTATTACATCCTGCGAAAGCGGTTCGTCATCAACTATCAAACATCTTAACTGCATATTAATTCAAATAAATTTGTAAAAATACTTTGAACTTTTTTTCGTCCTCTGTTATTTCGAGTTTATGTACGTTGGGATAAAGAAGCTCCAATCTCTTTTTCACATTCTGAATACCAATTCCTTTGTATTTTGAATCAGTTAAAGCTGGTGAATCTCCTTTTGTATTTTCGATTTCAAAAACGATATCAGTTTCCCGAATTCGAACACAAATATTAACGTATGCATTTTCGGCACCACTTTTTAGTCCGTGTTTAAAACTGTTCTCCACAAATGGAAGAAAAACAAGGGGTGCTATTTTTTTATTTTGAATATCACCTTTTATTTCCAAGTTTATTTTTTCCAACTTAACTGTCCGCAGATTTTGCAATTCAATATAATTCCGCACCATTTCAATTTCCTTTTCAAGGGGAATAAAATCGGCATCCGATTCATAAATAATATGCCGCATTAAATCGCTCAGCTGTACTATTTTATCGGGAACTGCAGGCGAGTTTTTACGAGAAAGACTGTAAATGCTGTTTAAAGAATTAAACAAAAAATGTGGATTTATTTGCGAACGTAAGGCTTTCAATTCCGTTTCGGCTCTTTCGTTCTCTATTTCCTGAAGTTTAAACCATCCGCGGGCAAGCCGGAGCAGACTGGTTAAAAAAATGTAAATTAAATAATACAGCGAAATATCCCAAAAACTGTAATACGCTATAAAATAATATCCTCTGAAAACATAGTCAATCCAATGGTTAAAAAGAATAAGATAAAAACCAGCGCCAACGGCTATAACAGCCAAAGCTAAAACCACAAACAAAAAATATTTTCCTCTTTCAAGAAAATAAGGAAAAAGAACTTTTAAATTCAAGTAAACAATCAGAAAAACGGGCAGATGAAAAACAAATGTGTATATAAGATCAATTCTTTTGATTTCCGCAGAAACCTTCAGAATATTTACCAGAATTAAAAACGACAAAGCCCAAAACAGGATATGTTGCAATATCCTGTTTCTGATGAACTGATTAAAAATATTCTTAAAACTAAATGTCATTTCATTGCCTTGTAAGAACTGCTTCCAGACCATCTTTAAAAGCTTCTTCCGAATTTACATATTTTGTAACAAATTTCTGCAATTCATCAGGTTTGGCAGTAAGCAAAATAAAATCATCGTTATCCTCATGATGAATTCTAATTTTATTTTCCTCAATTAAATTTTTCATCCACTCCTGATCGAACCAGTTAATCGTAAGCTTATTTTCCCCGACAATAAGCTTTGCAAAAGTGTGAACCGGTATAATATGAAAAGAAGCCAAATCCAGGTTATCATCATCAAAATATTCCTCCATGTAAAAATCGAGGAAATAATGTCCACCCAGTTTTACAATATGGACACTAAATTCCGATTCTCTTTCATCTTTATCTTTCAAAAACAAAGTATAAGAAGTACTGTCGATATTTTCGGGTACTTTTTTCCCAAAATAGGCATGTTCAAAATCCCAGAGTGTTCCTTCGTCGTCCGTCCATTTACCGGTTAAAATGTCGTTTGCAAACAAATCTTCCTTATTATACAACGGATAAAAGGAATAAACCACACAGCTGGATAAAAAAACTGCTATAAAAAATACAATCAACAAATTCCGTGTTTTCATTTTTTTTGATTTAAAATTCTGATTCAAATGTATGGCGACATTCAAACACTTCCTTTTTTTTTCGTTGTGATCGAAGTTTTTGTCGTTGAGATCGAATTTTTATAAAAAAACCTGCTACGAGAGTAACAGGTTGTTTTAGTTTTCAGCAAAAATACCTTGTGGCTATTTAACTATTGCCTCATGCACAATTTTGTTGAATTCGAGTGCATAACCAATATCAAAAGGCATAAACTGGGTAAACGCCAGCACAGCCATATCGTTTTTCGTGTCGACAGTAAAAAAAGTGGATGCAGCGCCGCTCCATCCGTACTGACTGCTTTCCGGGTTAAATGATCCTCCCAGTCCGTAGCCTCCGGTTTCCTCGTAGCTTACGCCTTCGGGTAATTGATTTGACATCATCATTTTTACAGTTGATTCTTTCAAAATTCTTACACCATCCAACTCGCCACCGTTCAACAACATTTGAGCAAAACGCGAATAATCTTCAACCGTAGTAAGCGAACCACCACCACCCGAAAAGAGTGTAGCCGGTTTTTTAAAATTGTCCTGCATCGGATTCTGCGGACTTACCAGTTTACCATTTTCATCTAACGAATAAATTCGGGTAAAACGGTCGTGCTTTTCTTCAGGCACATAAAAACCTGAATCATCCATCTTTAGCGGCTCATATATTTTTGTTTTGAAATATTCGTCCAGCGGTGTTCCGGACAGCACTTCCACTAAATATCCAACAAGGTCAATCGACAGCCCATATTCCCATTTTGTTCCCGGCTGATACTTCAGAGGAATTTTGGCGAGCTCTTTCATTTTGTCAGCTAACACTCCGTCCCATCCGCTTGCTCCGTTAACCCGGTATAGTGAGTCTACATACGAGTTCATATCCCAACCATAAGTCAGGCCCGAAGTATGAGTAAGTATATTCCTGATTGTCATTGGTTTTTCCTGTGGCTCCAATGTTTTGGTCTCGGAATTATACACTTGTGTATTTCCAAACTCAGGAATATAATCAGAGACTTTATCATCCAATTGAAATTTTCCTTCATCGTACAAAGTCATTAACGCAGCAGCGGTAACGGGTTTTGTCATCGAAAAAGCTCTGAATATTGTCTGATCATCAATGGCTTTTTTGCTTGACAAATCGGCGTAGCCATATTGTTCCGAAAGTACTGTTTCTCCGTTTTTTATGACCATGACTGAAACGCCAGCCAGTTTCCCTTCATCAACATATTCCTTAACGGCATTGAGAGCGGATTCAAGAGTATCTTTTGAAAGACCCTGAACAATTTCTGCATCCTGTTTCGCAGTTGGATTACAACTTACCAGCGAAAAAATCAATAATATAATCGCCAGCGGGCATAGTCTTCTTTTCATAATTTGGTATTTAGTTTATTAAAAGTCAGCAAGTAAAAACCATAAAATACATTATTAAAACAAATAATTCAGCCCGATATAAATCCCTGAATCTCCATCGCGGTCATCGGCTGCCATTCCGTAATCAAGCGCAACAATAAAGTTCTGGTTCATTACCACACGCAATCCGGCACCATATGAGATGTGCATACTTTCCGAGTCCGAGTCGAAATAGTCATTCGTGCTTTCATAACCTGGCCATAATGCAAGCTCAGTAACCACACCTTCTTTATTTATATCAATCTTATCGGTAACACGACCAAAATCCATAAAACCATTTAAACCCAGATAAAAATTGTTATTTATAAACTGAAAGCGGGCAAATTTCCAGCGGGCTTCAACGTTACCGTAAAAAAAGCCATCACCCACAACTCTGTTTCTGCGAATTCCACGTAAGGTTTTTGCACCACCCAATCCTTCTGAAGCAGCGCCTTTCAATACTGAGGTAATAACCTGGGTTTGGTAATAAAAAGGCACGTCGCCTGCAATTGTAGTTTGATAGGCCAAACGATAAACCAGTGATAAATCTTTGGGAACTATGGTAAAATACTGCCGATGTGTCAAACTCAGTTTTGCAAATGAACTTTCGCCACCCAGAAACTCAGGAGAGCCGACAACTACAGCTTCCGTCCAGATTCCTTTCATTGGATTTGGTTTGTTGTCGCGGGTGTCGTATACCAAACCGGCCTTAAAAGTCGGAACAAATCCACCGTCAGCTTCTTCTTCCGAAATGACTTCCCATTGCTGATATTTTTCATACAAACCAGGTTCCTCCTCCACTGAAGGCAACTTATCAGCATCACTTTTCCCCTTATTGAGTTTGTCAATATTTACCGATCCGACTTTAAAATTTAATAAATTAACACCGGCTGCCCATCGCAAATTTTCCCCGGAAAACCGGCCTTGTAAATCTACTTTAAACCGGAACATTTTCCGATCGTATTTATAAAACATCCGGGTTTTGTACGCATCACTTTCATCGTCAAACCAATCGGAATTAACGACTGCATCGTATCCGTTAAAACCATAAAAATCGTAGGCCTGATCAGACAAAAAACTAATATCAACCGATGTTTGCAGCCCCTTTATCAACTTATCTGAATCATAATAAAACCGGTTAATTCCACTTCCTTTGGTATACCGGGACACCTCGAAATATAAAGAATGATTGTAATTTGGATACCGGCTTCCATCACCATAATCATATAAATTCACCAGTGCTCCGTACTGGAATCCAAGATCGGTGTCAAAAGTTATTGTAGGCAAAGCTCCAAAATTCCAGCCACTTTTTGTAACCTCTTCCTGCGCAAAAACATTACAGAAAGCAACAACAAAAATCAATAAAAAAGAATACTTTTTCATATGAATTGGTTTAATTTAGTTTTAGAAAAGACAAGGGATAAGTCGGGTTGATTATAAAAATATCCTGGTTAAACATTAGTTTAATTTTATCAAACTAATATAAAAAAAATTATCATGTGGAATAATAAACTTATAAAATCAATTGAAATTGACTTTTATTATTTTTATTTTTAAAACTTTTTAATTTCATTGCACAAACTTTTGAAATAAATTCAAAACTTAAACCAAATAGATAATGAAAACAAATAGAAGAAAATTTTTTCAGATTGCGGGAGTTGCCGGGGCAGGTGTAATTTCAGGTGGTTTTTCGTCGTGCACACAAACCGCCTCTTCGCAGCAGGCCGAGTCAAATCTGGCCGGAATAAAAGAGTCGGCATTGGCCTCACATCCTTCGGTGTTCAATATGAGTGGCTACGCCGCACCAAAAATTGAAACCGTTCGGGTCGGATTTATTGGCCTGGGAAACCGTGGCCCGGGCGCGGTGGAAAGAATATCGAATATTGAGGGCGTTCAAATTGTTGGTCTTTGTGATAAGGATATCAGCAGAGTAGCAAAAGGGCAGAAAATTCTTGAAAAGCATAGTCTCCCTAAAGCGAAAGAATATGGCGGAAGCGAAGACGCATGGAAAGAGATGTGCGAAAGCCCGGATATTGATTTAATCTACATTTGCACTCCATGGAGTTTACATACACCAATGGCTGTTTATGCTATGGAAAATGACAAACATGCGGCAACCGAAGTTCCTGCGGCTGTTACAGTAGATCAAGCATGGCAACTGGTTGAAACATCTGAACGCACAAAAAAACATTGTATGATGCTTGAAAATTGTTGTTACGATTTCTTTGAGCTACTCACTCTTAATATGGCCCGCCAGGGGTTTTTCGGAGAGATTATACATACTGAAGGTGCGTACATTCATACCTTAATTGACAGTAATCTTAGCAAAGACGGATATTCTGACATGTGGAGACTGCGGGAAAATCAGGGGAGAAACGGAAACCTCTATCCCACACATGGGTTGGGGCCGGTTTGTCAGGTACTGAATGTAAATCGTGGTGACAAAATGGATTATCTGACTTCTATGTCGAGTTTCGATTTTCAGATGGCAAAAAGAGCAGAGGAACTGGCGGCAAAGGATGATTTCTGGAATGAATTCAAAACCGATAATTACCGGGGAAATATGAATACTACTATGGTTCGGACAAACAAGGGAAAAACCATAATGATACAGCATGATGTAACAAGTCCGCGTGTTTATTCACGAATTCACCTGGTAAGCGGCACAGAAGGAATGGCGCGAAAATATCCAACTCCGGGAAAAATTGCAAAAGGACACAGTTGGTTTGGAGAAGATGAAATGAAAGTTCTCGAAGAAAAATATACCCCTAAAATTGTAAAATTGGTTGGCGATATGGCCAAAAAAGTAGGTGGACATGGCGGAATGGATTTTATGATGGATTGGCGGTTAATTGATTGTTTACGAAATGGTATTCCACTCGATCAGGATGTATATGATGCAGCACTTTGGAGTGTTATTGCTCCGTTAAGCGAATGGTCAGTAGCAAATAAATCCAATTCTATCGAAGTACCTGATTTCACTAATGGCGCCTGGAAAACAAATACTCCTGTCGACGTTACTTTATCAAAAGGTGGAACGACAAGTGTAAGAGTTACAGCAGAGGCAGAGAGCCAGCTGAATGTATAAAAATAAAGAAAAACGATATCTGAAAATAAAAAGGGCAACCGCTAAAGTTGCCCTTTCTTCTTGTCGTAACTAAACCAAACACTTATCAATTTATGAAAAAAATTCACAGTTATATTAAACAGACAACTGAGAAAAAATTTACCCCTAAAGCGTTTCACTTTTTTATTTTGCTTAAAATGACCAATCGGTCATCCTTAACTTTAATTTAACACATCAGCTCTTGTGTTATTCAAAACCCTTTTTTATTTTTGACCAACCGTTCAGTCAAAAAAAATAAATAAAAACATAAAAACATGTCTCCTCGAAGTGCTAAACAATTTAATGATATCAGAAAACAGAAAACAGAGCTCATTATGGAAACAGCGTTGGAACTCTTTGCAGAAAAAGGGTTCCACGCTACATCCATAAGTCAAATTGCAAAAAAGGCTGGTATTTCAAAAGGACTTACATACAATTACTTCGAGAGCAAAAAAGAGATACTCGACGAATTAATCCAACATGGTTTCAACACCATTTTCGACAGCCTGGATTTAAACAAAGATGGTATTGTAACCAAAGAGGAGTTTATTCATTTTATAAGACATAGTTTCTCGCTGGTTCGCGAAAACCTGCAACATTGGAAACTTTTCTTTTCACTTTTAGTTCAGCCACATGTTGCTGAAACCTTTTCAAAAGAATACAAAATAAAAGGCGAACCCGTATTTCTGATGATGTACAATTTTATAAAATCCCAGGGAAGTAACGATCCGGAAGGAGATTTGATGGCAATAAGTGCAATGATTGAAGGCGCATTCTTATATTTTGTCGCAGCCCCGGATGTATTTCCAATGGATATTATGGAAGAGAAAGTAATAAATGCATGTTTTAAAATCATAAACAACTAATAGTTATATTATGAAATCAATACTACTTCTTCTATTTCTTCTAATCGGAACTTTTGTTTCAAATGCCCAGGATATAAATATCAAAGAAATTGTAAAACAAGCTGACGAAAAATTTCGCGGAACTTCCAGTACCGGAGAAATGACAATGATTATACAGCGGCCCACGTGGTCGCGTGAAGTTACGATGAAAAACTGGACACTTGGAAATGAATTCTCAATGATTTATATCACAGCTCCTGCCAAAGAAAAAGGTCAGGTTTTTCTTAAACGCCACAATGAAATGTGGAATTGGGTACCCAGCATCGAGCGAATGATCAAAATCCCACCTTCAATGATGATGCAGTCGTGGATGGGGTCTGATTTTACCAATGACGATCTTGTACGGGAATCGTCTCTCGTAAAAGATTATGAGCAAAAATTAGTGGGAGAAGAAACCATTGACAGTTATGAATGCTTTAAAGTTGAACTTATTCCATATGATGACGCTCCTGTTGTTTGGGGAAAAATAATCATGTGGATTTCGAAAGAAGAGTATCACTGGCTAAAGGCAGAATATTACGATGAAGACAACTATCTTGTAAATACTGAAATCCTTTCTGAAATAAAACAAATGGATGATCGCAGAATGCCTACTCATTTGGAAATGATTCCGGCGGATGAAGAAGGCAACAAAACCATACTGATCTTCAAGGACATTAATTTTAATGTGAATTTAAAAGAATCTTTTTTTTCTCAGCAAAACATGAGAAGGATCCGATAGTATTCGGTAGTCGTAGTTTTCAGTCGCAATTAAACTGAAATAAAAAACAGTAAATATGAAAACAAACATAAAACTGGCCTGGAGAAATCTGTGGAGAAACCGCCGACGGACGATTATTGCAATTTCGTCCATCGTTTTCAGTGTATTGCTGGCTTCGTGGATGCGTTCTATGCAAGAGGGCTCCTATGACAGTATGATAGACAATTCGGTTAAATTTTACAGTGGCTACCTCCAGGTGCAAGACACGGCATTTTGGGAAGAACGCACCATTGATAATGGCTTCAAAGCCTCCGATGATTTAAAATCGAAAATTAAAAAGATAAAAGACGTAACCCTTGTATCCGATCGGCTGGAATCTTTTGCCCTGGCGGCTGACCATTTACACAGTAAACCAGCCATGGTTATGGGCATTGAACCCGAAGCAGAAGATCAGATCACAAAAATATCGCAGAAAATAAAAAGAGGACGGTTTCTTAAATCCGGCGATAAAGGTGTTGTGGTAGCTGAAGGCCTGGCCGGATATTTAAATCTTAACGTGGGCGACACTCTTGTTATGATCAGTCAGGGATATCACGGAATAAGCGCTAACGGACTGTTCGAAATTATTGGAATAATGAAACACCCCAATCCCGATTTTAACAAAAGAATGGTTTACATGGATATTAATGAAGCCAGGGAATTTTATTCTGCCAGCGGAGTTTCCAGTTCGCTTGTCGTGATGACAAATAACCACTACAAAGTAAACCACATTAAAAAAGGAATAAGCCAGATACTTCCCCGTGAAAATACAGTAATGACATGGAGTGAAATGCAACCGGAACTGGTTCAACTTATCCAGAGCGACCGCGGCGGAGGTATTATCATGCTTGGAATTTTATATGTGGTAATTGCCTTTGGCATGTTTAGCGTAGTAATGATGATGGTAAAAGAACGCAAACGGGAATTTGGTGTTATTCATGCCGTGGGAATGAAAAAAGGAAAGCTCGCGATTGTTGTATTTATGGAAACGATAATGATTGGACTTATCGGCTGCTCAATTGGTCTGGTTATCAGTTATATTTTCTGCTTCTATTTTTACAACAACCCTCTCCCGCTTACAGGCGAAATGGCAGAGGCTTATGCCCAATACGGAATGGAGCCTTATATGTTTTTCTCCATGAAATCATCCTTATTTTACAATCAGATGATCCTGGTTTTTATCATCAGTATCTTCATTTCAATTTTCCCTGTTACCAACATACATCGGCTGAAAATTACAAAAGCTATGCGAGCGTAATAAAGTATACAGTTAAAGCTGACAATGATATTTTATATGATACAGAAATTTAAACTTCAAAAAAGATTTGAATTCAAGGAAAATCACTAACACTTTGATTTCAAACTTCATACAAAAAAAATTAAAACAATGATTGGATCAATAGCATGGCGAAATGTATGGCGGAGCAAATCGCGAAGCCTGATCATGATAGCGGCAATTGCCATAGGTCTTTTTGCCGGTGTATTTACGATGGCGTTTATGCGGGGAGCAGTTGACGCAAAAATTGAGTCGGCAACAAAGTCGGAACTTGCGCATCTGCAGGTACATGCTCCGCGTTTTCTTGAAAACAACAACATTGAGTATTCAATTTCTGATGCCCGGGAAATGCTTTCAAAAATTGAAACACTCCATGGAGTAGTTGCAGCAAGCAGGCGTTTAATTGCCGAACCCTTTGTAATGGCTGCCCATGGCACAGGTGGAGGAAAAATTTTAGGCGTTGATGTGGAAAATGAAAAACGGGTAACCGATATATGGCAACATCTTGTGGACGGAACCTACCTTGAAAAAAACACCCGGATGCCTCCGGTAGTTATCGGTCAAAAAATGGCTAAAAAACTTCAGCTTCGGGTGGGTTCCAAAATCAATGTACAAATGGTTGACATTGATGGAAATTTGTCGTCAAAAGGATACCGGGTATCAGGAATCTACAAAACGACCAACACCGGCTATGACGAAACACACTTGTTTGTAAGCTACAACGATTTACAGACACAGCTTGGAGTAAAAGAGAATACCGCGCACGAAATTGTGGTTTTGCTGGAGGACGGGACCAATGCCCCTGTTATTAAACCGGAAATTCAGAATATAGCCGGAAATAATGACGTTCAGACATGGAAAGAAATCAGTCCTGAAATGTCCTTACTAACCGATTCAATGGATCAGTACATGTATGTTTTTATCCTCATTATTCTGCTGGCACTCTGTTTTGGCATCATAAATACAATGCTTATGGCTGTTTTGGAACGGGTGAAAGAAATTGGAATGTTGATGGCTGTGGGAATGAATAAAAGAAAAGTTTTTGTAATGATCATCCTTGAATCAATTATGCTCACTTTTTCAGGTGGTTTTTTGGGAATTCTTTTGGGAACTTTGGTTACCAAATTTTTTGAAACAACTCCGATCGATGTTTCGATGTTTTCTGAAGGATTGGAAAAATACGGCTTTGGTTCTCAAATCTATACATCATTACAACCAAACACTTTATTTACTATTGGATTTCTTGTAATAGTAACCGGTATACTTTCCGCAATATATCCGGCCCGAAAAGCATTAAAATTGAATCCGGCTGAAGCAACAAGGTCAGAATAAGCCTCTCCTTCCATATCAAGGAGGATGTTAACTTAAGATATTTAAAAATAAATCATAAAAAGATGAAAATTATAGAAATAAGTAAACTGCAAAAAACCTACGACAGCGACTCGGTTCCGGTGCACGCTGTAAACGGTGTTGAGCTTTCTTTTGAAGAGGGAGAATTTGCGGCCATTGTTGGTCCCTCCGGTTCAGGAAAGACAACCTTATTAAACATTATCGGTGGATTAGATGATGCTACTGAAGGAGATGTCACCATCAACAATGTAAAAATTACAGAACTTTCCTCACGAAAACTAACCGATTTTCGGATGCACAATATCGGTTTTGTTTTTCAGGCTTACAATCTTATTCCGGTGCTAACGGCAAAGGAAAATGTGGAGTTTATTATGCATTTGCAGGGAGAGAAAAAAGAGGCACGCGACGCGCGTGCAACCGAATTGTTAAAAGCAGTTGGGTTGGGAGAAATGGTAAACCGCCGTCCGTCCAAACTTTCAGGGGGGCAACAACAGCGAGTCGCAGTTGCCAGGGCGCTGGCATCAAAACCAAAATTTGTTTTGGCTGACGAACCAACAGCCAATCTTGACTCCAAATCAACAGAAAATTTGCTTGATATTATGGAACGACTTAATAAAGAGGAAAAAATAACGTTTATATTTTCAACACACGATCAACGGGTAGTAAATAAAGCACATCGTATAATTACGCTCGAAGACGGGAAAATAATTAGTGACGTAAGAAAAAATTAGATATGAAACTAGTGATGATGATTTTGTGGTTGGCCGGATTTCCGTTAAATTTTTTTTCTTCGGAAGAAGATTTTTCCACAACAACAAATAATTGGGACAGCAATTTAAACACCGCTGCCAGTACAAATTATCTATCACCTCTCGAAAAAGAAATCATATTTGAAATTAACAAGCTTCGTTCAAATCCGGCAAAATATGCCAACGATTATATTGCTCCATTATCAAAAAATTATCAGCGAAATATGTTGTATTATCCGGGAGATAAGCCTTTGCGTACGAGAGAAGGCGTTCGTGCATTAAACGAATGTGTTCGTGATTTAAGAAAACAAGGTCCGCTTTCTTTGGTTTATCCAAGCCGCGGCCTTACAAAGGCTGCAGACGATCATGTAAAAGATCAGTCTCGTACCGGAAGAACCGGCCACAGCGGAAGTGATCGTTCAAATGCAAAAACAAGAATTGAACGTTACGGCCAGTGGAAAGTACGAATTGCTGAAAATATCGCATATGGTGGAATCACAGCACAACAGATCGTTATCTACCTTTTAATCGACGACGGAGTGTATGATCGCGGACACCGGAAAACCTTTCTTCATCCTGATTTTAATGAAGTTGGTGTGGCTACCGGCAATCATCCGGAATACGGAATAATGAGTGTAATGGATTTTGCAGGAGCTTTCGTTGAGAAGTAATAAAAAATCAACGTGACTAAAGTTAAAAGGCAGATGCCGTTGAACGAAACGGGCAAAAAATAAAAAATGAAAACCAGGATTCAAATTTTGTTCATCATTCTTTTGTTCCCTTTTGTATCAGGTGCTCAACTTCAAAATATTACATTAAACGGTTATGTAAAAGATCTTTTTATGTTTTACAAACCGGAGATACAAATTCCGGGAATTGAAGCTGACCATCTTTCAACAAACATTATTCACAACCGCTTAAATTTCAGATGGTATGCCAACAACGAGCTTACGTTTGCCATTGAAACCAGAAACCGGGTATTTTTCGGGCAAATGATTCGGGAATTTCCGGTTTATGAGACAAGCATTGATGTCGATCGCGGGTATTTTGACTTATCGGAAGTAATTGCGTCAGGCGATGGTTGGTTTATACACTCAATTATCGACCGCGCGTGGCTCAATTACTCGTCGGGAAACTGGAGTATCACTGCCGGCAGACAGCGTATAAACTGGGGGGTAAATCTTGTATGGAATCCAAATGATATTTTTAACTCTTTCTCCTATTTCGATTTTGACTATGAAGAACGTCCCGGTACCGACGCAGTAAAAATACAATACTATACAGGGGTTACTTCTTCTGCTGAACTGGTGTATAAAATTGGTAAAAACGCTGATAAAACATCAATAGCCGGTATGTATCGATTTTCAAAATTCAGCTACGACTTCCAGTTTCTGGGAGGCTGGGCAGGAAAAGATTTTGTAATTGGCGGAGGCTGGGCAGGCGATATAAAAGGCGGAGGTTTTCGCGGCGAAGCATCATGGTTTATTCCCCGAGCAAACAACAACGGAAGCGAGGAGGCATTTGTTGCATCTGTCTCGGGAGATTACACCATGAAAAACAGTTTGTACCTCCACTCCGGAATTCTTTTTAGCAGCAACGGGACAAAAGGAAAAGCCGGAGGGCGAGAAATCTTCGATCTCAATCTATCAGCAAAAATGTTGTCACTGGCCAAATACAATATCTTTGCACAGATGTCCTACCCGGTAACTCCGTTATTTTCTGCCAATTTCTCGGGAATGTTAAATCCTTCTGACGAGTCTTCTTACATTAGTCCTTCGTTAACTTATTCCCTGGCAAACAATTGGGAGCTAATGCTGACAGGTCAATTATTTACGGGCGATTCTGACACGGAATACGGCGATTACGGAAAATTTATTTTTGCCCGGTTAAAGTGGGCTTTTTAACTCAATTTCGTTTTATTGAAACTTCTATCTGTGTAAAAATCAAAAAATCTGTTTTTTCATTCAATTTCGGCATCCTATTGTTTTACTTTTTAAAAAAAAGATCATTAATTTGAACCCAACAAAATAAAAAATAATTTATGTGGGTTTTGAATAATGAAGAATACGTACAATGATTTAATTGAGCAATCCTACTACTTTCCACAGGAAGGCTTCGACCTTCAGGATGGCTATCTGACTTTTTATGGCGTTTCGCTAAAGTATCTAATCCAGAAATATGGTACCCCGTTCAGGCTGATGTATTTGCCACGTATCGGGGATCAGATAAAGAAGGCCAGGAACCTGTTCCGACGGGCAATAAAGGCCGAAAATTACCAGGGAACATACAATTATTGTTACTGTACCAAAACCTGTCACTTTCACCATGTAATTAGTAAAGCGCTGCAATACGATGTCAATCTTGAAACCTCATCGTCGTTTGATATTGATTTAATCATTAATCTTTTTAAAAAAGGTGAGCTCGAAAATACTGTAAAACTGGTTCACAACGGCTATAAAACCGATGAATACATCCGCAAAATAATATCCTTGCAGGATATGGGGTTTACTGATTCGACAATCATTCTCGACAATAAAAACGAGCTAAAGAAAATTCTTTCGATGGCAGGAAAGAAAAAAATCAAAATCGGAATCCGTAAAGCCATCGATGAAGAGCCACAAAGCGCTTATTATACATCGCGACTTGGAATAAGAGCATCCGATATTCTTGAATTTTACAGGAACCAGATAAAAGACAAGGAAAATGTGGAATTAACCATGCTCCATTTTTTTGTTGATTCAGGAATTAAAGACACACTTTATTATTGGGGCGAATTCCAGAAGTCGATGAAAACCTATATTGAGTTAAAAAAAGAATGTCCCACATTAGTCAACATCAATTTAGGTGGTGGTTTTCCCATTCGTAATCACCTGGGGTTTGAGTATGATTACGAATATATGATTCGTGAAATTGTTAAAAATATAAAGGAAATGTGTAATAATGAAAGCATCAAAGAGCCCGACATTTACACCGAATTTGGGAAATATACCGTTGGTGAAAGTGGTGCCACTATTTTTTCGGTTTTGGAACAAAAGCAGCAGAACGACGCTGAACTTTGGTACATTATCGACAATAGTTTGATGAATACCATTCCGGATGCATGGTCAATATTTGAGAAATTTATTTTACTCCCTGTTAACAAATGGGATAATGAATACACGCGGGTAAACATTGGCGGAATTAGTTGCGATCACTCTGATTATTATAACTCCGAAGATTTAAATCAGCAAATCATGCTGCCCCGGTATTCCGGGCGCGAAAAGGAACCGCTGTATCTTGGATTTTTTCACACTGGTGCTTACCAGGATTCCATAAGTGGCTACGGTGGAATAAAACACTGTTTAATTCCGTCGCCACAACACGTGATTATCGATCGGGATGAAACCGGTAATTTTGTTGATTACGTTTACCGAACCGAACAAACCGTGGATGACATGTTTAATATTCTGGGCTATAACCCTTAAAATAAAGATAAACTTCTGAAAACAAAATAACCAGGCCGGTTGGAAAGATCCAACCGGCCTTTTGTTTGAAGATAAGAAGTTTTAAGGGGGTAGAATACTAAGCTTTGTGTTTGTCGAGCAACAATATCGAGTTTACCAGCACTTCTGTAACATATTGCTTCTCACCGTTTTTATTGTCATACGAACGGTTGGTAAGTTTCCCCTCAATCGCGACTTCCGATCCTTTTTTCACATAGTTCTCAACGATGTCGGCTTGTTTACCCCATGCAACCAATCTGTGCCAGGTAGTTTCCGACTGTTTGGTTCCGTTTTGGTCCCGATAAATTTCGTTGGTTGCTATAGAAAAATTAGCAACTGTTTTTCCGCTGTCCAACTTTCTTACTTTGGGATCGTCACCCAGATTACCGATAAGCCTGACGCTGTTTCTTAAGACGTTCATGATTTTAAATTTTAAATGTTATTAAAAACGAAATTGTAGTTCAAAGCTAAAATGGCTTCATAAGATTATTCGGAATTTAAATGTTTGTATTCGACAATAAACGTTTGCAAACGACTACAAACGGATATATTTTTGTATATTAGAAACTTAATCAAGCGACTTTGAAACAAAATTGAGGTCTTCAGAAGCAAATCTGAGCCAAAATAAACAGAGTTTGGCAAATTTGATCTAAGGTAAAAAACAAAATACTTCGGATAAACACAACAAAAATATAATTGCTAATGAAACGTTTTTAAATCCGTTACCATTGACAGAATTAAAACAACAACTATGAAAAATTTGATTTTAATCTTATCCTTTTTCCCGCTTATTGTTTACGGCCAAACAGGGTCAGAAACCGAAATAAAAATGACAACTGAATACTGTTCTGAAAATCCGGAATTACAGGATATATTAACATTTGAAAATATAGACTATTTCAAGGTAAAAGTTACGGGCAAAGAACTTAAAGGAAAATTCTTCAGCCTGGTGGTTAAAGAATTGTGGGATGGGCAGGTAAGCAAAACAGACACGCTAATCAATACGGCAAAAAAAGGTGGGTTATTTCCTATACAGTCCGACACTTTAGCATTTAAAGTAACTGCTAAAAAGATGAACTCCGATAAACTAAAAGTTTTTTTTCGATTCCCGCAATTTGGAAACGTCAGGTTGTTTGAAGCAACAGATTCATACGATTACTCATTAAGAGATATCGGAACAAAAATGGATATTAAAATTGGCCAAGAATTTCCTGCTTTTGCATACATTTTGCCTTACGAAAAAGACGGATGGAAAATGTGGTGTGCCGTGGATAGCAGCGGGAAAGATGTGTATAGCTGGGGAAAAGAATTTGGAATTGAACATTACCTGATTTTTGAAATGAAATTTGAATGAATTTCAAGAATTGCCATTCGGCATCAGCAATAAAGCGGAATGTTGTATTTGAATTTGACACCGGGAGAAAAACGAAACCGATACCGAAACGAAAAAACAAAAAAGTTATGGAAGAGCGAAAATGTCTTGAATGCGGAGAACCTCTAAGAGGCCGCGCCGATCAGAAATTTTGTAACGACCTGTGCCGAAATGCATACAACAACAAAAAGTTAGGGAAATCTTCCAAATACATTCGAAAAATTAACCGTATTTTACGAACGAACCATTCCATTCTAAAAGATCTGAATACGGAAAACAAAACCACTATCCCATCAAAAAAACTTGAAAAAGAAAACTTCAATTTCAACTACCACACACATTATTACAAAACGCGCAACGGAAAGGTCTATTTTTTTTGTTACGATCAGGGCTACCTTAAACTGGATAGCAATCGATATCTTTTGGTAAAAAAAGAAGATATCTGAAAAAACTTAAACACTTTATAATAAATCCTTTGTTTCATAACCTTCCTCTATTATTTTTACGCTGAAATCGTAAAACATAAACCAACTTAAAAAAATGGACAAGTCAACATTTCTCAATCATAAAAAAATTGCATTTTTTCTCTTTTTTTCCATTTCAGTAATTTTTAGTCTGGCGCAGGAAAAACCGGTGGATCTGGTCTATCCGCATCTCGATGCTGCCAATTCCCGATGGTTCTTCTTTTCTTCGGCCTGCCGTCCTTTCGGATTGGTAAACTTAAGTCCCGACAACGAACTGGGCGGTGCCTGGGGAAGCGGATACCGTTATAATACAAATGAAATCAAAGGATTTAGTCACGTACATGCCTGGCAGCTCTCAGCTGTTTCTGTATTACCGGTGAACGGCTCAGCGCAAGATTTAAAAAATAACTATTTCTCTGCTTTTTCTCATGAAAAAGAAGTGGTTGCACCAGGCTATCATAAAGTTGAGCTCGACAGGTACAAAATTAAAGCGGAGCTCACCTCTACCACACGCGTCGGATTTCATAAATACACGTATGAAAATCAGGATCAAAAAGGAATTATTGTAAAACTTACCGGTCCAAACGGCCCGTGTGATTTAACCAAAGGAAAAATTGAAAAAGTAAACAATCGCGAATTTTCGGGTTATGTTGTGAATGATGCTACCCGCCGGAGACCCAACCCCACTCCTGTTTTCTTCTATATCGAGTTGGACACCAAGGTAAAAAACCTGATTACCTGGGAAGGCACAAATACAAATGAAAACAGCAAAGGAGTTGAAGGAGCAGAAACAGGCGCTTTAATAACTTTTGAAAACAAAACAAACAAACCTGTTTTAATGAAAGTGGGAATCTCATACACCAATGCTGAAGAAGCCAAAAAAAATATTCAGGCTGAGTTAAACCACTGGGATTTCGAGCAGGTTGTTGCCGATTCAAAAGAAGAATGGAATAGCTGGCTGAGTAAAATTGAAGTAAGCGGCGGAACTCAAAACGAAAGAATCAGATTTTACACCGATTTGTGGCATGGATTACAAGGCCGGCGTATTATCAGCGATGCCAGTGGCGCATACTCTGACTTCACTGGCCCGGAAAGAAAAATCAAACAAATTCCGCGTGATAAAAACGGAACACCAAAATTTAACCATCATAACTTTGATGCTTTTTGGGGAGCGCAGTGGACAATAAATACCCTTTGGCCATTGGTTTATCCAAAAGTTGCCGGCGATTTCTGTAACTCAATGTTGTTGTATTACAACGATGGTGGATTAATCCCACGTGGTCCATCCGGTGGAAACTATACCTATGTAATGGTTGGTGCATCTACAACGCCATTTGTTGTAAGTACATGGATGAAAGGAATTCACGATTTTGACATCAACCTGGCATACGAAGGATTGAAAAAAAACCATATGCCCGGAGGAATTATGGGAAAAGCCGGTTATGAACATAATACATCGGAAGGCGGTGGAATCGAAGAATACATCGAGAAAGGTTATGTTCCCTTTCCACGCAAACCTCACATTGAGGGTTTTCATAAGGATGGAGCCGGCATGACAATGGAATATGCATTCCAGGACTGGACCCTCGCACAACTTGCAAAAAAGCTGGGAAAAACAGAGGATTACAAAACCTTTTTAAAGCGCTCGAACAACTGGAAAAATTTATTTGATACAAGCTACGGTTTTATTCGTCCAAAAGGTATTGACGGAAGCTGGAAGACACCTTACGATCCGTATCAATATCAAAACGACGGATTTGTTGAATCAAACGCAGCCCAGATGACCTGGTATGTGCCACAGGATTTTAAAGGACTGGCCGAACTGATGGGAGGAGAAGAAGCAATGGCAAATAAGCTGAACAACGAATTTACAATCGCTCAGGCGCATGGTTTTACTTCGGGAAAAAAACACGCTGACGAAACGCTGGAACAGGCCCGACGTATTCCGATAAATTATGGCAACCAGCCATCAATGCAAACTGCTTTTATTTTTAATACAATCGGTGTTCCCTGGCTTACTCAAAAATGGAGTCGTGCGGTAATCGATTCTGTTTACACTGGCGTTTCGCCATTTGTTGGCTACAACGGCGATGAAGACCAGGGATTAATGGGCACACTTGCCGTTTTGATGAAAATTGGATTGTTTCAACTCGATGGCGGTACAACTGAAGATCCGGTTTATTTAATTGGAAGCCCTGTTTTTGACGAAATAAATATTTCACTCGACAATCAGTATTACCAGGGAAAAAACTTCAAAATATCAACCGAAAACAATAGCAAGAAAAATATTTATGTGCAGTCAGTTACATTAAACGGAAATCCGTTAAATCGTATGTATCTTCTCCACAGTGAAATTACAAAAGGAGGGGAACTTCATTTGCTAATGGGACCAGAGCCTAACAAAAAACTGAAGTAACTTATTTATTCATTATTACATCCCCTTGTACACTTTTAAAACAAAAAAACCGGGAGTGAGCCCAACCCTTTATTAATTTATAGATTCCTTTTTGTAATTTTTTATCCTTTTCCAGAAGAATATCTTTTTGAGTCAGTTATTTTAGCACAACCATATAATTTTGAAACCAGCAAATGAACAAAATCAGGGAGCAAAAAATAACTTTTTTTCAATCGTTACTACCTGTAGCCTTCCTTTTTCTGCTGATTATTTACGGACTTATAATGCGCCCCGTATTTTTAAAACAGGAAGCGCTTCCACTTGAAATTGTTTTTCTGACCGCTTCAGTTTTTGCCGTAACAGAACTCCGGTTTCTTGGCTTTCCATGGGAAGAAATTCAAACAAGTATTATCAAAAAACTAACCAAAGCCCTCCCTACCCTTTTTATTTTATTTGCAATCGGGCTGATTATTGGCAGTTGGATTGTTTGCGGTACTATTCCGATGCTTGTGTATTACGGAATTAAAATTATCAACATCCGTTACATATATGTACTTGCATTTCTGGTACCGGTCATTTTCTCAACCGTTACCGGAACATCGTGGGGTTCCATTGGCACCATTGGCGTGGTTATAATGGGGATTGCCCTAACTGTAAATGCACATTTGGGAATTACCGCCGGGGCCATTATTGGCGGAGCATACTTTGGCGATAAAATGTCACCGCTTTCCGATACGACTAATATTGCAGCTCTGGCCGTTGAAGTAAAACTGTACGACCATATTCATTCCATGATGTTTACGACCTTCCCGTCGGCCTTTATTTCAATTTTAAGCTTTTTTGTAATGGGATTTATTTTCCCTGCTGAAAATCTTTCGGGGACTACCGAGCAGGTTGAAGTTACCTTAAATTCCATTGCCTCTATGTTCAGTTTTTCATGGCTCCTGCTAATTCCGCCAGTTATCATTTTATACGGGTCAATCCGCAAAAAACCAACAATTCCGGTTTTGCTAACATCAACGGTAACAGCGGTGATCCTCGCATTTATCTTTCAAAATTTTCGTTTTTCAGATGTAATTCAGGTTATTTACAAAGGTTTTGATACAAAAATGGCTTTCTGGATGAATAATGTTCCGGAAAACATCAATCAGCTTTTTAATCGCGGAGGTTTATATGAACTTAGTGAGCCGATAATTATTTCGATACTGGTTTTTGTATACATCGGAACCATTGATAAAATAAACGCTATGACAACCATAGTGGAACGTATTTTCCGTTTTGCAAAAAAAAGAAGTACAGTGATTGTCACGTCCCTGTTTTCATCCGCAATCACAAATGCAATGACCTCCAACCAGTATGCAACCAGTTTTGTTGTTGGCGATGCATTTATAAGCAAATACGACCGCTTAAAAATCCCACGGAAAGTTTTGTCAAGGTCGCTCGAAGACTATGGCACCATGATAGAAAGTCTTGTTCCGTGGACCACCACTTCTGTTTTTATTGTTGCTACACTTGGAATATCATACGCCGAATACTGGCACTGGCAAATACTTTCGCTGACAAATATTATTGTTGCGCCCGTTTTGGCATTGGCTGGTATTGGATGCTTTTACCATAAAAAGAGAACTAAAAATGAATAAAAATTGGAAGCCGGAGACCATGATCTCGCATTTTGCCGAAGACCGACAAAAATATGAAGGAGCTGTTGTTCCCCCCATTTTTCAAAATACCCTTTTTACATTCGAAAACTGGGAAGCTATAGATGCAGCTTTTGATGACCGCATCAATACCGCCATTTATTCACGGGGCAAAAATCCGGGAGTAGATATTGTAGAAAAAAAATTGGCCCAATTTGCCGGAGGCGAAAAAGCACGTCTTTTTGCTTCGGGGATGGCAGCAATTACCGCCGCGGTTATGCATTGTATCAGTGCCGGCGATCATATCATTGCCATTAAAAATATTTATGGGCCTGCCAACAATTTAATTTCAGTTTATTTAAAAAAGAAAATGGGGGTTGAAACCACTTTTGTTTCGGGTAATGATGTCGAAGAATTCAGAAATGCCATAAAACCGAACACAAAACTGATTTACCTGGAAAGTCCCTCTTCTGCAATTTTCAGCATTCAGGATATAAAAAGTATTTGTATTCTGGCTAAATCAAGGGATATTAAAACAATTATCGACAACACCTGGGCAAGCCCTGTCTTTCAGAAACCGCTCGAAATGGGTGTCGATTTGGAAATTCACTCCTGCTCAAAATATATTGGCGGACATTCCGATGTTGTTGCCGGGTTGATAGTTGGCAGCGCCAAAGAAATAGATAGTATTATTGTAAATGAATTTGAATTACTGGGTGGAAAAATTGCCCCGATAGAGGCGTGGCTGCTTATGCGCAGCTTGCGGACACTCCCCTTACGAATGAAAGCACACCAGGAAAATGCCATAAAAGTTGCTGAATTCCTGGAAGCACACGCCAAAGTAGCTGTGGTAAATTATCCGGGATTACAAAGTTTTCCGCAACACCAATTAGCAAAAAAACAAATGTCAGGCTATAGCGGATTGATGTCTTTCAAACTAAAAGCATCTGATTTATCGCAGATAAAAACCTTTTTCAACAGCCTGCAGATTTTTAAAATTGGTGTTAGCTGGGGAGGCCACGAGAGTTTGATTTATGCTCCGGCCATCAGTTACCTCAAAGAACTAAGCCCTGAACAATTCGACAGGCTCGGAATCTCGCTGGGCGATATGCGCATATCTGTGGGATTGGAAAATGCAGACGATCTTATCGGGGATCTAAGCCTGGCGCTAAACACTATAAAATAACAAAAATGAATTCTTTCTATTTTGAAAAAGTAAAACGAGTACAAACACTGGCCGAGATTGGTCTTGAATTTTCAGAAAATACTTTTGACCGGGAACGCTATGAAGAACTCAGGCAGATCAGTCTGGAAATACTCGAAAAAATGACAGATACACCAATCGAAAAAATTATTCCGGTAATTGAAGAAAAAGACGGTTACAAAACTCCAAAAGTTGATGTCAGAGCTGTCGTTTTTAATGAGACCGGTAAGATTTTACTGGTTCAGGAAAAAGCTGACAACTGCTGGGCCATGCCAGGTGGATGGTCTGATGTAAGTTACAGCCCAAAAGAAGTAGCCGAAAAAGAGTGTATGGAAGAGGCCGGATTAGCTGTAAAAGCAACGAGGTTACTTGCCGTAATCGACAAACAAAAACAAGGAATGCCTCCCGCTTTTGAATATGTTTATAAAATATTTCTTCTGTGCGAAAAGCTTGGCGATAACATCTCAACGGGTTCCGAAACAAAGGATGTGGGATGGTTTGCAGAAAACGAACTCCCTGAACTTTCAAATCCGCGAAATAATATCACCGTTTTAAAAATGATGTTTGAATTCTACAAAGGAGAAAGAAACGAAGCATACTTCGACTAAACATTTGAAACACAACGATTATATTTCAACTAATTTTTCCAAATCGTTTTAAAATAAAAATACTTATTCCTATCTTCAAACCATTAAATTTAATTTCAAACTAAACTATTAAAGCATGAAAAAATTACTCATTTTCACACTACTTGCTGCATTTACGGCGACATTAAATGCGGCTCCTCAAACCAGGAAAAAAGACATTCTTGGAAAATGGAAATATGAAGTTGCCTCAGCACCATACGGATATGAAAAAGGAACACTGGTTTTTTCTGAAAAAGAAGGAGAGTTGGCCGGCGAAGTTCAATTTAATGATGGTTCAAAAGCCCAAATGACAAAAATTGCTTTTGAAGACGAAACATTAAAATGCGGACTTTATGTAGAAGGTGGCTATATTGGAATAGAAGCCAAAATCGACGGTAAAAAAATGGCTGGTTCTGTAGATACTCCCGATGGAAAAATTGATTTAAAGGCTGAAAAAACAGAATAAAAAAAGGCTCCGAATCGGAGCCTCTTTTTATAAAATTACTCTATGGTTTTAATTTGATAACCTCGCTCCCTGCAAGTAAAAACGCCCCGGTTCCGTATACTTCCCAACTATCGGCTGAAAAGTTTTTACGCGGATCGGCGCCAATGGGCTGTACCCAACCAACATGTCCGTCGGGTTGAATCAACGAATTCATTCCAACCCATGCTTTTTCAACTGCCGGTAAATATTTTTCTTTGTCCAGAATACCGTTGTTAATTCCCCAGGCAAGTGCATAGGTATAAAAACCTGAGCCGCTGGCTTCACCTCCGGGATACGCTTCCGGATCCAACAAACTGGCTTTCCACAAACCATCTTCTTGTTGAATTGAAATAATTTTCGCCGCCATTTCTTTAAAATTCTGAATATAAAAATCGCGTGTTGGATAATCTTTGGGTAATTCCTGCAACACACGCACCAGTCCTCCCATTACCCAGCCGTTTCCTCGCGACCAGAATATTTTCTCTCCATTACTTTCTTTTATCACTTCAATTCCAGGTTCGTCCCATTTATAACGAATATCGCGGGCATACAAATGCTCTTCTTTGTCGTACAATAAATCGTAACACTCTTTAAAAAGTTTATCATTAAGTTTCAAATATTTATCATCATCTAAAGTTTCTCCCAGCTTTACAAAAGCAGCAGGGCCCATAAAGAGTGCATCGCACCACCACCATGTACATTTCCTGATATCCCCTGTTTCGTAGGGTGTAACCATAAACTCATCCATCGTTTCAATAAAAGGCTGAATCATCTTTCTGTCTCCTGAAATCCGGTACATATCAATGTAAGTTTGACAAATTGCATGGTCGTCCGCATGATGAAGCCGCGGTCCCGCCTTCCATTCGTTGGCCTCTCCCATTTCTTCCATGGCTTTCCATATCTTTTTTGAGCCAGTTGTTTCATAAGCAGCAAAAACACCGGCATAAAATGCTCCGTTAGTCCAGTCGTACAATTCATGTTTTGGATTTTTTAATTGCCAACTGAGGGCTTTTTTCATCGTTTTCTTTATGTACGAATCCTTAAAAAGCTTTTCATTTCCTTCCTTCTGAGCAAATGCGGTTCCTGTTAAAATACAGAAAACAAGTAAAGTCGTAATCAGTTTATTCATGTGAGTAATAATTAGTTTTTAATTTTGATTTATAATTTATCTTAATATTTCATGCTGATTTTAAAGATTTTACAAGTGACCAAACTACACCTTAATGTACAACCTGACAAATGTATGCAATCGATTGCATTTTTCAAAATAAAAAAGAACGTAAACTTTATCTTATGAAATAAAATAAAAATCGGTGCGCTTTGGCGAAATTCAAATTAATCCTTATACTTGCAACAAACAAAAATGATTATGTACACAAGATTCGGACATCACGGCCATCATGGGATTAACCAATCATCTGGTAGGTCGTAATTGTATTGTCCAATCTTAACAAAAGATATTTTACGGAAAGGCTTGCCAGAAAAGGCAGGCCTTTTTTATTTTTGGAGCCTCTCCAACCTACCCAAAAAGGAAAGGCCATTTGAAAGAAACAAATTATTAGAAATTATAAAAATGGAAAACAGACTTAAAATTGCGATTCAGACAAAAGGACGATTAAACGAAGACTCGATGCAGCTCATCAAAGAAACCGGGGTTTCGTTATCGATGGGAAGACGGACATTGGTTGCTTCAGCCAAAAACTTTCCAATGGATGCCCTGTTTCTTCGCGACGATGACATTCCCCAAACCGTTGCCGATGGCGTTGCTGACATTGGTGTTGTGGGTGAAAATGAAATGCTCGAAAAAGAAGAAAACGTGGTGATTGTTAAACGTTTAGGTTTTAGCAAATGCCGGCTTTCGCTGGCTATTCCAAAATCGCTGGAATACACAGGGCCTGAGTTTTTCAACGGAAAAAAAATTGCTACCTCCTACCCCGTTATTCTGAAAAAGTGGCTAAACGAAAACAATATTCAGGCTGACATTCACGTGATTACCGGCTCTGTGGAAATTGCTCCGGGAATTGGTTTGGCTGATGCTATTTTTGATATTGTAAGCTCGGGGTCAACACTTATCAGCAACCGTTTAAAAGAAGTGGAGGTAGTTATTCACTCGGAAGCAGTTCTGATTGCAGCTCCAAATCTGGCAAAGGAAAAACAGGAAATTCTGGATGAATTCATTTTCCGGATGGAATCGGTTCAGCGTGCAGTTGGGAAAAAATACATTTTGCTGAACTCGCCAAACGATAAAATTCAGGAAATTGCTGCACTTTTACCCGGCATGAAAAGCCCAACTGTTGTACCTTTGGCACAGGAAGGATGGAGTTCGATGCACTCGGTAATTGAAGAAGATGATTTCTGGGAAATTATCGGAAAACTAAAAAAAGCCGGTGCGGAAGGAATTTTAGTGGTTCCGATTGAAAAGATGATATTTTAGGAAGCTGGAAGGCTGAAGACAAGAGCTGGAAGGCTTCAGTAAGTTAAAAGTTGTAGCTGATTTCAATTACAACAACAACGACAAATATTATGAAAACATTCATAAATCCGGATAAAAAGGACTGGCCCGAGATTTTGAAACGTCCACTTATTGATGTTTCAGAACTTCACACAAGGGTTCAGTCAGTTTTAGACGAAATAAAAAGCCGTGGTGATGAAGCGCTCCGTGAATTCACCCAAAAATTTGACGATGTGCAACTGGAATCGTTTTCAGTTTCAGAAGAAGAAATAAATGAAGCAGAACAATTGGTTGATACAGAACTAAAATCAGCCATTCAACTTGCTTCAGAAAACATATCAAAATTTCATGCGGCACAAAAACCCGAATTAAAAAAACTGGAAACAACTCCGGGTGTTACCTGCTGGCAAAAAGCAGTTGCCATCGAAAAAGTTGGATTATATATTCCGGGAGGCACAGCACCACTATTTTCAACGGTTTTAATGTTGGCACTTCCGGCGCAAATTGCAGGTTGCAAAGAAATTGTTTTGTGCTCGCCACCCAACAAAGAAGGGAAAATCCACCCGGCCATTTTGTATGCGGCCAAAGTTTCGGGCGTAACAAAAATTTTCAAACTGGGAGGTGTTCAGGCAATTGGAGCCATGGCTTACGGTTCTGAAACAGTTCCGAAAACCTACAAGATTTTTGGTCCTGGAAATCAATACGTAATGGCAGCCAAACAATTGGTTAGCATGAACAATGTTTCCATCGATATGCCGGCCGGCCCGTCGGAAGTTTTGGTTGTTGCCGACGAAACTGCAAATCCGGCT
Source organism: Maribellus comscasis (assembly GCF_009762775.1). Classification (GTDB taxonomy): domain Bacteria; phylum Bacteroidota; class Bacteroidia; order Bacteroidales; family Prolixibacteraceae; genus Draconibacterium; species Draconibacterium comscasis. The sequence continues at coordinate 5,929,354 of NZ_CP046401.1, read as the reverse complement.
TTTGTTGCTTCTGATTTGTTATCGCAAGCAGAACACGGCGTTGACAGCCAGGTGATTTTGGTTGCAAATTCGGAAGATTTAGTAACAAAAGTTCAGACTGAAATTCAAATACAACTGGATAAATTGCCAAGAAAACAATTTGCGGCAAAAGCATTGGATAACAGCGTGGCAATTGTAATAACCAACAAAAACGAGCAAATCAATTTAATTAACGAGTACGCACCGGAACACTTAATTATTTGTACAGCCAATTACATTGAAATGGCTGAAAGAATAAGTAATGCAGGCTCTGTTTTTCTGGGAAATCTCACACCTGAAAGTGCAGGAGATTATGCTTCGGGAACGAACCACACCTTGCCAACAAACGGCTGGGCGCGTTCCTATAGCGGTGTAAATCTCGATAGCTTTTTGAAAAAAATCACGTTTCAGGAAATTTCCGAAGAAGGGCTAAAAAATATTGGCCCGGCAATTCAGAAGATGGCTGCAGCAGAAGAGCTTGAGGCACACAAAAATGCGGTAACTCTGCGGTTAAAAAACTTAAACGAGTAAGGTTTCTTTGAACAAAAAAAAGATAATAAAAATAAGATGCTGAAATGAATTCAGCATGACGAAAGTTAATAAAGCTCGTCATTCTGAACTTGTTTCAGAAATTAAAAAAACATAAACCAAAAATGCCGAAACTATTAACCTGGTAGAGGCGAAACCAACAATTAAGAAATGAATTTAAATAAACTACTTCGAAAAAATATAGCTGAGTTAAAACCTTATTCGTCAGCAAGAGACGAATATGCCGGCGAAGCCATGGTTTTTCTCGACGCAAACGAAAACCCTTTTAACGAGCCCTACAATCGTTATCCTGACCCACTGCAAAGAGAGCTTAAACAAAAAATTTCAAAAATTAAGAACATCACTCCTGAAAATATTTTTTTAGGAAACGGAAGCGACGAACCTATCGATTTATTAATCCGCGCCTTTTGCGAGCCGGGAACCGATAATATTATCACTTTCAATCCGACTTACGGAATGTACGAGGTAGCAGCCGGTATTAACAATGTAGAAGTTAAAAAAGTGTCGCTGACGGAGGATTTTGAAATTAATGTTGACGCGATTCTCGAAACTGTAAATCCAGATACAAAACTAATTTTCCTTTGCTCGCCCAATAACCCGACAGGAAACAGTCTTGACGCAGAAAAAATTCAGAAAGTAATTGATTGGTTTGACGGAATTGTCGTTCTGGACGAAGCCTACATTGATTTCGCTCCGGGAAAATCGTTTCTTCCAAAACTCAACGAAAATGCCAACCTCGTAATTTTACAGACTTTTTCAAAAGCCTGGGGAATGGCCGGAATTCGGTTGGGAATGGCCTTTGCATCTGTCGAGATTGTGAATATTCTGAATAAAATTAAGTATCCGTACAACCTGAATATTCTAACGCAAACAAAAGCGTTGGAGCTGGTTGAAAAAACGGAAGAAGTAAAAAAATGGGGAAAACTACTAATTGCCGAACGTGCTAAAATGGCTGATTTATTAAAAGGTTTCCCGTTTGTAATTCAGGTATATCCATCCGATGCAAATTTTCTGTTGATTAAAATGCACGATGCCAAAGGAATATATCACTATCTTGTTGAACGAGGGATAATCGTTAGAAACCGATCAAATGTACATCTGTGTGATGACAGTTTACGAATTACAATTGGCTCCTCTTCAGAAAATGAAACTTTGTTAACAGCGTTTAAAGAATTGATCTAATTTGAAAAAGAGATAAAATCAGCATGAAAAAAGTACTATTTATAGACCGTGACGGGACACTAAATTTTGAAACAGAAGACGAACAAATTGATTCGTTTTCAAAACTGGGATTTTTGCCCGGAGTTTTTCGGAATATGCATTTTATTCGTGAAAATCTCGATTACGATTTGGTGATGGTGACCAATCAGGATGGATTGGGAACCGACTCTTTTCCTGAAGATACATTCTGGCCGGTGCATAATTTTATTCTGAAGGCTTTTGAAGGAGAAGGTGTTGTTTTTGATGATATTTGCATTGACAGAAGTTTTCCGCACGATAATTTAAATACGCGAAAACCCGGAACCGGGATGCTGACAAAATACATGGAAGGCGATTATGATTTAGCCAACAGTTTTGTAATTGGCGACCGCTTGACCGACATCCAACTGGCAAAAAACCTGGGTGCCAAAGGAATCCTTATCAACGACGGTTCATTATCTGAAGAATTGGAAAAACAAAAATTGACCAATACCTGTGTATTAATCTCTGACGACTGGGATGATATTTACGCTTGCGTTGCCGCTCCTCAAAGAACAGCAACAGTAAAACGTACAACCAAAGAAACCGACGTTTTTGTTGAATTAAATCTTGACGGTTCGGGTGTTTCGAATATTTCAACAGGGCTGAACTTTTTTGATCACATGCTGAATCAAATCGGACGGCACTCAGGCGCAGATCTGACAATTCAGGTAAAAGGCGATTTGGAAGTAGATGAACACCATACAATTGAAGACACAGGTTTGGCTTTGGGAGAAGCTTTTAAAAAAGTAATCGGCAACAAATTAGGCATGGAACGTTACGGTTTCTGTTTGCCAATGGATGATTGTCTGGCAATGGCAGCGATTGATTTTGGCGGCCGCCCCTGGTTAATATGGGACACCGAATTCAAACGTGAAAAAGTAGGCGACATGCCCACCGAAATGTTTATACATTTTTTCAAATCATTTTCCGACGCTTCGCTTTCAAACTTGAATATTAAAGCAGAAGGAACAAATGAGCATCACAAAATAGAAGCTATTTTTAAAGCGGTTGCAAAAGCCATAAAAATGGCCATAAAACGAGATATTTTCAACTTTGAACTTCCTTCAACAAAGGGTTCATTATAATATCCTCCCCGTCTTTTCAAAGGCTAAGGGAGTTAAAATAAAATACAAAAATGACAATAGAAAATAAACAAAACCGCGCTTCCACGGCCAAAAGCCCCTTATTGGGGTTTGGGGGCTTTCAGTTATGAAAACCATAAAACCACTTCGCGAGAAAAAAAACACAGCCATTTTGCTGATTCACTGCCCGGACAAACAGGGTATTCTGGCCACTGTTACTGAATTCCTGAATAAAAACCACGGGAATATTCTTTACCTTGACCAACACGTTGATCGGCAGGAAAAAATATTTTACATGCGGGTGGAATGGGAACTTGAAGATTTTGCCATTCCAAAAGAAAAAATCGGCGAATATTTCGACACCCTGATTGGAAAACCACTTGAAATGTACTGGCGTTTATATTTTGCAGATGAAATTCCACGAATGGCGCTGTTTGTTTCCAAAATGCCCCATTGTCTTTTTGATATTCTGGCACGTTACACGGCAGGAGAATGGGATGTTGAAATTCCGATGATAATCAGCAACCACGAAACATTAAAACCTGTTGCTGAACGTTTTGGTATCGACTTCTACCATTTTCCTATTACAAAAGAAAACAAAGACGAAAAGGAGAAAGCAGAGCTTGAATTGCTAAAAAAACACAATATCGATTTTGTTGTTCTGGCGCGTTATATGCAAATTCTTTCTCCCGCGTTTGTTAAAAAATATCCCAATAAAATAATCAATATTCATCATTCCTTTTTACCTGCTTTTGCAGGAGCTAAACCTTATCATGCGGCACACCAGAGAGGGGTAAAAATTATCGGTGCGACCAGTCATTATGTTACTTCCGATCTGGATGCCGGCCCGATTATCGAACAGGATGTCACTCGCTGCAGCCATGTTGATACCATTCAAAAATTAATCCGGAAAGGTCGTGATTTGGAAAAAATTGTACTTTCGCAGGCAGTATATAAACATTTGCAACGAAAAATTCTTGTTTATAAAAACCGTACCGTTGTATTTAATTAATTTATCATGAAAACTACAATTTCGATTTTATTCCTGTTTATGTCAGCAACATTTGGTTATGCGCAATTAAACGAAATACCAAAACAAGAGATTCCCGAAGATTACGGTTACATCGTAAAAATTGGACAACAGATACCTGAAATTGAATTTGATCTGACCGATGGAATAAAGGTCAAAACATCCGATTTAAAAGGTAAAGTTGTTATGCTTCAGTTTACGGCCAGTTGGTGTGTTGTTTGCCGAAGAGAAATGCCACATATTGAAAGTAAAATCTGGCAAAAACATAAAAACAACAAAAATTTTGCACTCTATGGAATTGACATGGACGAGCCATTGGAAAAAGTTAAACAATTTGAAAAGGACATTAAAATTACCTATCCGCTTGCTTTAGATCCGGGCGCTAAGATTTTTTACAAATTTGCCGCTCAGGGTGCCGGAGTCACACGAAATGTAATCATCGACAAAACCGGAAAAATTGTTTATATGACACGACTTTACAAGGAAGATGAATTTAACGAGATGGTGGAAGTAATTGATTTATTATTAAAAAGCTAACTCATAATAAAAAAACGCATCGTGGAACCAATAATCGACCACATCACTGTAACTGTAAAAGATTTAAAAGTAGCTGAACCTTTTTACGACAAGTTTCTGTCTGTTTTAGGATTTAACCTGAAGCACAAACACAAAGGAACAGTTGCTGCACACGAATTTGATGTTGTTGAATATGGCCATTCCCGATTACTGTTTGCGATTGTTTCGCCAAGAAGTGTTTTCAAAGAGGAAACCATTCACCGAAGAAAACCGGGTTCGCTGCATCATTTGGCTTTTAAAGCCAATTCACGCGAAGAAGTGGACAACCTTTATTTGAAAATTAAAGAAACCGGAGCAAATATCGTTGATGAACCTAAATTTTATCCTCAGCACGGTGAAAGTTACTATGCACTTTTTTTTAAAGATTTGGAGGGGATAAAATATGAAATTGTTTACGAAGAAGGACGAGTAATATAACGTGCCGGAAAAACAACACAGAAATAAAAAACAATGAACATCGTAATCATAAAATACAACGCCGGAAATATTGAATCGGTAAATAACGCGCTGAATCGCCTGGGTGTAAATGCTGAAATCACTGCAGATCCGGAAAAAATCAGAAACGCCGACAAAGTTATTTTTCCAGGAGTTGGCGAGGCCAGTACAACCATGAATTACCTAAAAAAACACGGACTTGACAAAGTGATTGTTTCACTTAAACAACCTGTTTTAGGAATCTGTTTGGGCTTACAACTGATGTGCTCGCATTCCGAAGAAAACGATGTGGAATGTCTGGGAATTTTTGAAGAAAAAGTAAAACGTTTTATTCCCAACCCCGGTGAAGAATTTATTACAAAAGTTCCGCACATGGGATGGAATTCTATTTCAAATCTGAAGAGTTCACTTTTTACAAAAGAGACTGAAAACCAATATGTATATTTTGTCCACTCGTATTATGCAAGCATTGGCGAACACACTGCAGCAACATGTAACTACATTGTTCCTTTTAGCGCCGCACTTCAAAAAGATAATTTTTATGCCACCCAGTTTCACCCGGAAAAAAGCGGAACCGTGGGAGCCAAAATCCTTGAAAACTTTTTAAACATTTAAACGTAATTCTCGACATGGATAGATTAACAATCATAAAAGTTGGCGGAAAAGTAGTGGAAGAACCGGAATCGTTAAACATGCTTCTCGACCAATTTGTGAAAATTTCAGGATACAAAATTTTGGTTCACGGTGGAGGACGGTCGGCTACTCAGATAGCGGCTAAACTGGGGATTGAAACCAAAATGGTGGACGGAAGGAGAATTACCGACAATGAAACGCTGGAAGTTGTTACGATGGTTTACGGCGGATTGGTAAACAAAAAAATTGTGGCCGGGTTACAGGCCCGTGGTTGCAACGCCATTGGCATAACCGGTGCCGATTTAGATTTAATTCATGCACATAAAAGACCGGTAAAAGATATTGATTACGGTTTTGTTGGCGATGTAGATGATGTAAACTCAGATGAAGTACGGCTTCTGATAAACGAGAATGTTACACCAGTAATTGCTCCGTTAACTCACGACGGGAAAGGAAATTTACTTAATACAAATGCAGACACAATTGCTTCCGAAATTGCAACCGAATTTGCCCGTTATTATTCGGTTTATCTCTTTTATTGCTTTGAAAAGAAGGGAGTTTTGCTCGATGCAAAAGATGAAGACAACATCATTTACGATTTAGATTATGACCTTTTCAAAAAATGCCAATCGGAAGGGATAATAAAAGAGGGAATGATACCTAAACTTGATAACGGATTCAGAGCAAAAAAAAGTGGAGTGAAAGAAGTTTTAATCACAAATCACGAAAATATCTCCAGCGGAAGAGGAACAAGGCTCATTTAACAATCTTTCAAACTTCCCATTTGTTGATTTTTATAGAATAATCTCGCGACAGATAAAAACATATGTTCGCTTTTATCGAAAAAATGAACTAATATTGAAAATATTAGTTTAAATTATTAGTTTAGGGCAAGAAAAATTCAATTTATCTTGAATTTTCAAAAATACTAGACCGTTTATATTGAGGAGGTTATTGTGGCGAAAATCTTAGAAGAAAAATGTGAGACGTGCTCAAAACTAAATTCCGGATGTTGCAAAGGATGTTTTGAGGAAGATGATAAAAGTATTTTTGTCGGTTTAACAGACAAAGAATTGGACTTTTTAACCGACGGCAAACAACAAATAAAATACAACCCGGGAGAAACAATTGTAAAACAAAATACAACATCAACTTTTGTTGTTTGTGTGCGCGAAGGTTTAGCAAAGTTGTATGTGGAAGGAATCAAAGGGAAAAATTCAATTGTTCGTCTAATTTCAAAACATGACTTTGTTACCGGAGGAGGATTATTTAACGGAAATATTCAAAAATTTACAATTTCAGCAGTTACGCCAGTTGTTTGTTGTCTTATCGATTCTTCAAAGCTTGTAAAGCTTTTTGGAGAGAACAACCAATTTGCGGTGGAAATGCTTCGATTCCATATCAAACAAAATAATTACCTGCTAAATAAATTGGTAAACCAAACTCAAAAATATATGCCCGGGCGTGTTGCAGATACCTTGTTATATCTGGAGAACGAAGTATTTGGAGAAAGCACATTCTCCATACCTCTAACACGGCAGGAATTAGCAGAAATGTCAAACATGACCAAGGAAAGTTTTGTTCGCATTTTACAGGAATTTAAAAGCTCCGGTTTTATTAAAACAAACGGAAACGAATTCCAGATATTAAACGAAAGTGCATTATTGTCTGTAAGCAAAAATGGATAATTGATATTTGTCAACCCGCATTTCATTTTATATCAATAAGCTCTGTTTGATATATCACCACCAAGCATGTAAAACAGATTCAATTCTAAAGTATTTTTACTACCAGAATATTGTAAAAATTGAATTTTAATATCAAATCTATCTAATTATGAAATGCTCATCAACTTTTAAACTTATTCTGTTTGGCTTTATTTGTGCTTTTTTAGCTTCCTCGTGTGTTAAAGAAGGCCCAATGGGACCTGCCGGTGCAGACGGTAGTGACGGAGCCGACGGCAGTGATGGCCGTGACGGAGTTGACGGAAATGTTACCTGTTTGGTCTGCCATGCAAGTGACAATATCTTAGCAAAAAAATCTCAGTATGTATTGTCTGGGCACGCAGTAGGGGAATTTACTCTTGAACGCGAAGAATGGAGTTCAAGTTGTGTAAGATGTCATACACCGGTAGGATTTCAGCAATTTGCAGAATTCGGCGAAGCTAACATTGTTGCAGGCGGTATTGAAAATACTGAAACTTTTGATTGCAGCACGTGTCATGGGATACATAAAACTTTTGAAGGTGTTGATTATGCACTGCGCATTACGGACCCTGTCGCTGCACTATTTGACGAAACAGTAACTTTTGACCTAAACGGAAACAGCAACCTTTGCGGAAATTGCCACCAGTCAAGAAGAGCAGGGCCATCTGTAACAAATCCTACAGATACTACATTCAATATTTCAAGTTCTCACTGGGGCCCGCACCACGGGCCACAAGGCAACGTTGTAGCTGGTATTGGATACGAAGAAATCCCTGGATCAGCTTCTTACCCAACATCAGATCATCCTCACTTATCAACGGCTTCATGTACGGGATGCCATATGCCGGATTTTGATAATGATGAAGTACAGGGAGGACACTCTTTTATTCCAAGTACGGCTGCTTGTAATGAATGTCATAGCGGCGAGGATTTAGATGGTTCATACGATTACAAAAATACTCAAACAATTGTTGAGGATATGTTAATTGATCTTCGCGATTTACTGGTAGCGCACGAAGTAATGGAAGGTAGCGATGAAGATGGATACGAAGTTGTTCCTGGTGTCTACAAAACCGTTTTGGCTTCGGCATATTATAACTGGATTGGGTTGGAAGAAGATCGCAGTTTGGGTGTACATAACCCCGAATATGTTAAAGCTCTACTGATTAATACCATTGAAGCTGTTGAAGCTTTGGAAGAATAAAATATATGCTGAATACAAAAAAAGACTTCAAAAAAAGAGAAGTCTTTTTTTTAAAAATATAACAAAATGAAATCATTAAAATATTTATTCACAATTGCTTTAATTGCTTTATTCTTTGTTGGATGTAAATATGATTTTATTGTTCCAGAAGAAGTTCCGGTGATTGATCCAGATGATCCGGATGCGGAAGAAATTTCATTTTCAGCAGATATAATTCCAATTTTTGAAAGCAAGTGTGTTGCATGTCATAAAACAGGGGGGCAACTTCCCGATTTATCAGCAGCTAACGCTTTTTCTTCGCTGAACAGTACAAGGTATATCAACTCTTCAACACCGGAAGAAAGTTTGATTTATACAAGACCAAATCCTGACAACACTGATTCTCATCCGAAATACTCAGCAACAGAGGCTGTTTATGTGTTAGGTTGGATTCAGCAGGGAGCAAAGAATAACTAATAAATTATAGAACAAGAATTATGAAAAAACATATATTGCTTCTTTTTATTTTAGGAATTGTTATTAGCAATTCTTTTGCACAGGAGGAAGAAAAAGATCAGCCGGTAACCAATCCTTTTGAAAGCGGAATTCTAATTGACGCACAAACAACTGTAATTCCTGATGCCAGGACACTGGAATTTATCATCCAGCACAAATTTGGCAGCATGGACAACGGAACTTCGGATTTATGGGGGATTTATGCACCCGGAGCAAACGTGAGACTGGCTTTAAACTACGTTCCCGTTAAAAATTTACAGATTGGGATTGGCCAGACCAAAACAAACATGTACACCGACTTCAACGCCAAATGGACCATTTTCAAACAAACAGAAAGAAATACAATACCCGTATCCGTTGCATTATATGGATCGGCAGCAATCGATGGCAGGGACGTAAATACTTTGGAAACAGGACAAGTTGTTTCCTCCAAAGGAGAAACACAACCAAAGTCAATCAAATTTGGTGACCGGCTTTCGTATTATTCTCAGCTAATAATTGGTCGTAAATTTAACGATTGGCTGTCAATCCAGGCAGGAGCAAGCTTTACGCATTATAATATGGCCGGATGGGATTATAACCATGATATTATAGGAGCTCACGTAAACGGAAGAATTAAATTCTCACCACAGGGATCTTTGATTTTTACTTATGATCATCCTTTAAAAATTAAAGATATTTCGGAACAGTGGACATGGGATACACACCCAAAGCCAAACCTGGCGTTTGGTGTTGAAATTTTCACATTTACACATGCTTTCCAAATATATGTGGGAACAGCTGATGGCATTGTCCCTCAGCACATCATGATGTACAATCAAAAAGACTGGAAAGACAAAGGTCTTGCTATTGGTTTTACCATTACTCGTTTATGGATGTTCTAAAAACATGATTATAACCAAAATAATTCCACTGAAAGATGGTAATATCAAATAAAAAGATATTACCATTTTTTAAAAACAGGGAAACGGAATATTTATTAAATTTAAATAAAAACATTGACAGCCATTACACAAAATAGTCATCAAAGCCGAAACAAAAAATCCAATCAATTTAAATATATACCGATGAATAATCGTCTTTTTTTATTTATTATTCTGTATTGTGCATCATTACCTCTAAAGGCACAATATTATGATGATCCCGAGAACCATCAGTGTTTGAAATGTCATTCCAACCAAACCTATAGTTTCCATAACGATTTAATGGATACAGAGGAAAAAAGGTTAATGAATCCCTATTACATTTTAGACACTGTCGCCTTAAAAAACGGAGTTCACAGTGTTTTCGATTGTACCGACTGTCATTCCTATGAGTACACAAGTTATCCTCATCCTGCAAATGTAAAACTTGAACCCCTGGCAACCTGCCTTGATTGCCATGGTGGAGATGAATCGTTTGCAACCTACCAATTTGAAAGAATCCAGGAAGAATTTCAAAAAAGCGTACATTATCAGGTATACGGCGACAATTTCACTTGTTCCAAATGCCACAGTCAGCATACTTACGCAACAACGGCACGTACCAGCAGCAGCGTGCTGGAAATAGTGGAGTACAGCAACAACATGTGTTTATCGTGCCACAACGATATGAAAAAATACTCACTGGTCGCAGGGCACGAAAATCCTGAGATTGTAAATATCCACGATTGGTTACCCAACCAGGAGCTACATTTTCAACATGTCAGGTGTATAGAGTGTCATACTCAGGTAGCCGACAGTTTAATGGTTTCCCATAATATTCTTGAAAAAAAACTCGCGGTTCGCAAGTGTGCTGAATGTCATTCTGCCAATTCAAAACTAAAAGCATCGCTTTACAAATACCAGAATCTTCAGCAAAGAGCAGAAGACGGGGGGGGATTAGGCGTTTTATCTAACGATTCATACGTAATTGGTACACATCAACTTCCCCTACTTAAAATTTTAAGTATTATTATCTTTCTTGTAGCGATGGCGGGAATTATCACTCACTTAATTTTCAGGATATTAAAAAAATAATTGATATGGAATCGGACAAAAAAATATATTTTTATCCACTTTGGTTAAGAATCTGGCATGGTATTAATGCGGTTGGAATAATTCTTCTGATTTTTTCAGGAATCTCAATGAATTCGGGAATTGAAAATAATTTTATAGGCTTTAACGCGATTGTAAATATCCACAACTATGCCGGTGTAATCGTTTCAGTAAACTACTTGTTGTTTTTATTGGGAAATTTGTTTACCGGCAATAAAAAGTTTTACATTGTAAAACCCAAGGGTTTTCTTAAAAGGCCTATGAAACAGGCATATTATTATGCATGGGGAATGTTTCATGGAATGAAAGCCCCCTACCCGCTTTCAAAAAAAAGAAAATTCAATCCACTTCAGAAATACTCATATATTATTGTAATGTACCTGGCTGTTCCTTTGGTAATCATCAGTGGTTTTGCACTACTGTATCCGGAAACCATCATCGACAGAGTGTACAATATAAGTGGTGTATTTTTAACGGCCATTCTGCATTCTGCCATGGGGTTTTTTATTTCTATTTTTCTTATCATTCATTTATATGTTGCATCAATTGGTAAAAATCCGATAGAAAACTTCAAAAGTATTGTTAGTGGATGGCACCATGTATAAAATAGAAAAAGAAAAAATTAACGTTCTTTCAGACAAGGATTTAAAATAGTAACACCACTTGTTATTCAAGACACCTTTTTCAGGGAAAAACAGAAATGCAAAAAAGAAAAACAAATATAAAACGAATCAGGTTTGGAAGTCTTGACAAATAAGAAAGACACAAACAGTTATGAACAAAAAACACAAAAGAAATAAAACATAATCTCATAATAATCAGTCATATATAGAAAATATATAAATAGAGACCGATTGTTGAAATATTAGGTATTTTTTACCAAATTGCATTTCGCAAACAGATTGTAAACGACTAAAAAACAGATACTATGAAATTACCATCGTCTGTAAAAAACTGGATTTCTATAACCGGTGCACTTTTAGCACTATTTAATCTCGCCTCCATCCTGTCGTTAACAATTCTCAATTATTTTTTTGGATTTGGGGGATCTTATATCGGACTGTTTATATTTATCGTCCTTCCCGGATTTATGGTAATCGGGTTGATTTTGATCCCGATTGGAATGAGAATCAACCGCAACAAAGCGAAAAGAGCAAAACGCCAGGGAAAAGTTCTGAACTGGCCAATCATTGATTTTAATAATACTGCGACCAGAAATGCATCAGTAATTTTTGTAATCGGCAGTGTTTTTCTCTTGATCATCTCTTCAATAGGAAGCTACGAGGCATTCCACTATACAGAATCGGTTGAATTTTGTGGAAAACTTTGTCACCAGGTTATGGAACCGGAGTATACAACCTACCATGGCTCTTCACACGAGCGGGTTGCATGTGTAGAGTGTCATGTTGGTTCGGGCGCAAGTTGGTATGTAAAAAGTAAATTATCAGGATTATACCAGGTTTATTCTGTTTTGGCAAAAAAATATCCGCAACCTATTCCAACGCCTATTGCAAACTTAAGACCTGCACAGGAAACATGTGAGCAGTGCCATTGGCCGGATAAATTTTACGACAGAAAATTAAGAATTAGGCATTCCTTCCTTTCTGATGAAGAGAACACAGAAAGAATCATAAACCTGCAAATCAAAACCAGTAATAAAATAGTTAACGGAGTCATTGAAAAAGGCATTCACCAACACATCAGCCCTGATGTAAAAATTGAATACAAAACATCAACCGACAATCGGCAAATCATTCCCTGGGTAAGATTTACAAACCTAAAAACCGGAGAGACTGAAATATATACAGATGCTGAGAATATGCTCTCCCAGGCACAACTTGATTCCCTTGAAACACGGTCAATGGATTGTTTGGACTGCCATAACCGGCCATCACATAATTATAGCGCACCACAAAATTTTATTGACGAATCTTTGGCAGAAGGAAAGATATCGAAAACCTTACCAAGCATCAAACTGGCTGCAATGCTGGCACTAAATCAGGAATATCCCGATAAAGACAGTGCCTTTGAAGCCATTGAAGCGCAGGTTACGGAATGGTACGAATCGAGCTACCCTGAGGTTTTTGAAAACAGAAAGGCTGATGTTGACAATGCAATTGCTGAAATTCAAAACGGATATGCAAATAACATCTTTCCTTTTATGAAGGTCAGCTGGAAAGAATATCCAAACAACATCGGACATATGGAGTCGGACGGATGCTACCGTTGTCACAACGACAGGCATGCGACTGAATCGGGAAAAGTAATTTCAAAAGATTGTAACCTGTGTCATAATATTTTGGCACAAGGCACAAAAGACAGTATGCAATATGCGAATTCATTTGACCCCCTGGTTTTCGAACACCCGGCAGACATTGGAGATGCCTGGGAGACAGAACTGTGTTCAATGTGTCATACAGCACTTTATTAGATAAAATTGAAAAATTATTTATATTTAAAATAGATTGGAATACAATTTGAAAAGGTAATATTAATCTTTAAAGAATATCATTATGAAGTACAAAAAATTGATGTTTTTACTGGGGCTGGCGATTTTCTTTAGCTCGGCAACAATGGCTCAGAACTATAAGTACATTGGTGCTGCAAAATGTAAGATGTGTCATAACAAACCAGATAAAGGAGAGCAATTCAACAAATGGGAAGCCGGACCTCATGCAAAAGCCATGGAGACTTTGAAAGGCGACGAAAAAGAAGATCCTAAATGTCTAAAATGCCACTCAACTGCTGCAAGCGTGGATAAAAGCCTGGTGGCTACTATTAAAGTTGATGAAGGAGTTTCATGTGAATCGTGTCACGGGCCGGGCAGCATTTACAAATCGGCTGCAATCATGAAAAATCAAAAGCTCGCATTATCAAAAGGAATGATTATGCCAACCGAAGAAGTTTGTATTCAATGTCACAATGATGAAAGCCCAACTTTTAAAGGCTTTAATTATGATGAATATGTAGCTAAAATTGCACATGACGATCCTACAACAAATTAATTCTTGTTTCCAATAAATCAAAGAATAAAAAATTCCTTTGTTGGTTCAACAAAGGAATTTTTTTGGACTGTACATTCGTCACAAACCTGTTTTTTATTCATTTTATATTACCAAATTGTTTAAATAAGTTCCGTCAAATAATTTTTGAAAAAGACCAAAAAATCTGATATTCGCTAAATCTTAATTACAAAATACATCAGGAAATTATGAAGAAATTTGTCTCGTTCCTTTTTTCAATGCTCTTTACGGGCATTCTTATTGTAATTTTTGCTGTTGCAATTGCTTACGCCACTTTTGTAGAGAATGACTTTGGTACAATAACAGCCAAAATTTTAATATATAATTCCAAATGGTTCGAGGTGTTGCTTATTATACTCTGTATAAATATTATAGGTAGCGCTTTTAAATACAAACTCATTGGTAAAAAGAAATGGACTATACTATTATTTCATATCGCTTTTATTGTCATTATCATTGGTGCAGCAATAACGCGTTATCATGGATTTGAAGGCATGATGCATATCAGGGAAGCAAGCTCATCCAACACCATAATTTCAGACTTCGCAGTAATTAAAATTCTTGCTACTGATGGCAATCAAGTCGTTGAAACAGAAAAAGAAGTTAAATTTTCGCCTTACACGGCAAACCGGTTTTCGGAAACAATAGAAATCGGCGGGAAAAAAATAAACGTTAAAAATTTACTTTACGTGACATCTGCAATGGAAACAGTGGTAATCGATCCCAGCGGAGGACCTGTTGTATCCGTTATGGCAGTTGGAGAAGGAATGCAACGAACTGATTTCAATTTACAGGAAGGGAACTCTAAAATGCTGAATGGCACAAAGATAGGTTTTAATACCTCGGAGCCTGATGTTAAAGTCAACTTTAAAATAAAAGACGGTAAGCTGTTTGTCTCCTCAACTGATTCTGTTTCAGTTTCTCAAATGATGCAAACCGATTCAGAAAATCACGCCGCCGGAGAAGAAATAGAGATCAGCACTCAAAATGCTTACTCTGCCGGAAATCTGACATTTGCTGTCAAACAATTTCTAATGAATGGTAAAACTCAATTGGTTTATTCCCAAACTCAGCAAGGAATTCCGGTTACGGACGCATTGCAAACGCAGGTTACTGTCGGAGGTGTTTCCAAAGACCTGATAGTTTATGGCAAAAAAGGAGAAGTTGGCGAGCTGTATTCAACAAACATCAACGGGATTGACGTTTCAGTCTCCTATGGCTCCAAAATAATTGAAATACCATTCTCCATTTATCTGGAAGACTTTCAGTTGGAGAGATATCCCGGCTCAAACAGCCCGTCTTCCTATGCAAGCGAAGTGGTTTTAAAAGACGGGAGTTTAGAAATGCCTTTCCGCATTTATATGAATAATATTCTAAAGTACAATGGTTATCGATTTTTCCAGTCATCGTATGATACGGATGAAAAAGGAACAGTACTTTCCGTTAACCACGATGCTTTAGGCACGGGAATAACATACTTTGGCTATCTGATAATGGCATTGGGTATGGTTTTAACATTACTTAATAAAAACAGCCGCTTTAAAACGCTGGTCCGGACATCCGCAAAATTGAGAGAAGAAAGAAAAAAATTGTTTGCCGTTCTTATTTTGGGATTTGTTTTTGCATTTAACACAAATGCACAGTCAGTAGCAAACAGAGAGTTAAACGAAAAACACGTATCAGCATTTGCCGAACTCGTTGTACAAAGCCGTCAGGGACGTGTGGAGCCCGTTTCTACACTGGCTTCTGAAATCTTGCGAAAAGTAGCGAAAAAGAACAGCTGGGAAGGAATGTCGCCAACTGAAGTATTTTTGGATATGCAGGCGAATCCTGAAAAATGGAAATCAGAACCTGTAATAAAAGTTGCAAACCCTGAATTAAGAAGAATGTTAGGTGCAACAGGCAAATATGTTTCGTTTAATATGATTGTTGCTCCACGCGAAATGGGCGGTTATAAACTCGGCTCGATGGTTTCAGCTGCTTATGCCAAAAGCAACAACCAACGTAACAAACTTGATAAAGAAGTTATGAATGTTGACGAACGGGTAAATATATTAATGGGAGTTTTTAGCGGTGACTTCCTTAACATTTTTCCGGTTCCCGGTCACGACAACCATAAATGGGTTTCGATTAACCATTTAGATGAAATGACTGAGAAAGATGCCTCGTTCGCGCAAAATACTATTTCTGCCTATCTTGGCGCAGTAAAACGTGCCGACTGGGCTACAGCAAATCAACTGTTGAAAAATCTTAAAAATAACCAGCAGCAATTTGGCTCACACATTTTACCGGCAAAAACCAAAATAGACCTGGAAATTTTATACAACAACCTTAACATTTTTGGGAAACTATCCAAAATATTTATGTTTACCGGACTGATACTGCTTATTCTCCAGCTAATAACCTTATTTAACCCAAAAATTAAGTTTAAAAGCCTGAGACGAATAGCCGTTGTTTTTATTCTCCTCTTATTTCTGGCAGAAACTGCCGGTTTGGGAATTCGTTGGTATATTTCCGGTCATGCCCCATGGAGCAACGGTTATGAATCGATGATCTTTATTAGCTGGGCTACATGTCTTGGCGGGTTGATTTTTGCAAATCGGTCAGAAATTACACTGTCGCTAACGACGGTTTTATCCGGTCTGGCGCTGATGGTTGCCGGAATGAGCTGGATGAGTCCGGAAATAACAAATCTTGTTCCTGTCCTTAAATCGTACTGGCTGATTGTTCATGTAGCCGTAATTACATCCAGTTATGGTTTTCTGGGCATAGGAGCTTTGCTTGGATTATTAAACCTCATCCTTATGATTTTTAGAAATAAAAATAACCAGACAAGGATAAATTTCACCATTAGAGAATTGGTAAATATTATACAAATTACTTTAATGACAGGCCTTTTATTGCTCACCATCGGCTCGTTTTTAGGGGGAGTTTGGGCAAACGAATCATGGGGAAGATACTGGGGTTGGGATCCAAAGGAAACGTGGGCTTTGGTCACTATTCTGGTTTATACGTTTATTGGTCATATGCACAGAATACCCGGATTTAAAGGTAATTTTACAATGAGCGCGGCAGCTTTACTGGGAATTAGTTCAGTACTGATGACCTATTTTGGTGTCAATTATTATTTATCCGGATTACATTCGTATGCGCAAGGTGAAGCCGCTCCCATTCCGGCAGGTGTTTACGTTGCCGTTGCAATAGTATTTGTAACTATTGTGGCTGCATTTTTCTCTGAAAAATCATCAGAACAAAAGACTGAGAATTAACAAAATATAACAAGACAAAAAAAACCGGAGACGCTGCAGTTTCCGGTTTTCTTTTTTAATAACTAAAATATTTACTTATAACTTTAAAGAGATTTTCTTTTTTAATGGGTTTTGTAACATAAGCATCACAACCAGCTTCCAGGGCTTTTTCTTCATCGCCGGCCAATGCAAACGCGGTTTGTGCTACAATTATAATATTGCTGTTAATGGATTTAATTTTTCTTGTAGCTTCATAACCATCCATTAAGGGCATTTTAATATCCATTAAAATTAAATCAATATCCTTGTTACTTTCGCAAATCTCAACCGCTTCAATCCCGTTTGAAGCAAAAAGAAGATTTTTGCTTCGGTTCCTGAATAAAGTTTCCATGTACATTTTTCCTATCCTGTCGTCTTCAACAACAAGAATATTTATGTCCTTAATTCCATCCATTACATCCTTATTTTTGAAATCCGGCTGCTGCTTATAAGTTATTTTCTCGTCTGATCTTTTAAGAGGAAAAGATACATAAAACTTACTTCCTTTTCCTATATCTGACGTTAATTTTATTTTTCCCTTTAACATTTCAACATAGGCTTTTGTTATTGATAAACCAAGTCCGGCACCTTCATATGGTTTTGTTGTGCTTAAATCTGCCTGAACAAAACGATCAAAAATAGTTTTCTGGTATTCTTTACCAATGCCAATGCCTGTATCCTCTACTAAAAATCCGATAATTCCATTCTTAACCTCAAAACTGTATTCAACTTTTCCTTTGTCGGTGTATTTAACTGCATTCTTTATAAGATTTGTTAAAACAGCCATCAGCTTCTCCCTGTCCGTTTTAAAGTTGAAACTTATCAATTCATTGTTTTTCTTATAAATAAGTTCGAGCCCTTTTCTCTCTGTTTCAGGCTTAAAAAAATAATATAAGTATTCCAGTTGTTCATTAACATTTATTTTGGATAACTTTATATCAATCATACCTGCTTCAATTTTTGAAATATCTATCAGATCATTGATGGTGGTTAACATTCGATGTCCGCTGCTTTCAATAATCTGCACAAATTGTTGCCTTTCCAGAGAAGATAGTGTGGGAGTTTTTAAAAGATCGGCAAATCCAAGAATACCATTCATTGGAGTTCTGATTTCATGACTCATATTGGCAAGGAAAGCAGACTTTAAACGATCACTTTCTTCAGCTTTTTCCTTGGCCAAAACCAGAGCTTCTACCATTTCCCTTCGCTCTGTTATATCGGTATGTATCCCTATCATTCTTAAGGCAGCGCCACTGTTATCTCTCGAAATTACTTTTCCCCGATCCAAAATCCATTTGTAACTACCATCCTTACATCGTAAGCGGTGTTCGTTTACATATTCCGAAGATTCCTCATCCAAATGATTTTTTAAGTCGGTAAGTGCTTTTTCCAAATCTTCAGGGTGGACTCTTTTCTCCCATTCATCAAAATTATTCTCAATCTCGGAGGGTTCGTAACCAAGCATCACTTTCCATTGATCGGAAAAAATCACCTTATTGTTTATAATATCCCAGTCCCACACGCCATCTCCGGCTCCTTCCAGGGCAAATTTCCATCTTTCATTACTAATATTTAACTCTCTCTCTCTTTCTCTGAGTTTCTTTTCCGTATTTTTTATTTCAGATATATCCAATAATGAGGCTACGCTTTTGTTTGTTCCCTGAATAATGTCAATAAACAGATGAATATTCTTTTCCTTTTTGTTCGCATCCATAAACCGGAATTCATATTCATTTAAAGTCTGTTCTCCCTTTATTCTTCTTGATTTATGTTGCTGAACCATTGATTCCAAATCTTCCTGAACTACAAAATCCATCCATTTCTTTATATTTTGGATTTGGGCTAAGGGTAATGCAGCCAACTGGGCAAATTTTGAATTGCAGAGCGAAATAGTCCCGTCGTTTTCAAGGATACAAGTAGCAGAGCCGGTATTTTCAAAAACAGTACGATACTTTTCCTCACTTTCCCTCAACCGCTTGTTGATTTTCATTTTTTCCGTTACATCGGTTACCAGCCCTATGGCTCCGGTTATTTCGCCAGCGATATTTTTTACCGGAGAGACTTTTGTTGAGAAATAGGTATCACCATGTTGCGTTTCCAAAGCCAAATGCTCGCCTCCTAAAACCCTACGATGTTTTTGGATCATCGAATGATTTGGATCATCGGTTTTATAGTACTCATACAAAGTTTGTCCAACAACCTGATCGGGCTTTAGTCTCAATTTTTCAAGCCCAAGGCCCTTTGACAATGTAATGATCAGATTTTTATCAACTACATAAAGAATTCCATCCAGGTTATTTGTAGCTGCCCTTAAACGTTCTTCATTCTCTTCCAGTTTATTTCTTATTTCATATTCCTTTGTAACATCTCTGAAAACCAAAACAACCCCCTTAATCTTCCCTCGGGAATCAGTAATAGGTGCAGCAGAGTCTGATATCTGATACTCTACCCCGTTTTTCGAGATCAGCTTGGTATGATTGGCCATACCTACAATTTGACCGGAACTTATAACTTTTTCCACCGGATTTTCGATCGTTTTATTTGTTTTTGCATTGGCAATATGAAATATCTCATTTAAGAGTTTACCTTTTACCTGCTCCAGTTCCCATCCTGTTAACGACTCAGCAACAGGATTCATCCGTATTATACGTCCGTTTAAATCGGTAGAAATAACAGCATCTCCGATTGAGTCGAGGGTGATTCTTAAATTTTCCAGATTTTCCTGAAGAGACGATTCAGCCATCTTCCGATCTGTTATATCTCTAACCATCACGTGTCTTGCCCTGCGACCATTAAAAGTCAGTGCATGCGATATTATTTCAACATACAATAACTCTCCGTTCTTCTTCAAATGTCTCCACTCTCCTGCATTATTATAGACCTTGTACGTTTTTTCCACGTCATCGAGTAAAGCATCAATATCTTCCGGGGGTCTGATATCTTTTATCGTCATGGAAAGAAATTCATCGGCGCTGTACCCATAGTGATCAATGGCTGCCCGGTTCACTGTTAAAAATTCCAATGTTTCGAGGTCGTAAATCAACATAGGCTGCGGATTATTCTCGAACATATAACGATAACGTTTCTCACTTTCCTGCAATAACTCCATTGGTTCATTCGCAGTGTTCTGTTTTCCCGTTCTGCTTTTTAAAAGGGTATTAACCAAAGCAATACACTCTGCACCGGTAAAAGGTTTTGATAAAAACGCATCAACTCCTGCATCCAGCAAACTTTTCAAGATTTTCTCTTCGCTGTCATAATTTAAAACTATAACCGGTACATCTTTAAAAGCTAGCGCATCTTTTAACCGAATACACGCTTTTGCAGAATCTGTGCTTTTGAGCTGGCTTGCTAAAAAAATTAAATCAGGAGGTTTACTGTTGCCGGGATTAAACAGTTCAGTTGTCTTTTTGTATGAGAAACAGGCTGCACCGGGAAATGCCTTTTTCATAATACTTTCCAGGTATAAAGCATCTGATTCCATTAATCCAACTGAAAAGAAATTTCTCATAATAAGACCTTAAAAAGCGAAAAGAAAATAAAACCCCGTTAAATCAACTTTCAATTTAAAAAAAATTATACGATTAAAGAATGGTTTTTATACAGTATGTTTTTTGCAAAAAAAAATTCCACAAATTCTAATTTCTGTTAGAACCATACAGTTCCCTTGTAAATAAAGGCATACAGAGAACAGAAGGGCAAATACGGGCAAAATATCTACTTTGATTTTAGAATAATTTCAGCAATATTAACCCTAACAATCAGAAACTTATACCCAACCCCAAGTTATCTGGTGTTCTTTTTATTCTCTTCGGATTGCCTCTTAGTATTACACATAAAGAAATCAACCGACAGCAAAATCCGGCTTTGGGTTCTTTTTCTTTCCTGTTCGTTAGGCGAAGAAGTACCCGGTTGCCCGTTTAAAAGTATTCGAAATAAATCAGAAAAAGACAAATTTGGTTTTATTGAAAATTTACCGCATGAAGGATCGTCAAACTGATCCAAAGCCATGGCAAATGCTTGCAGCGCCGGAAAATAAACTGGATAGCAGGAACTCTCCCTCCCTCTCCCTCCCTCTCCTTCTGAAGGGAGACCATTACGACATAGTCGCAATCAGGGTAAATTTTCAAAACTGACAAAACACAGGCTTATATACCGCGCTGGCAAGTAAAAGTAGTAATTGTGATATATTTGGGATAAGCGTATCTAAATGTACAGAAACAAAAGTATTGAAAAAAAGGCAAGGTTTTAGACTCTAATCAGACAATAAAAAGGGGAAATAAATTACTTCCTCTTTTTACTATTCAATCCGCTCTATTCTAATTTCCGATGTATCTTTCTCAATAAACCTGTTTTATATTCAACATCAGCTGTTAATGAGTGGGCTGATACCGTTGCCCCGGAAATTCCATCAATATGCTTGCCAAGCAAAAGCTCTGATTCTCCCTTGTATCCTATAAACTGTTTAAGCCAACTTCTGGCTGTAATTTCGTGTCCTTTGGTTGCCTGGTAATTAAATACTTTTATTTGCTGAATAGACAAATTTCTGTTGAATAAAATAAAATAGTCAAAGAATTCAAATCCACCAGACTCTTGCTCTGCATCAATTGAACAACCTCCTGCCCGGCAACTGTTGACTCTGCCTATATAGACAAAATTGATTTCACTGTTTGTATTGTTCAAGCTAAAAAATTTCCCGTTTTGTACTCCAAAATCTGAACTATCGGCAACCTGGAGTTCACTATAATTTATATTTTCTGCTTTTAAAGCCCGCATGAGCATTTTTGGCGCATAGTCAATTTCTTCCTGAGCATAAGATAAACCGGAAAAAAGCACCAAAACAATATCAATATATTTTTAACAGATAACATATCGTTGTTTAAAACATTACTCCAAATCCGGCGTTAAAAACCTTCGACCAGTTGTCACCGGCTTCCGATTTCCGAAATTGAATATCGGTCTTAACCACTGCACCCCGGGCCAGTTTAAGTGTTAGGCCGGTTGTTACGGCAGATTGATTATACGATGTATTTTTTGTTAAATCGCCGGCAACTTTATGATGCGTATTGTATTTTTCTGTGCGAATAAAAGGGATCAACTCCATCCCGGTTTTGGACATTCTCAGTACGTTGTAACCGGCTTCCAGATAATATCCAATCATTGAGCTCCCTAAATCAGAAGAAACAAATTTGTTGTATTGTTCTGTATTTGAAATCCCTGCCAAATACAACTGCCCTTTTAGCTGCAGACCACCTGTTACAAAACGGGCATCAAGCCCCATCATCGAAATTCCAACAACAGAAGAATCAGCAGCAGCCATTTTATTTGAGTTGTTCTTGTCAATACCGTCATATAGTGTACTTTGTGTGTTTCCAAAATAACCTGACAAACCAACATTTAAGCCACGTACCCCATAGTACTCAACTTTACCTGTAAAATTTGGCGAAGAAATATAGGATTCAGCCCCCTTTTGCCGGCCTTTTCTAAATCCGTTCTGACCGTTTAACACTCCGTCTCCGTTGTAACCATTAAAACCATTGACCAGATAGAGCTGGTAGCGAAGTGTTGCAGGAAAAACATTTCCACTCACGCCAAAACCAATCTCACGCCAGGTTGTAGGGGCAATCACATTATCCACCAGCGGTCGTTCAACTCCGTTAAATGTGGTGGGTTCATGGTATTCATTTATAATCCCCATTGGAATCAGAAGCAATCCTCCTTTTAAATTGATATAATTATTGAGCTTATGCTGCAGAAAAGCCTGCTCGATATACACCTCTTTTACATGTTCAAACTCAATCTCAGTTACAAACTGTGTACGCTCACTAAAATTGTATCCTAAAAGCATCACCATTCGGTGCACATCAAGCTTCCCGTTGCTTCTGACATCGCTGTCCAAAGCCTGATTAAAATGTACTTCTCCATAACCACCAATCGTTAACCGGCCATCGGTTGACAATAATCTATCCGCACTATTTTCGTAACTATTTTGTTCTTTTTCAACAGTTTGAGCCTGTAATCCAAAACCCAAAAAACATAGTCCGAGCACCATAAAAAAATACCTCTTCATAAATCCGATCTTTTAATAAATATCTACCGCTACAAAACTAAGCAGCAGAAAAAAATCTGGAAATCCCTAAAAGTTGGGATTTTTAGAATTTGAAAATGAATACAAAATCAGATGAGATCCTCGGGATTAATATTTTCTGTATCAATAACTTGATTAATAATTGCATAGACGGTCAATCCTGAAATGGATTTTATACCCAGTTTTTCAGTTATATTTTTACGGTGGGAAATAACGGTGTGAACACTGATAAAAAGTTTGTCTGCTATAATTTTATTTGAATTGCCCAATGCTACAAGTTTTAAAACTTCCTTTTCTCTTGTGCTTAACTCCTCCCCTTCATGTTCTAAAACGGCTTCATTTTCGTTTTCAAAAAAATCAGCCACTTTTCTTATCATCCGGGAGCCACTGGTATAAACCGGACACACATCATCGTAAATGCCGATTGGTTGAAGACTATTATCTGAAGATAAACCAACTATTCTAACGATATTTGTATTTCTTATTTTATAAAATGCACTTACATCCTTCAAAGCATCTGTTTCCAGAAAGAATAAAATTTTAAAATCAGAAAGAACTTCCAGTCCGGACAAATCGTCGACCTTTTCCAACTGAATAATTTCAAAATTAAACCTCTTCTTTAAAATTGAAAAAATCCCCTTTCGAATAATTTCAGCCCGGTGTACTATGTATATTTTATGTTTCATCCCCTGTATTTATCTTCAATAGCAATAGCCAGGGGAACCAAAATTGCGTCTTCAATGCGGGCATGATCTTTTATGTCTGCTTCAAACCGGAACAGCGTGATTAAAAATTCATTACAAATATTCTCGTCATAAACGGGCTCAATATATTTTATGATCAGATTTTTCAGGTCTTCAAGTTGAATCTCAACGTTCGAATGTTCCTTCTCAAACTCTGTAATGGTAAAATTGGGATCCATTGAACGCGGATTATTTATCAGTTCAACAACGTAAGGGAATACACGTGTTTCTTCATCATTAATATGATTCAGTAGTTCATCTTTATATCTTTTGTAAAAAGCATCAATTATCTTTAGCTCTTTGCAGTTTGGAGAACAATCGTTATTCAGTTGCTCCAGCAAACTCTCCATTTTAGGCAATATATAATTGATGTAATACTGGTGTGTTCTTTTTAGATACCGGACAATTAAATGGGGTGAAAATGACAATAGTTCTTCTTCCGGAAAATAATCCTCATTGTGAAATGTATTTACAATAGCCAAAAAAAAATCGCTGCTGATTTTATGCTGGTCACAAATCTCTTCAATCGTTTTATCCTTAAATCCCAGGCGAATACCAAAACGGTTTATAACAGGTAACAAATGATAATTTGTCCGAATCAAGGTAACCATTTTGTCTTTTTTGTCAAATATTCTCATAGTGTATATGATAACAAATTTAACCACAGTTTGTTAAAACCGGTTACTGTTTATTGTTAATTGAAACAGCTTGCGGAGTATTTCCTGTTTATAACAATTGTATTTCGGCTTTCCAACAAAAAACTTACTTTCCCAATTTCAAAATTCGCAAAGCACCACGTACAACAATTATAAATACAATGGCTCCAATAATTAAATCGGGGTATTTGGATTGAGTAAGCATAACCAAAAGCCCGGCTGCAATTACTCCGGTATTTATGATGATATCGTTTGAGGTAAATATCATACTTGCTTTCATGTGTGCCTCTTTACTTTTTGATTTATGAAGAAGATAAAGACATGCATAATTTGCCAGCAAAGCAAATACTGAAACCACAATCATTACTCTGAAATCAGGCAAAGCCTCGAATCCGATAAATCTTCGAATAAGCTCTACAATACCTGTTAACGCGAGCAACAGTTGAAAATAACCGCTCCATTTTGCTACCTTCTTTTTGCGTGAAACGGCACCGCCTACTGCCCACAAACTCAGGCCATAAACGATTGCGTCGGCCAGCATATCAAGCGAATCGGCAACGAGCCCCATCGATTTTGAAACGAGTCCAAATCCTATTTCAATTAAAAAGAAGGAAAAATTGATGAGTAAAACGCTCCAGAGAAGACGGGATTGTGACTGTCTTTTATCATCAGAAAAATGCTCCCTGGTTTTTGTGGTTTCAATCCTTTGCGAACCTAAATTGAGACTCGCCAAAACCGACTCTATTTCTGAATTTTTAGCTGAATGGAAAATATCAAGATTTCGTTGTTCCAAATCAAAATCCAGTCGCTTTATTTCTTTTATTCCCTCCAGTTTCATCCGAATTAAATTTTCTTCTGAAGGGCAATCCATTTTGTTGATATGGAAAACTGTTTTGTACATTTTAGTCGTCGTTAACAAACTAAGACAAATAACTGCATATTTTGTTTTAATCTTTATAACAGTCTGAAATCAAGTGATGTATGATATTGAAAAAGGAAAAAGTTGATAAAAGAAAAGGGCGGCTCAACAGCCACCCCTTAAATGTTAACCCCCAAACACACAATAGGTCTGAACGACCTATGCGTTACAAAGGTAATAAAATATTTTGATTCCAAAATTTTCTTAGAAAAATTTTATAAAAATCAACGCTTTTTTAAACTGTTTTATCACCGTTTCTCATTTCTAAAACCGACTATGATAAAAAAGTGTTACTTTTGACGCTCGAAATAAATATATGTTAGCACCGTTTTATCCCAATGAAAACAATTAATACCAAGAGAGAAAAATACTGGCACGTGATATACACCCGGTCGAGGGCGGAAAAAAAAGTATGGGATGAACTGACAATCAAGGGAATTGAGAGTTTTTTACCTCTTCAAAAAAAACTTCGTCAGTGGAAAGACAGAAAAAAATGGGTGGAAATGCCTCTGATGTCGGGATACTGCTTTGTACGAATCTCCTTAAAAGATTACGATGAAGTGTTAAAAACCAGCAATGTGGTTTGTTATATCACTTTTGAAGGAAAGGCAGCCATTATACCCGATCAACAGATCGATGCATTAAAGCAGATGTTAAAACAACAGGATTTTGATGTTTCGGTAAGTCATGAAACTTTTGAACCCGGGAAACAGGTGGAAATCATTGAGGGCCCCATGTTAGGTATGCGCGGGGAACTGATGGAAATAAGGGGAAAAAACAAATTTATTCTTCGTTTTCAACAAATCAACAGTGTTTTTACTGCCGAAGTACCGGCATCGCATTTAAGTTTTCTTCCCAATGAAAGGATTGAAAACAAAACTATACATTGAAAACATGTAAGTTTAAAGTACACGTTTATTTACAGCGTTTGAGCAGGTAAAGCACCGATTGTGGAACATTAGCGGAGGCGTGTTCGAAATTCAGAAACAAAAGTATCTGCAAAAAAACGACAGGATTTTAACCTTTACTCAGATAATAAATCTTACCAGCTTTTTGAAAGGGAAAGCTGTGCTCCGTAAATATCCCCCGGGTTAAATCCCAAATCTGCTGCCAGGCTTATTCCCAGACAGAATGGAAAAGAGGGATTTTTATAGTCAAATTTTGCCAAAAACAGCACTTCTTCATCATGCGCCGGATTGGAATAGGTACCAAAATGTTCCAGGTAGGTGGCCTGTGCTTTCCAGTATATGTGAGTGAGAAGTCGCCCTTTTCCTCCCACATGATGCGCATAAAAACGGTTTGAAACAAAACCCCGGCTGATACCATCTGTAATTTTTACGGGATAAAACAAAGGTGAGGACATCGCCATTTGAAAATAGGTAACACCCGAATTATAAATACCATTGTTATAATAATTATCTGCTGGGCGCTTTTTCATCTCTCCGGTATTTTCATCCAAACGATATTCTTCCACAATTCCCTGATGTCTGGTATTTATAAATTCATATAAAACGTCGGAGATTAAGCGTTCCGGGTCATTAAAATCAAGGTGCAAGCCCAGTAAATTATCCGGCCAGTTTCTCCAGTTTACTCCGGAGAGGTCTTCAAAGGGATGACTCAGATTAAAATGCAGCGAAAACTCATCAAAAGCTTTTGAAATTTTTAACTGGTAAGTACCATACTGGTTTCCCGCTACATTTTGCTGATCATATATTGGAAAATCTCCTCCACCTGAACGTCCGGTAATATAATGCAGATAGGCATTCAAACCTTTGGGCATTTCACCGATTTCAGCATTGCGCGAAGTTCCTCCCCACATGACAAAATGCTCGGCCCCCATTTCAATGGTCCACTTTTCAGCAGGCACTATTTTTAAATACAAGGACTTGTGATGTAAGTGTGCCTTATCCACATACCGTTCATCATTTAAAAATCCTTCATCATATTCAAAACGAAAAAACAACCAGTTTTGCAGACCGGGCACCGGTTTATATGCTAAAGTGGAAATCCGGATTTTTGGCACCGGTCGCGCATTTCTGCTGCGGGCCAGATTGCCGTTGGATGAAGAAAGTCCTCCAAACCGCATTTTATCGTAAAACATACCAGCCTCCAGCGCCCATCCCTTATAATCAACACCGGCATACAGCTGATTAAACTGAAAATAATTGTCGTTACCCAAAGCGCCAGCCAGCGTTGTTCCTGCTTTGTAATGCCAGAAATTGCTGTTGGTAAAAGCACCACTTACGCTGCCACTTACGGTCGTCAGATTCAGAAACGATTCACCCGGTTTTATCATCCCGTCCTGATTGGCCCACAGTCCAAAAGGCAAGCGGGATTCAGAAGAGACAAGGCTTGAATTTGCAACTAAAAACTGCGGCTCATTTTGTCCTTTTACAGACAAACAAAAAATCAAAAAACTCAAAAACAAATAAAAACAGGGGCCTTTTTTTATCATCTTATACTATTTAATTTTCTTCTCTTTTAACCATTTCTCATCTCTGCCTTTTCTCACCGTCTCAGTGCTCACTGTCTCACAACTCCTACAGCTCCAAATCAACTTTTCGTCACCTGCAGTCCGGTTTGAGACACTTTAAAATCAACAAAACGGGCGCGTTTATTGGTTGGATTTTGTTTCAGAATAGTTTTTATAAGGTTTGCAGCTGCTTCATCCTTTGCCAAAATAAACATAAACCCGCCACCTCCTGCACCCAGCAGTTTCTGGCTTAAAATATAAGGTTCTATCATCTCAATAACCCGCTGAATTTCGGCGGTATTGGTTCCTTCATCCAGTTTTTGATTAAGTTGCCAGCTTTTGGCAATTTTATCTCCCAGCCGGTCAAAATCTTTTTGCAAAATCGCTTCATAGGTTTGTTCGGTATGCTGTTTCATTTCCTCCAAAACAGAAAGATGTTGCCTGGAATTCAGAAACATTCCCCTGACAATTTCTGCCAGTATATTTTTTGCCACCCTGGTAATCCCGGTGTAATACAAGAGCATTCTTTTTTTATAAAAAGGATCAAAAAAGAGCGAATCGGGTAGCCATTTCACGCGTGGGAGTTGTTGGTTTCCGGGAGTGGTTTCCAGGAGTTTTATTCCCTCATACAAACCACCATACTGATCCTGCCAGCCCCCTCCTGTTGTTAACAGCTGTTCCAGCGCCAGTGTTCGGTTTCCGATTTCCTGTTTATCCCATTTCAAACAGCATACTTCCGAGAGTGTTCCCAAAACAGTTGCTGCCAGAATCGAGCTTGTTCCCAATCCCGAACCTTTGGGTACCGCTGAAAGAATTGTAATTTCCAGTCCGCTTTGCAGATGTTCCAGCTGTTCTTTTAAGGACGAAAATTTGCGGGTTGAGAATTCCGGCAGAAAACCGGCCAAAGCCAGTGCGGCTTTAGGTATCGAAAAAGCCGATTGTATTTTGGTAAATGAATTGACTTCTTCAAATGTAGTCAGGACTTCACGTGCTCCCAAATCGATCGAACGCAATACGATTTCAGTTTTTTCAATTGCCCTGACATAACAATGCAATGGGGGTTGCCCGTTAAGTTCCACCGCCACATTTAACACTTTGCCTCCATGCAGCATACAGTAGGGCGGTGTATCGGTCCATCCGCCAGCCATATCCAACCGCACGGGACTTCGTCCCCAGGCAATCTGATCGGGAAGCAGGTCGATACGCGGATCCACCGTGTTCTGATAAAAAGGCCGGAGTACATTGTTGCGTAAGAGCAAAAAGGCTTTCTCTTCATAAGAACCTGCATCCTCATCTTTTAAACGTAAACAAGCAGCCCTGAACATCTGATCATGAATGGCTGTCCATTCCGACGAAGTATCCTCCACCACGGGAGGCAGTGACAATCCTGTTCCGGCATATTCCTGAGCCAGTCGTTTTAAATCCAGCTGGTAAAAAACCGACCGTTTGTGATTTTTGGCCAGAAACTCCAGGTTCTGAATGTGATTTCCATTCCGCTGCTTTTCCAGTTGCTGTAAATCGCAGGCCTCGCTTAAACCGGCGGCACTCATCCGTTTGGATAGCATCCACCGTTCTGAAAATGTCTTGTTCTCCTTTGGATTCTTTTCCAGCAGCCACTGAATAAACTCCTTTTGAATGTCCTTCTTTTTTAGCACCGGGAACAATGGAATATGATGGATGTCTGTCTCCTGAGAGATGGTATTAAAAGCGGCTGAGAGCTTACGTTTTGCCAGCCACTGCTGCAACGGTTCTTCCATAAAAGGGGTATTTGGATCGTTTACCCTGCCTCTGAAGGGATCGCTGTAGCCATAATTCCGGATAACCAGCTCCGTACTACTCAGAGGGACAAAATCAAGACAAGCCCCGGGAGCCAGTTCAATCTCCCAGTCATTTTCCGGCACCCCGGTCAATGCATGGTTTTCGGTCAGATTCCAGGTAGCGGGGATACAGGAGTTTTCAATCCAGATATTTTTGTTTTGGGTGCTAAACTCCACATGGGTATCCGCATTCAATGTAAAAATTGACGGATGTGGTTTGATTCGTTTGTGCCATATCTCCCGCTGATCGGTGACCCGGTTTTGAATGGCCAGATTGGACGAAACCAGTTCAGAAGTATTTCCCAAATGATAAAACTCGCCTCCCTCCAGGTTAACAACAGCAACCTTTAGTGCATTTATTTTATTGTCATCGCCTTCAGGGTTATTGCCCATGGAAATCCCAAATTCACTGTACAAGTCATACTCATCGGGAATTGTATTTTTATATTTGCTCCCGTCCCAGCCGCTTTTTTGCATCAGAAGCTGAACCGCTTTGGGGCTCAGCAACCAGATGCCGATATCCATCAGAAAATAATAGTTCTGAATCAGGTCCCTGATTTTTGAGATGGAAGGTTTCTGCAGCATAAACTGCAGTTTGTCCGGAGCATCGCTTTGGGTAAAAAAGACACCATGATGGGTTGCTTTTTCAGGTTCCAGCCACATTCCAAAACAAACCACATCGGCATCGGGAATCTCAGGAACCGTTTTTTCACTAAAAATCAATGTATCGCCACTGGCAACCAGGGTATTTAAATGTTCCGGAGCTTTTTCCAGTATCTGTTCAAAAAGCGGCACCTGGAGATGTATCAGGCGCTGGGATAAATCCTGTCCGCGCGACCAGCGAAATACGGGCATGGGCATGAGGCTTTTCCCAACCGGTGCATAAGCCGGTAAACGCCGACTGTTTCCCCCGGCATGGACAATCATTCGTTTTTCTACTGTCAGCCACTTTTCAAAACTGCCTGTTTTTTCGTTCTCCCACATTTCAGAGAGAATATAGGAAGTACCACCGCCCGACCCCACTCTTTTATTTTCGGGATCGGAAGCGACAAACCAATTGTCAGGTGATAATCCGGATATGGAGTGAAAATGTTTTACTACGTTGGGAGGAAGGGATATAAGATGCTTCATAGATTAAAATTTGAAAAAAGAACAATGGGCACTGTGAAGGTGAGCACTGAGAGGTAGAGAAAACAAGGGACTTACATCGACCATTTATCTGAATATCTTTGCATATTTACCAACATTCCAATAATTTTTTCATATTCCTGGTCCAATTGCGTATGCTTTTCTTTGGAGATATAGTTACAAGCTAATGCAAAATCCAACCAATTTTGTGTCTCAGCAGCTTCAGCTTCACTTTCATTTAATTTGTTTGAAAATGATTTTGGATATTTTCTTCGTCGAAATGCCTCAGATATATTTGCACTTACGGATCTGGAAGACCGTCTAATCTGATCTGTCAAAGAATAGATTTCTTCCCTGGGAAATTTAAGTGAGATATCGTAAATGTTCATAGCTGTTGAAAAGGCTACTTGGTAAACCCTAAGTTCCCGATGAGTTTTTATTTTCTCCATAGTTCAGTTAATAAATTGGTTTTAAATTAATTATTATTTCTTTCCTTCATCTTCTCAGTGCCCACCGTCCCATCTTCACAGTCTTACCATCTCTCTTCTCACAACTCACCTCTCATCTCTTTCTTCTCACAATCTCACCGTCTCATCTTCTCAGTGCACACCGTCTCATCTTCACAGTCTTACCATCTCTCTTCTCACAACTCACCTCTCATCTCTTTCTTCTCACAATCTCACCGTCTCAGTGCTCACCGTCTCAGTGCTCACCGTCTCAGTGCTCACCGTCTCTCTTCTCACCAACTCACCTCTCTCTTCTCACCGTCTCACAACTCATCTTCACAGTGCTCACCCTCTCACTCTTCACCCTCTCCCGTATACCACTCAAAAACCTTTTGTACACCTTCTTCAATTTCTATCTTATGGCGCCAACCCAGGGCATTGAGTTTGGTAACATCGGTCAGTTTTCGCAGGGTACCATCGGGTTTGGATGTGTTAAAAACCAGGTCACCTTTAAATCCGACTGTTTTTTTCACCAGTTCAGCCAGCTCTTTGATGCTGATCTCTTTTCCTGTTCCAATGTTGATATGGGTGTTTCGAATTTCGGCTCTTTTATCCGGATGCTCTGGTTGAGGAGTTACATCAGAAAAATCAATATTCTCCATTAAATACACACAGGCATCTGCCATTTCCTCACTCCACAAAAATTCGCGCATGGGTTTTCCGGTCCCCCATATTTCAACGGCCCCCTTGTTGCTTTCCGAGGGAGCTGTTACACCATACTTCTGCAGGATTTCTTCCACATCTTTTTGGTCGCTCCCGCCATCAATTCCTTCAATCGGCCGCTGATTCAAATCATTCCGAATGGCCTCCCAGTTATTTTCCTCCAGGCATTTTCCGATATAAATTTTACGAAGTAACGCAGGCAGCACATGTGATTTCTCCAAATCAAAATTGTCGTTTGGCCCGTACAAATTGGTGGGCATCACGGAAATAAAATTGGTTCCGTACTGTATGTTGTAACTTTCACAAAGTTTTATTCCTGCAATTTTGGCAATGGCATAGGGTTCATTGGTATATTCCAGCGGCGAGGTCAAAAGCGAGTCTTCC
Organism: Maribellus comscasis; assembly: GCF_009762775.1. Lineage (GTDB taxonomy): Bacteria > Bacteroidota > Bacteroidia > Bacteroidales > Prolixibacteraceae > Draconibacterium > Draconibacterium comscasis. The sequence goes on along the minus strand of NZ_CP046401.1, from coordinate 5,896,682 downwards.
CGCATCGGCTGAGGGGCCTCACGCGGGTAGATACAGGTGCTTCCCAGAAACAACAGTTTTTTCACACCGGTTTTCCAGGCGTTGTGAATCACATTGTTTTGAATGGTCAGATTCTGATGGATAAAATCGGCGCGATAGGTGTTGTTGGCAACAATGCCTCCAACCCTTGCAGCAGCCAGAAAGACATAGTCCGGTTTTTCTTCCGCAAAAAATGCCGCTGTGGCATTTTGATCCAGAAGATCCAGTTCCGCCGATGTACGGCCAATCAAATTGTTGTATCCTTTATTTTCCAGGTTTTTCCAAATAGCCGACCCTACCAGTCCCCTGTGGCCCGCAATGTATATTTTTGAATTCTTGTTCATCTTTATTCATTTTAAATCACCTGATATAGCTTATAATAAGATTACTTCGCTCGCAAAATCTTTTTTCTATAAATTCTTTTGAAAGAGAAGTTGATAAAGCCGCTTACCAGTATCAATACAATTCGTCATAAAGATCATTCCATTCCGGATTCATCCCATCAATCAACAACAGCTTTTTTGCACAGCTCTCCGGGAAATCATTCTGTAAAAATTGTCCGGTAAACCGATTCCACGAAGAAGTGGTCTCATGTTTCCCAAACGGTTTTCATCCGCGTTAACCGGTATTAAAACATTTACTCAAAGTAATTCAGTGTACGATAGCCTCCTTCGTTGAGGTAGCTGTCTTTTTTCATCAGGTTTACATCCGACTGCATCATGTCTTCCACCAATCCTTTTAAATCGTAACGCGGTTCCCAGCCCAGTTGTTTGCGTGCTTTTGTAGAATCACCAATCAGCAAATCCACTTCTGTGGGGCGGAAATAAGTCGGGTCAACAGCGACAATCACCTTTGATTTATCGGTTTCCGACGCTGGATTTGTTGAAATGCGTTTTTTATTTTCCTCCAGGTATTTTTCTCCCACCTTTTCAACAAATACTTTCTCATCCACAGCGGTCAGGTATCCTTTTTCGTCCACTCCTTCTCCGGTAAAGGTAATTTCCAGTCCCACTTCTGCGGCAGCCATTCTAACAAGGTCGCGAATGGTAGTTGTAACGCCTGTTGAAATCACATAATCATCCGGTTTTTCCTGCTGAAGAATAAGATACATGGCCCTTACATAATCTTTTGCATGTCCCCAGTCGCGTTTTGAAGACATATTCCCCAAAAACAGGGCATCCTGCTGGGTGAGTGCAATCCGGGCAATTGCCCTTGTCACTTTCCGGGTCACAAAAGTTTCTCCCCGGATAGGCGATTCGTGGTTAAACAAAATCCCGTTGCTGGCATGAATATTATACGCTTCCCGGTAGTTTACCGTAATCCAGTAACCATAAAGTTTTGCCACACCATAAGGTGACCGGGGATAAAAAGGTGTTTTTTCGGTTTGTGGTACTTCCTGCACCATTCCGTAGAGTTCAGAGGTAGATGCCTGGTAGATCCTGGTTTTATCAACCAAACCAAGCAAACGAACGGCTTCAAGAATTCTGAGGGTTCCGATTCCGTCGGCATTGGCGGTATACTCCGGTGTATCAAAACTTACCTTTACATGACTCATCGCGGCCAGGTTGTATATTTCATCCGGCTGCACCTCCTGGATAATACGGGTAAGGTTCATACTGTCGGTGAGATCACCATAATGTAAAATCAGATTCCGGTTTTCCACGTGAGGATCCTGGTACAGATGGTCTATTCTTTCTGTGTTAAACATGGACGCGCGGCGTTTAATACCGTGAACGACATATCCCTTTTTTATCAGATATTCAGCCAGATAGGCTCCATCCTGTCCCGTGATTCCTGTAATAAGTGCTTTTTTCATTATTTAAAAAAATTTGGATTTAAAAAACCGGTTTATGTCTGTTTGGGGAACACAAACCGAAGTATTACTATTGTTATTTTTTTGAGTATAAGTTTCATTCACTGATTTGAGTTTTACTAAAATTACTGAATAAAAATAGGATTGACCAGTGATATATCGTTAAACAACGATCAAAAAAAAAAGTTTTCAGGATTGTTTTCTATTTGTTGTTAACGGGGATTTGGTAGCAGTTAAAACCAGGGTTATTCTTATTTGCCCTTACGGAGTTATACTGGTACAATTTTTTGTGATTCTATTCCATCATAATTTATTTTTACATCATATCATTCCAAATATAAACCCCGCATTTATACCGGGGAGGAAACACCACACAAAAAACAGGCGCACGTTAGCCGGTGTTTTGAAATGGAAGCATAGTATGCGCCGTAAACACAACAGCCAGCTACCCCAAACCCCTAAAGGGGCTTTTAAGATGCTTCCTGATAATATCCTTATATTCATTTGATACAGACTCGCTTTGCTTCGTTGACCAGCTACACAGTTTCTGTATTTGTGCGGAGGGTTCTTTTGTTCAGTTTGTTATTGCGGCCGGGAGAAGGGCGCCTTTTCAATCCGGGTGGCCTCGCCGGCCTGGGTTGTGTATTGATATTCCTTCCCCCGGTTAAAACCGGGGGTTATTATTATTTGCCCTTATAGAGTTATACTGGTACAATTTTTTGTGATTCGATTCCATGATGAATTATTTCCTTATCATGTCATTCCAAACATAAACCCCAGCGGGGTTTTATATCTGTAACCCCGGCATTTATGCCGGGGAGGAAACAACAACACAAAAAACAGGCGCACGTTAGCCGGTGTTTTGAAATGGAAGCGTAGTATGCGCCGTAAACACAACAGCCAACTACCCCAAACCCCTAAAGGGGCTTTTAAGATGCTTCCTGACAATATCCTGAATTCATTTGATACAGACTCGCTTTGCTTCGTTGACCATCTACACAGATTCTGTATTTATGCGGAGGGTTCTTTTGTTCAGTTTGTTATTGCGGCCGGGAGAAGGGCGCCTTTTCAATCCGGGTGGCTTCTCCGGCCTGGCTTGTTTATTGGTATTCCTTCCCCCGGTTAAAACCGGGGGTTATTATTATTTGCCCTTATGGAGTTATACTGGTACAATTTTTTGTGATTCTATTCCATCATAATTTATTTTTACATCATATCATTCCAAATATAAACCCCAGCGGGGTTTTATATCTGTAACCCCGGCATTTATGCCGGGGAGGAAGCAACAACAAAAAAAACAGGCGCACGGTAGCCGGTGTTTTGAAAAAGATACCTGATATGCGCCGCAAACAGAACAGCCAGCTACCCCAAACCCCTAAAGGGGCTTTTAAGATGCTTGCTGATAATATCCTTAATTCATTTGATATAGGCTCGCTTTGCTTCGTTGATCATCTACGCAAAATTTGGATTTATGCAGATGATCCCTTGTTGGGCCTGGTATTGCGGCCGGGAGATGGCCTCGTTTTCAATCGGGGTAGCCTCACCGGCCTGGGTTGTGTATTGGTATTCTTTCCCCGGTTGAAACCGGGGGTTATTGTTATTAAACCCTTACTGGGTTTATTGGATGCAATTTTTTGTAATTCGGGTTCCAAGGCAGATTGCCTTCACATCATCTCATCCTCAATCAACCCTATCGGGGTTTGACTACAATAACTCCGGCATTTATGCCGGAGAAGGCAAAACAACATAAAAACAGGCGCACGGTAGCCAGTGTTTTGAAAAAGATACCTGATATGCGCCGCAAACAGAACAGCCAGCTACCCCAAACCCCTAAAGAGGCTTTAAAAGTGCTTGCTGACAATATCCTGAATTCATTTGATACAGACTCGCTTTGCTTCGTTAACCATCTACACGGCTTCTGTATTTATGCGGAGGGTTCTTTTGTTCAGTTTGTTATTGCGGCCGGGAGAAGGGCGCCTTTTCAATCGGGGTAGCCTCACCGGCCTAGATTGCGCATTGGTATTCCTTCCCCCGGTTGAAACCGGGGGTTATTGTTATTTACCCTTACGGAGTTATACTGGTACAATTTTTTGTGATTCGATTCCATGATGAATTATTTCCTTATCATGTCATTCCAAACATAAACCCCAGCGGGGTTTTATATCTGTAACCCCGGCATTTATGCCGGGGAGGAAACGCCACACAAAAAACAGGCGCACGGTAGCCAGCGTTTTGAAAAAGAGGCCCGGTATGCGCCACAAATTCTACACTGAATTCCTGTATACAAGCCCGAACATGCTCTTCCATTTTATTCTCCATTCTTTTGTTTTATCTGAAACAAAAAAAGACTAACATTTTTGTTCGCTTATTAGCCGCAATGAAAGCATGACACTCCTCCAGGGTTACAAAAATCCATATGTTACATAACTGATTGATTTTCTACTTAATTACAAAAAAAGATTCTACTTTTAAATCACCATAAACACAATTAATTCATAAAAATGAAAAAAACCACCAGATTCACTTTCCGGTAAATCTTTTTCCACAACTTTTACCCCAGGACCTGATGGTATATGTTAAACTTTAAATCTATTATTATGAGTAATTCTGATGATTTTCAAACGAAATTGGATGTGCTCAAAGCCATCCCCAACGAACAAGTACAAACCCCTACGTTGCCTGTGGATGTTTTTCTGCAGGAAGCTGAGAATCTTTACCACTGGTGTCTGGCCGATAAGGAAAAACTGGTGATTACCGGCATCAGCGAAGAACAGATAAACGACCTTCCCGTTCGGGCCGGAGCTTTACGTGAAGCACAATCGTTGTGGTTTAAACAGCGCTATTCACAGGAGGAGGCTCAACGGGATTGGGGCGAACTATCACCCCTGGCCTATGACCTGCGTGACGAGCTGCTTCATGTTTTTCGTTTTGCCTATCGGAATGATGCGGCAATTTTAAACCGAGTGGCAGAAGTTGCCGAAGGTAGCGGACATGCAGATATGCTACAAGACCTGAACAATTTAGCAGTCCTGGGGCGTGAAAATGCCAATGCTTTAAGCGCTATTGGCTTTGATATGACCAAACTGGATAAGGCTGCAACAATGGCCGATGAAATGGCCGACCTGCTGGCCACTGCCAACGGCGACAAAGCCGAACAAAATGAAGCAAAGGTTTTGCGTGACCAGGCCTACACCCACCTCAAAGAATTGGTGGATGAAATCCGTGAAGCCGGGAAATACCTGTTCTGGAGAAATGCTACCCGGTTAAAAGGGTATTCGAGCAAATTCTGGAAAAGAAAAAACAGTCGAAAAACAAAAAATGAACCGGAGACAGAAACCCAATCCGAGTAGCTCTTTATCAGGCACCTGTTACCCCGCAGGTGCCTTTTTTTATTCGTTTAACAAATTCTTTTACTCGCCTGCCTGAACACTCTACTCGCTTTTATAAAAACACTTACCCGTCCGGATCAACATCTAACTCGTTTAGTAAAAAACTTAACTCGGAAGGCTAAAAGTCTTACTCGTTCCTATCAGGCACTTACTCGCTTTGAGTACAAAGCTATGAGAAGCTTATATTTTCCTTTTTTAAATTTTACGGTATTTGACTTCTATTTTCTATGTAAAACGGTTGCTGCTTATTTCTCACCGCTCACTTTCTCATCTCTCTCTTATCACCTTCTCAGTGCTCACAGTCTCATCGTCTCAATTCTCTCCACTCATCTCTCTTTTCTCACTGTCTCGTCTCTAAGTGTTTCTCCTCCTGGTCAGGTGGAGTACCCGAGTTGGCGAGGGGGAGGTGGTTGAAAATTTGTCGGATAATCGCTAAATATTTTCAATTCGCATCACTAAATCTCAATGGGGCTTTGCCCCAAACCCCAATTCCTTTTTTCCTATAGCTGAAAAAAGGAATCAAAAAAAGCCACCGCTCAAGATTAAAAGCTAAAAATCAATTCCGTTTCGCTAAAATCTTTTAAACTCCTCCTTCGCTATAGCTCAGAGTCAAACAGAAAAGATTTTTTAACGCTGCACTTCATTCATTTTCTTCACGCTTTTACTCTTAGGCGGGTCGGTTCTTAACTTGTTGTTTGTTCTTTTTTATTTTTTAGTCTTTGAATTCTAACTATAATACGTTCGCTACTCACCGCTCACTGTCTCATCTCTCTCTCTTCTCACCCTCTCATTGTCCCAGTGCTCACAGTCTCATTTTCTTACTACTCACCGCTCATCTCTTACCAGCAACGGGTCCTTGCCCCGAACCCCAAATACTTTTCTCCTTAGATGAGAAAAGTATTCAAAAGAATCAAGCCAAAGTTATCCTTCATCGCTTTAGGCCGGCACCGGCCCGGGCTACTTTGGCAGGCCTACGCACCTTTATCCGCCGGGGGCGGATTATTAAAAGTTTTTAACTTTCTATCTAATTCTATTGTGTTTATAATTCTTTAAAACTCTTTGCCAGCTCAAATTAGTGCGTAAACATTCCCTTTGGTGGGCAGGGCTGGCAACCAGCTATTTTTGTCTTTGACTTCGAACTTCTATATAGCTCAATTCTCACTGCTCATCTTTCTCCTCTCAAAGTCATAAGTTCCCTTTTTCGCTAACTCGCTGTTGGCGCGGATTATTAAATTCCTTCTAATTTGATTAAATTATCTTTTCAATTTTCAACCGTTCAGGATTCTGACGATTATCAAAAAAGGTTAGTATATAAATCTTTTGTTCCTTTTTATCTACCTGATAAAAAAATGAATTGTTCTTATCGACAACAGCTTTTTTAACGTTTTTGTACCTTAATGAATTTGGGAATATTCCCGGATTCTTCTTTATCGTGCGAATAATGATTTCTGTTCTTTGGATAAATTGTTTGATTTCTCTTTTTGTCCAGTTTTTATCCAGATAATCTAAAATATTGAACCAGGTAATTTTTGCCTGGGATGACCAAATAACTTCCATCTAAAAACCATATTTTTGTTTGGCCTCATTGATAATATTTTCGTGAGAAAAAACTTTACCTGATTTAATATCTTCCATACCTTCCAGAATTGATTCCTGAACTTCCGGAGGAATATCATCCCACCAGTCATCATTTTCCGTGGAAATAAGGTTATTTATTTTTATCAGAAGGGAAGGTTTGTTTGTTTTCAATATCTTCTCAACCAAATCCAGTTTTAATGTCTGTATGTCCATAATTCATTCGTTTAAAAATGTTTGTTTTTATAACAATTCATGGAACTCACTAATAATCGTCTCCCTGTGTCCCGGGACCTTGGATGCTCGTTTCAGCTTTTTACCTTGTGTAAATTTACAAAAATTTAGTTGTAACCGGATATATGTTTCTTAATCCTTTCCTTCAGAACAAGGTTGTTATATTTTGAAGGTAAAAAAATGGTTTTATCCGTGTAATAACAAAACTATTTTTAAAATGAACGGATTACAAAAGATATTCAGTACTCCCTCTCATCTCTCTTTTCTCACTGTCTCGTCTCTAAGTGTTTCTCCTCCTGGTCAGGTGGAGTACCCGAGTTCGCGAGGGGGAGGTGGTTGAAAATTTGTCGGATAATCGCTAAATATTTTCAATTCGCATCACTAAATCTCAATGGGGCTTTGCCCCAAACCCCAATTCCTTTTTTCCTGTAGCTGAAAAAAGGAATCAAAAAAAGCCACCGCTCAAGATTAAAAGCTAAAAATCAATTCCGTTTCGCTAAAATCTTTTAAACTCCTCCTTCGCTATAGCTCAGAGTCAAACAGAAAAGATTTTTTAACGCTGCACTTCATTTATTTTCTTCACGCTTTTACTCTTAGGCGGGTCCGTTCTTAACATGTTATCTGTTCTTTTTTATGTTTTAGTCTTTGAATTCTATTTTCTATGTAAAACGTTTGCTGCTCATTTTTCATCGCTCACAGTCTCATCTCTCTCTTATCACCTTCTCAGTGCTCTCTTTCTTACCGCTCATCTCTTACTCGCTTAAGGGGCTTTGCCCCAAACCCCAATTCCTTTTTTCCTATAGCTGAAAAAAGGAATCAAAAAAAGCCACCGCTCAAAATTAAAAGCTAAAAATCAATTCCGTTTCGCTAAAATCTTTTAAACTCCTCCTTCGCTATAGCTTGGAGTCAAACAGAAAAGATTTTTTAACGCTGCACTTCATTTATTTTCTTTACGCTTTTACTCTTAGGCGGGTCGGTTCTTAACTTGTTGTTTGTTCTTTTTTATGTTTTAGTCTTTGACTTCTATTTTCTATGTAAAACGTTTGCTACTCATTTCTCATCGCTCACTATCTTATCTCTCTTTTCTCACCCGCTCAATCCTCATCTCTGTTTCTTTACGGGGCGTTGCCCCGAGCCCCAAATACTTTTCTCCTTAGATGAGAAAAGTATTCAAAAGAATCAAGCCAAAGTTATCCTTCAACGCTTTAGGCCGGCACCGGCCCGGGCTACTTTGGCAGGCCTACGCACCTTTATCCGCCGGGGGCAGGATTATTGATAGTTTTAACTTTCTATCTAATTCTATTGTGTTTATAATTCTTTAAAACTCTTTGGCAGCTCAAATTCGTACGTCAGCTTTTCCCTTGGTGGGCAGGGCTGGCAATGGCTATTTTTGTCTTTGACTTCTATTTTCTATGTAAACGTTTGCCACTCATTTTTCACCGCTCAATATCTCATCGCTCTCTTCTCACCCTCTCATTGTCCCAGTGCTCACAGTCTCATTTTCTTGCTACTCACCGCTCATCTCTTACCAGCAACGGGGCGTTGCCCCATACCCCACTTCATTTCTTTTCCTTGATGAAAAGAAACAGAAGCAAAGAAAAATCAAGAAAATTTTATCCTTCTCCCCACATAGCCAACGCCGGCCCGGGCCAAATTTTCACCCTACGCGCCTTTCTTACAATCATAGTGTTTAAAGTCTCGGTTCTCACTACTCATCGCTCAATTCTCTCACCGCTCACCGCTTGTCTCTCTCTTCTCAACGCTCACTTTCTCAGTGCTCATCTCTATTCTCACCGTCTCTCTCCGCTTACTCCCGACGGGGTTCAGCGAATTGTATTCGCTGGCTTTTTCCGATGCGGTAAAAAACCGCATCACCCTCTATTCGGATTCAAAGGTGATTCCGTTGTTTTGTATTTTTAGTGGCAAAAAGATATTATCGAGCCTCAACAGGGATTACAAATCAGCACCAGCAAGGGGCAACCAGTTCCTGTTCTCAATAAATTGTTTTGAAACCTCTATGCTTTTGAACAGAAATGTTGTTAACTCAATTACCTCAGGCACAAGACCGGGCACAGCTTCAGGGATATATTCATGGGCAATCTGGTTTCGCAAATCACGGATTTCCAAAAGTTTGTCGGCAGAATACACCAGCCGGATTTTTTCTGCTTTATTTAACAGATCGATAAAAGGAACAAAAGGCTCGTGCAGCAACATCCAGATTGTTCTGATCACCTTTTGTGTATATAAATCGGAGGTTCTCCCAAACTTAGATGTAAGCGAATCAAAAGACTCCATATCTTCAAATGTATATTCCTTTTTTTGCAAAATCTTCCTGCATTTGTCAACTGAAAGTTGTAAAGTTGTAACAGACTTTTCCAGTAACACCAACTCTTCGGCAAGTAGTTGTTTTTTTAGTTTATCGTTGTTCACTTATACAGAAATGTTATTCTATTTTGTATTAAAGCGGTTGAGCATTACCAAGAATTATTTTCTTAAACGTTGAATCATCCGTTTTTGTAAAATTTACAAGGTCAATTTTTTGCCATCCAAATTTTTTATAAAAATTAATTCTGAATAACCGCAATTTTTTATTATCAATTTTTTTATCGGATAAGATCAGAATATCGATATCACCTCCAGCGCCTTTGTTGTCCAGTCTTGAACCAAAAAGATAAAATTCATCACCGGGAAACATTTTCAAAGCCATCTCCCGAATAAATTCTTGTATTTCCGGTTTTATACGCATAATCCAAAGATAAAAAAAAAGGGGGAATGTTGAACTGGTGCCCCAGGCTCACCTGCTCGTTTTGTGCGCCGGGATTTAAATCAGTTTTTATTCCGGAGATTAAAGCCTTCGCCAGCCCGGGACAAATTTTCACCCTACCCGCCTTTCTGACAATCTCATTGTTTCACTAACCATCTCTAAACGTTTCTCCTCCTGTTTTTGGGGAGTACCTGAGTTTGCGAGGGGAAGGTGGTTGAAAATTTATCGGATAATCACTATATATATTTTCAATCCTCAACTCCTAAGTGTCCACTTTCTCAACACTCATCTCTGCTTTTTAATGGGGCCTTGCCCCATACCCCAATTCCTTTTTTCCTATAGCTGAAAAAAGGAATCAAAAAAAGCCACCGCTCAAGATTAAAAGCTAAAAATCAACTCCGTTTCGCTAAAATCTTTTAAACTCCTCCTTCGCTATAGCTCAGAGTCAAACAGAAAAGATTTTTTAACGCTGCACTTCATTCATTTTCTTCACGCTTTTACTCTTAGGCGGATCCGTTCTTAACGTGTAGTCTGTTCTTTTTATAGGCCTTATTCTTTGACTTCTTTTTCTATGTAAAACGTTTGCTGCTCATTTCTCACCGCTCACCGTCTCATCTCTCATCATCTCACCGTCTCACCAATACGGTAGTCACCATTGCGTATTCTGTAAGCTGATTTATATCCGGTAATCTTTTTCAGGTTGGCAATATCTTTGATGGATTTAGCATCTGAAACATTTTAAACACATGCCAAGATTGCCTCTGCCAATATTTTGTTCTTTAACTTTCTGAAATCACGGACAAATGATTTTTCAAATTCAAAATACATTATTATTTAGCTGTATCTTTGAGTTCTTTCAGAAAATCTTCTTTTTCAGGTTCTGAGAGTATGTCGGACTGATGGTTAACTTTCATTTTCTCATATAATACTCCATCGTCCTCCAAAATATCAATCCCTTTAAATTTCTGAGCCATAATACGCGCAGTTTCAATTAATGCTTTCCCGGCCTTCGTGTGTTCATTTACTCTAATTGTAACCATATTGCCTGCTTTTTTACAAAGGTACAAAAATAAAAAAGGTAATCGGACTATCCTTGATTTGCCCCCTGAACCTGCACATATCTCTCATCATCTCAGTGCTCTCTTTCTTACCGCTCATCTCTTACTCGCTTAAGGGGCTTTGCCCCAAACCCCAATTCCTTTTTTCCTATAGCTGAAAAAAGGAATCAAAAAAAGCCACCGCTCAAGATTAAAAGCTAAAAATCAATTCCGTTTCGCTAAAATCTTTTAAACTCCTCCTTCGCTATAGCTTGGAGTCAAACAGAAAAGATTTTTTAACGCTGCACTTCATTTATTTTCTTCACGCTTTTTCTCTTAGGCGGGTCCGTTCTTAACGTGTATTCTGTTCTTTTTTATTTTTTAGTCTTTGAATTCGAAACTTCTATATAAAACTTTCACTACTCATTGCTCATCACTCTCCTCTCTCTCCCTCTCACTGCTCATCTTTCTCTTCCCAGTGCTCACCCACTCGACTCTGCTTCTCAACGGGGCGTTGCCCCATACCCCAAATACTTTTCTCCTTAGATGAGAAAAGTATTCAAAAGAATCAAGCCAAAGTTATCCTTCAACGCTTTTGGCCTGCACCAGCCCGGGCTACTTTGGCAGGGCTGGCAACCGGCTATTTTTGTCTTTGACTTCTATTTTCTATGTAAAACGTTTGCTGCTCATTTCTCATCGCTCACAGTCTCATCTCTCTTTTCTCATCGTCTCAGTGCTCACTTTCTCACACTCTCACCGCTCACCGCTTGTCTCTCTCCGTTTACTCCCGACCGGGTTCAGCGAATTGTATTCGCTGGCTTTTTCCGATGCGGTTAAAAACCGCACCACCCTCTAATCGGATTCAAAGGTAATGCCGTCTTTGTTTTTATCGATAAACTCGTAATGAAGTGTATTATGAAGTCCTTCCGACAATGTGTAAGGTGCTTTAAAACCGCAGTTGTGTGCCTTTGTGGAATCAAATTGAGTGGTGGCACAAAACTTTTTCACCCGAACAGCGCTTACAGAAAACTTTTTGCCTGTAAGTTTACTCAGCATATCAAATCCAAAACCTCCAAACATACCCAGTCGGTAGTGCTTTTTTTCTTTTGTTCCAAAAGAGACACGAGATACAATCTCGCACCACCAGAGGGCTCACTTCTCATCGTCTCGGTGCTCAAAGCTCACCGTCTCAAGTCTCAACCTATTCCGACTCAAAGGTAATTCCGTCTTTTTGTTTTTCGAAAACTATGTTTTTCATGTTTAAAGCTTCTGGCTTGAGAGGTAATCCTTTAAAAATCTTATACGGCAATTCACTATCCGGAACCAAAATAACCCAAGCAGTACAAAATACCAGTTTCAAATCAGTCCGAAACGAAAGATTTTTCTGATACCAGAGCTCCAGTTCACCTTTGTAGGGCGAAATATGTTTGGCGTAAAATTCTTTGGGATCCATCGATGTTTCCGACAACAAGTGTTCCTCATCTCTGAAGATGATTGAACCTATACCTGTTAAACCCGGTTTGACATTGTATATATTCTCCTGTACATGTTTTGGATATGGAGTAAATGTTTTATCCACCAGAGGTCGTGGCCCAATTATACTCATATCCCCCTTAAAAATATTGATTAACTGCGGAAGTTCATTGATTTTGGTTTTACGCAAAAACTTACCAAAAGGTAAAACACGCGGGTCATTTCGGGTGGTGTGCAACCCACCTTTCATTGTTTCGCTCGCTTTCATCATGGTGGCATGTTTCCAGATGTAAAAAGGTTTGTTTTTATATCCGATGCGTTGCTGGAAATAAAATACTTCATGTTCACCGGTTACAAGGAGGATAATACATATGGGTATCCAAAAAGGTAATAAGATTAAAATTGCCGTTAATGATAAAACGACATCAATAACACGTTTGAAAAAATATCTGTACATATAATATTATTAGTTATTTAATGATTTGCCCCCCCTCTTGAGAGGGGCCGGGGGTGTGTATTATTTAACAACATAGTTTTAAAATTGTCATTGCGAGGAGATACGACGAAGCAATCCCATCAAATTAACACAAATCCTCACAAAAGTCTTTCCACTCCGGATTTAATTCTTCAATCAGTAAAAGTTTCTTTTTCCGACTCCCGGCTTTTAACTGTTTTTCTCTGAAAATAGCTTCTCCTATATCAGTGTAGTTTTCATACCAAACCAGTTTTACTATATTATATCTTGCTGAGAAGCTTTTCGGATACAATTTATATTTATGTTCTTCCATCCGGCGTATCAAGTTGTTGGTAACACCTGTATAAAGAACCGTATTGTTCTGGTTTGTGGCAATGTAAACCTGATAAGTGCGTAATTGCATTTATTATGTTTTTGGAGAGAATCAGCAGTATGCATAAAGTTTGCTTCGCTACGCTCGCAATGACATTGCTTTGTTGGGGGTTGCCAAAAAGCGAAGCTACATCTTCTGGTCCAATCCTTTTCCGGTTTCGATGTGGGCAAAGTTGGGAAGATAAGATTTGAGGATATTAACAACTTCGGCTTTGGTGATATGATCTTTTTTAAAGAGTTCTTCGAGTTGGTTAAAAATAGAATCGATTTCTTCGATACTGCGTTTTTTTGAGTTTTTAATGACTCCCAGGTTAATGAATGATTCATTGTCCAGTACTTCATCTTCGGTATAGAACTCCTCGAAAGACTTTTCCCCGGAAGTATCGGAACCGAAGAAGTAGATGGGCCAGGATTGCGGAGAGGTTGCTGCGTTGCTTGGTTCCTCGCAAAATTGTCTCACTGAAGCTGCTTTTTCCCGGGCTTCTTCTTCGGTTTGACATATATCGGGTTCAAGGCCAAGTTCTTTTAACAAAGCCAATGCAATTTTATCAAAGGGAATCATGTCTTTTTCTTCATCCAGCTTTGGGAAAAAAATATCACCTGATTCACCCATTATGGATGCCATCAAACAGAGTTCGCCCGATTCTTCGGGAGAAACAAAAAAACGACGAATTCCTAGGGGACATGACCAGGGTTGACGTTTATTTAATCTGTCCAGAAAACCTAATGGCAAGCTACCATTCGAAAAGGCCACATTGGCAAAGCGGGCGGTTTTAATGGGCAGTTTATCGGAGTAAGACATGATTAGTTCCTCCATCAACTTTTTGCTGGCACCCATTACATTCACCGGATTAGCCGCTTTGTCGGTTGACACACAAAAGAAATGTTCAGGTGGAAATTCAAGCAGTAAATCAAGCAGCTTACGGGCACGAAGCACATTATTTTCAATCATGGCCTCAATGGAAAATATATCTTTTTCACTACGAACATGTTTATGTGCTGCAAAGTTGGCTACAATATGAAAAGGCCCATGTTCTTTAAACAGTTTTTCAAATACACGATCACCAAAATTAACAGGATAGGTTATAAAATCTTCGGGAATATTATAAACGGTCGAACTCCTTAAATCACGAACCAATTCTGTTAATCCGTTTTCGTTGATATCAACCACCACTAGTTTTACCACATTAAATTTTAATATGGCTTTGATGTAAAACGAACCAATGGTACCAGCTCCACCAATGACCATTACTTTTTTGCCATTTATCTTTTTGCTTAGATTATTGTGATATTTTTCAAAATCCAGTTTTAGCAGACTTTGCTGTCTCCCTGTTACATGTCTTTTAATGAATTGAGTTAGATTAAAATTTGTTAGCATATCTTGATTCTATTTTGAAATTTTTCAAAACATCCAATGGCTCCCAATTAAGTTCACGTTTGGCTTTTTCATTTGAAAATGTTAGAGATTGGGTGATCTTTTCCAATTTGGCTGTATTTATGGGAGCCTTAGATCCAAACAAATCTCCGATGCTACCCATTGTTTTGGCAAGCCAAATAGGAATAGCTTTTGGGCCTTTTTTATTTAGTTGTGAAGCTATTAACTCTTCCAATTCAAAAAAAGAAGGATGATGATTATCGCAAATGTTATATGTGCCTCCTTTCTGAATAAGCTTTGGAATTAGTCTTGCAATATCTTCTGCCATCAATATACTTTTTCTTGCACCCCCATCTCCAATACGTAAATACCTTCCTGTTTTTAATCCGTTAATCATTGCTCCTAAATTACCCGGAGGATTTTGACCAGCGATTAATGATGGCCTTAAAATTGACAACTTAACATTATATTTTTTGCACCAGTTTTTTAAAAATGTTTCTGCCTCTATCTTGCTTAGTGCATATGGGCTATTTCCGTTTAGGGGATAATTTTCATCGATCTCGTTTCCGACTTCAATTCCATATACAGCAACCGTACTAATAAATATAAATGATTTTGGTGGATGCGGTTCTAATGCTTCACATAGATTTTTGGTACCATCTAAATTTACATTAAAAAACGACAACGATTCAACTATACTTCGTGGAACCCTGTGAGCTTTGCCAGCAGCATGAAGTACAACATCATAATTATTTACAAAGGCTGGAATCCTTTTACTTAAATCCCATTGAATCTTATCAGTTTTGTTGAGTCCAATGCTGATTACATCAAATTCGTTTTCAAGCTTTGGGATCACAGATTTGCCCAGAAACCCTGAACCACCCGTAAATAGAAATTTCATATTATCTTTTATTGACAAATTGCTTAAATTTTGGAAGAATTCGGTAGAATGTGTAAAAAACTGGGATATTAAAATTATTTTTTCTAAACGCTCGTAAACATTCAACATTGCCTTTTATGATATTTGAGAAGCTCTTATTAGTAGCTCCTCCTAATCTCATTTTAACTGTAGGAGTGGGCAAATATTTTGACTTGATTCGGAAGCGTTCAAAAATGCGAAGCATAAATTCAAAATCGGCTGCCAATTTAAAACTTTGATCAAATAACCCATATTTTTCATAGACCTCACGTTTTAAAAACAATGTAGGATGTGCGGGATGCCAACCTTTAAAAAAACTCCCTGGGACGAAATCTCCTGTAATCCAATGTCTGATTATTTTATTAGTACTATTACTTCGAACGTAGTAAAGATTGCTATGTATGGCTTCAAGACAACTATCTTTTTCAAATTCCTGTGCAACTCTGGATAAAACATTTTTGTTTTCATATATGTCATCAGAATTTAGAATTCCAATTATATCGCCGGAGGCTAATCGTATGCCTTTGTTCATAGCATCATAAATCCCGTTATCGGGCTCAGAGACAGTTCTAGTCACTCGATTGGGAATAGATTTAACAATATCAAGAGTATTGTCTTTTGACGCTCCATCTATAATTATATGTTCTATGTTATTACAGGTTTGCTCGTTCACAGAAGTTACACATTGTGATATATTGGCACCACTGTTAAAAGTTGCGGTTATAATGGAAATTTTCATTAACTAAGAATAATTTGTTGTATATCTGAGATATATCTATCTTGTGAATATTTATGCTTGGCTTCTTTGATATTGTGCCTTTGAATTTTTTTGAGTTGCCCCAAATTATTAATTAATTTTTCAACCGAACTGTAAATTTCATTTGGAGATTTTGGAGAAATAATTACTCCGTTCTTCTCTTTGACAATGTAAGGCAAGTAATTATGATTTGTGGTAACGATCGCATTACCCGCCCGCATAGCTTCAATTATTGAAATAGGGTAAGCCTCAGTCGGATAAAAACTAGGAAGAACAAAAATTGACGATTCGAAAAGAACTTTTGATTTTTCATATCCCTTTACAATACCTAAATATTCAACTCTTTCACCATATACACCTCTTAATTGGTTATATTTCTCTTTAAACAATTTTTCAATATTTTTCTGTCTCATAAAAGTATCACCCATCAACTTCCCAGCTATTTTTATTTTAATTTCTTCGTTGTTTCCAAGTAGTACAAAGCATGCATCCAGAAAATCTATGATACCTTTACCATACATTAAATTAGACAGAAACAAAATTTGGTAATTATTCTTCGAAAAATCATTTTTACATTCCTCTAGTTCTTGATTGTAACAATTTCCGACAACAACTTTTTTCATTTTGGGAAAGTCGTCGTACTGATTTTTCATAATATTCAACAACACGATGGAAGTATTAACACCTTTATATGCGTATGATATCAGCGGTTTTAGAAAAATACTTTCACCATAAAATTTTTTAAAATCAGCTCCGTGAAGATGATTTATTATTTTTTTTTTAAACCAAAGCCCCATTATTAACAATAGGAAATCTTTTATAAATCCTAGCTTACTCCGAGAGGATGTAAAATATATATTAGAAAATTTATAAAATGCAAAACTGAATAAAACCTTAAAAACTGAATAAAATGTATTTATTATTGGATTTTTGTATTTTGAGGTATCAATCAAAATTTTTTTTTGCTCAGGTAATGAATTGGCAACAATAGTGAATGCAACTGCTTGACCGGTTAAAGGTGGAGTTAACGGACCAAATAAAAGAACTTTACTCATTCCTATATTTTGACTTGATTGATAAATAGTAGTTAATATCTTCCTTACTAAAATAGTCTGTCCACTGTTCTTTCTGCCCTTTCCTTGCGAAAGAAAATCCTCTGGCAAATTGATAGTTGTATCCTTCTGAACTATTTTTTTGAGCTAGCTTCGTATTGTTAAAACTTGATTGATTCAATGCACTTTTAACGATATCTTCCTTTATTTCAATACCGATAAACTTTAATATCTTTTCGAATTGCTTCTGGGGATTTTGTTTTAATTCTTCATATGACAAAATAACTATATTACTGTGACTCAAATAACTTCTCCTATGTTTGTAATAAGCTTCGATCCCATACTTTTTACTGTGAATGAACGATGAAAAATCTAAATTATGACTGAAATTCCTATTGTTTTTTGTATAATGATAATAAGAAACCATTATATCTCTTGGTTCTCTGTCTATATAAATAACCTTCACGTTCCGTAATAAAAAACTATTTCGGTTATGCGTTTTTAAAATCCTCTTCGTTGGTTTAAACCTCCAACTCTCATAGATTGTTTTGTTGCCTAATTCAGGCATATATTTATCTAATGTATCAAAATTAATTTCAACACTATTTTTCAAATTATAATATTCAATGAGATAATTAAACAAAAAAAATTTCACCCAAGTGTTTCCTGCTTTTGGGAAAGAGGCTAATATAATATCATCCGAAGATATTCCAGCATAACTATACAAATAGTCAAATATTTTTCTCAACAATAAAACCATATTAAATATTATTAATCACTTACTTCTCAATTATATCTTTATAAATATTCAATCTTTTTAATGCAATTTCCTTGGAACTGAATTTATTGACGTAATTAGATTGCTTAACATAAGTGTTTTTACCATTTATAATTTTTACTAGACACGACAATAAATCATCAGCGTCACCAGGTTCAAAATATAAAATCGAATCGTCATTCGAATCCAATATTTTATTTCCAGATATATTACTTGCCGCGATAGGACATCCAGATACTATCGCCTCTTTTAAAACTCTTGGAGATCCTTCAAAAAAGGATGGCATAATAAACGCGTCAGTATATTTATAAAATGGAAATAATCCATCATGTTTAATTTGGTCAATACGAGTAATACTATCTTCTACTCCATAATACTTTATCATCCTTTCATACCATATTTTATCATTTCTCGATAATTTCCCAATTATAAATAAATGACTATCAAATTTTTCCTTAAGCAAACCTATAGCAGCTAGCATAGTACCAATACCTTTCGCAGGATATATTTTCCCAACATATAATAAGTTTATAGGATATAGGTATTGAGCAGGCTTCACCAATTTTTTAAAATTAGGATATAAATCGATATTAGTGTCCACGACAAAAAAACTAAGTTTCTTACTCTTTGGCAAATCGTATGCTATTTGTTCAGAATTTCCAATAAAATAATTTGAGAATAGAATTGTTATAATTCTATATACTACTGGCTTTATTCGAGACAAGATAATATTGTACGCTTGTCTATACGAAACAAAATCTTTACTATTTGAATCAATTCTCCACCCTTTCTTAACCAGAAAAAAAATTTCTGAACTATACAAGTTTGCAACTTTCTTTATATTTTTAAAATTTAAAAAAAATAAAATCATACTTACCAAACTAACCAAGTGTTCATTTAACAATATAAAATCATCACTTTTCTTCCTCAATCTTTTTAGCTCCATTGCTACTTTAAATGCAAAACTAAAGTATGATTTTGAGTCTAAAACAGCTACATTGCTATCTGTATTATAATTTTCAATTTTTTTACCTACAAAAATTAAATACTTCTCAGAAGCTTTCTTTTGCTCCTCTAGCAATAAAAGATATCTGTCGCGATATAATATAGGATTGTATAACAAAGAGATATAAACCATTTTTAAATCTTAATGACGGACGTGTTTAATTTTTTGTTTTTCAAATTGCCTAAACATATAATATATTATCAATGTCCATATAATATATTTCATAGGCATAAATAAACCGGTTCTTGGGTAGTAGATGCTGTAGCTAAGTAATGTGAAATAAATAATTGAAAAATAAATATTAGTTGTATCTTGCAGTACTTTTTTTCGGATTGACTCAATAAATCTTCCAAATAACAAAAACAACAAAACGGCCCCTACACTCCCAAAAGAAAGATAAACATCTACTACCAAATTTGACCCCAATCCATATGACCTTTGTTTCCCAAAAGTAAGAGTAGTTAAAAAATCAGATGAAGTTTGCAATTCATATCCTGTCAACTTTTCTATAGCTGATTGGGCAAAAGGAACAACAGAAATAGTGGCGGTTAATATCGATGTACTTCCCCAATTGATGCCATTCTTATCAACATATTCCATCCCTACGTACAAATTTCTATTGTTTACAACAAATGATTGAGTTAGCGAATATATTGATTGAAACTGAGATTCATTTTGTGTTCTTTCAATCCCGCGAGAAATAATATTTCCATTTATTTCGTCAACATTTGATGTACGTCCAAGACCAACTAGATGCATCAATGTTAATCCAGAGATTCCCAATATTATTAAATATTTTGCAGAGATGGTTTTTACATGTATAGAATACAAACCGACAATCAACAATAGTAAATTTAATGCAGGACCTCTGTCTCCGATAGAAAGAAAAAGTATTACATAAATTCCGACAGTTATAATATACATTCTTTTTGACTTAAGTAAATCGAGATTTCTAAAAAATAGAATAGAGCTAAGAATAAAACTACACGTCAATAGTTGCAGAATATAAACAGACAGAGATGAATGTTCTTTAAAATTTCCGGCCAAAAACTCTCTGCCCACCGTGGCTACAAATAAAAAGAAAAGAAAAATTGTAAATCGCGTGACTGAGTAATGGCTTAAAAGAAATTTATTTAAGTTATTATGCTCTAATCTATTATTAACATTTTTAATAGACGACGCTCCTAAAATAAAACTACTAGTTAACAACTGTGACAATGCTGTTCCTTTATTTATGTATGTACTATCAAAAGGTAAAGAAAAAACCGTAAAAAATTTTGGATCTATTGGATAAAGTACCGTAGGATAAAAAAAATTGACAAAGAAAAAACTGGTAAAAAACAAAGTGTAAAAATTAACATAGTTTTTTTTGCTTCTGTTAATGATAAAAGGGATTGATTGAAGAAGGAATACAATTGTCACAATACTATTAAATGGGTAGTTATATTTATCTGGTGCCCCAAAAAATAATATAAGAGAAATTATAAAAAAAAATAATTGTATTAAAGATTTCATTAATTTATATTATTTGTAGTAGACTAATCAGTTTTTTGTTTGCCGCTTCACAATTGTATCACGGTTGGTTATAATATTTCATCTTTTTAATTTATATTTTATTGTTAAATAATTCTCTGCGATCTTCTACCATTAGAACTACCCCTAAATAATTTCTCGACACTATCCATATAACCATTTTTGTAATTAAAGCCTTTCATGCAACTATTTCCTTTTTGACTACTGTCTTTCATTATGTTACAAGACTCGACAAAAAGTAATTTAACCTGAATTATCAAAACTATTTCATATATAAATTGTACGGAGATTAAATTTTGAAAATCACCTATGATTTTTATACTATTCATTTTATATGTGTTGTTCAATATTGCCGATTAAAGATTATTACTCAAAATGCATTATTTATTTTTTATCACTATAGTGATAAGAAATGTTAGATTTAATTTTTTGTAATATGAATAAAAATGAGTAGAAAAGATCGTGTTTGAATACATATATCCATGATTTGAAAGCCACGTTAAACATTTTTGCTTTTATCGATCTTAAAGTAAATTTTCCGTAAGTAAATGCAACGTATTTTTTTAAATTATCTAATTCATCCTTATTTTCACATTGATTTTTTGCTTTACCTGAAAGAAAGGGCAAAATAAGATAAACACATATTTTGAGGTTATCTTTTTTGTAATGCGTAGAATTTAATGAATCTGCCCACTTTTTTGCATCAAAGGCAGAAACTCTATATATATACTCCAAATTCCCGGCTAATACTTTTGAACTTAGTAAATAGTCTTTTATATCATAAGACTTCACTGTTTGATTTTTATGAATCCTATACAAAATTCCAATAAAATCAAGGTTTTTCACAAAACCCTGTCTAACTAATCTTGACCACAATTCAAAATCCTGTTTCTTTCTAAACTCTTCGTTGTAAAAAATACTCTTGCCATTTTTATCTACTCTTCGAAACATAGCACTTGAGTGAATAATCGGACTACCTTCAGCTGCTAAAACCCAATTAATGCCTGCATTTGAAACAGGTTTCTCCATTAGTAGATTTGTTCGTTGATCTTCAAAAATATATTTTCCTTGTGTTCCAAGAACAACAAGCCGGTCATCTAATTCAAATTCTTTCAACTGATTTTTAAAACGATCTGGCAAAGAGATATCATCTCCATCCATTCTTGCAACATAGTCTCCTTTAGCAAGCTTCAGGCCAACATTTAGCGATTTTGTAAGTCCAATATTTTCTGAATTCATTATTGTTTCAATTCTTTTATCCCTATCCTTATATTCTGATAATATTTTAGAATTAATATTTCTTTGAGGATTATCATTGATAATAATAAATTCAAAATTTCTAAATGTTTGATTCAAGATAGACTCTATTGATTGTCGCAACCACTCTTCCTTCTCATTAAAAACACTCATTATTACGGATATATCAACTTCTTTCATTGTTCCTTAAATTAATTGAGCTTAGAGTTCCAAAAGTTGAATTCTACATTACTGTATTTCTTGATTTAGCTTATTGTACATTTTTTTGATACGAGATAATATAAATAACAGAAGTATTCTATATTTTAGCATCAATCTAAATTGTTTTAATTTCAAGAATTTTTGATATTTTAAAGATTCATTTATTGGGGTTAGGTACCTATATTTCATTTTAATTCTCCACTTAAGAAATTGAAAAACGCCTATATGCTTTCTAAGTTCATTTCCAACACTTTGAATCCATTTAATATTATCTATTGCATCATCAAATTTTTGAATTGTACTCTCATTGTATCCGGTATAATTCCATTGTGCGACTATTTTATTATAAATAAGAATGTCGCTCTTAAGAGCTAGGCGAAGTATTGATTCCATGTCACTAGAAATAATATTCTTTTCATAAAATTCACCTGATAATGCTGCACTTCTACTATATATTGTCCCCACATGTGCAAACTGATAGGTGGAAAATAATTTCGTCACAAATTCTACTCCAGATATTTTTATAATTTCGTACTTTACTTTATGTTCTCGTTTATACAATTTTCCATTTTCTCTTTTACTTTGCTTACATCCAACTATCAGATTACACTCAGGATATTTACTCAGTAACTTAATTCCCTCACTTATAAATGTTTTATCAAGAAGAAGATCATCACCATCCAAATTAATAACATATTCACCTGTGGCATAATTGTTTAATGCTTTTTTGTAATTAGCTACTCTTCCAATATTGAGTCGATTACGAAAGTATATAATTCTTTTATCTTGATTTTCATAATACCTTGCAATTGCTTCAGTTTTATCAGTTGATTGGTCATCCGCAATAATTATTTCAATATTTGAGTAATCTTGCGAAATTGCACTCTCAATTGTTCTTCCGATGTACTTTTCTTGATTATAAGTCGGTATTATTATACTAACTTTAAAATTTGATTCCATTAAAAAAATATCTTTTAATCCGATAAATTACTATATCCAATTTCTTCTAATTTTGATAATATTTCAGAACTAATCCAATTTTGATCATAATCTTTGTACCTATTTATTGTCCCTGGATTACTAATTTCTTTCTTTAGTGTTTTTATAGCTTCGTCTGTATCTAATCCACCAATAAATTCAATTGTTTTCTTTAATGTTTTATAATTCAAATTAGCAATATTTTCATAATAAATTATCAAAAAATTTTCTTTAAATAATTCCTTACCCTTTTCAATTGCATATTTATTAAACCGATACCATAACTCAAATCGATTTCGCGGCGACTCATCTCTGCTATCTAAGCCAAAGTAATGAGCATAGTTATAGAATTGTTGATCATTTTTTGAATAAACCATATCTAGTCCGTTTCTTATTATTAAAATAAATTTTGAGTTAGGGTAAAATAATTTAATGTCGGGTAAAAATGGAACGCTGTGTGGTTCTTTCCACCCCCAAATTGGATCAATCGGAGATATTCTATTAAAAAAAATATTTTTAACTCGACTAAAAATCCACGTAGGCTTATATCTCCTAAATTGTATAATATGTAATAACGACAATTTAAGTATTTGATACAAATCGGATAGATTAAGTCTTTTATTCAAAAGTAGCTTATTATGAATACTCATTATTTTTTTTACATAATCGCTTTGCTGTTCAAAATACTTGAAGTAGTGTTTTGGTAGTTTAAAAAGAAGTGTAAACGATAGATCGTCCTTAGAAATATTGACATCATATCCAAAACTAAATTTTACTTCCTCAAGAATTCTTACAACAACTCTTGTCCCAGACCCGCTTAATCCGCTTATAATTATAGGTTCTTTCATATCATCAAACTAAAGGAATAGTTGACACTCCCACTTTTTGTTTAGCTATTATCAATTTTACTATATTTTCTCCACTTACAGTTACAGCAGTAGCAATAGCTGCACCTAGTGCTCCCAAAATGGTTATAAAAAAATAATTTAATATAAGATTTAGAATTACGAAGATTAAGGAAATTCTACTGTGAATTCCTTCAAATCCACACATTATCAAAAGTAAACCTGCACACCCAGTAGAAATGTTAAAAAATTGACCAATACCTAAGATAACTAATACCCAATATGCCTCCTCAAATTCCCCTCCCCATAATCCCAATAAAAAATTACCAAGAAAGATGAAGGCAATAAGGCTAACTGTAGCTATTATAATCAATCCAGATGTAACACTTTTTACCATTTTCTCTATTTCTTTTTTTCTATTTTCAGCAAACAGAGCTGCTAATTTTGGTGATATAGCTGAATTTGATATTTGTAAAAAAAAACTAACAAGGAGAGCAATACGAGCTGCTACGTTATAAAGCCCAACCTCTCGGGTTGATCCCAACCATCCTAGCATAATAGTATCTGCATTTGCTGCAATAAGAGCGGTAGATGAAACCAATAGCATAGGTAGTGACATTTTTAACATAGGTTTCGCAATCCAGTTTCTTTTCCCTTTAAAATGAAAAATTCTCTTCCAGTAGATAATCATAGTACTCGTAACTACTATTCTACCAACTGCATAAATAACAGCAATTTTTACAACGTCAATTTCTAAATCAAAAAGAAAAAAACTAGCTAATAAGATTCCTACTACCCAAGTACTTAGTGTTTCATTAACCAAATTACTTTGCCAAATCTTTCGAAATCCGTTCAAAGCCGCACCAAAAACTCGAGAAAATGTCTGTGGGAGCATCACTATAAGTGCCACTGTCAATGGTATCTCAAGGTCAGGTGCATGAAAAACCTTATGTGCGAGGAAAGGTGCCATAACAAGTCCTAATATAGTCAAAACTAACGCTATAAATCCATTGATTATTGATGATGTATAAATACTATCACTAACAAGTTGAAAATCTTTACGCCTATATCCAATCGCAATTTGTTTTACCAAAACCTGTTTCATCCCTAACATAGTAAAAACAAGGAGCAAGGAGACTATCCGATTTGAAAGATTGATTATGCCTAAACCATCAGGGCCAAGTGATCGACCAACAAAAATACTTACAAAAACTCCTACTATCATTCCAAGAACTTTCACCACCATAGATGAAGAAGATTTCCTTAAGACTTCTATAGTGTGTACGTCAAGAAGTGCCAGTTTTTTACGACTATATGTGATTATTTTTTTTACCATACGGGAAAATGGCTTCAAAATACCTGCCAAGTATTATTATGAGTTCACTTCGCCTTTCGGATTCGTGAAGTCGTTCTTCCAATATTTATGCTTTTTTACCGAAACATTTACTTCCTACGACCTCTGTTTTCTATAAAAAATAGATTGATAAACAGATTTATGCCCATCCTCCACGATTCCAAATTACGATATCAGCAGCGCCAATTGTCATTCAAAAATTTATACCTCCGGTTACAACCCAACCAATAATAAATGTGGTCAATGATGCTATAATTCTCCAGATTATTGCTTGTGCCAAGTGACGGCGTGGTTTAACACTCATAATTCTTTAAATTTTTTTAATAAAGGTACTTGGGACTGCAGCACCTACGGATCGCAGATTCGCACTAAAAATGTTGTTTGGTGTAGAAATTTATCTGCATAGTATTTTTAAGTCGTAAGGTTCTGCGAGGCACTGAGGACTCGAAGGACGAAGCGGTCCTATCCCTTTTCTTCCTGTTGCTTACAGGCTCACTAAGGGATCAAGCTTGATTTCAGGGATAATCGCTTTCAACATCTCTGTCACGGTTTCTTTGATATCAAAATAGGTATTAATAACTTCCAAAACGGATTATTAGGAATCTCAAAAGGAGATGAAATTCACGTAAAATTCTTTATTTCTCCGGATCTTGTCCTTTTATATATTCCTTTGAGGTCTCTTTTCTCGCAAACTTCCAACGGCGTATTCACAAACACCTCCAGAAAATCTTCTTTTTCTATAATCTCACGTACGATGTGACGCATTTCATTGGTTGGGCTTATGAACGAACAAATCAGGATAATCCCGCAGTTCATAAACAATTTTAATACTTAGAGACTGTTTTGAATTTATCCATTTATTTTATTATATGTCTTTTTCGTTTATACTGCGTTGAATTTTCCTTAAATAGCTACTGCTATTCGCGTCAAATTCGCCTTGACTAAAACAAAAAATACATCATAATACTTCTAAAAATAAAATCAAAACAGTCTCTTAAGCAATACGCCGGATATTTTCCAAACAGTCTTCTTCTGTAAACTTCAGATTTTTGTTGATACCCGAGCGAACGTTATCGCCATCAAGAATCTGGCAAAAATAGTTGAGTTCAAACAACCGTTTTTCCGGTGCACTGGCCAGTATAGTTTTCCTGAACCTGACAAACCAGTAAACTAGATCACTTTTGCCTGCTGTTTTAGATAGATTTCTTTGGCTGTGCGATCTTCAATTTTGTCAAATGTCGTATAAATATGCTCCATTATTGAATAATTATTTCAAATTTTGCCAATACCACTCACACGCCTTCTCAAACCCATTAGCTGCGCTATACAAAGGCTTATACTCAAGTGTAGCTTTTGCCTTTTCAATATTTGCTAAACTATGTGGAATATCCCCAACCCTAAACTCCCGGAAATCCGGTTCAATTGTAGCTATTATTTCATCAAAACGGGCGAGGTTTTGTTTTAGTGCATCAAAAAGTTTGAGGAGCGTGGTGTTTTCGCCATAGGCGATGTTGAATACTTCGTGGAAAGAAGATACCACTCCGTCTCCCGAATCCTCGGGAGCCACCCCTCCTCCGGAGGAAGGGAAATTCTTGTCCTTTGCTTGTTCGGTGGTGTTGGTATGAGGTCCCTTCGGTCGCTCCACTCCCTCGGTAGATCGTACTTCTGGACCGGCATCTTCCTCGCGAAGTCGTGCCTCATAAAGTTTTTTTCTTTCGATGATATCCTGCGCATGTGTTAACAGTGCCTTTTCATTGGCTTGGATGACGTTTTCGATGTAGGTAAAATCTCGGCTGTAGGAGCCGTCGCCGTTAATTACCGGGCTCTGGTGGTTCAAAAATGCTTTTACCCACAAAGGGATTACGGCGGCATAAGCACCGTTGGGGTCCTGCCGGCGGCCAAATACATTAAAATACCGTAAGCCTATACACTGCATTCTATAGGTTCGGGCAAACACATCGGCATACAATTCGTTTACATATTTGGTTACGGCGTAAGGCGAAAGGGGCTTGCCAATTCTTTCTTCCACTTTGGGGAATTCCTTACTGTCGCCATAGGTGCTGGAACTGGCCGCATAGACAAAACGCTGAATCCCCTCATCGCGGGTTGCTACCAGCATATTTATAAACCCGCTTACATTTACTTCATTGGAAGTAACCGGGTCGTTGATGGAACGGGGTACGCTGCCCAGCGCTGCCTGGTGTAGTACACCATCGCAACCTTTAACCGCTTTTCGGCAGGTTTCCAAATCCCGGATATCGCCTTTTATAAATCTAAATTCTTTTTTCCCGTAATGGTGGTAGATATTTTTTTCAAAACCGGTGGCGAGGTTATCGAGGACAACGACCTGGTGGCCTTTTTCCAGGAAGTGGTCAACTAGGTTGCTGCCTATGAACCCTGCTCCGCCGGTAATTAGTATTTTCATAATTTTTTAAGTGCTAAAAGTCATAAGTTTGCCGCGGTCGCTTTGCTCCCTCGCAAAATCGTACCACGAATGTTGTTTTGTGCTGAGATATCCGTGCACAAAAAATTATTAAGTGCAAGATTCCACGAGGAACAAAGTGACGAAGTGGTCTCATACCCTGCCTCCATAACATTTTTGTACTTCGAAGGTATGGAATACTGTACATGTTAATTGCTAAAAGTCGTGGGGCTGCTTCGTCGTGCCTCCTCGCAGACTCGTGCTTCTTATAATATTTTGTATAGGTCTTTCCATTCGGGATTCATATTCTCAATTAACTTTATCTTTCTTGCCCGGTTCCCCGCTTTTAGTTGCCGTTCCCTGTCTCTGGCATCAATGATGCTTTCGAACTCCTCATACCAGACCAGCTTGTCAGCATTGTACCGCGCTGTAAAAGCATTGGGATACTTTTTTGTCTGGTGGCTTTCCATGCGACTTTTCAGATTGCTTGTCACGCCAGTGTATAAAACCTTGTTGGCTTTGTTGGTGACAATGTAGGTACAGGCTTTCATTTATTATCTCACTGCTTAAAGTGATAAGTTCCCTTCGTCGCAAGCTCCTCGGGAAGTCTTGCTGATTCCTTCGGTCATTCTTCCCTCGGAAAATCGTATTCCTAAGTTTTTTAAATGCAGGATTCCACTAGGGAGGAACGACCGAAGTGGTCTCATTAACCTCCTGCTGTAATTTTCAAGAACCTTTACAGTCTTCCATCCACTTTCTCTTTTGGCCAGATGCCTTTAATATCGTAAATCACCGCATTATGCCCGTTGCGCAATTTTGCCACATCTATATTCCTGAATTCATTGTGTGACACGGCCAATACAATCCCATCATATCTCACATCAGTATAATTGTCGACGAGCTTTAATCCATACTCTAATTCTACTTCATCTTTACCTGCCCAGGGATCATACACATCCACTTCACAGCCGTATGCTTTGAGCTCTTTTATAACATCTATGGCTTTGGTATTGCGTATATCAGGGCAGTTTTCTTTAAAGGTGATACCCAGAACTAAAATCCTGCTGTTTTTCACGGCATGTCCGTTGTGAATCAACAATTTTACAACTTGTGATGCTACCCAGACCCCCATACCGTCATTCATACGCCGGCCGGCAAGAATAATTTCAGGATTGTAACCTACTTCCTGCGCTTTTTGCGCCAAATAGTAAGGATCTACACCAATACAATGCCCACCTACCAAACCAGGAGTAAACGGAAGGAAGTTCCATTTTGTTCCGGCAGCCAGTAACACCTCCTTTGTATCAATCCCCAGACGGCTAAATATTTTAGCCAGTTCATTTACAAAAGCAATATTAATGTCGCGTTGCGAATTTTCGATAACCTTGGCAGCTTCGGCCACTTTAATGGAAGGAGCCAAATGAGTTCCGGCCACAATAACTGATTTATACAATTCATCAACTTTTGCCGCAGTCTCTGGTGTAGAACCGGATGTTACCTTTTTTATTTTGGTAACCGTATGTTCTTTATCGCCGGGATTTATTCTTTCCGGAGAATAACCTACAAAAAAATCTCTGTTAAAAGTTAATCCTGAAAACTTTCCCAATACAGGGATGCAGTCTTCCTCAGTTGCACCGGGATAAACTGTAGATTCATAAATAACAATATCATTTTTCTTTAGCACCTTCCCTACTGTTTCAGATGCTTTTACCAAAGGGGTAAGTACAGGACGATTGTTCTTATCTGTTGGCGTGGGAACTGTTACAATAAAAATATTACATTGGGCGATATCCCCGGGAGAGGTGGTTAGGAAAAGGCCGGCATCTCGCCCGGAAGACCCTTCAATTCCATTCAGGGTGACAAGCACGGATTGCAAATTTTTATTATCCACTTCAAGTGTGGAGTCATGTCCCGCATTTAACTCCTTAATACGTTCCTGTTTAATGTCGAAACCAACAACAGGATACTTTTTTGCAAATTCAACAGCCAATGGCAGACCTACATAA
Source organism: Maribellus comscasis (assembly GCF_009762775.1). GTDB lineage: Bacteria > Bacteroidota > Bacteroidia > Bacteroidales > Prolixibacteraceae > Draconibacterium > Draconibacterium comscasis. The sequence continues at coordinate 5,867,049 of NZ_CP046401.1, read as the reverse complement.
CCGAGTCCTACTATAGCTATTTTTGTTTGGTTCATATCTTTTTAGATTAGTATAAATTAAGAGATTTTTTATATTTATTTATCAATATCAATTATTTCCCGAATATGAGACTATTTATTCAGACTTTGAAACCAAACGTATGGTCTCTGCTACCTCACGTATCCCAAATCCTTTTTTGTTTAAAATATCACGATAACTTTTTTCAAATAAACCTTCATCCGGTTTGCCTAACGATATTTCTTTCCCATTTATAACGATTTCCAGTTTTCTTCTCTTTTCTATTTCAATAAGCTGATTATTGAGTTCAAAATTAACAGTGGCATTTTCAAGTGAAAGCACACCTTTAATTTCTGTAGCCGATTCTTTATTGATTTCCAGTTTTACCGGTTTTCCATATATCCAGATTAATGCATCAAAAAAATGATACCCCAAAATAGTGAGTAATCCCCCCGATTTAGACGGTTCTCCTTTCCAACTTTGTTTAAACCATTTTCCCCTGTAGGAATAATTTCTAAAATCAACGTAAACATTCTCTCCCGGAACAAAATTATTTTTCAATTCTTGTAATGCTGAACTATACCTGTACTGCAATACATTATAAACTTTGTTGTTTGACTTTTCTTCCCAGTGTTTTACTTCTTCATATTCCTTTTTTGTTAAAACCAAAGGGCTTTCACAAATTACATCGCACTGGTTTTCCAACGCAAAACGAATATGTTGAGCATGCAGGTATGATGGCGAACAAACCGTGATAAAATCAATAGAGTTGTTATTTACAAAGGTTTGGGCGTCTTCAACTGATTTGAAATATTCACATTCTGGAAAATATTCATCCAAAATTTCGAGATTATCATTTGGGTCGATGGCAGCGACTACCTTGCCCCTAACTGTTTTAACGGCTCTCAAATGCTTTACTGCTACGTAACCAGCTACCCCTATTATGATAAATTTTTTCATTTCTATCCCCAAAATTTCCTCAAAATTAACCTTTTTATTCCGCTCTCAATAATGATTTAATTAAATAGGGAAAACTTTATTTTTGGAAAAAAATCCAGAATCCGGTCGATATTGATTTCGTTCCCTTCAAACCTGAAGATCAGTTTGGCATTATCCGGTTTTTCGTATTCCAAATCTACCCCGGGCGGGTTTTCAATTTCACCTTTTTTTCCCTGCTTGCGCAGATTTGCCATCTGTGCCATTGTTGAAAATAAACCTATTTTATCACAATAACATCTAATAGTCTCCGCTACCGCAATTCTATTAATCTGTTGTGGTGGAGGTTATGGTTGTCGTGCAGCTTTGGTCGCTTACTAATTATTTCTGATGCTGCAATGGTATACGGACAAAGTCAGAATCAAAAGTAAGCAATGGTAAATCAAGATACTCCGCAGCCTTCTGCGAACCATTCAGCAGGTAAATGAGCGCATTAGTATCCGAAATAACACTAACCCCATTCATCCCTTATCCTATTTTGGTATTCCAATGCATCTTCTCCAAATTTACCATATCAACATGCCTTTGGGCGTCAAATTTCTTAACAGGTTCTAATTTATTCAGTGCTTCAGTTAATATTTTTACTGTCCTGATTTTTTAAACTCCCAATGTCATAATTTATAGTATTTTGATGTTGCAAAGTTAATTTATTGAATGAATCTTGAAAGTACCAGTACTGGAAAACAGGTTACTGAGTGTCTCTGATAGTAAAAGAAGAGCCCGGAATTGACAATGTAAATATTAGCACTCAAAAAATCAAACATAGATAACAAGGATAACGCGAAGCAGATAACGGAAAGAAGTCGAAATTGTCGTTGTTGTCGTTGTTGTCATGGTTGTCTCAGTGTTGTCATATATCATTGGTTTGGAAAAATTTTCTCTTTTGCCAGATAATCCAACACTATATCAATATTCAACCCGTTATTCTCCGGTTTTAAAAACAACACAGCATTAGCAGGAGTCTCATACTCCAAATCCATTCCGGGGACATTTTCAGTTTTTCCTTCGTCAATTAAACTGTAGAGCTCAGGTTTGTTTCGTTTGCAATAATCCATGGTGGCATCCATGTACAACAGGTGAAACCGTTCTTCGCCAATAATTTGTGCAATCTGTTTCCGTAGCGAACTGTTCCTTGAAATAAATGAACAGATGGTAATGATTCCCTGATCGTTTAACATTTTGCTGATGTGTGCCACACGGCGCAGGTGTTCGGCACGGTCGGCCGGCGAGAAATCAAGTTCTTTGTTCAGTCCCGTCCTTAATGAGCTTCCATCGAGAAGAACCACTGTTGCACCATTTTCAAACAATTTCTTTTCAAGGCTGAATGCCAGTTCGTTTTTACCTGAACCGTGCAGTCCGGTAATCCAGATGGTTTCTCCTTTCTGGTTTAGTTTTTTCTGCCGCTCTGCTATGGTAACAAGCGATTTCCCTTTGGCAATGGTTTCTTTGTCCGTATCGGTAATTCTTGATGGCAGGTTTTTGCTTCCCAGTTTGTCAATAATCATTCCAACCGCACAGGTATTATGCGTTACCGGGTCAATCAAAATAAATGAACCGGTCTGGCGGTTTTGGGTATATGGATCAAAAAACAAAGGCTTTGTGGTAGTAATTACCACACGCCCGATTTCATTTAATTTGAAATTTTCAATATTCGATTTTTCCAGTGTGTTTACATCCACTTTGTATCTTATCTGGTCGATTTTTGCCTTGGTATTGTTGTTGGCGTGTTTGATGTAAAACGGTGTGGAAAGGTCCATCTCATTTTCATCCATCCAAACCAGCATGGCTTCAAAATGACGTTCTACACGCGGGCGGTTGTCGGGATGGACGATCATATCACCACGCGAGATGTCGATTTCGTCTTCCAGTGTAACCGTTACCGACTGCGGTGGGAAAGCATAATCCAGTTCGCCGTCGTATGAAACAATCGATTTAACTTTCGACGTTTTTAATGAAGGAAGTACCAGTATGTCGTCTCCTTTTTTGATAATTCCGGAAGCTACCGAAGTAGAAAAACCACGGAATTTTATATCAGGCCGAAGTACAAACTGCACAGGGTAACGCAAATCGGTAAAGTTACGGTCGCTGCTGATGTGAACTGTTTCCAGAAATTCCAGTAAACTGTTTCCGTGATACCAGGGTGTGCGTTCCGATGTTTCCACCACATTATCGCCTTTCAATGCAGAAAGCGGGATATAATGAATATCCGGAATATCGAGCTGGGCCACAAAGGTTTCATAATCTTTTCGGATTTTTTCAAACACTTCCTGTCTAAAATCCACCAAATCCATTTTGTTTATGGCCACAACCACGTGTTTTATTCCCAGTAGACTGGCCAGATATGTATGGCGTTTGGTCTGGGTGATTACTCCGTGGCGGGCATCAATCAGGATAATGGCCAGGTTTGCGGTTGAACCACCGGTTATCATATTCCGTGTGTACTGCTCGTGCCCGGGTGTGTCGGCAATGATAAATTTTCGTTTTGCAGTTGAAAAATAGCGGTAGGCTACATCAATGGTGATTCCCTGTTCACGTTCAGCTTTTAGCCCGTCGAGAAGAAGCGCATAATCGATGTCTTCTCCTGCATGCCCAACCCTTTTGCTGTCGCGTTCGAGAGCCGCCAGCTGATCCTCATACAGCATTTTACTGTCGAACATTAACCGGCCTATAAGGGTTGATTTACCGTCGTCGACGCTGCCGGCTGTCAGTAAACGGAGTAAATCTTTTCTTTGGTCCTGGTCGAGAAATGCTTTTATGTCTAAATTGATGTTTTCCATATTCAAATTGTTTTTGTCTTGTCAGACGGACTTTCATTTTTGCCTTGATGCAAAAACGAAACAAAAAAATCAAGAAAATTTTATCCTTCCACCCATAAAACCTACGCTGGCCCGGGCCAAATTTTCATCCTTCGCACGTATCCCGACGTTGTCAGGATTATGGAAAGTTCTTAACATTATATCCAATTCTAATGTGTTTATAGTTCTTTAATTTCTTTTATCGATTCATTGGGTGTGCCGGATTGGCCCCTTTAGGGCTTAGGGGTCGCGCGGGATTAGTCTGATTCGCCGTAGTCAACGCTGCACGTAATAAATCCTTTTTTTGCTCCCGATCTAAAAATGCTTTTATGTCTAAATTGATGTTTTCCATATACTAAAGTGTTTTGTCCTACCGGACGGGTTTTCATTTTTCTCCGATGAGAAAACCGAAACAAAAAGAATCTTGTCAAAATTAACCTTTGCGATTTTTCAAAGCGCCAACTTAGCCCGATCAACGGAATTTTGACGTGCCCGCAGCCAGAACATTTATTTTAGTTGAATACTCACTTAAAATTTATTCCTAAGCTTAATAAAATAGTTTCTTTAATAGGAAGTGCCGACTTTGAGCTGGCTGAGTTCGTATTTTTTGTTTTGTTTTACTCCGATTTGTTCCTCCCCTTTGGGGAGGTTAGGTGGGGCTCCCATTCCTAAAAATACCCTTCTCGTTTTTTCTGTTCCATACTTGCTTCCTGGTCGAAGTCAATAACACGGGTTGTCCGTTCAGAAACAGTAACGGTCATCATTTCTTCCACGATTTTTTCAATGGTGTCGGCTTCTGATTCAACTGCACCTGTTAAGGGGTAACATCCCAGGGTACGAAAACGTACTTTTCGCATTTGTGCCTTATCGCGTAATTCTTTGGGCATGCGCTCATCGTCAACCATAATCAGGCTGCCGTCAATATCAACAATCGGGCGCTCTTTTGCATAATAAAGCGGTACAATCGGAATATTCTCCAAACGTATGTACTGCCAGATATCGAGTTCTGTCCAGTTAGAAATTGGGAAAACCCGGATTGATTCACCTTTGTGAACCTTGGCATTGTATATATTCCACAGTTCCGGGCGCTGGTTTTTGGGGTCCCACTGGTGAAATTTATCACGGAATGAGAAAATACGTTCCTTTGCACGTGATTTTTCTTCGTCGCGGCGGGCGCCTCCAAAAGCGGCGTCAAACTTGTATTTATTCAATCCGGCCAACAGGGCCTGTGTTTTCATTACATCGGTATGCACCTTGCTTCCGTGGGTAAAAGGGCCAATCCCTTTTTCAAAACCTTCTTTGTTGTAGTGAACAATCAAATCCCAGCCCTTTTCTTTGGCATAATTGTCACGGAATTCAACCATTTCTTTGAATTTCCACTTCGAATCGATATGCATTAACGGAAACGGGACTTTGCCCGGATAAAAGGCTTTCTCTGCTAACCGGACCATTACCGAAGAGTCTTTTCCAATCGAGTAAAGCATAACCGGGTTTTCAAATTCGGCAGCTACTTCCCGTATGATGTGAATCGCTTCGGCTTCCAGTTCGCGTAGGTTTGTGAGAGAGTATTCTTTATTTGTTGTCATTGTTGTCGTTTTTATGGTTGTTGGTCACTGGTAGTAAAAGCCCCCCCTAACCCCTCCAAAGGAGGGGAATCAAAGGAATTTGTAAACATTTCCAATTTATAGGTAAAATGTGCTCAAAGTTATAAGTCTGCGCCGTCTTTGCGACTCGCAGAGCCGTGCTTCCAAAAATCTTCGACCTCTGATTCTACCCGTACTTTAGCCTCCTGTACTTTCTGTTTTCTTTTAAAAATGGGTTGATAGACGGATTTATGCCCGTCTTCCACAATTCCAAATTTGGAGTGATACCAAAGTCGTTCATGAAAATAATAAAGTACAATTTTGATAACAACATCAGCTGCGCCAATGGTCATTCCAAAATTTAAGTCTCCGGTAACGACCCATCCGATCATAAATGTGGTCAATGATGCAATAATTCTCCAGGTTATTGCTTTTGCCAGGTGCCGGCGTGGTTTTACTGACATAAAAAAGCCCCCTCTGTCATCACCGCTGCATTCCTCACGCAGATATCTCCCTTATAAAGGGAAAAAATATGATTTAGTAATTTCATGTTTTTTCTTTTGGTTGTTTATAAACTCACTAAAGGATCAAACTTAATCTCCGGGATAATGGCTTTTAACATTTCTGTTACTGTTTCACTGATATCGGGACTGGTATTGACAACTTCCAAAAACGGATTATCGGGAAGCTCAAAAGGAGATGAAATACCGGTAAAATTTTTAATCTCTCCGGCTCTTGCTTTTTTGTAAAGTCCTTTAGGATCGCGCTGTTCACATACTTCCAAAGGTGTGTTTACAAACACCTCCAGAAAATCGTCTTCACCAATAATCTCGCGTGCCATATGACGCATTTCATTGGTTGGACTGATAAACGAACAAATCAGGATAATCCCACAGTTCATAAACAGCTTGGAGACTTCAGCAATACGCCGGATATTTTCCAGACGGTCTTCTTCAGTAAACTTCAGGTTTTTGTTGATACCTGAACGAACGTTGTCGCCATCAAGAATCTGGCAAAAATAATTCAGTTCAAACAGGCGTTTTTCCAGTGCACTGGCCAGTGTAGTTTTTCCGGAGCCGGATAACCCGGTTAACCAAATAACTTTACCTTGTTGTTTTAAATAAATTTCTTTAGCACTACGGCCCTTTATTTTATCGAATGTAGTGTATATATTTTTTTCCATAATGTGATTATATTTTTTATTCCATAAAACCGTGTTCACCCTGTGAAATAAGATTTGAGACGATTACCCAAATACATTTTCCCATAATGTGTTTTCAAATGTTTTTCTCGTTTAGTTGCATCCTGCTGGTTAAGACATCCTTCAAAGTAAATTAATTTGAAAGGTCTCCTATTTTTAGTGGACTCAACGAGTCCATTTTGATGAGCCTCAAATCTTGATGGCAAATCTTTGGTATACCCTGTATAGTATTTACCATCTTTTATACTCTTTAGTACATAAACCCAATAATATTCATCGAAAAAATTTGCCATCATTTCACAGGGTAAACCAGATCACCTTTGCCTGTTGTTTTAAATAGATTTCTTTTGCATAGCGATCCTTGATCTTGTCAAAAGTTGTGTAAATGTGGTTTTGCATATAGAATATTGTATCTAAAATCAAAAAAATCGTTTGTCGCAAGTTCCCCTGGAAATCGTACCTCGATTTATCTTAGGGATACGAATGTTCTTATTTCAAGATTTGTTGGATGCTTTGATATAAGCCTTCTTTCAACAACTGCAATTATTAAATTTTGAAGTTTATTAATCTTCAACAATTAATTGCTGAATCATGTATTACTTTCTCATCGTCTCAGTGCTCACAGTCTAATTTTCTCATTACTCACCGCTCAACTCTGTTTCTTACCCGGGCTTTGGCCCAAACCCCAATTCCTTTTGTCTTGCCAGACGGGCTTTACTCTTTGTCTTGACACAAAGAGTAAACACGAGGAAGGCATTTCCGAGCCAAGACTGAAAATCTTTTTGAAACAAAACTACGGACAGGTAAATCCACGCAGTGCAAACTCCCCTTCCTTCTTCGGGTCAAACAGCACTGCTTCAATAGCCCTCATAATTTCCCTTTCCTTGTTTTGTAATCAAAAACTTTTAGGTCACCTAAATAATGATCTTTAAGTGCTAGTATGGTTATTCTTCACGCTTTTACTCTTAGGCTGGTCCGTTCTTAACGTGTCGTCTGTTCTTTTTATAGGTCTTATCCTTTGACTTCTTTTTCTATGTAAAACGTTCGCTACTCTTTTCTCATCGTCTCAATGCTCACTTTCTCTCCGCTCATCTCTTACCAGCGACGGGGCCTTGCCCCGAACCCCACTTCATTTCTTTTCCTTGATGAAAAGAAACAGAAGCAAAGAAAAATCAAGAAAATTTTATCCTTCTCCCCTCATAGCCTTCGCCGGCCCGGGCCAAATTTTCACCCTGCGCGCCTTTCTTATAATCATAGCGCTCTTCTTCTTTCACACACTCTCACCGCTCACTGCTCATCTCCCTTCTCACCTTCTCAGTGCTCCCCCTCTCAGAGCTCTCTCTTTTACGCTTTTACTCTTAGGCGGGTCGGTTCTTAACATGATCTTTTTTTATTTTTAGTCTTTGACTTTTTCTATATAAAACGTTTGCCACTCATTTCTCATCACTCACCCTCTCATCTTCTCTCTTCCCAGTGCTCAAAGTCTCAATCCTCATCCCAGCTTCTTAACGGGGCTTTGCCCCGAGCCCCAAATACTTTTCTCCTTAGATGAGAAAAGTATTCAAAAGAATCAAGCCAAAGTTATCCTTCAACGCTTTAGGCCTGCACCGGCCCGGGCTACTTTGGCAGGCCTACGCACCTTTATCCGCCGGAGGCGGATTATTAAAAATTTTTAACTTTCTATCTAATCCTATTGTGTTTATAATTCTTTAAAACTCTTTTCCAGCTCAAATTAGTGCGTCAGCTTTTCCCTTGTTGGGCAAGGCTGGCAACCGGCTATTTTTATCTTTAACTTCTATTTTTTATGAAAAACGTTCGCTACTCTTTTCTCATCGTCTCAGTGCTCACTTTCTCTCCGCTCATCTCTTACCAGCGACGGGGCCTTGCCCCGAACCCCACTTCATTTCTTTTCCTTGATGAAAAGAAACGGAAGCAAAGAAAAATCAAGAAAATTTCACTTCATTGGTATATGATTTGAGTTTTATCTACCTTGATTAAAAATGAGTTCAAAGTTAATCTGACTATCGTAACCAGTGGAACTCACAATGGGCATGAAATCCATGAAAATAAGATTTTGTATCCCCATGTTCGTTTCATCCTTCCACGCTTTTAGCCAACGCCGGCCCGGGCCAAATTTTCACCCTGCGCGCCTTTCTCATAACCATAGTGCTCTTCTTCTACATTCACACGCTCTCATCGTCCCGGTGCTCACTCTCTCACTACTCACCGCTCTCATCTCTCTCCGTCTCAGTGCTCCCCCATCTGTCTTCTTATCGTCTCAATGCTTTTTCCAAAGTATTCCTATAGTTATGAGAATACGTTGAGATTGACGCATCACTGGTTTATAATTTATACACCTTGTCATCTGCTTCTTTTATCATATTTCGCAGGTCGACAATGAGTCGGGCATGTTTTTGTATCTTTTTGATATCAAATACCGAGTGGTTGGTGGTGAGGACGACACAGTCGGCATTTTTTATGGTTTCCTCATCTAAATCTAAGGAATAAAAGATATTTCCTTCGTTTGTTTGTACCTCCGGGATATAGGGGTCGTGGTAGGTCACTTTCCCGTCTTTAAAAAACAGGATATCCATAATCCGGAGTGCCGGAGATTCCCGTTCATCGTTGATATCGGGTTTAAAAGCGACACCCAGAAAGAGAATGGTACTGCCGCTTACTGCCTTCTGCTGCCGGTTAAGGGCAGCTGCGATTTTGATGTACATGTAATGCGGCATCCGCATGTTGATATGACCTGCTGCATGAATCATGGAGAGGTCGAAATTGTATCGTTTGGCAATGTGCTCCAGGTAAAAAGGGTCAAGCGGGATACAGTGTCCGCCTACACCGGGCCCGGGATAAAAAGCCTCAAAACCAAAGGGTTTTGTTTTTGCCGCTTCAATGACTTCCCATATGTTGATGTCCATTTTTCCGGCTAAGAGTGCCAGTTCATTAATCAGGCTGATGTTGACCAGCCGGTAGGTATTTTCGAGAATTTTTACCATTTCAGCCACTCGGGGTGAACTCACGGGGTGGATGGTGTCAACGGCTTTTTTGTAAAGCGCCTGTCCGATTTCGAGTCCGTCGGGAGTAAGAGAGCCCAGCACCTTGGGAGTGTTCCGGGTGTGGTAGTTTTTGTTGCCGGGATCTACTCTTTCAGGGCTGTAGGCCAGCCAGAAAGGAGTAGCCCCCCTCAATCCCCCCGTGGGGGGGAGGTTGGGATCGGTGCCGGTATTATGAGATCCCTCACTTCGCTCCGCTTCGTTCGGGATGACAGTTTCGTTAAAGTGCGGGTTGCTTTTAGTGGCTTCAAGTATAATAGGCAGCATAAAGTCTTCAGTGGTGGTGGGGTATGTGGTACTTTCCAGACAAATAAAAGTGCCGGGTTTGATGTTTTTACCGGTTTCAATGCAGGCAGACTCAATATATGTCATGTCGGGTTTGTGAAAACGATCCAATGGTGTTGGTACACATATGATAATCGCATCGCATTCACTGATTTTTGAATAGTCGGAAGTAGCGATAAGGGTTTTATTGTCCAATACCACTTCCCGCAGGACCTTATCCGCTATGTCGCTGATATAGTTTTCGCCCCGGTTGATTTTGTTTACCCGATCAGATGACTGTTCAAAACCAAATACTTTTACCCCGGAACCGGCAAAGTTCACAGCAAGAGGCAACCCTACATACCCCAAGCCGATAATACCAACAACTTCCCGGTTTTGGGCTATTTTTTTAAGGATTTGGTTTTTATAGTTCATGGAATAATAACAATTATATTTTGAGTCTGTGATGTTTTATAGAACGTACGTCACCCTGAACTTATTTGAATAATATGAGGATTGTACGTTTTTTTGTTTTAGTATTCTTAATTTATTGCTTTTCTCAATCCTCATCTCTGCTTCTTAACGGGGCGTTGCCCCATACCCCAAATACTTTTCTCCTTAGATGAGAAAAGTATTCAAAAGAATCAAGCCAAAGTTATCCTTCAACGCTTTTGGCCTGCACCGGCCCGGGCTACTTTGGCAGGCCTACGCACCTTTATCCGCCGGGGGCGGATTATTAAAAGTTTTTAACTTTCTATCTAAATTCTATTGTGTTTATAACTCTTTAAAGCTCTTTGCCTGCTCAAATTCGTGCGTCAGCTTTTCCCTTGTTGGGCAGGGCTGGCAATGGCGATTTTTGTCTTTAACTTCTATTTTTCGTAAAAAACTTTCGCTACTCATTTCTCACTGTCTCATCATCTCACTACTCATCGCTCTCTTCTCACCGTCTCAGTGCTCACCCTCTCATTTTCTCACTACTCACCGCTCATCTCTGCTTCTTAACGGGGCGTTGCCCCGAGCCCCAAATACTTTTCTCCTTAGATGAGAAAAGTATTCAAAAGAATCAAGCCAAAGTTATCCTTCAACGCTTTAGGCCTGCACCGGCCCGGGCTACTTTGGCAGGCCTACGCACCTTTATCCGCCGGGGGCGGATTATTAAACGTTTTTAACTTTCTATCTAAATTCTATTGTATTTATAATTTTTTAAAACTCTTTGCCAGCTCAAATTCGTGCGTCAGCTTTTCCCTTGTTGGGCAGGGCTGGCAACGGCTATTTTAGTCTTTGACTTTTATTTTCTGTATAAAACGTTCGCTACTCATTTCTCATCGCTCAATATCTTATCGCTTTCTTCTCACCGTCTCAGTGCTCAAAGTCTCAACCCTCGTCTCTGCTTCTTAACGGGGCTTTGCCCCGAACCCCACTTCATTTCTTTTCCTTGATGAAAAGAAACGGAAGCAAAGAAAAATCAAGAAAATTTCACTTCCCTGGTATATAATTTGAGTTTTATCTACTTTGATTAAAAAATGAGTTCAAAGTTAATCGACTCCTTTTAACCCGTGGAACTCACAATGGGCATGAAATCCATGAAAATAAGATTTTGTATCCCCATGTTCGTTTCATCCTTCCACGCTTTTAGCCTGCGCCGGCCCGGGCCAAATTTTCACCCTGCGCGCCTTTCTTACAATCATAGCGCTCTTCTTCTCCTTTCACACACTCTCATCGTCTCAGTGCTCAACGTCTCATTGTCTTCCTGCTCATTTCTCATCGCTCTCTTCTCACCGTCTCAGTGCTCACTACTCGACGCTCATATCTCTCTTCTCACGGTCTCAGTGCACACATTCTCATCATCTCAGCGCTCAACCTTCCCAGTGCTCACTATCTCATCTTCTCTTTTCTCAAAACGGCCAGTAATAGGGTATCAGCCACACGCTAACCATAAAAGCGATTATCTGCATGGGTGTTCCGATGCGTAAAAAATCCCGGTATGAATATTTCCCAATGGATTTGATGATCAGATTTGCCCGGTACCCACGGGCGGTCATAAAACTGGAGGCAGCGGCTATGGCAATCGCCACAAAAAAAGGTTTGGCGCTGACTCCCAACAGCTCAGCTGCCAGTACAGCCACCGGAAATACAAGCGCTACGGCGGCATTGTTGGTGATAATTTCGGTTAATATGGCGGTGACGATATAGATGATTGCAAGCACTCCTGCCGGGCCAATGGATTTTACTACATTGACAGCATCCTGTGCCATCGACTGAGCAATACCGGAGTTCTGAATCCCTTTACTGATTGCAAAAGCTGAGGCTACTGATATGATCAGATCCCAACTGATGTTTTTGGTATAGTTCTGAGGTGGTAATATTTTTAGCCACACCAGCAGAATGGCCGCCGCTGCCACAAAAAGAAAAATATTCAAACGCATTCCATAGCCCCAGGATACCAGTTCATTGATAACAATACCCAGCACCATTGCAGCAAGAATTACCAGGGCAATCCACCGTGTACGTGATGTTTTTCCCACACGGTAATCCTGCAGATAATTCACCAGATAAAACATATGTGATGTTTCCCAGTTACTCAGAAACTGGTCGGTGGAAAGCAGCACGACATTGTCACCCACCTTGAGTTTGAGCTTGTTCAGATTGGAAGTAATCCTTTCGCCATTCCGGTGGATAGCAAGAACAACGGCGTTAAAGTGTTCAAAAAAGTTGTATTCGGTAACGGTTAATCCCAGTCCGGCAAAACGGGGTGAAAGTACGACTTCGTATTGTTTTAAATCACCGGGAGATTCATTATGCAGGTATTCCTCTCCCTTGAGTTTTATGTCCTTGTGTGCAAGGATATAATTTAAACGGTCGGAGGTACCCATCACCAGAATATCATCGTTTTGTCTTAAGCGGATATTGTTTTTCCCCGGATATAATGTTTTTCCCTTACGTTCCACACAATACAACTGCAATCCGTTTAACCCGGAAACGGAAGAACTTTCAACAGCCTGTCCGATGAGAGAACTGTTTTCTTTGAGCTGCAGATTGTAATAGTAATCCTTTGTTTCTGTTATTCCCCGCATGATGCGCATTTTTTTTCCGGGAAGCAGCCAGTTACTCACCAGTGCCATGTATATAATTCCAAACAGAGAGATAACCAATCCCAGTTTTCCGAGCTCAAAAAGATGAAATCCCTGCAATCCTCTTTCAATCATCAAGCCGTGAACCACAAGATTAGAAGAAGTTCCGATCAGGGTGCACATACCGCCAAAAATCGCAGCGTAGGAAAGAGGAATAAGAAATTTTTTATATGAAAAGTGCATCATATCTGCCCATTTAATAAGCAAAGGAGTGACATTTACTACGATAGGCAGGTTATTTAAAAATGCCGAAAACAACGAAACAGGAATCATAATCCTTGGAATAAGGATAGGCATCGGGCTTTTTTTTCGCGGGAGATAAATTTGAGCCAACCGGGTAATCAGTCCCGCTTGTTTTATTCCTTCATTTACCAGAAACAACACGGCAATGGTTATAATTCCGTTGTTGGAAAATCCGGCAACCATTTCTTCTGCTGAAATAATACCCGTAGCCAGAAAGATGATTGCTGCGCTAAACAGGATCAGGCCCGGACGCATAGCTTCCAGTAAAAAAGCAACAATAAGAAAAATAAAGGTTGCGATTACTATGTAGGTTTCAATGGTCAATGTTTAAAAGTATATTTTTATTGATACATAGAAAGATGAATATAAAACGTTTGCTACTCATTTCTCACCGCTCACTATCTCCTCGCTCTCTTCTCATCGTCTCGGTGCTCACCCTCTCATATTCTTACTACTTACCGCTCATCTCTGCTTCTTAACGGGGCGTTGCCCCGAACCCCAAATACTTTTCTCCTTAGATGAGAAAAGTATTCAAAAGAATCAAGCCAAAGTTATCCTTCAACGCTTTAGGCCTACACCGGCCCGGGCTACTTTGGCAGGCCTACGCACCTTTATCCGCCGGGGGCGGATTACTAAAAGTTTTTAACTTTCTATCTAATCCTATTATGTTTACAATTCTTTAAAACTCTTTGCCAGCTCAAATTAGTGCGTCAGCTTTTCCCTTGTTGGGCAGGGCTGGCAACCGGCTATTTTTGTCTTTAGCTTCTATTTTTTATAAAAAACGTTCGCTGTTCATTTCTCACCGCTCACTTTCTCATCTCTCACCTTCCCAGTGCTCACAGTCTCATTTTCCTACTACACGGTGCTCGCCCTCTCACCACTCATCTCTTACTCTCAACGGGGCGTTGCCCCGAACGCCACTTCATTTCTTTTCCTTGATGAAAAGAAACGGAAGCAAAGAAAAATCAAGAAAATTTCACTTCTCTGGTATATGATTTGAGTTATACCTACTTTGATTAAAAATGAGTTCAAAGCTAATCCGACTATCGTAACCCGTGGAACTCACAATGGGCATGAAATCCATGAAAATAAGATTTTGTATCCCCATGTTCGTTTCATCCTTCCACGCTTTTAGCCTTCGCCGGCCCGGGCCAAATTTTCACCCTGCGCGCCTTTCTTACAATCATAGCGCTCTTCGTCTCACACACTCTCATCGTCTCAGTGCTCACTATCTCATCGCTCTCTTCACACCGTCTCAGTGCTCACCCTCTCAGAGCTCTCTCTTTTACGCTTTTACTCTCTGGCGGATCCGTTCTTAACGTGTTGTTTGTTCTTTTTTTATGTTTTAGTCTTTGAACTCTAACTTCTATATAAAACTTTCGCTACTCATTTCTCACTGTCTCATCATCTCACTACTCATCGCTCTCTTCTCACCGTCTCAATCCTCGTCTCTGCTTCTCGACGGGGCTTTGCCCCGAGCCCCAAATACTTTTCTCCTTAGATGAGAAAAGTATTCAAAAGAATCAAGCCAAAGTTATCCTTCAACGCTTTTGGCCTGCACCGGCCCGGGCTACTTTGGCAGGCCTACGCACCTTTATCCGCAGGGGGCGGATTATTAAAAGTTTTTAACTTTCTATCTAATTCTATTGTGTTTATAATTCTTTAAAACTCTTTGCCAGCTCAAATTCGTGCGTCAGCTTTTCCCTTGCTGGGCAGGGCTGGCAACCGGCTATTTTTGTCTTTGACTTCTATTTTTTATAAAAAACGTTCGCTGTTCATTTCTCTCCGCTCACTTTCTCATCTCTCACCTTCCCAGTGCTCAACGTCTCATTGTCTTACTACTCACCGCTCATCTCTGCTTCTTAACGGGGCGTTGCCCCGAACCCCAAATACTTTTGTCTTGCCAGACGGGCTTTACTCTTTGTCTTGACACAAAGAGTAAACACGAGGAAGGCATTTCCGAGCCAAGACTGAAAATCTTTTTGAAACAAAACTACGGACAGGTAAATCCACGCAGTGCAAACTCCCCTTCCTTCGTCGGGTCAAACAGCACTGCTTCTTTAGCCCTCATAATTTCCCTTTCCTTGTTTTGTAATCAAAAACCTTTTAGGTCACCTAAATGATGATCTTTAAGTGCTAATAAGGCTAATTCTTCACGCTTTTACTCTTAGGCGGGTCCGTTCTTAACATGATCTCTTTTCCTTTTTTATTTTTTAGTCTTTGACTTCTATTTTCTATGTAAAACGTTTGCCACTCATTTCTCATCACTCACCTCTCTCACCATCTCATCTTCCCTCTTCCCAGTGCTCAAAGTCTCATTTTCTTACTACTCGGTGCTCACCCTCTCATTGTCTTCCTGCTCATCTCTCATCGCTCACTATCTCATCTTCTCTCTTCCACACCGTCTCATCGCTCACTGCTCATCTCTCTTCTCACCCTCTTCATCAAGGTCTGCTTTCCAAATCAAAAGACGTGGTTTATCTTTAAAAACTTCCACCATCTGTTCCGCAGTTAGAACGAGATAACGAATTTTTCGCCCGATCATATTTTCTGCTTTTTCCACCAGTTTGTGGATATATTTTCTGTCCAGGTTTTCACCTGTCAGTACCAAATCGATGATCTGTGAATCGCGTCCTTTGGCAAAATCACCGGTAATAAATGCAGCTTCCAAATCGCCCACTTTGCTCGTAATACGTTCAATGATTTGATCGATGCCTACAAATTTTTTAAGAATGCTGTTGATGTCATCAAATAAAGGGTGAGCAGTATTGGCACTAAAATACTTTCTGTTTCCACTCATTTCAGCCGTTAACAATCCGGCTGCCTCCAAACGGTTTAACTCCACACGGATGGCATTGGACGATTCGCCAAACTCCTGTTCCAGGTGACGCAAATAACTTTTTGTCCGTGTATTTAGAAAAAACTTGAGTAAAAGTTTAATCCGGGTTTTGGATGTTATAATGGAATGAAGCATATTCTCTTTGATAAATAACCGGTGGCGAATAACCGGGAAGCAGAAAGCTCTTAGCTTCCGGCTAAGATTTTGTTTCTTATTTTCTTCTTAAAGTTTTATTGTTTTTGTTTTTGGGTCTTTTTTATTTTCCGGGGTATTGATTCCTTTTTTTCTCTCCGCACTGTAGTGGTGCTCAAAGTGATAAGTTTCCTTCGTCGCTGACTCCTCAGGAAATCTCGTATATCAAAACTTATTGTTTTTTTTAATGAATGGATAAGAGATACTCAATGCATATTCTCACTGCTCAACTCTGCTTCTCAGCGGGGCGTTGCCCCGAACCCCAATTCCTTTTTTCCTATAGCTGAAAAAAGGAATCAAAAAAAGCCACCGCTCAAGATTAAAAGCTAAAAATTAATTCCGTTTCACTAAAATCTTTTAAACTCCTCCTTCGCTATAGCTTGGAGTCAAACAGAAAAGATTTTTAACGCTGCACTTCATTTATTTTCTTCACGCTTTTACTCTTAGGCGGGTCCGTTCTTAACATGATCTCTTTTCCTTTTTTTATTTTTTAGTCTTTGAATTTTTCTATATAAAACGTTTGCCACTCATTTCTCATCACTCACCTCTCTCACCCTCTCTCTTCCCAGTGCTCAAAGTCTCAATCCTCATCTCTGCTTCTTAACGGGGCGTTGCCCCGAGCCCCAAATACTTTTCTCCTTAGATGAGAAAAGTATTCAAAAGAATCAAGCCAAAGTTATCCTTCAACGCTTTAGGCCTGCACCGGCCCGGGCTACTTTGGCAGGCCTACGCACCTTTATCCGCCGGAGGCGGATTATTAAAAGTTTTTAACTTTCTATCTAATTCTATTGTGTTTATAATTCTTTTAAACTCTTTGCCAGCTCAAATTCATGCGTCAGCTTTTCCCTTGTTGGGCAGGGCTGGCAACCGGATATTTTTGTCTTTAACTTCTATTAAAAAAAAAAAACGTTCGCTGTTCATTTCTCATCTCTCACCTTCCCAGTGCTCACAGTCTCATTTTCTTACTACACGGTGCTCACCCTCTCAGTGTTCACCCTCTCATCTTTCATCTCAATCAAACTGTCTCTTAAAATTTATTCTGCTGTTTGTAGTCGCGATTGACAACCACATGCAATTTTCTTTCTTTTTCCTCTTCAAGCGTCGAGTATCCATTTTGACCGCTCTTTTTGGATTGTTCTTCCTTTTCATGCTCTGACAATGATTCCCGCAGACCGGCCAGATATTCTTTTCCAAAGATCCATCCGATTCCGGCAACCAATCCAAGAAATACCCATACCGCAAGGATAAGCGGGCGGTTGGGTTTTGATTTTTCGAGCGGAATCATCACCGGTTTGATAATAGAAAAGACCGGAGTTTCTTCTTTTACCTTTATACGTGCCTGTTCCAGTTGTTGTGCCAGTTCTGAATAGACATTAAAAGCCAGCTGATATTCATTTTCCAGACGTTCTTCCTCGGTCCGGGCCAGGGCACTGATTACATTTTTATTTCTGTCGCGAAATCCGGCCAACTGTGCCTGTGTCTGTTCAAATTCCTGCTTTTTCTCGTTGTATCTCTCCTGAATAAAATCACGCTGAGCTTCTGCTTTTTCCACCCTGAAGTCGGTGATGTACTGTTGTAAAAGCACTTTGGCTTTTTGTGTTACCTGTGCTGCCAGTTCCGGTTCATGGAAAACAGCACTTAAGTTGATAACCCCCTCCTTATCGTTAACATCCAGCGAAAGATTATTAGCCAGCAATTTTCTCACTTTTTCCTGTTCGTTTGTCAGTTTAAGCGTTGTTTTATCCGTTTCTGTTTCTGTTGTCGCTGTTTCCTTTTCTCCACGAACAGATTTTAACACGACTCCGGGGAGACCAATGGTGTATTTTTTTACTACCGCCAGAATTCCGGGTTGATAATAATCGGTATAATAGGTCACGAGACTCACCGGCTGCGCTACACCCTCAAAAGTAAAAGTGCTGTTCATGATCTCCAGCTGAAAGGGTGCACTTTGAATTATCTGAGGATATACCTGGGGTGTTAATTCGGTCATTCCCTGTGACATATTCAGATTAAAACCTGCCATGGACGCGAGCGACGACAAGCCGCCAAGATTAGATGAACCTTTTGATGTTTGCGGTACAAGTGTTGTGGATGCGGTAAACTGTTTGGGTGACAGTATTGCAACAATCCCCCCGATTAGGGTAAAAACAAGCAGTGTTTTTATGATCGTTTTTCTTCCCCCCCACACTGTTTTTATCAATTCCAGCAAATCAATCTCGTCACTGTCCTGAACCGTTTTATCTTTTATTCTATTTTCTGACATAAGCACTTAAAATTGCACCTTTTACCACTATTAGACAGATAACGGGGCAATTGGTTGCGTAACTGTTCAATTTAAATTTCCCCGGGAGGAAATGATTTTAATCCGAAACAAATAACGTTCCATTTTTATTTCTATCTCAACACAGCAGCAATAGCAACGGCAATCGAAGAAAATGTACTTGCAACAGCGAGCCACTGACTCGTATTGTTGTTTTCTTTTGCGGGTTTTTCGGGAACAATAATTTCACTTCCCGGCAGGACTTTAGGATAGCTTTTAAAAATAAACCCTTTTTTTGACGCGGTTGAACCGTTGGCATATTTCACATAGGCTTTTCTGCGTAATGCCCGGGAATCAAAACCACCACTGCGTTCAATATAACTTTTAAATGACACCCCTTTTTCATAAGTAAGAGAAAACGGGTTTTGTACACTGCCGCTTACTTTTACGGTTTGTATGTACTCCGGAATAAATAAAACATCGCCGTCGCGCAAAAACAGGTCGTTATGTCCTCCGGCTCCGGCTAAAATCGCCGGCAGATCCACCGCAATATTTTCAGAGCCAAGAATAGGATTTGTACGCTCAAAAGTAGCTCCTTCCGCAAAAGCATATTGTGTAATTCCCCCTGCCATAATCACCAAATCAGAAATGCGCTGCCCTTTTTCACTGATGGCATACTGCCCAGCATATTTTACTTCACCTTTTACGGTGACTTTACCTGCATTGCGAAAACCGGGTGCCTGACGTACGGAAATCTGGTCAAAAGGCTGTAATTTAAACTGTGCATCTCCCTGTTGTAAACGAAGATCCCGGTCGAGTTTAAAAGTGAAAATGTGAACCAGCTGGTTGTTTACCTGTGCTGCTTCTTTATACGAAAGTCTTCTGGCTACCTCGATAAATGTACTATCGGCGCCCTCGGTAAATCCGTCAGCCACAAAAACAGCATCTCCCAGGGTCATTCCATCTGAGAAATGAAATTCGCCAGGCGTTAACACTTCTCCTGAAACCGAGATATAAGGTTCTTCACGTAAATCGAATAAAGATTTCACCAGGACACTGTCTTCCGGCTGAAGAACAATATCCGATTTCCGAGCCACTACATCGCCTACGTCAAAGGGAATATTTGATTTGGTTTTATCGGGATTCTCACGGGTAATCATGCCCCGGTTCTGAAAGGCGTCCTTTTTGAGTCCGCCGGCTTTCTGAATCAATGCCGACAAGGTGACTCCCTCCTCCCACTGGTATTCTCCCGGCTGATAAACAGCACCTTCAATTGTAATCCTGTTTTCAAATTCTTCGCTTATTTTGCGGCTCACAATTCTATCGCCATCCTTTAGTATTGTGTTTTCTGCGTTCTCGTGAAGTACATCAATAATCTGCAGCCCTTGTTGTGTTTTCCGGTACACATGCACCTGAGCCAGCCAGGCATTCCCGGTAAATCCACCGGCAAAACGAAACAAATCGTCCAGGGTCTCTTCCTCTTTTATTTCAAAACGGGTATTCCGGCGGAATTCGCCGCGCACCTCCACACGTCTTTCCACCGGAGGAACAAAAATAATGTCTTCATCTTTTAAGGAAATGTTGTCTGAAGGATCGGCATCCACAATAAATTTATAGATGTCCACCGTTTGAAATAATTTATTATCACGAATGATTTTAATGTTTCTGAAAGATCCTATGGTATCGGGTCCTCCGGAGAGATACAATGCATTAAAAACAGTGGAAGTTGCCGGGAGTGTATAGGTTCCGGGAGACATCACTTCTCCAACTATATTTACCCTTATGGCCCGTAATTCACCGATATTGATCTGGGCAAAAGTTTGCGGATTGTTCCCTCCCATATCCGCATAAATGGAAGTAAGCCTTTGTTTTATTTTACTTTCGGCATCGCGAAATGGCATGCCTGCAACATATACCGGCCCCACATCGGGAACAATGATCTGCCCGTTTTGATTCACGGTTAATTCGTAATTGTTTTGTGAATTCCCCCATACATTTATAATTAACTGATCGCCTATTCCAATCTCATAGTTTTTAGGCGTTTGAATGTTTGCTCCGGGTTCAAAGCTGAGCTTTTTATTATTAAAAAGAGAAAAACCAAATATATTTACCGCTGTGTTAAAGGTATCTTTCCGAACAGACAAAGAACTGTCTTTCATAGCTTCCATATTGTATTCGGCGTTGGAAACGGCAGATAAACTATCGATAGAAACCGCACCTTCACGCAGCCGTTGTTGAAACTCACGGATTTGTGCTTCGCTTGCCCCTCTTTGCCGGGCCAGGTTTATTGCCTCCTGTTCAGTAAGACCGGCATCCTGCATCTGTTTTCTTACCTTTTCAATATCCGAATCGGAGAGTTCTTTTACATCCACAGACTGCACATTCTGGCCTGTTGCCAGCATAACACAAAAAAACAGGGGTAAAATAAAAATAATTTTCTGAAGTCTGAATTGTTTCATATACTGTTTAAACTGAAGCTATCTTATCTAAACTGTCTTCTTCCCTTACTTATTATCCCCGGAGCCTCTTATTTTTTGGCAAAAAAGATTTTTCGGAGAAATACAGGAAGATTATTTATTTCTTATTGGTGAAATGAAGTCGGTGAATACTGACTTTCCGGCGGGTGAAATAAGGTGTTTGATTTTGGGTAATGCAGATTTCATGTTTATGTGTTTTTTGTTAACCAATTTATACAGCTCCGCCTCCTCAGTTACATCGTCTGTAACCTCCGCGGCGTTTTGGGATGCTGCAATGAGTAAATTATTTACTCAAAAACAGACGCAAGATATAAAATGCATTTCTTTTTTTCAATAGCAAGCTCAATGGAATTCCCCGTTATTTCTTCACTTTTTTTACGTCCGTATCCAAAAAGCCAATTGTTCAGCTCATTAGACAAAACGATCAGAAGATTATTTTTTTGTTAAGCAGGCAGCCCCGGTTATACATTAACAAATATTTAAAGTTGAATGTCCTTTATCCATAAAAAACAAAGATTTCTTCAAGCGATATAATTCCATAAAAAACTGAATATCAAACCACAATATACAATACAGGCAATTCAATATAACATAAAAAAGAGATACAGCATAAAGCAGGTATTCACTATTTGGAAAGCGAGCAAAACAGCTAAGTTGTTTATTGTAATCGTTTCCAAATACTTGTTCTTGGATTCGCCCGTTCAATTCCGTAGCTTTGTTTCTTTTCCATCGGTTTCGAACAAAATAATTGTTACTTTTGTCGTGCATTATATAAAACTATGAATGTGTCAACCATTAAATTATTTACAAAAAAAGCGGGACTTCCCCTGGTCGTTCTGTTTTTGTTTGCGTCGTGCAGCACCCCTTTACAGGAATTGATTTATCTTAACGGCTTACAACCCGGAATGACATACGAGCATGGTCCGCAACCCGAAGAGTATAAAATCAGGTCCAACGACCAGTTGTTTATCCAGGTTATCAGTGACGATCCTTTAAATGCTGCTTTTTTGAATCTGATCAATACACAGGGCTCGATGGGAAGCATGGGGAACTCAACCAACAGTATTGAGTTGATAACCTATCTGGTTGACGAAGGAGGTTTTATCAACTATCCGCAGCTGGGAAATTTAAAGGTGGATGGTAAAACCACCAGTGAAGTACGTGATATGGTTCAGGAGGGAGTAGACCGTTACCTTGAGGGCGCTTCAGTATTTGTAAAGCTGGTGAACCGCACCGTAACCATTTTGGGAGAAGTAAAAAGCCCCGGACAAAAAACGATGGTCAAAAACCAGCTTACCATCTTTGAAGCCCTGGGTACAGCGGGAGATATCAGCGACTATGGCAACCGGCAGCAGATAAAAATTATCCGTGAATTGCCGGATGGGAAACATGTTGAGGAAATGGATCTTACCAACCCCGACATCATCAATTCCCCTTATTATTATATTTTGCCGCACGATATTGTTTATGTAGAACATAAAACAAAGGTTTACGGTGCCAAAAACCTGTCGTATGCTGCCCCCATAAGTATCACAGCATCCATTATTTCCGTAGGATTACTCATAATAAATTTATTTAACCTATGACGACGCAGCGTTTCCAAAATAATGGCATTGAACACAACAATGACGAAGACAGTATTGACTTAAAAAAGCTGGTCTTTAAACTTTTAAGCAACTGGTACTGGTTTATTCTGTGTATTGTTGTTGCCGTAGGAGCTGCATTTTTATACAACCGTTATGCTACTCCGGTATATGAGTTAAGTACGACCGTTCTTGTGGAAGAGGACAAAGTGACTTCCCCGCTGGAAGAAAGCGGTGTGTCGGCAAATGTTTTTCAGGGATTTGGCGTAATGAACAGCATGCGGAATATTTTTAATCAAATGGTGATTATGCACTCTACTCCACTTATTACCAGAACGATTAATGAACTTGATTTTGAAATCAGCTATTATGCAGTGGGCAGGGTTAAAACCAGTGAACGCTACCGGGAAGTTCCGTTTACAGTGGAATGGGATGAAGCACATCCGCAACTGACCAACTCTGAATTTTTACTCCAGATTGATGCCAACGGCAAGTTGCATTTAAAAGCCCAGGGGGAGAATGCAGAGGTATACAGTTATAGTGAGGATGAGGTACTAAAAAAAATAAGTAATTTTTCTTTTTCAAAAGACATGGATCCCGGGGTGCGTTTAACCGCAAATGAATTTTCGTTTACCATTTTGTTAAATGAAAAATTTGATCCCCAGGCACCCAATGAATTTAAATTTGTTTTTAACAAAAAAAGCGCACTGGTAAAAAAATATACCAAAGCACTTACTGTTAATCTTGCCGACAAGGAAACATCGATCGTAGGGCTTACCTTACGAGACTTAAACCAGGAGAAAGGCATTCATTTTTTAAATAAACTTACCGAGATTTATCAATTGGATAACCTGGGTAAAAAGAATGACAACGCCAACCGCACCATTCAGTTTATCAATTCACAATTGCAAAATATTTCTGATTCGTTGAATGTTTCGGAAAACCGGATGGCTTCTTTTCAAAGTGAGAATCAGGTTATCGACATTTCGTTGCAGTCGCAGCAATTGCTGGAGCAGATGAAAGAACTGGACAATGAACGTGTGGCGCTGGAGACACAAAACAAATATTATCATTACCTCCGGGACTATGTTGGGAACAACCAGGAACTGGAAACACTTATCGCCCCTTCGGCGATGGGAATCAATGATCCTTTGTTAAACAGTCTGATTCTTCAGTTAAATGATTTAATCACGCAAAAATCGAGTTTGACTTCGGTACGGGCCAACTCCCAACATCCGGCCATCGTCCGTTTAAATGCCCAAATTGAAAGTGTAAAAAATTCTTTGCTGGAAAATACCTCCAATATCATTTCTCAGTCGGATATTGCTTTGGCTGATATCAACCAGCGTATCCGCAGCTTTGAAACACAAATACGCCGTCTCCCGGCTACAGAACAAAATTTTGTAAATATTGAACGGCGTTACCAACTGGATAATGAAACTTATACATTTCTGTTACAAAAACTTTCGGAGGCTCAAATTGCCAAAGCATCCAATATTCCGGACAGCCAGGTCATTGAGGAAGCCAGAATGAATGGAGAAGGACCGGTTGAACCCAAAAGTAAAATGATATACGCCATTGCCTTGTTACTTGGTCTGCTTATCCCCGGGGGTGTAATCATGCTTCTGGACTTTTTTAGTACAAAAATTGTTTCGCAGGAAGAAGTGGAGGCCCTTACCCGGTTTCCGATTATCGGGCACATCTTTCACAACGAGAAAGAATTTGCCAGCCGTACACTGGTACTGGATAAACCCAATTCTCCGGCAACAGAACCTTACCGGGCCATCCGCAATAAACTGAATATGATGACCAAAGCCAAGGATAATCCTGTAATCGCGGTTACTTCTACCTTTCCCAAAGAAGGTAAGTCTTACAATGCGATTAACATCGCCTCATCCTTTGCACTGATGCGTAAAAATACCGTATTGCTTGACCTCGATTTGCGCAACTCAAAAATAGATGAAGAGTTTAATTTTGAGTCCAACATGGGCATCGTGAACTATATTATCGGAAAAGCAACTTTACCTGAGATTACTTTTGACACCAAACACCCGCGTTTAAAAATTATTCCCGCCGGACCGATCCCTCCCAATCCTTCGGAAATGCTAACCGATAAAAGGCTGACAGAGGTTTTGGAGAAATTAAAGGAAATATATGATGTTATTGTTATTGATACACCGCCAGTGGGTTATGTGGCTGATCTCTACCAGTTAAACGATGAAATTGATGCCAACCTCTTTATTGTCCGGCATAAGTACACCCATAAAGTTGCTCTAAAGAATGCGTTGGGCGAAGTGGAAAAACATCAGCTGAAAGGTGTGGGTATCATCATTAATAACATTCAGTTGGGACGTAAAAAAAGTAGTTTGGGAAGTTATGGTTATGGATATGGGTACGGATATGGGTACGGATATGGGTATGGGTACGGATATGGCCAGGAATACGACAAAGACAGAAAACGCAGTAAACGAAAAATGCTAAAAACCGAGCAAGGTTAACAATATCAGGATCCATTGAAAATACATCGGTAGATTACGAATAAAATTCGAAAAAACAATGCCTATCTGATTGGAAGACCGAAGACGGAAGTCAGAAGTAGTCAGACCAATTTGTATTTAATGCTGAATCGCTTAGTAGTTGCAGTCTCAATTTTCATTTTCCGAGGCTCTCTTTTTCACACTTTACTCATAGACGGGTCGTTTTTTACCGTGTCGTCTGTTCCCTTTTTCTATTTTAGTCTTTGTGAATTCTAACTATAATACGTTCGCTACTCACCGCTCACTGTCTCATCTCTCTCTTCTCAGTGCTCACAGTCTCACCGTTCATCTCTGCTTCTCAACGGGGCGTTGCCCCATACCCCAATTCCTTTTTTGTCTTGACACAAAAAACGAACGAAAAAAAGTCAAGAAAATTTTATCCTTCCTCGCTTTGGGCCTTCGCCGGCCCGGGCCAAATTTTCACCCTGCGCACTTTTCTCACAATCATAGTGCTCAAGTCTCATCTCTCTCCTCTCACCGCTCAGTGCTCAGTGCTCACCATCTCATTTTCTTGCTACTCATCTCTTACCAGCATAGCGGGGCCTTGCCCCGAGCCCCAAATACTTTTCTCCTTAGATGAGAAAAGTATTCAAAAGAATCAAGAAAAAAATAAGCTATCTACGCTAAAAGCCTTCGCCGGCCCGCATTTTTTTCCGCCTACCCGCCTATCCCGACGATGTCGGGATTATTGAAAGTTTTAACCTTTCTATCTAATTCTATTGTTTTTATAATTCTTTAAAGCTCACCGCTCGTCTCTCTCTTCTCCTCATCTCTGCTTCCTAACGGGGTGTTGCCCCGTACCCTAATTCCTTTTTTAGCCTTTGAATTCTATTTTTTTCAAAAGGCTCAATACTCATTTCTCTTTTCTCACAGTCTCAGCGCTCACAGTCTCATCGTCTCAATTCTATCCGCTCACCGCTCACTGTCTCATCTCTCTCTCTCTTCTCACCGTCCCAGTGCTCACCATCTCATCTTCTCTCTTCTCAGTGCTCAAAGTCTCACCGCTCATCTCTGCTTCTCAACGGGGCGTTGCCCCATACCCCAATTCCTTTTTTCCTATAGCTGAAAAAAGGAATCAAAAAAAGCCACCGCTCAAGATTAAAAGCTAAAAATCAATTTCGTTTCGCTAAAATCTTTTAAACTCCTCCTTCGCTATAGCTTGGAGTCAAACAGAAAAGATTTTTAACGCTGCACTTCATTCATTTTCTTCACGCTTTTACTCTTAGGCGGGTCGGTTCTTAACATGTTCTCTTTTCATTTTATATTTTGTAGTCTTTGAATTCTAACTATAATACGTTCGCTACTCACCGCTCACTTTCTCATCTCTCTCTCTTCTCACCATCCCAGTGCTCACCTGCTCATCTTCTTTCTTCTCAGTGCTCACAGTCTCACCGCTCATCTCTGCTTCTCAACGGGGCGTTGCCCCATACCCCAATTCCTTTTGTCTTGCCAGACGGGCTTTACTCTTTGTCTTGACACAAAGAGTAAACAGAAAGCTCAAGACTGAAAATCTTTTTGAAACAAAACTACGGACAGGTAAATCCACGCAGTGCAAACTCCCCTTCCTTCGTCGGGTCAAACAGCACTGCTTCAATAGCCCTCATAATTTCCCTTTCCTTGTTTTGTAATCAAAAACCTTTTAGGTCACCTAAATGATGTTCTTTACGTGCTAATAAGGTTAATTCTTCACGCTTTTACTCTTAGGCGGATCTGTTCTTAACGTGTAGTCTGTTCTTTTTATAGGTCTTATTCTTTGACTTCTTTTTCTATGTAAAACGTTCGGTACTCTTTTCTCATCGTCTCAGTGCTCACTTTCTCGCCACTCATCTCTCACCTTCCCAGTGCCCAAAGTCTCAATCCTCATCTCTGCTTCTTAACGAGGCGTTGCCCCACCAGGCCTGACCACACGGTTAAAAAGTATAAGGTTGAAATAACCTTTATCAGACCAAGCAAAACTTCGGGAAATAAAAGCTCGTTATCTTTGTTTATAAAAAGGTAAAAAATCCCTGATTTTCCCTTTTCTGTGCTTTTTTTGGGTTATTTTATCAAAGCGCCCTGAATCATTCAATAAAAAACTCACTCCAATCATAAAATCGGCGTATACCCCAATCATTTGCAAACGTTCTCCTTCCGCACTGTAATTATGTACAACATCAAGAAAGTCGTAGTTTACGATGTTCAGATTAACTGCTGCCAGTAATTCTACGTGTTTTGAGATTTTGGTCCGTATGCCGGGCGTTATTGTGTATACAGCAGTTGACATTTTATTGTTTTCATACTCCTCTACTCCTTTTCCAAAAATTACTCCGGAATGCCAGTTGTCCCTGTAACGTAACTGAGAACGGTAGGGCACATACCCGACTCCGGCCCTGATAAAAGGATTTGTAATGTTATAATGACTCCTTAACACAAAATTATACTGAACATAAATCTTTGGCGAAAACAACTGACTTTTATACACCACAGGTTCGGCAAAAGGTTCCATCATAGAACTATGAAAACCGGTAGCAGAAAATTCGGGAGAAGTAGCTTCTCCGTTTAAGGTGGATAAAGTGAACCCGGCACCCACTTCCCAGTTTTTTGTAAATTGTTTGGAGATTTCAAGTCCGAACCCAATTCCGGGCTGATTGTCAAACTCGTTAACAGAACCGGCAAACCCCTTTTGAAACTCGGTCATCATTTGAGAAACAACAAATTCACCGGTAATCCTGATATCCGAGACAGGGTCGCTTTGTGCCCGGCCATTTAACACCAAACTTAACAGCAAATAAATAGTTAACCGATACTTCATCTAAATACTACCTCCCAACTCCATACATTTCAGACTCAAAACTATTTTTTTATTAAACGGCAGTTCCCTCTAATTATTTTAAAAAGCAAATAACATACTCCTTACCGATGATAAAATTAAACTGTAGCCGACTTTTCCTCCTTTTTCCAATTCCCCGGAGACTCGCCGTAATCGTTAGATTCAACGAAATCAGGGTTTGATTTTAGTCTTTTACAGTATACTTTTACCAACACGTAAATACCTGATAATCTTGTTCCGAAAATGTAATTAAATTATTCTCTAATGCTTTTCCGTCAGCCGCGGTAAAAATATCACTATTCAACAAAACTGTCATAAAAAAAAGTAATTTTTATGCTCATTTTTGTCAAATTATCTGATTAAATCAACAAAAGATCAGACTTAGTTTTTTTACCGGCTGTAGGTTGAACTAAAATGAACCATTTCGCCTGCTTATTTTAATCTGCCGCTATCTCCGAACACAGACAAGTATCCAATAGCAAATGCTAATTTATTGTTAAGTGGGAATATCACAACAAAGCAATTGCAAAAAGGATAAAAATTACCCGTTTATTTGTTTCTGTATATATCTCTGCACCTGAATCATACCAACATAAAACAACAGACTAATTTATATTTCTCTGATTTCCGAGTCAATATATTATTTACATTTGTCCGGTATTAATAAAAAATTATTCTTTTTTTTGATGATAATTAACAGCAAAGTTTTACTTTTGTTTCGAATAAAATGTACGCTTAACGTAATTTTTATTGACAAATTAAATATTTTAACCAGGAAACATTAACAAATTATTAATTCTTTTTTGACACTCGAACGGTTCCAAGTCATTTTATTTTTTAAAACAACCGTAAAATACTTAATAGTCTTTTATTTATGACCGGGAGAAAAACAAGCATAAAAGATATTTATGTAAGGGCTTAAAAAACCGTTTTTTTGTGCAGAGTTTAAAGTTATTATATTTGAAAAACGAGATGGACGTAAAATAATATGAAATAAAGTTTAACCCGCATATTATGGAAATATTACTAATCATTGGAGCAGCAATAATAGGTTTTACATTGGTAATGATTGCCGTACCTCCTATTTTACGCGTAGCAAGACAAAAAAATCTTTTTGAACCTTTTGAAGAGAGAAAAATACACAAAGGCTCTATCCCCTCACTTGGAGGTGTAGCCATCTTTTTTGGATTTATTCTGAGTACGATAATCGCAACCGATGGATATACTTTTGATTCCCTGAAATATATTATTGCAGCGGTTATTTTAATGTTTTTTATTGGTTTAAAAGACGACCTTATGGTTATCTCAGCAAGAAAGAAATTTGTTGTACAGCTTTTTGCGGGGATTATACTAATAACACTTGGGAATGTGCGTTTAACAAATTTGCACGGAGTTTTCGGAATTTATGATATTCATTATTTTGTAAGTTTATTTCTCACGCTGTTTATCATGATTGCCGTTATCAATGCATTTAACCTTATAGACGGAATAGATGGTTTGGCATCCGGTCTTGCCATAGTTGCTTCTGCATTTCTGGGAATGTGGTTTTTTCTTGCCTCGGAGATTCAATTTTCAATCATGTCGTTTGCCTTGATGGGAAGCCTGGCAGCCTTTTTTCTTTATAATGTTTTTGGCCACCGGAATAAGCTTTTTATGGGAGATACAGGCTCACTCATCATTGGACTTGTTGTGTCCACTCTGGCTATAAAATTTAACGAGTTTAATATCATAAAAACAAACCCGGTTTCGATTTACAGCGCTCCCTCGGTGTCGTTTGCAATTATTATTGTTCCTTTGATTGATACTCTGCGCGTGATAACCATAAGACTGATGCAAAAGCGGTCTCCGTTCTCGCCCGACAAAAACCATATTCATCACAGAATACTCGAACTCGTTCCCAATCATTTACAGGTGACATCCATATTGGTTATTGCCACCATATTTATTGCAGGTGTTGCAATTCTGTTTAACAATATGGGATTAAACGTAACCGTTCAATTTTTGCTGGTATTTACGCTTGGTATTCTGTTTTCATTTGTGCCTTCGATATTGGCAAAAAGGAAAAAAACAAAACTTACCCATCAGCCAGCATAGGAAAGGGTTCGACTCCGGCCAGAGTCGAATTTTCCGACACATAATTTCTTCTATAAAATAGGGCACCGCTGGCATCCGTTCCTCACAGGTAAATCATGTTTAATTAAAAAAAACAAATCCAGCGGATTTGAATGAGTATAAAAATAATTGGTGAAATAGAATGGCACGACTCCCGGCCGGAGTCGAATTCCTCTGACTGGTCAATGTTTTTATAAACACTTGTATTTTGTCATGTACATCGGCCATACCTGCAAATGTACAACTTAAAACAAACCTGCATTTTTTCGCTGACCTTACAATACCGAAGGTATTGCATATGTATGGAAAAAAGAGCGAACAGAAGAATCATTCGACTCCGGCCGGAGTCGAATGGCTATTTGGCTGTTTTTTGTTTCTACAGATATTTGATGCCGTCGGCATCAATATTCTTTGTTTAGCAAACCAAACGGTACAAAACTTAAAACCAGCCCCCAGCACCAAATATCCCGTCAGGCATAAAAACCTTGCTTTATACAGGATATCCCCCGTTAAAAGCTCATCTCTGCCCTGAAAAAGATTCCATGTTTATCGGCAAAATCAGCGTTGGCATAAGCTCCTCCCAGTTGACGGACATATTCCACCCGCAACACTTTAAAAATATTTGTCAATCCAAAACCAATTTCCGCATAAGGTTTACTCATACCGGTTACATAATATTCCGGTAAATCAAAAACAGGCTTATACGAATCGGTCAAGGTGCCATAGTGACTTTTTAGCGAAAGCATTTCGCGTAACTTCAATTTTTTTATCAGGGGAATCCGGTTAAGCAAAATACCTCCCCCGTTAAAATCAAGATGTATGTTGGTATATAAATTATGGGCAAACGACGCATGATGCAACAGGTTAAAACGGTATTTCGCATAGCCCAGCGACATTGAACCAACCGGCTGGTCGAGCAGGTCGTAAGGGGCATCGCCCAAAAGATATCCGCCGTTTACCATATAACGCATAAAGGTAAGCCCCATATTTACTCTGCCCACAACCGAACCGTGAAACTGCGCATACAATCCCTGACCATCGGAAACACCCGGTAGTTTTACCTGCCCCAAATCCAGACTTAAATTGATAACCGGGGTTTCGTCGATATAATAAACACGCGTAAAATAATATTTGTCGTAATATTGTCCGAAAGCCAAACGAGTATTAAACAGAATTCCATAGTTATTGTAGGTGGAATACTCTGCATTATCTTTAAAAAAATGTACTTCCGGCGTACTTTTGCTGTGCAAAAAATAGGAAGTTAGCTCCATATTGATGTCTTCATTGGCATTGTATTCAAAAACCAGATTAAAACTTTTCTCCTCCTTCAGATACGGATTCTTTTCACGGCTGGTGAGGGCTGCGATAAAATTCCCGTTTCCCCGTGTATTCGGGTTCTTTTTGATAAAGCGTAAGTATTTATCTTGTGAAACCAGCGTATAATCATCAGAATAATTACCACGGATTATGATCTTGTCGGTAGGTAAAGGCTGAATCCCAAAGTTGACTCCATATTTTAGTTCTTTGCTTTTGGTTCCGTAGCCTAAAAAACCGCCAAGGGTAAAACGTTCAAACATTTTTTCTCCTGTACGCAGCGGAAGCGAAAAACGCTGGCCTTCGATGGCATTGGTGCTGTAAATATCGAAAACCGGACCGATTTCTATTTTCCCTGCATCAATATAGCTGGTTAAAACCATGCCTCCAATGGCGTCAATTCCTTTTACCACAGAATTCTCCTTTAGCTTGTCAACCCGTGCGTAGGTATCCTCTTCCAAATGGTTGGATGCTGCAAACTCCGGCAAATTTTTCCAGTTTCGCGGTTTTATTTCATTTATTTCGGGTGAGGTGGAATATTCTGTTGTTTTTGAAATTAACCAGTTTCCGCTGTCTATTTCATCGATACGCTGCGAACCATACCTGGAAGTGGTATCTTTATTTAACCTGAGTGCAAGATTTAAACTGATTTCCTGGTCATCGTAAAACCATTTTCCTTCCTCTGACTTTGAATAATTTACGCGGGCCTTAAAACCATTTACAAAATTGATGTTTGCTTCCTCCTGTACATAAGCATACACATCGCTTAGCGCAAATGTGCTGTCTTCCACGGTAAAACGCCCGGTAAACAACGGGTTGTACTTGTTTTTAGGGGCAAATGAAAAACTAAAATATTTCCGGTTGCCAATATAAGTACTGTCGTTTAGAAAAAAATCGTAACTCAACGATGCTGTATTGCTTAACGGAGAAGTGATGCCCCGTCCCAAAATGTCAATCTGGTCTTTATAAAAATTCAAATCAACAACCACATTCAAAAGGATTAAACTTTCGATGGTTTGGTTTAATTTAGGGAATATCCCATCGCGCCGCATGTAAACGGTACTGTCTACACCGTCAGCCACTTTTGTCCCTGTTTCGGATAAATAAATGGGAGAAAAAAGCAGATCCTGTCCGTCAATTTTCATAGTTACCTCATTTAAGTTGTCAACAAGGCGGCTTGCATTTGAAGTAGAATCAATAGCAACATAAACCGTTGTTCGTGCATAGGAGTTGTAAGCTGAAGTATTTTCGATAAGCTCCCTGTTCTCCTTTTTTCTGTCCAAAATCTTTTTCAGCAAAACTTTTGCACGCGAAACTTCAGGTTTTACAGTTACTTCACTTAATTCCCTGACCTCTTCCTGCATAAAAACAGTATAAGGGTTTTCGGTAATTTCCAAAAAAGGGATTTCTCTTTTCTGATATCCAAGCGATGAAACACAAAGCGTATCATCCTTCTCCAGTTTCATCTTAAACCGGCCTTCCACATCCGACATGGTACCCGTCGTTGTACTTTTTATCCATATGTTTGCATACGGGATTGCTTCCTGGGTTTTCCGATCTTTTATGATACCGGTAATCCCCTGAGAAAAAGCCCCGGTATATATTATGGTCAACAAAATGACCAGGGTAATTTTATGTAACATAGTCTAGTGTGCTTGCTCCTTCTCTTTTTTTAACAACCAATACAATCCTTTTACACCGATTTTAATATTATCGAGTTTCAACAGGACAAAAATTTTCTCGGTGTAAGCCAACGCCCCCCACCCTACAGCCAGGTAATACATCCAGGGATAAAATCCGAAAACAAAAAGAACAAAAAAGAAAATACTCTGGATATATCCGGCGGAAACGGCTGAGTATAAATGTAATCCCGGAATCTTTCCAAACCGCGCAAAAGAAATGATATAACTTAGAACAAATACGCCCAAAAACAGGTACAATATCCAGGCATGAGGTTCTAGCTCTGCCCATTTAAAAACAAACAAACCCAACAAAGCCATTGCATAGGTACATATATCCGCGAGGTTGTCGAGAGCAGCGCCAAAATTGGTTTGTAATTTAAACAAACGCGCTATGTTTCCGTCAAGCACATCGCTTACCAAACTGATACATAACAAAATTACATACCATTGCTCTCTGCCCGCAAGCGCCATATAAAATATGACCGGAAATACCAAAAGCCGGTACAGACTTATAAAATTGGGAAGATTTAAAACATTTTCTCCGCGTATTATTAATTGTTTCATCTGCTTTAATTTTAGTTATTCATCAACGTTGAAAGTTTGTTTTAGGCTGCTGCTGTTTTCCGTTTTTGAGCAGAAAGCATTCCTACAAAATATTCAAGCATGGCATAAACGCTTTTATCATTTAATTCATCATCTTTGCCCGGCTGAATTACTTCGTCGCGCCGGCTGGTATCGAATTTCAAATTGGTTTCGGTATAACTTCCTGTAAACGACATCCCAATTGAAATCAGGCGCTCCAATGCATTCATCGAATCCCGGTTCAGGTTTCGCTGCGGAATGAGTGTTATCGGCAAAACTTCGTTTAAAGTATTTATGATCTGCTCGTTTCTAATGGATCGTCTTGCCACCAGATTCATAATTCGCGGCGCTGTTTCTGCCTGAACTGCCTGTAGCAAATAATTTACCACGGTCCCGATTGGAATCAAATTCTGCGTAGAATCAGGATCCACTTTCACCCGAACCACCTCGTTTGGATAACGGCTGGCCAATTTGTAAACCCGTTTTGAAAAATCAAAAATGCCGTAATCTGTTTTTGTTATTCCGGTTCTGTGATCGCCAACTACCTGGGAAAGACGGATGACATGTCCGTTCAAATGACTTTTTTCGATACTTTGGCGAACAATATTCTCGCCATACCTTTTTGAAAGTTCATAATAATTTCTGAAGGACGAAATCGGTTCATTTTTATAAAATTTCTCTTCAAAAACAGCATTGTATTTTCCACAGGAATAGGCTGTTCCGATATAAAAAAACCGTGACTTTTTTGAAGCATATTTTAAAAATATGTCAATTGAATTTCTCACGCCTTCTATATTGGTTGAAAAAATTTCGTCTACTGATTTCTCATCGTATTTTAAGCTGGCTGCAAAATGAAAGTAATCTACGTTTGTCCTGAAAACCTTCTTTAGAGATCTCTTTTCCATTGCAAAGTCTTTATCAAGCAGGGAGTAGGGATAAACAGAAAGGTTTTGGGTATTCAGTGTTTTACTCTCGCCGATATCAGCCAACACACTTTTCATTCTTTCTTCCGGTGTATGTTTGTAACCGGGCCGAACCAGCGCCACAACCTTGTTGCCCGTTTTTAACAGCCGGGCTATAAAATTTGAGGCAACATAACCGTTTGCTCCATTTACTACAATTGTTTTCATTTTCTGTTTTCTTTTAATATGTTTAATTTCTTATCTGCAAAATTTTCTTTTTTAAAGGAATAACACTAAAACTGCCACAACACTCAGCGGGATACTTAAATTATCGGAGCCGCGCCAACTTATTAATTCTGCCAAAGTACTTACAAGTCCGATGGTTAACGCCAGCCAAAATGCTTTTAAGTCAAAAATCCCGCGATGGAAATACAATGCAATTAAGCTGATTACAAAACTTGAAACCAGAAAGGCTCCCGACCCCAGCCATGTTTTGTTTAATTTTCTTCCAAACCATTTTATTCTTCCGTTATATGCTTTTAAGTTGATTCCAAGGATAGCTGCCATCGGGTCGCTGATGGCCAGAATCAACATGGGAAGGATGTATATAAACTTGTTATCGCTAACATTCGAAATCAAAAAAGTGATGTAAATTGACAGGGGAAGCAAATAACTTCCAATCGACTTTCGTGTTACTCCGTGAATTGATTTTAGCTGTTTTCCATTCCGGGTAACAAACAGTACGACCGCGAACAAAAGAGCCAACACCAAAATGTACCAGTGCGACGGGAAAATATATGGAAACGGCACGGTGGCCAACACCGAGGTAAAATGTGCAAATTTTCGCGTTATTTCCCCTGTTGGGTTCAGCCTCCGGTAAACCAGCTCATTAAAAATCAACAACAAGCCTATTCCGATTAAATACACAAATGATAATACTACAATATTTCCCATAATAAATTTTCGTTTTTTAAATTCCCAAAACCGGTATCGCCAGTGCAGCCCAGGCACCTCCTGCAATCAAACTGTCAAACCTGTCGAGGAAACCACCATGCCCCGGTATCCATTTGCTGTAATCTTTAACCTGATATTTCCGTTTGTAAAGCGAGGCCAAAATATCGCCCCAAAACGCAAAAAACACGGTTCCAAAAGCAAATAGAAATAATGCTGAATTTGTTCCCGGGAAAAGACTTCTCAGTAAAAATGCACTTAGCAGAGAAATAGCTGTTCCCCCAACAACACCGCCCAGTGTTTTATTCGGACTGATACCGGGCATTATTTTGGTCTTCCCAAAAAGCTGCCCCGCAATCTGGCTAAAGGCATCAAAAATAGAAAGGAGTAAAAATGTCAGCAGAACCAGATCGCGTCCGGCAAGACTAAAAACAATAAGTCCTGCTGAAAGCATAAAATATACCAACAGGGTCAAAGCAAAAAACAAGGCATGCCGAAATTTTGCAGCAACAAAAAGCCTGCTCAGCTCAAAACTTCCAACCGCAACAATTAAAATTGTCAGGTAAAAAAAAACAACCGGACGGATAGTAATACTAAAAAATAAAATATTGATGATTATAAAATAAACTCCAAACTTTGTATAGCTCTTGCGGGCCACGTCGCGTTCTTTTTTTCTGTTGATCAGATAAAAACCGATTCCGCCTAACACAAAATAGCTTAATATAATACTGTAAATCAATCGTTCCATAAAACTAATTCCTTCCTATAATCATTAAAACCCCGATAGCAGCCATAATGATCGCATACGCATATTTTGCTTTGCTTTCTGATTTGTCAATTTGGGCTTTGGCAAGTAAACGCGGGCCAAGTACAGCTCCAATTGTAGAGCCCGCCGTGAGAAAAACAACCAGTGTAAGATCAATTTTCCCCACAATAAAATGGGCACCCACTGCAAAAATTGTATTCACCAGCACAATCAGAAGCGAGGTGCCAATCACCATCCTGAATGGAATTCTCATTGAAAACAATCCTGCCAGAACAGGAGCTGTTCCGCTGGTCCCAAATGTTCCGGTGATTAAACCGGCTGCCAGTCCGAAAAATGAACCTTTAAACGTATTTAAACGCTTAAATGATATTTTAGTCTTTGTTCTCTCTTGCTCATCATTATTTTTCCGGGCACTAAACACCATGTTCAGTGCAATCAAAACAGAATAAACACCAAAAGCTGTCTTTAATGCCAGGTCACTGATTCTGCTGGTTATTTCCGCGCCAATAAAAGCTCCAATAATTCCGGTTATCATAAAAAGAACAGCCACCCGCAAATCGATATGCTTTTTCCGGTAGTGCCCCAACGAGCCAACAATACAAATGGGCAGAGTAGCCACCAGCGACGTTAACACCGCTGTTTGTGCCGGTACCATTAAAAGCAATGTAAGAATGGGCAGGAAGAAAAATCCTCCTCCGCCGCCAACCATGGTCCCAAACAAACCAATGATAAAACCCAGCAATGGTAAAATGAAATAAATGTTCTGTATTTCTGAAAATTCAATCATTCATCGTATTTTCGCTAACTCTTTTTAACTCCAGCGTTCCCAGTGCATGCCGCATTTTTGCGTATTCCAAAACACCGTTTTTATAAATGTATCTGTTTAACTCCCGTTCTTTTTCGTCTTTTACAACATAGGTATGCGCGCTTAAAAGCGCGATTGACAGCATCTCGGCAGTTCTTTCCTTGTATAATTGTTTTATCCCCAAAGGTTCGTTAAAATAAAGCAGGCTTCCGCTGTAAGTAATTGAATCATTGATAAGCGTGGTATCTCCGTCAACAACAAGCAGATAAGCGTCTTTTTCCTGCTTTAGCATCATATCGGAATTTAGTTTCCCGTTTTTATAGGTCTTCACATTGGAATGCTTCAAAACACCCTGTTCGTAAACCGTATTCTGCACATATTTTACACGATACGAAAACAAAAGCTTTACTTTTACATCGGTTATTGCTTCAATATTCAATTTCCCATTTTCATTTTTTTGAGTGACTGAAAATTCACCAACCTTTGAACCTAACATTTCCAGGGTATACTTTGAAGTAATTTCTTTGGATTCCGCAGAAACGGAGCTTAACAAAAGAAACAGAAACAAAATCCTGTACAAAAGCGGGAATATGTTTCCAACGCCCAAATTCTTTTTGTTGGAATCCTTATTTCGAAAATGATATTTTACAAAAAATAGACTATTCATTTTAATTGCTCTGCTGTTAAACTACCGAAGCTTTGGCACCATCCATTAAAAATAAATGCTTATGTTACAGGCCTATCCACTCTTTAAATTCGGTAGCCTTTAAGCGACTGATTGTAATTGGTTCATCAAAAGGAGGGATCAGACGAAGAATCAATTTCCCGCCAAAATGACTTTCAAATTTCCGAACCGCGTTAATGTGTACGATTACACTTCTGTTTACGCGAAAAAAAACGTCAGGATCAAGCTGCTCTTCCAATTTTTCCATGGTAAAATCTATCGGATATTGTTTGTTTGTGAATGTGTTCGCAGTAGTCATCCTGCTTTCGGTGTAAAACCAGGCAATATCTTCCACATTCAATTTAAAAAACGACGTTGCTCCTGAAATAAGAAATCGCTTTCTGTACTTCTTCTCTCCCTGTGTAATTGCCTCTAAAAGTTCATGGTAATCGGGTTTTAAATTTGAATCATCTTTCCGGGGGCCTGCCAGATGTTCAAATTTCCCGATGGCCTGCTCCAGTTTCTCCAGTTTCACAGGCTTTAGCAAATAATCGATGCTGTTCACCTGAAATGCCTGAAGCGCATATTCGTCGTAGGCCGTTGTAAAAATGACCATACTATCCACCTGAACACTGTCAAAGATCGAAAAACTAATCCCGTCGGTCAGTTGGATATCCATAAATATCAGATCCGGTGCAGGATTATTTTCTAACCAGGCAACCGTACTTTTTACACTTTCCAGCCACTCAACAATATTCCAGTCAGGTCGCAACTTCTCTACCATTCCTTTTAGCAAACGGTAGTTATGCAATTCGTCTTCTACAATAATAACTCTCATAGTTCCTCTGACTGTTTATTCAAAATATTCCTTTTCACCAATAACAATTACAACAAAGGGACTTTTACTTCAAACATCTCTTCGTTGTATTGAATGACAAGTTCTTTATCTGTAAGCATTTCATACCTTCTAACTAAATTTCCCAAACCTGTTTTTGTAGAATAGGAAGCAGTTCTCCGGTTCAGATTGTTGGTAACAACCAAATAACCATTTCCCACCACCAGCTTTAGTTTTAAAGGTGTTTCCTTGCTTGCGATATTGTGTTTTATTGCATTTTCAATAAGCAACTGAACCGTTAGCGGGGCGATTTCCTTATCGAGTTCTTCTTTCGAAATGTCATATTCAAACAACAATCCGTCTCCCAAACGTTCTTTATGAAGCGCCGAATAAGCCTTCATAAAATCGAATTCCTCTCTTAATTTAACCAATCTTTTATTTTTACTTTGAAGTACATAACGATATACATCTGTAAAATTTTCAGTAAAACCGACCGCAACTTCCGGGTCGTAAATAATTAAAGACTTTAGCACACTTAAATTATTAAACAGGAAATGCGGATTTAACTGATCCTGTAACGAATTGTAATCCATTTCCAGTTTTTCTCTTTTCATCTTGGCAATTACTTCCTGCGAATTAAGCCATTTTCTTGTCATCCTTCCCAGTGTGAGCGAATTGGCAACCATTTGAACAAAGATTAAACCGGCAACCATTCCCAGGATTACCGCAGGCCTGGACTCTTCCGCTGTAATTTTGGGTTCGATAAAATACATAATAACCCGGTGCGCAAAAATCAGAAAAAAAATACTGACACAGATTTGCAGAAAAAGCCGGAGTTTTAATTTGGTGGGAACCGGTAAAAACTTTTCAAGAATATTGTCTAAAACAATTTGAAGTTCCACAGCCACATTAAAAATGATAATAACCACAACATATATAAACGCAGGTATACGCTCATCCAGTTGTGCCGGTATTTTGGTCACCAGCACAATAAAACGTAAAATCAATACTGCTAATAAACTGATAATTACAAATCGGGCAAAAATATTCAAAGGTGCATAACTTGGCAACCTCAGCTCCAATTCGGGTTTTTTCTTTTTATGCAATTGTGTACACTTCATCCAGGTTTATTTATTGGTCTGTTCTCATTCTTCTTTATCTTCCGGCATATATAAATTTCCTGTAACATTTTTCCATCTGGTTTTTAATACTTCAAAGTTGGCAACAGCCTGTGTTAACTGAGCTTTTGCTTCTGCCCATTTGGCCTGAGCACTTAACAACTCGGCAGTTGTATTTAAGCCAACATCAAAACTGGCACGGGTTTCATCCAAACTTTCCCCGGCTTCTGTCACATTTTTTTCAGCCAGTCTGATTGATTCATAAGCTTCCTCAACCTGTATTTTCACCTGCATCACTTCCAGACTTATCAGTTCATTTGTATTTTCCAGATCTGTTTCTGCCTGTTGTATTTTTAACTGAGCTGCGCGCATTTTCTTTTTTCCCTGCCCCCACTGAAAAAGAGGAATTGAAACCTGAGCTGCCAGCATGGGCTGAAAATCAACATCTTCGTACAAATCTTTCAGCCAGTAACTGGTATATTGAGCACTTACTCCCACTGTTGGAAGATAATCGGCGCGGGTAATTTTCGCATCCAGCTCGCTGAGTTCTTTTTGTTTCTCCAGAATTTTCAATTCATTTCTTTTATTACCGGCCTGTGTTATACCGCCGTCAAAATTTATCAGTTGGACATCTGTATTTTCATCATGACTGATTTTTATGTCTGTTTCCAATGCTTGTCCCAATATCTGGTTCAAATACATTTTAGCCACCTTCAAACCGTTTTTGGCTTTTAACAGATTTAGCTCAGCTTCATTTTTCTGAACCGTTACTTTTAACTTTTCGCTGGCAGGTTGTAATCCAACTTCGTACATCGCAGACATTTGATCTTCCAATTCCGTTAACATTTTAATATACTCCACTGCGATTAAAATGTTCTCTTCAACGGTTGCCACCTGCCAAAAAGCTTTATCTGTTGCTTCAATTATCTCGGAATATTTCATATTCAGGGATAAATTGGCTATTTCAACACCTGCGTCAGCCTGTTGGTTTGAATATCTGATTCTGCCACCGGCATAAA
Organism: Maribellus comscasis; assembly: GCF_009762775.1. Taxonomy (GTDB): domain Bacteria; phylum Bacteroidota; class Bacteroidia; order Bacteroidales; family Prolixibacteraceae; genus Draconibacterium; species Draconibacterium comscasis. The sequence goes on along the minus strand of NZ_CP046401.1, from coordinate 5,826,333 downwards.
CCGGCTGGGTTATCTCAAAACCACTGTTTATTAATGTAATACTGCTTATATCGATAGTGGTTCCGGGCTTCCATACATCACTTGTTCCCGAATAATTTCCGGCCATTGCATCTTCTTCACTGTCAGCAGTCGGAAGGAAATAACCAGGCATACTGATCGGATCCATATTGGGTCGATGCATCAACGACGACGAAAAGCCAAATTTTGGCAAATAGGCGGTTCTGGCAACCTCCTGATTTACCTGTGCTTCTTTATTTTGTAATGCTGCTGCTTTTAATTCCTTGTTATATGCAACAGCTTGCTGACGACATTCATCAAGTGTCATTACTTTTTGTCCGTATGCTTTATCAAAACCGATTACAGAAACAAACAGTACGACGGTGCTTATTATAATTTTTATTGATTTCTTCATTTTCTTCTTCCTAAAATTGTATTCATCTCCTCTTTCTGACAGACCTAATTTATTCTTACTCATTATTCGGCTTTTTTTAAACTTCGTCCGTCAATCCGATACAATACAGTATATAAAACAGGGACAACAACCAATGTAATTACTGATCCAACTGCCAAACCAAACATAATTACAATAGCAGTTGAATTAAACATGGAATCAGTAATTAATGGAGCCATTCCCAAAATTGTTGTCAGAGAAGCCATCATAACAGGACGCAAACGAGACAACGCAGAATCAATGGTTGCCGTCAAACGGTCTTTTCCGGCGCGGAGATTCTGATTGATTTCATCCAGCAGCACCACTGCATTTTTAATCATCATACCAATAAGACCTAGGGCACCGATAATTCCGGCAAATGTCAGGAATGTTCCTGTGGTTACCAGTCCTAAAACAATTCCAACAAAAGCGAAAGGAACGATAAGGAATATAATGACAGGCTGTTTTAAATTATTAAATAAGCCAATAATAATAATCGCCATTAAGCCGACAGCCAGAGGCAAAAACATAAACAATGCAGTGTTGGCCTCGCTTGAACGGGCAGTTGCTCCTTCCCAGTTCATTTTATAACCATCAGGCAATTCAATAGCCTCCACTTTCTCCTGAAACTTAGCCTGAACTTCAGCTGCGGTGTGTCCTTTTACGGCATCGCATTGCGCTTTTACAGACCTCTGGTTATCCTGGCGGTTTACAAGCTCATAATCCCAGGTAGCTTTTAAGGTATCTGCTATTTGTGACAAGGGAACACTTTCTTTACTGTACTGTCCCCACACCGGAACATTCATCAGTTGCTCCAGATTGTCACCCAAATTTGTCTCTGTTCGCAATATAATCGGCAGCATTTTATCTCCTTCATAAACCGCTCCAATTGGCATTCCATTTGTTGCGACCAAAATTGAATTTCCCATATCCGAGCGGGTCAGGCCAAGCGGTTGCGCGCGTTCCACAGAATATTCGGGAACAATTTTTTTGGTCTGATTTTTCCAGTTATCTGTAACGTCTGTTGCCGTTGGTTCGTCCAAAAAGATTTTTTTAGCCTGATTGGCCAAATCTTTCAGCACAGCGGGATCAGGCCCTGTAAACTGCGCCTCAATATCGGCATCGGAAAAAGCTGCTCCATATTCCAACACCCTGAAAAAAGCATCGGGATAATTGTTATTTAAGTAATTTTGAATTTCCGGAATTATCTCGGGAACTCTTTCAGTTGTTTTTGTCTGAATAATAAAATCAGCATAATTGGAACCGCCTGTCGGCATGTGGCGCATCAGCAGATAACGGGCTGGTGGCCGACCTACTGAAGCTGTTACAGAACTTACACCATCTATTTTTAAAATCTCTTTCTGAATTTGCTGAACATCTTTTTCTACCGCTTTTATGTCGGCTCCCTGAGGAAGGTAATATTCAATAAAAAACTGATCGTAATCAATTTTCGACATAAAATCGACTTTTACAAAACGAAAGGACCAGAATGCAAAAATCAGAATGGCAAACGATACAGCTGTAAATATTAATTTATGGCGTATTCCCCATTTCAGAAAACCACCAAAAACCTTGTAAAATTTATTATCGTAGGCTTCCGCGTGTTCGCCTTTCGGACGTTCTTTTCGGTAAAAATATTTTGCATTAAAAGGCGTTTGTATCATCGCAAATACCCAACTCAGCGATAAAGAAATAATCAAAACAGTGAACAACGATGATAAAAATTCACCTGCTGCGTTTGGCGACATTCTTAACGGCAGAAATGCTAAAATAGCAACAGCAGTGGCACCAAGCAGCGGCAGTGCTGTTTTTTTTGCGGTGTGTATAAAAGCTTTGCTTCGATCCATCCCCGATTTTAAATCAACCAGGATTCCGTCGGCAACAACAATGGCATTATCCACCAGCATTCCCATTGCCAGAATAATTGCAGCTAAGGATACGCGGTGCAAAGGCAGGCCAATGGCAAGCATCACAATCAAGGTTCCCATGATTGTAAAAACCAAACCACTGGAAATCAGCAATCCGGAACGCAGTCCCATGGCAAACATCAGCACAACGATTACAATACCAACCGACATCGCCAGGTTCATCATAAAATCCTTAACTGCATCATCAACGCGATCGGGTTGATAATACACCTGATTGATTTCAATTCCTGCCGGAAGGTCTTTTTGTAGCTCTGCTAATTTCTCATCCAAACGTTCGCCCAGTTTTACTACATTAATTCCACTTTCGTTTGAAAGTCCCAATGTTAATCCAGACCTGTCATTATAATACAACGCTTCATTTTCCGGTTGCAGATACGATCTTTTTACCGCGGCAATATCGCCTAACCGGAAGTTCCCTCCTCCCGGTACCTGAATTAACAGGTTCTCAATTTCTTCTATACCGGCTATTTTTTGTCCAACTCCCACGCGAACCGACTCCCTGCCAACATCAACCGAACCGGGATTAATAATAGCAGTTTCATTCTGTATTGCTGCTGCTATATACATCGGGTTCACACTCAGGCCCGCTAATTTCTCGGGAGAAAAAACAATATCAATCGTTTGTGTATGTTCTCCAAAAATTTGAGAACGCCGCACTCCGTCCACGCCCAGTAATTCACGTTCAATATATTCTGTATATTTTACCAAATCCTCATGACTGTATCCGTCGGCAGTCACTGCATACAAAATACCGTAAACATCGGCGAAATCGTCATTTACGATGGGCTCCATTGCGCCTGAAGGCAACGAACCTTTTGCATCGTTTACTTTTCGGCGAAGGTGATCCCAAAGCTGAGGCAACTGGGGAGTTTTTACCGTTGATTGAATATTAATAGTAATAATTGACAAACCCGGACGCGAAACAGAGGTAATATCGTCGATATTCTCCAGTTTCTGAATGGCTTTCTCCAAAACATCGGTAACCTCCAATTCTACTTCGTGTGCTGTAGCCCCCGGATAAACTGTAATTACCGTAGCTGCTTTAATTGGGATCTCGGCATCCTCCAGCTTCCCAATGTTGTTATACGCAATAATTCCTCCAAATAATACTGCAAACAGTATCGTTGAAATCATTGCTTTCTGATTTAAAAGCCTTTCAAACATTACAACAGCCCTCCAATGTTAGTTACAGAAGGCGTTGACAGCGGTTCCACTTTTTGTCCTTCAACCAAATAATGAACTCCCGCGGTAACAATCTGTTCTCCATTATTTACTCCCGAAGCAATATTTACCCGTCCGTTTGCACCGTCCAATGAAATTTTTACTTCACGTTTTTTTACCGTACTTGTTGAAGGATTGTAAACCCACACATAGGTAGCCGTTTTTTCATGAAAAATAGCTGTGGAAGCAACTGATAACCGATTTTCTTCCGACTTGCAGTAAATATTTACCTCCGCTGTCATTCCCGGAGCTACTTTCAAATCATCTTTGTTTGTAAACGAAAATTTGACTTCATATAAACCGTCCTGCATTGTTTTTTCACTTACGCTCAGCAACTGAATTGGAAGTTGTTTTATTCCTGCATTTTCAACATTCAAAAAACTTTGCTTGTCTGCTTTTATTCTGTTCAGCTGGCTTTCAGCAACCGGTACAACTACCTCCAGATGCGAATTATCCATAACGGAAACAATTGGAGTTCCAGCGCCAACTGTTTGATAATTTTCCACAAATTTTTCGTATATAAAACCTGAAAAAGGAGCTTTTAACTTTGTATCGTTCAATTGATTTTGGGCATTTTCATAAGCCGTTTTTGTCATCAGGTAACCCGATTTAATTTTTTCAAAAGTGTTTTCAGGAATTTTCTTTTGTTCTACCAGCTTTTTGTAACGATTATATTCTCCTTCAGCCTGCTCAAACTGGGCTTTGGAAGTTTCCGCCTGAAGTTGGTAATCACGATCATCAATCTCGGCAATGACTTGCCCGGCCCGGACATAATCACCTTGTTTTACTGTTAATTTCATTAAGGGGCCACCTACGCGAAAAGAAAGAGAGGTCAAACTCTTCTCCTTTATCTTTCCGTTAAGGATCATTGTGTTCTGAACAACGTCGTCTGTAATTGTTTCTACTTTAACCTTTTTAATTGTTTCGGCCTGAGGCACCTCTTTTGGTGAATTTTTACACCCTGACAATAAAATAATTGCAAGGCCCAGCACCAGATAATTGTTTCTGAATTTCATGTGTCAACGATTTGTTTGTTTCTGTTTTTAATAGCTCAAAACTAGATAGAACTTATTCCTTATTAATAATAAAGTGTATCAACTGACAAAAATTACACGTGAAGTGTTGTAAACGATAGCTGATTTTAAAACTCCCATTCCCAAAAACAATAATTACAGTTGCTATTTGTTGCTTGTGTCAAGATCTACTCGTCAAAATTATTAAAACCAGTACCCAAAACTGGCGGCAAATGTCGGTTTATCCACTGCATTTGAAAAGCCTAAAGTTGCATCCAGCGGGCCAAGTATTGTTTTTAGCGAATACCTGACACCTCCCCCGTAAATAAATTCTGAGTCTTCTCTTAACAACCAGTCTGAATCTTGCAGCAAGCCATTCGCCAGCAATGTAATGTACTGGGAATCCGACATATGAAACCGGTAACCAAGCATGCCAATGTACACATATTCCTGTCCGATGTTTACAGCAGGTAATCCGATAAAAGGAAGATGATAGTCGAAATATTGTGTGTACGACTCTCCTCCAATCATGGTCATTTTGACATCCGGGTAATTGGTATTTAATAAAGCTCTCGCATATATATCAAAAAGCCAGGAAGATTCCTGCCAGGCGGGAATTACATTCTTCATTTGGAAATACAATGCCGGACAAATCTCTTTTTTATCCTCCAGATCTCCGAGCAATGAGAATCTGGTTTTCATCGATGTTCCTTTTGTTGGAAAATAAAAGTCATCCATATTATCATATGAGAGATAGACATACGCGTTGGTTAAAAACATATTTATTTTATCTTCCTCCAATTGAAAACTACCTTCTTTGCTAAACAAATCGCCGTTAAAGTATTCCTCACGGATACCGGCTCCAAAATAATACCGCTTAAAAAACGGCTGGTAAAAATAAATTCCTGCCGATGTAAAAAACAGGCTTGTCTTAAATAGTTTATCTGCTTCCTGATAAATATTGATATTTTGGTATTTCCCGTTAAAACTCAATCCTGCTGTAGGAAATTTTGTTCTGTTTGTTTCGATGGTAACATCCAGTCCCGGGTTCACAGAAAGTTCACCGTTTACAGAAAATAAACCAAAAATATTTCGGTAGTTCCGTTGCGTTGTATTTATTAAAATCGCTGCTGCGTCGGTTGTATTTACTTTAAATCCAAAATTTTGGGTAAATACTTTTTCAGACTCTATGTTGATGTTTAATGTTTTGCCTTCATCATTGTTTTCCAAATAGTAAAATACTTTTTTAAAACCTCCCAGACCATAAATTCTGTCTATTCCGTTTTTAATGTCATCTGCCGAATAATTCCCGGGGAGTTCCAATCCAAATGTATTGGCTATAAAATCGTTGCTCAAATAATAACTTCCGTTGTAGTTGACTTTGGTTATATGCCAGTCTTCCGGTTTTACAAAATTGTAGATTGGTTGCCGGGGTTGAAGGTTATATTCCGCTTTCATCTTTTGCAATTGTGCAACTACATCAAGAGCTGCTTCTTCTCCTCTGGAAATCAATGTATCGGCTGCCCGTCTGTTAAAGCTGGAAACCGAATATCCTGTTATATCAGGCCTAATAATAACATCACAATATGATTTATTTACTGCATCTTTGTCTTTATCGAAAAAGCTGATTAGCTGATTTAAAACACTGGATATTGATTTTAGCTCATCCTGCCCGTAATAATCGTTTCGAATATCAACGCCAATGATAATATCCGCGCCCATTCTTTTTGCCACATCAGTTGGAAAATTATTTACAATTCCTCCGTCAACCAACAATTGTCCGTCTCTTTCCGATGGTTGAAAAGCAATAGGGATGGCCATACTGGAATACATAGCTGCTGGCAGAAAGCCTCTATCGATTACCACTTCATCTCCGGTTTCAAGGTCGGCCGCCACGCAGGCAAACGAAACAGGGAATTGCGAAAAATCGGCATTCGCGGGAACCTCGCCTGCCAGACCACAAAATATATTCAGAACATTTTGGCCCTTCATTAGTCCCCTGGGAAGTTTGATTTCCTTCTTTTCAGAAATAGGCAAAGAGAGAAAATAACGCTGTTTTAATTCCTGCTGATATTTTGACTGAAATAAACGGGGAACCTCATCGGTGATTGTCTTTTCCCAGTTTAAAGATTTTACGAGGTCTTCAATTTGGGAAGCATTGTATCCGATAGAATAAATACCTCCCACCAAACTACCCATGCTTGTACCAACAATAATGTCAATCGGTATTCCCTCTTCCTCCAGTACCTTTAAAACCCCGATATGAGCAAAACCTTTTGCGCCGCCTCCACTTAAAACTACCGCAACCTTAGGGCGGTCATCAGTTGCAGGTTTTGTTTGCTGTGCATCTGCAGCAAATACAACCGGGCCTGCGATTAAATAAAAAAAAACAAAGACGTTAAAACCAATTTTTGCGGACAGTAAGCTTGTATTTTTTAAACCTCTATTTTTCGGTATTTTTTGCATAATCACTAAATCTTGTTTTTTTGAGCATTTTCATCAAAACATACAATACGGTAGTAATTACAAAAAGGATAACAAGCATTGAAAATTCAATAACTTTATTGTAAAACATTAGCAATTCAATCCCTGAAATATAAAGATAAAGCGAATTATATTCTCTTAAAAGAACCCTTTTCCAGTTAAAGGTATAGCCTTTAAAAGCTGATTTTATCTTTCTCAAGTCAGGAATTAATGATTTAACTTTTGATGTATAATCCAGATACTCCTGTCCGAATTTCTCATATAAAAAAGCTTCTTCGGCTTTTATAATGGCTCTGTAAATTATCAGAAAAAGAGGAAAAAAAAGCAGTAAAAAAAGCAATGAATTCGCGAACACTCCAAACCCCAGGATCAAAAGTATATTCCCGACATACATCGGATTACGGCAAATGGAATAAATTCCGCCTGTTACAAGATTGTTTGCATGGATTTTCCCGTGACGTCCGCCTCTGATTATATATTCAAGCCCGATGGTGATACACCGCACTGCTACACCAAGAGCTATAATAAAAGCTCCAAGTAACAGGCCCGTGCTGTTTTGAAAAATTTGCATTGAAGGGACAAAAAGCGCAGCATAAAACAGTGGAAAAATAATGTTCCGGTAGCGAAAGATCCAGTTTCCGAATTTGACAAAATAACCGTTCATACCCATTATATTTTCTATTTTAATGCAACGAATCCTGAAAAATTATACCATTTAAAAAACGTCTCAACAGACTGAAATCCAATCTCCTCCAACGTTTCGATATTTTCGGAAGGTTTATACGGAATTAATACATTTTCCAATGCTTCACGTTTTTGAGCAATTTCCATTTCATTATAATTGTTACGACGTTTATAATCGTAATAATATTTTATAAACTGGCGATTAAACGTTTGACTTTCGCCCAAAACCTTCTCAAAAAGTATCACACATCCTCCGGGATTTAACTGCTCATAAACAGCTTGTAAAAGTTTTGTTCGTTTTGGTGGTCGTACAAATTGCAGTGTTAAACAAAGGACTACCACCGAAGCATTGTCGATATGAATTCCGGTATTGAGATCGGCTTCGATTAAATCAAACTTCCGTTGTATTCCCGATGACACCAGGTTTGACTCACACCGGGCAAGCATTTCCGCAGATGAATCAATTCCCACAAAACCAATGGCTGGCTCCAGAACCGTATCCAAATTAAGAAATGTTGTACCTGTTGAGCACCCTAAGTCATAAACATTGGTGTTTGGTTTTGCATAATCTTTGGTAAGTTCGGCAATCATACGTTGAGCTTCCAGATAAAAAGGAACTGAACGTACAACCATATCATCAAATACTTTAGTAACTTTTTCATCAAAAGTAAAGTCAGTGGATTTGTCCAATTTGGTTTTAAAAATGTTATCTTTCATTGCTTTTCTGTTTTTTAATTCGGGCGCTCCGCTGAAGGTGCACACCGGTAGAAATAAAATTGTCTATCTTTTCAATGTGTTTTCTTTGCTTTTAGTATTGCGGGAATAATTACAGAAAATAAGCGGAAGGAGAGGAATTTTTACAACATCGAACATGTCTTTCCTCCTGTAAAACCGGCTGTCTCTAATTTTCCCAAAATCTGTAAGCTACTCTCCCTACTATACCAATAGAAATATCAAGTCAATCATTGTCGGGCTGAACTAAAAAGCGCAGGATTTACCAAGGCTATCAAAAACCATCACGCCTTTCTCTTCCTATTCGCCGAAAAAACAATCAGGACAAACTTGTATTTTTTAGGTATAACACTTTCTCTTTGCTGTGCTTTTATCTATACATATCTAATTGTTACCTTTCTTTCCAAACACTCTTTAATAACTGTTACGAAGTAAAATATTCCCGTTTGTTCCCTTAACCGAAATAAAAAACCTCTGCAAAATTCAAATCTCCAATCGTATTATAAATTTGTTTTCTCCAATAAAAACCAGTTTGTTCGAAATTAATCGAACCAATTAAATAAAAAAATTAATGCTCTTTACTATATTCTGTTTTTAGTTTACGCATATTCTTGATAAAAAAATGAATTCCCTCCTTTACATTCCGCAAAAACTTAGCATTCCTGGAATCAGGATTCTTCTTTAATTCCAGCACCTGCTCAATAGTATCGAGCTGTAATTTCATTTTCTTTTCAATGCCGTCAATCATTTCATTTATGTCTCCCGAAACAAAACGAAAGTAACGTTTACGGTCTCCCGGATAAGTAACATATTCGATAACACCGCGAATTTCAAGATTCTTTAGTGCAGTGCTGGCAGAGCTTTTACTGATTTTCATTTCCTGAACAATTTCATCAAAAGTATATTCTTCTTTATCCATAACCATTAACAGCCCCATAATGCGAGCTGTTACAGGCTGAAAACCATCTTTTTCGTGCATTCTTCCTATAGATTCAACCAACTCCTTTTGCTTTTGTAATCTTTCCGGCTCTTCCATTTGACCTTTTTGCCAAAAGTAACAAAGTTTTTTTAGTTCGCAACAAGAAGAACTAAATTAAAACACTTTACATTGAAAATGGCAGGTTTAAAAATTACGCATGAAATTATAGAGAACAATATATATTTGATAGAAAGAAGACGGAAGTCAGAACCAGTTAAATTTTTCTTTGGTCGTCCAACTTCTGACCTTTTCGTCTTTATAAAATGTAAAGAAACGAAAGTATCCGCCACTAAATTGCATGGGCTTAACCTTCAATCAAAGTAATAAACAAAACTATTTTTCTTTAAAATCAAATAAATTCAAACCGCCTCCTATTGAAAACCGACCTTGCAAAAAGAGTATTTTTTAGCAGGCGATAAAAAAACATACACAGAAAATTTTTCAATATGAACTTTTTAAAAAATTGAAGGTTTACCTTTTATTACAAAGACTTGTTTGTCATGTCAGCAAATCAGAAACCTACAACCAGCATTAAGGCAAAAAATGACAGCCTCATAAAAACTTTTCTAAAACAAATTTCGTCATGTTGCAAAGAAGAAAACAACCTGATGATAAGTGTATTTGATTTACAAAAAAATAAATTTCTGTATGGAAATGATTCTTTTCAAAACATTTTGGGATATAAAGCTAAAGAAATCATAAAGGGAGGATGGGAATTCTGGTATAATAAAATCAGTACATCTGAAGTTGGAAATATAAAGAACAAAATTGACTTATGGAATCAGAAAATAATTTCAGAAATACACCCAAAAGCACTCTCCTTTACTTATCACATAAAAGATGTTTACAATAAGTGGCACTGGATCAATCATGAGCTTTCTTTCCACCAAATCAAAAAAAATCTCATTGTTCTCAATTACCTTCACGATATTTCTCAAAAGGAACGAATCGAATATTTTTTAGGGATAAAAAAACAAGCTCCTTTAGGGAATAATGATATTACTATCTCCAAAAGGGAAAAAGAAGTGTTATTGCTTATATCGGAGGGGCTTTCATCGAAACAAATTGCAGACGAACTGTACATAAGTAATCACACCGCAATTGCCCACAGAAAAAATCTGATTGAAAAATTTAATGTTAAAAATACAGCACAGTTGATTAAAGAAGCATCAAAATCGATATTGATGTAGCATTTATTTATCCAACTTTTCGGAAAATACCCAAAAATGGGAATTGCTTTTTACGATTACCAATCGTAACTTGTACAGTGTAAATCAGTATAAGGCGGACGACTTGCTGCTTTACTTTCGTTTAAAAGCAACCATTAAATTCACGAAGTATGGAAACCCAACAAATTTCTACAACCCTAAAAGGGCTTATTGGGCATTTAAAAATTGAAAGTGCAGAAGATCAAAAAAAATTAAATCAGCTAAAAACATCGTTGTCGAAATCGGTGATTGAGAAAGATCAATCCATGCCGCGACAAAAAGAATTCTCGATTGAAAAGTCCGATTTATTCTCCGATGACACGATTTCCGATATTCAAAAAAAATCAATCAGCAACATCATTAAAACCCGGACAAAAACCAAATTTGAAGCCAGTTACAAAGTTTTCCGAAGAGAAGTTCCCGTGAGGGAGCAGTTGTTATACAATTCAGTGGCGGATTGGGCTGCGGGCTCCAAAGTAGATCACAGTATCGGGCCGTTGACCGGACCTGATGGCCGCCAGTTCTGGTATGATTTCTACCCGATTGAAAAGCTTGTCACTTTATACATGAAAGGAGTAGCCGACCCTATTCTTTTGTTCAAGATAAAACAAAACACAAGGTTGACAACTGCCAGCCCAAATGTTCGTGTTCGGGCAAGTCTTACCAGAACATATACGCTTGTTAAAGGCAGTATTTGGATCAATACAAAGTTTTTGGCTCCCAATGCCCCGGCAGGTACTTACACCGGCCTAACCATTTCCGGTGGAAAAATAACCTTAAGTCAGGCGCCTCAAACTATCAATAATAAACTTACTGTTGCCTCAAGTACGAATGTAAACGTTTTGCTGGATTTGGAGCAGCCACAGGATGCTGATGCAGATGCAAACAGTCCTTATGGAAAAGATGCAAGAAATGCTCAACTGCAATTGCCCGAAACACTTCAGTTTCATTTCTCAGGAAATGGAAGGACCATTGATAGCGTGGGTGATGCATCATGGAATTTGTATGGACAAAAAATGACATTTAAATGGATTGCCAATCAGCAAACCGTTTACGACACGAGTTTACAGCGCATTTTTTTCCCATTTAAACCCTCGGGACAAAATATTACCATCAAACAAAATCAATCCGATTTTCATTTTTTAGACCTAAATAAAAAGGCAGCTATCCAAAAAAGCGGTTGGGTTTTACCGGTTGCCACCATTGATGTATCGCAACCGACCGCAGCAGCCGGTATTGGCGAAATGTTTGTGCGGTGCAAAGAAGGACTTTCCAATAAATGGGTTGGGTTAAAAGGAGGTAGCTTTGCTTTAAACGAACCTGGTTTTTTGGTTGGCCCGGGTCAAATTATGATTGCAGATCTTGCTGCAGGAAATCCGCATGCCAGCCAACTCTTAAAACTCTGGAAGGAAGATTCAAATCAAACAGAAACTTCGGTAAATCTCAGCTTTTCTGGCAGTGCACCGTTCTTTTACGTAAGTAATGGTAACGGCAATGAATTGCTAATGACCTATTCCAATGCCGACTTTCGGATCGATCGTCCTGTAAAAGTAAACGGAGAACCACCACTGGTCCGTTCACTGGATTCGCTGTTAATCATTGCCGCGGGTACAAACAACAGGCTGGTTTATTTGTATGATAATAATCTTATTCTTGATGATGCACAGTTAAACAATCAGGATCCTGTTATTCCTGAACAAATGGCGCTGGCTTTGACCAATGCGTTGTTTAAAGTTACGCAACCCAATGGTTGTCTGCTTTTTGGAAACCTGGGTGAAGATTTTGACAAGGTTGAAAAGGGTTTCCTTTTCCTCACTTTTGGGCTTCTGGCCTATATCCCCACTTTGCCCGATCCTTATGCAGCTAATCTGGGAGTGCTTCAACGACAAATACGTGGAACAACCAAAGGCATAACGGGTGCAGTTTCGGGTAGCCAGCAAATAAACGCATGGCTTGTTTGTCGCACAGCCTGGTCTGTTTCGTCTGATGAAAATAAAATGGATGACGTTTTTGTTTCTTTTCACTTTGCTTCTCTTAACAATCAGTTTGGAGATATCTCTTTGGATCCACCAAAAACAGATGAACCTTCAAATCCAGAACCGGAATCTCCTGTGGCGCCTGTTGGGAATATCAATATTAAAGCGGTGAAGGTTTCCGGTATCATTTCAAAAACCGACACCCCTGTGTCCCGGCTTTCCGGACTTAACTTATCCAACACACTAAGCGGGACACGGAAACTTACCTCTACTTTTAAAAATGTGACCAGCGACAGAGGTTTGACTGAAATCGATGCAGCAGCATCGGAATCCGCTGTAGCTCTACCCAAAAGACTGCCCGATTACGAGGAAGAATGGGATAAAGACACACTGCGGTACAGACGTGATTTATTTGCCTTACTGGATGTAAGTACCAATGCCGACTTGTTTGGAATTAGTTTCGACCTTCTTATGCGAAAAGATTTTCGGGTAACTACGGGCACAAATGCTGCAACCGGTGAAACGGTATCCAGCTTTTTTCCTGTTCAGGTTGATGGAATGGACGTAGTAAGTGCAGGCGCAAATGTGAAAGCATTCACCGTTCCGCAAATATCATGGGAACCTGTGTTTAATCTCTCACCTCCTGCCCCGCCTCCTGACGGTCCTGTTCCCGGTGATCCGGCCGGTGGCTTTAACTACTATCCAAACGATGGAGGACCAACCCGTATTTTGAACAACAGCGGTGAAAAAGTAACACTGGCACCTCTGCCGGTAACCAGTTTTTTAGTTAACAAGCGTGATACAGAAAGTGATTTTAAAGCCTTTTCTTTTTTCACCCTTCCTTTTGGAATGAAATCAGTCGCTCTTTTAAGCGAAAAATATGTGTACAACAATGTCCCGCGGGATGGCGGCGACTTAAACAAATTAAAGGTATCTTTCGATAACGAGATACATTCCGGTCTTCAACTAAAAATGGATGCCGGAATACCGCTGCGTGAAGGCGACAGCAAAATGTTTATGGGAACTACGGTTCAAATCAATAACATTCTTGATTTTGCAGGAAACGAAACCGGAAACAGTACACTTGGTGGCAGTGTCACAAGTATTTTTAACCGCGAGTTTTTTTACGACACCAATTATCCGTTTGAATTGTTTAAACAACGTGGCGTCCCTGTAACGCGCATGGATTTAAGTGGTTACGGCGCAAGTATGTTTAGTAACTGGCTAAATACAAAAGCAGCCATTGCCGAAACGAGCCAGGCCAAATTTGATGTGTTTGTTGGCCGCTGTTCTCACGAGATAATTCAGGTAAAAAGTATCTTGTATCCCTGGGCCATAAAAGTGGTGCGAACCATCACGCTTTTCCGTGTAAACAGTGGTTATGTATATCGTTTCGACAGCGGATGGAGAGCTGAAAGCGACGGTAAATTTGATTTCAGATATTTTACCTATGAAAACAATCCCAATTTCCCGGGAGGCACACCTGAAAATCCGGAGCCGCAACTTATTTCGAAAGAACAGTTTGCTGAATTTGAAATTCATCCCGGGCTTGTAAAAGCATTATATAACATAAGCAACATTATTGAAACCAATGAAGTAGAGCCTTTTAATGAAAATGTGACATTCGACAAATCGGTTGACCAGCTAGGTGTGGAAATAAATACACCCAAAAATTACGACATCGAACTTCAACCGGTTTATTTTGATGCCGACGTTGACGTGGAAGGCGTGGTGTCGGGAATGGTCACAAAACCGACCTCCGACGGTGATAAAAAAGTTGTACCATCCAAAAGAATTTTGGGTTTTGTTCAGCTTGGCCCGAAGGGATTTCCGCTTAATAATACTGCTTTGCGTCTCCTGATAACCCGTCAGGGTACTATTGGCGGCTCTATCGATTGTGAAGTCAACCTGGTGGACAGCACTCAAAAGATGCGTTTAAGTCGTTTTGATTTTAATAATTCTTTTGCAGGCAATGGTACAGACCCGACATTCTGTGTGGCAGGAAGAGGGAATGTATTGTTACCCAAAGAAGGAAGCTGGAGCATGGTGAAACATGAAAGAGCAAACGGAGATGTCAGCCCGGTACCGGAAAATTTAAGTATTCCTGTGATTCGAGAAGGGAAAATTGTAAAAAATGGAAATACGGTTAAAATTGATCCGGCCACACCAGTCACAAAAGTCTTAACTCGAATGGCTGAACCAGCAGAGCTACTTCGCCAACCTGTGAGCAATACCATAAATTACGGACTTTTACAAAGTACCGACACCCAGAAAGCGTTATTCCTGACACCTTCTTTTAAAAAGAATACAAAAAAATTACTCAGTAAAACGCCTCCTCTTTTTGTTGACGCTTTTCGTATTGTCAACACCAAAGGAATATTCCCAAATATTGGTGAAGCAGAAAATTTTGCCGGAGATGTTTTGGGAGAAGCCATCCTGATGAAAAAGGGAGGAAATTTCCCGTTTAACATCAGCAATCTGCAAGATCTTGGGAAAGACGTTTTTGAATTAATGGATATCCAGGATACCATTAACAATGTCAAACAACAGGGACTTCAGTTATTGCATAATCCGGAAGACGCGTTTGATTTACCCACCGAGTTTGAATTAATTGACGTTGGCGACGGAAACTTCAGAATTTATATTGAATACGACAAAAAAGATAAAAACGGAAATGTTGAACAATCAGGAGAGTTGGATTTTGATATTAACTCCGTAGCCGAGAGCTGGAAAGGTAAAATGAACAATATCGGTCTGGTAATTGACCTGGCCGGAATAAAAAGGCTGATGACAATCCGGGGCAACTGGGATTCGGAAAACGGAAAAGAAGCAACTTACCCGAAACCGGATTTGGAGTTTGCTCCCGAACTGGATCCATTGGTTGACCTGCTGGAAATTTTACAGAGTCTTCAGGAAGGCGATTATGGCGAAGCTGTACAGAATGGATTAAAACTGGCCATGAGTAATAAAGCCGGTAGCTGGGAATACAAATTTGAAGCCTCAAAGGAAATACCTGTTATACGTTTTCCTGTTCCTGATGCTGTGTACAACGATCCCAATACACCTTTCAAACTTGAGGCAGGGTTAAAAATAGGAGCATACTTTAATGCTGCGCTAAAAGTAACTACCGATGCCAATGAACTGTTGCCCAGTGCAGGCGGGGTTTTAGGTTTTTATGCCCGTTTATCAGTTATGTGTGTTTCGGTTTCGGCAGCTACAGTTTATGCCATCGGTCAGGCAAATGTTGATATTGCGGCAGATACCAAAATTGGCCCGTCGCTTCGGATGAAGTTTGGATTTGGCGCACAAATCGTAGTGGGTCTTCCGGTTGCAGGTAATGTAAGTATATTGTTTGTAGTTGGCGCCGAAATTTTTATTGCCTCGGGCATCGTGCAGGTTTCAGCTTTTATGTTATTTGAAGGACATGCAGAAATTTTAGGCGGTATTGTTTCCATTACCATACGGATTGAAGCCAAAGGTACCTATTCCAAAAAGGCTCTCGGTAGCGGTGGTTCCAGAACAGACCTTCAGTGTCAAGTCACTTTCGGACTCGACATCAGCATTGCATTTATCATTAACATTAGTTTCACAGAATCCTGGCAGGAGCAACGTCAGATAGCCTAAAAACAACAATTATGAATCCAAATCAAAGATTATCAATAATGACATTTCCGCAATTTTTTGACGGGAATGAACTTCAGGTAAATATAGTGGTCATCCCGCGCGACCACAATCCGCTTAACCCGATTATTGTCGGGGAAGAGCCACAGATTCCGGATGCTACAGCAGCGTTCGCCGATGCGAACTTTTCTTTCGGAGCTCAGCTAATACAGGGTTTTGGAGTTAATCCCTTACCCCAACCCAAGCCGCTCAGCGAAGCAATTCAGTTAACAACAACTTCGCCCGGAAATCCGCGGGAAATATTTGAAGCAATGGCAAATCCAAATCACCTGCAAATCTTTAATCTTGGCATGGTGAATTCCAATATTAACCTGCAAAATATTCCGGCTGAACGACAATTTCAAAAAGCAAGACCGGCGCAGGTTAGTGTATATAAACACATCCCAAAATCGTTTCTGAGAGCTACAGGAAATAAACCTGTCGGAAACAAAAACGCATTTACCGGCGATCAGTATCACTGTGCGGTAAAAGCCGCAAAGTTTTATGAAGGTTTTAAAAGAAGCAGCAATATCATAAGCTGGGGAAAAGTATTTGCACACATCCTGAGACAACCCCTGTTAGCCAGAGCCGCCGGATTTATATATTCTGCCAGTATTCCCGTTGAAGCGGATACTTTCCCTGATGGTGGCTTTTTGTACATCGATCTGGCCGGGGGAAGTTCTTTTAGTCCTCAGCAGGCAGCTGATGATACATTTATTAAAAAATATGCCGCCCGAATTCCGGCTTTAACTCCGGGTGAACCACGACATGTATTTGCATCGTTGCTGTATCCGGTTGTAAACGTTCACGACGGAAATTACGACAAACTGTTTATTGAAACGGCAGAGTTTGATGACGGATTTGCTAAAATTGTACACTGTCATCAACCACCACACCGCGATCCTTTGGTTGAGGAAGCCGACGGCTCCTACCCGGTAAAAGACACGGGTATTAACCTGGGATGGAACGACGTACAAATTCTTAACTGGTATATGCGTCAGTTAAGCATCGATCCATCGGTGGCAAGTCCTGAAAAAAGACTGGATGCCCCGATTGGAGTAAACGGTTATGTTATTGATGTACGCGAAATGGCAGAAGCCGGCGACCCGGAAAATGCATGGGAATCATTAAATTGGGTTGACAGTAAACAACCGCTTACTTTATCAAAGAACCCCAATATAAATAATGATTTTATCCAGTTAGACAGTTTTCACGGTAATCTGCCTTACCAGGTTTATCCCCAGCAGTTGGACGGCACAGAGCAGGTTACCGGGGTAATGCAGCCTTACTGGCTTCCGATGTATTTCGCCAACTGGAACGGGCATAGTATGGTTTTACCTGATAACGACGCAGCCACAGTATATCAGACCACCAATCCAAATCTGGATGCTGACCCTGAAGGCCAGCCAGCAACAGATAAAGACGGAAATCCGGCAACTACCGGAACGGGTGTGTCCGGAGCTGCAAAAAACAACCTCAACCAATTATACAATCCGGGGCCAATTAGTGCTCAGCTTCGTTACGGAAGGACTTTCCAGTTCAGAATTCGCATGCAGGATCTCAGCGGAGGTACTCCGGCCATTGATCTGAATCCGGTGAATGAGTCTCCATCTGATATTGCCACTTGTTTGTTTAAAAGGTACATCGCTCCCATTCAGCCACGAATACAGGAGATAGAAGTCGTTCCAACGGCACAACCCGGTGAGTTGCATCCGGTCATAGGCACTGATGGTCCGTCGGAATTAAATGAACTAAACATCAGAAGACCCAAACTCGGGTATCCGGCTGTTGTATACACCGATAAATACAACGACCCGATCCAGCGTCTGCTAAACCAGTCAAATATGAGTCTGGATGTCGACAATGCCAACCATAGCCACAATGCAGAACACCGGGTTGGTTTGGGAATTGCCGACCCGGATGTTAACCAGGTGGAAATCACTGTTGAAATAGAAACCTTAAAACTCGATAAACTAAGCAGCGTAAACGGAAAAGATGATTACGTACATTTATACACTACGCGGCGATTTTTCCCGGATATCGATGGCAACGATGATAATTATGAGGCGACTTTAAATATTCCTATTGAATACAAGGATATTGAAGGACCTGACAAAGTATTAAATGTGGGCGCTGAAATTAATCTGGTACAGGATTTAGGCCTAACGGATGATATTGATAATCTTCCTCAACTGGTCCTACCTACAGCCCGAACCGTTCGTCTTACAATTCGTGCAGTTTGTGAAGACAAAGCCGATGATAACGACACCAGCGCATACTACGGCGTCATTGATGCAGCAGACAAAACAATGGATGTTAGATATGGAGAACCATTTAGCGTGGAATTATACAAACCATCGACCGATGAGACCGGATTGCTGGCGCTTACTCCGGGAGTACCGAATGTACAGGCCTTGTATATGCGACCGGACACTTCTACTGTTTTTGATGGCCGGTTAACTACTTTGTTTTTTGGAAGTGAGAATGTGACTCAAAATACCAATGTAAAACAACTGGCGGATCAACTGAATCTGGAAAGCAGTGGTCTGACCCTCAACGCCCCCAAAGGAAAACGTGTTGTATTTGGGTGTTCAAGTCGTATACGTCACACATTAGCTCCGGATGGATCGTCAATTACATTTGCATCAAAGTCTGATTTATTTAACCACTGGGTTTGCTGTATTAATTTTGAATTAGACAGAGACTGGATGTGGAATGCACTTGAAACAGATAGTTTTATTGTTAAACGGACAAAAGGTTTTACCCACGATAATCAACCCGAAGAAGAGGATGCTGAAATCGGACGTATAAAAATGATACGGACAGCCTCCTTTGAATCGCTGGATAATCCGCAACGAAATTCCACGCAAATTGTATTTATTGACGCGGTGGAACCCAAGAAAGATCCGCAGGCAACAAATCCATTTCCTGATACCATCGATGTTGCTTACACGCTTGAACCCAGATTTAAAGCAGATCATGCTGCAGAACGGGATGAACCTGTAGCTGTGGAAATGACCTTGCCAATTACGACTCCGCCGGCCCAGGTTCCCAAAATTGTTTCAGCCGGATTTGCACTTTCTCCTTATGTACGTGATGAAAAATATCAGAACTCCGAATCACGTAAACGTTTTCTCTGGATTGAATTTGCTGATCCGGTAGACGATCCTCAGGATACGTATTTTGGCCGGGTTCTGGTCAATTCACCCGACCAGTTGATAAGTAATAATCGTCCTTCGCTTTTTGTTGGTCAGCAGGAACCGCCCTTACCCATTGATCCGGAGCTGATACGTATTATTTCTCCTTCATCATCCAATGATCTGGCAGGATTGAATGCCATGCAAGCGATGGTTAAAAGTACATCAAGTGATAAACATTATATTCTGCCCTTACCTCCGGGATTACATGCAAACAGCGATGAGATGTTTGGATTTTTCACCTACGAATTCAGGGTTGGACATTTTGAACGGCCTGCAGTCGCTCCTGGTCAGGAACCGGAAAAAGTGTGGACAACAGCCCAGGGGCGTTTTGGCAGAAGACTGAAATCGCAGGGCATTCAACACCCAGCTCCGGCACTCACATGTATGCCCAACCGCGACAAAGACAAACTTTGGGTAACGGCTCCCTATGCCGTGGCTGTTCATAAAGGGAAAAACGTAACTGCCGATCCGCCAAGAACTGAATTATGGGCATTGTTGTACGCACAGGTAAAGCAGGCAGACAACAACGATTACCGGAACATTCTGCTGGATGACCGTCCGCTTGACTGGAGAATTCAGGTGGAAAATGAAAAAGATGAAAATACTCTTCAAAAGTATAGCAAGGAGGAACTTCAATTACTCAGTAAGATAACCTTAAAAACGCAAAAAGGTCAAACTTCTGTTGCGCCGGTCAACAACGTCATTAAACTTGTTGATTTTACCAGAAAAAACAAAAGCTCTACGAAGTACGGAACTACAGTCTGGACAAATAAGGAAGTTACACAGTTTCTTTCCATTTTTGGATTGCCAAAAGATGCTTCGCTAAGTGTGGTTGTGGTTGAAACGCTGCCACAAATCAATAACATCTTTGAACACATTTCAGGATTAAACCAGCCACAGGTTGCCCAAACAACAGCAAACCTGTTAAGCGAAGAACAGAAAGCAACATTCAGTCGTGAATTTACAAAAAGGTTTAGCGCACGTTCAGCAACATTCACTGCTGTTGATGTTCAGCAAAAACCGAGTCCGGTGAGTGATGAATTGGGACACCACCGTATTTTGCGAACATCCCGGCTAACGAAAGTACCTGATGTTTGCTGCACCGATTGCTGAGATAAAAATACAATTCCGATTCTGTTTATTTTTATATAAATGGAATCGGAATATCCGACCGGGTGACCTTACATTTTCTCAAACAATTCAAAAACCTTTAACCAAAGGACAGGGGCGAGTTAAGTTATTCTTTCGTTGAAAAAAGGCTACGTGATAACAAAAACATCCCGTAAAGGTCAGAGTATAGGTATAAACCTATTCTGCGGTGGATGTGTGGAAGATTGCTGCAAGCAAGGAAAAACTTTAATAAAACACAACCTTAGCTTGTTTTTATGTTAACGTATTGATTTATGCCCTCAATCAACCAGCCGGAATTCTATTTGTGTCTCACTACTAAAACTAACATCTGTTCAGTTAAAGTATTGGCTTCTATTGAACATTTTCATAACTTGCGGGTAAAACCATTTATGAATGACGCTGTCTCTTAGATTTTTTCTGATTCTCTGCTGTATTGCAGTAACCTACATTAGCCGTGCCAACCCTGAAAATCCGGAAAAAAATGCTGGTCAGGGGAATGAACAGACTAAAACAAATGCAGACAATAAAAACGTGGCAAACTGGATTGATAGTCTGAACAACCGGGTCATCAACAATTCAATAAATATATATGATCCTGACAAATTTTTAAAAAGTATCATCAAAGACACCAGTCGTCTGTTGACGTATTGGGAATACAGCAAAGCCAACAAAAATTCCGAAGCTGAATCATTTGTACTCAATATGTTGGGTAAAAACAAACTCAATAATAGTGATTATTCAAAAGCCATACAATATCATCAAAAGGCTTTTGACGCGGCTTTGAGGTCAAAAAATGATTATCTCGAAGCCTTATCCTTAAATATGATGGGGGTGGTGTACCGCCGAATGTCGGCTGTAAAAACTGCCCTGGAATATTACATGCGTGCACTGAAAACAGCACAGGAAAGTAATAATACCGACGAATACATGCTTAAAAGTATGGCCATATCCAACGAAGGAATTGGCGGCCTTTTCCGCATGTTGGAGCAGTATGAATCAGCAATTGAGTATTACAAAAGCTCTCTCCAATACGAGGAACAGCTTGGCAGTTTGCTGGGGATGGCAATCGACAACCACAATATCGGCAAAACTTACGGATTATTGGGCGATTACGAATCGGCGATATTTTATCATAACAGATCCTTAGAATATAACCAACAGCTGAATTCTGTTTTAGGCAAGGCTATTTGTTACAACAGCCTGGGGAACATCTCGATGCATCAAAATGAATACGATAAGGCTTATAACTTGTTTGTTCCTGCCCTAAAAATGGCAAAACAAGCCGGAGACAGTACTTATATCGTAAACTCCTATACCAATTTGGGATGGTACCACCTAACCCAACATCAAAACGACAGTGCAAATATTTTCTTTCAGTACGCGATTGCCATATCTAAACGTATAGGATATAAAGCTGCTCTTCTAAAAAGCTATAATATGTTGTCGGAACTGGAACAACAAAGGAGCAACTATAAAAAAGCACTAAGCTATTTTATGGAAGCGAATAAATACAAAGACAGTATTGCCAACGATAAAAACCGACAATATATAGCTGACCTTACAATCCTCAATGATATTGAAAATCAAAAACGAAAGATTGAAAAACTGGAATACAAAGACCAGCTGAACAAAAAAAACCAGAAGAACAAAAATATTGTTATCGTTTTACTTGGCCTGGTTGCGCTGATACTTGTTTCCCTTATCTTACAGGGAATTCAAACCAATAAAAAGAACAAGCTTATACACCGCCAGAAAGAAGATATGTTCAAAATGCAATTGGAACTAAAAGTGCTCCAAAACGAACGCTTACTTGCTGAGAACAAACAAAAAGAATCAGAAAAGCAGTTACTAAAATCGGAACTTGAAGCCAACGAGCTTACCCGGCAGAGCGAGATCAAGGCGATGCAAAAAGAAATCGACCATAAAAACAGGGAACTGACGACTGCTGCTGCCTATGCCATCAAAAAAAGCGAAAGTATGCGTGCATTTCTCGACAATATCGACAGACTCAAAGTTCAGCATAATAACTCTGAAACACTCGACAAGTTGCGAAGGGATATCGAAAAACAGATGGACCCGGATTCTGACTGGGACAATTTTAGTCTTTACTTTGAGGAAGTCCATCCAAACTACTTTAGAAATCTGAAAAAGAAACACCCTAACCTTACCAAAAACGAACTACGACTTTGTTCATACCTCATTATGAATCTAAGCAACAAAGAAATTGCCCTGCTTTTATATATCTCAGCCGACACTGTTCAGAAAGCAAAATACCGCCTGAAAAAGAAACTCTTACTATCATCCAACGACAGTTTATTTGATTATTTATTGACAGTCTGATAGCTCATTCTGTCAAGTAAAAAAAACAATAACTTTTACCCGGAGAATCTACCTCAAACAAAAAAGCGCTTCTCCGATGTCCGTTTTTTTGGCGCAAGATGTCCGGCTTTTGTCCCTGTGTCTTTTATAGATAAATATCTATAAAACCCGAAATTTGTACCGACGTTTTTACAGCTAATTCAAAAAGCCTTTTTCAAAACATTAACCTTTAAAATTGTTTAATAATGAAAAAATTTACCTCTTTATTTATTCTGATTTTGATATCGATTTGTACAGTATTCGCACAAGTGCCTTCAGCCTTTAATTACCAGGCAGTTGTTCGAAATTCAACAGGGGAACTGGTCTCCAACCAAAACGTTTCCTTTCGAATTAGTATTTTGGAAGACTCCGAGTCTGGTACCGCAGTCTATTCCGAAACCCATACAGCAACAACCAATAACTTTGGCCTTGTCAGTTTAAAAGTTGGGCAGGGAACTGCAGAAGCAGGCACTTTTACCCCTGACAGCTGGGGAGCAACACCTCATTTTATTAAAATTGAACTGGATGCTGAAGGAGGAAGTGCCTATACGGAAATGGGAAGCTCTCAACTTCTTTCTGTACCTTACGCTTTTCACGCACAAACTGTAGAAGTTGACAATGTAGATGATGCCGATGCTGATGCCACAAATGAACTTCAAACCATTAGTTTAAGCGGAACCCAACTGACATTGTCTGACGGAGGAGGAACAGTCACCCTGCCATCGTCGGGTGGTGGTGACAACTGGGGTACTCAAACCGTTGTGAGTGATGCCAGCTTATCAGGAGATGGAACTACAGCAAGCCCGTTGAGTGTTGATGGCGATTTGACAGACAATCAAACGCTTTCTGTCTCGGGAAATGATCTTTCTATTTCGGGAGGGAACACCGTAACTTTACCTGCCGGCACCTCAAGTCCCTGGACAAGCAGTACCGCAGGAATTAATTATTTTGGAGGGAAAGTTGGTATCAACCACGACCCGGCAGATGACACCGGTTTATTGCAACTTTGGGGATATGGCATAACAAGCCTTGAGGCAGTCAACAGCAGTGCTACTCTTCCAACTATTTTTGCTCAAAACGATGCGGGAACAGCTGCCTATATTGATGGACAACTTGTCATTAAAGACGGGACACAGGGAGACGGGAAAGTGCTAACTTCTGATGCCGACGGAAAAACAACATGGGAAACTCCAACTACAGGAGTATGGTCACAAAATGGGTCAGAAATTTATTTTAACGATCATGTCGGTATTGGAACCACCGATCCAAGCTTCGATTTGGACGTTATTAACACAACCGGTAACGCGGTTGTCAGGATCAGTGCCCCAAACAACAATGGAAATCTTGTAATAGACAGAGCGAATCAAGGGTATACCGCGCGTGTAGATTATAGAAATGTGGATGGTTCGGGCACATTTACCACCGGTATTTACCGTGGATCGCCTAATTTCAGGATTGATGCAACACTAACAGATGAATTGGTGGGGCTTGAAGTAGAAACCGATGGAGATGTTCTGGTTAGCAACGAAGTTCACCAGGAAGATACAGGAGAAGCAAACATGTTACCTTTTGCTTATGGTTATGTTACAAGTGCCGGCAATTTATCATACGGAACATCAAACATTTCGATGGCTTCCAAATTATCCACCGGGCAATATAAAATTGAAATCGATAACCTGGGAAGCGGTTGTGTTATACAGGTTACGGGGTCCGGAGGTTCTTCCTATATCCTGGCAAAATTAATGGGAATAAACACAAGCTACTTTACAGTGTCAACCTGGGATACCAAACTTGACGCATACGCCGATTGCGATTTTTCTTTTGTTGTGTATAAACTATAATTTAGCTGCAATGAAAAATTATATACTAATTATTGCTTTCTGTTTTACAACTATCTCAACTTCCTTTGCGCAGGAGGTAGTTGCCTCTGCGGGAGAAACACAGCAAGCCGGCAGCATAGAGCTTAGCTGGACATTGGGGGAATCTGTGATTGAAACTTTTACTTCCGGAGCAATTCTTACACAGGGCTTCCATCAAAGTAAACTGCTGGTTACGGCCATTGATGAGCCAAGTCTTCTGGTTTCGGAACTAAAAGTATACCCCAATCCAGCGTCAGAATTTGTAATGATACACTTTAATTCGGAAATAAAGGACAAACAATATTCCTTGTTTGATATGACGGGAAAAATGCTCCTGTTAAATTCCATATCAGAAACCGATAGCCGTATTGATGTAAGCAGCCTGGCATCGGGAACTTACCTGCTTCGCATCAGTGCAAAGAAAACCAATAACATACAATCATTTAAAATTGTCAAAAAATAAAAAATTGTGAGCCTTCCCATACTTCATTCCAATGACAATTGTTGGATTTAAACAGGCTCCGGGAGCAATTTACCACCAGGTAGTTTTCAGGCTCAAGAGGCCTGGAACTGCCTGGCATTTAGAATTAAACGCAAACAAGATTTCCTCCGGATTCATCTTCTGCCGTGCACCAGCCTGACACCGCCTCTTAATTTTTTAAAAAATATAAGGAAACGCAGTGGCAATCCTCAAGGAATTGTTTGACTAGATTCAACTTAAATTAAAATCCAAAATTTTGGCGTATTCGGTCATCAAACGAAATCCATCCTTACAAGAGCAAAGAGGTTGTCTGGAAATTCGGCAACCTCTTTATTCAATTTCTCAAGCATTCTGTTTCTGCAAAAAAGGATAATCAGTATATCCCTTTTCTCCTCCCCCATAAAAAGTCGTTCGGTCATATGGATTTAACTCAGCACCTGATTCAATCCGCTGTGGTAAATCAGGATTAGAAATAAAGTTACGTCCAAAAGCAATGGCGTCGGCCCGGTTGTTCTCAAGGTATTCCAAAGCAGTTTCCGACGTAAATCCATCAGCAGCTATGATGGTTCCGGAATACCGATTCCATAATTCCTTTTCTTTTTCGAATACTTTTTGATCCTCAATTTCCGCTGATCTTGCCCGCACGAAATGTAGGTATGCCAGTTGCCTTGAATCGAGCTCTTTTAAAAGATACTCGTAAACCGGTATAGCTTCAGGATCATTAATATCTCCGGAAAAAGTAAACGGAGATAAGCGAATACCCACTTTCCCGGCGCCCCAAATTTCGGCTAATTGATCGATAACTTCCAGGGTGAGTCTGGCCCGGTTTTCAACGGAATCACCATACTCATCTTTCCGATGGTTTGTTTTTCCATGTAAGAACTGATTTAAAAGATAGCCGTTTGCCGAATGCAGCTCTACCCCATCGAAACCTGCAGTTTTAGCATTGACAGCTGCTTGTTTGTAATCCTGAATAGTGGATTTAATTTCACTGGTTTCAAGCGCACGTGGAGTCTCAAAGGGCACCTGTTTCCACTCAGATGTTAATGTATTTCCTTTGGGCCGGATCGCTGATGGCGCAACCGGCAATCCTTCCTCCGGATGAAAAGACGAATGTGATATACGGCCAACATGCCACAGCTGCAAAAAAATGCGGCTACCTTCCTTGTGCACTGTATCCGTTATTTTTTTCCAACCGGCTACTTGTTTCTCTGAATGAATTCCAGGTGTCATCGGATAGCCTTGTCCCAACCTCGAAATTTGACTCGCTTCCGTAATAATTAATCCTGCCGATGAACGTTGACGATAATATTCAACATTCAGATCGGTTGGAACTAAATCGACATCTGCCCGCATGCGTGTTAGCGGCGCCATAACGACTCTGTTTTTCAATATGTAATCTCCTACCGGGAGTGGTGTTAACAGTTTGTTTTTCATTGCCTTATTTTTTTAGACCATTCGGTCTATTAATATTTAAAATTTTTATATACTGAATAATTCGATTTCTTCTTTTATCGATACAATAATCTCATCCACTTGTTTATTGTCATTACTAACCCGACTAATAAGTACGCTACCTTCCAGCATGGCATAAAACTTAAGAGCCACTCTTTTAGCATTCAGCTCAGGGTGAAATTCGCCATTATCAATTCCCGACGTGAGTATGTTCTCAAGGTATTTCTGCGATACCTGAATCACCTGGTGAACTCTTTCTTTGATCTCCGGGTTGGTGTCATCTGATTCAGTTCCAAAGTTGAGCACAGGGCAGCCGCCAAATTCCTCCCTGAATTTACCCTCTTTAAAATGCTCCAGGTAGGCAGACAATTTTTCCCTGGCGCTGGGATACTTGTTCAAAAGCGCCTCCCTTTCATTTGCGTGTTGCCGGGTAAGGTAATTGAAAGCTTCCAGACAAATCTCATCTTTATTCAAAAAATTGCCATACAAACAGCCCTTGGCCAACTGTGTTGCCTCCATAATATCACTGATTGAAGTACCTGCTATTCCCTTGCGGTTAATTATTGGAGCTGCTTTTTCAATGATAAACTGCCGTGTTCGTTCTGCTTTACTCATCACACTCTCAAAAATAGACCAACCGGTTTAAATAAAAGACTTCTTTGCCTGAATATTATATCTATTAACCGTAAATTAACGGGGGAATAAAATGAAATCATAAACATTCCATTCAAATTCTCAAAATAAATTGATTCAGATTGATACGCCTTAACAAGACTATATTCTTTCCGTGTAAAAGAGCTATCCGAAATTAATAATCTTGATTACACCGATACCAATCCTTTATTTACAGTACCCTTTCTGTTGAATCCAATAAAAAAGGAAAAATTGACAACGTGGTTTTATTGAGACCGATCTTCGGTTCGGTTTTTAATAACCTTACTTTGATCATGCAAATTGTTTGTGCATTTTTCTAATATCAATTTTCCGGGTCGTTGCTAAATCTATAAGAAGGTCAAGTTTGTTCTTGTAAACACTTGTAATCTTGTTAGGAGTATCAGCCTCAAAAAGAGAGCCTCTGACAATGGGAACACTAAATGGTAATGCAACAGCGCTTCTCATTTCAAAAGAGCTGGGTATTACCAAAGAAGGAGCCAGAAAACATTTGCTTAACCTCTCCGAGGCAAATCTTGTGGAAGCAACTGTTAAAAGTGAAGGTGTGGGCCGTCCGTCTACATATTATTCGCTTACAGACAAAGGCTTGTCCGGATTTCCTGATACTCATGCCGATATAACGGTTCAGTTATTAAGGTCGGTGAAAAAACTACTGGGAGATAATGCATTGGATCTTCTTATCAGCGACAGAGAAAAAAGTGTGTACGAGCGATATGAAAAAGAATTGGGAAATTCCGAATCGCTTGAGCAAAAACTGAATGTATTGAGCAAAATACGATCACAGGAAGGCTATATGGCAGAGTGGAAAAAGGAAGACAATAGCTATTTTCTCGTTGAGAACCACTGCCCAATTTGTGCCGCAGCAACCGAATGCCAGGGATTTTGCAGATCAGAATTGCAAAACTTTAAAAAGCTAATTGGTCCGGAATACGATATAGAAAGAGTAGAAAATGGAAACCGTTGTATTTATAAAATTAAAAAGTCAGGCTAAGCAATTATTGTTTTTCCCCTTACTCATATTTGTTTTTAATATCGAAATCTTACAATTTTTTTTCTTTAAATTTTTTATAACAAGTTTTTATTATGATATGTGTTATGTTTTGGAAATGCTTTGCAGCTTAAATCCTTTGAACAACAACCAGATTTCCGGCAGAAGTTCAAACGTCGGAGCTGGAACGTTTAAATCAAATATTCTGCAATTATTTCATACTACCTGAAATAATCGCAGAACACCTGTGAGCATTGATAATACAGTGTTTAGAAAGCCTAAAACAGGCATCCATTAAGGGACCAGCTTATCAATAAAGAATAAGTAATATTGAGCATTACACCAGCATCTTTATAAAACCAACAGTAAGTTTGTTGTGTGCTCATTTTATCAATTCACCATAACAATTCCTGAGTTTGCCGTTCTATTAATGCACAAAACTCGCTATTCATTTTCGGAAATCATGATTTACAGAAATTAACAATGCCCCGGAGATGATTTACAAATCGAGTGCGTTTATTTTTCTGCTGTTTTATGCACCCCTGGAATTTCTCCATCAAAATCAAATTTAATCACGTATGCCATTTCATCTTCCTGCTTTGCGGGTAAAACAACACGTAATCCATCCTGTTCCTGGTTGTATTCGAGATTCACCTGTGAAATATGATTTAGCAGGGAAACCGACTGTAGTGAGGCCAAATCGATATTTCCCTGAGCAAGTGATTCAACTGTTACAGTGTTATCTTCAGGCCAGCCAAGTACAATAGCATACAGCGTTTTGTTGTCCTTACTTCGTGTAAATCGAATATCATCCGAAGTTCCTTCTACCGGAGTGGTGAATGTAGCGCCTTCACCATGAGGGTGACCTGATCCCATTTCTGTTGGTCCCTCGCCAAATTTTACCCATGCCCGCGTAGAATAAACTGCTTCTCCATTTTTTTTGAGCCAATTTCCCATAGCCAGAAGAATATCTTTTTGTTTTTGCGGAATGCTGCCATCGGCTTTTGGAGAAATATTCAAGAGCAGGTTTCCGTTTTTACTGATGCGGTCAAATAAACTGTGAAGGACCGCCTTTGCTGAATAGTAAGCAATTCCTTCCGTGTAACACCAGCTGGAACGACTAATGGCATCATCCGTCAGCCAATAGTAATCTTTGAGTTCAAAAGGCCCTCCGCGCTCATAGTCCAAAACAGCAACATCGGTATTCAGAGCATCTTTATAGGTGTTTACAACCTCCTTATTCCATTTATTGGCTGAATTATAATAATAAGCTACAAACTGCAGTAAAACGGAATCAGTAATCTCAGTAAGGTTAAAATCCTGCCAAATTATATCTGGCTGATAATTGTCAATAATTTCCTTGTGTTTTTCCAGCCAAACCTCTTCATTTTTTTCTTTGCCCAATTGCCCATATAATTTTTGAAGTTCCGGATCATCCGTTTTGGGGACATGTTCGTAAAAACCGGTAATATTATAAGCATGATGCATTGAAAGAATCAATTTCATATTTTTTTCACGAATGGCATCAGCCAATACTTTTACAAGGTCCATTTCAGGGCCTTTATCTTTGGCATTCCAGGGATTTACTTTGCTGTCCCACATCGAAAAGCCATCATGGTGTTCGGCAACCGGCCCTGCAAACCTTGCGCCGGCATCGGCAAATAGTTGTGCCCATTCTGCCGGGTCGAATTCTCCACCATCCGATTTTAACTTTGGTGCAAATTCAGCCCAATTGCCCCGTTTGTCCTTTGCTCCCTGAATAAAATAATGATAGGGCCATTCCGATACAGGATCGCCATAAACTTCCTTATGATGCTTATTCTCGCGGGAATTATCACCATACATATTTTTGGGATACCATTCGTTGGCAAAAGCAGGAACAGAATAAACACCCCAATGAAAATAGATACCAAACTTGGCATCTTTAAACCACTCGGGAACAGGATTCACTTTTTCAAGAGATTCCCATGTGGGTTGATAAATATCCGCTGCTTTCTTTTCCTCTTTATTAGAATCGCATCCGGCTAGTAACATCAGCAGAAAAAAAAACGGATAGTAAAACATTTTGTTTTTCATTTTTTTAAGTTTTAGTTATTATACTCTTGTTGTTTGAATCTGCACACTTTGTTTATAATCTATTCCAATTCAGCAATTTCGTTGTTTTTTATCTCATTATCAAAAGAATGGCAGATTTAAAACTGAACGAGAATTTTCATTATTTCACCGGGCGCTTCCGACCAATCTCTCATGGCTCCGGGAGCATCGTTCGGACTTACTGTTTTAGAAACAAAAATATTTTCATCAGGCTGATTATTTTTAAGGTACTTAATTACAGCCTCAAAATCAGAGGAATTTGCGTTTCTTGAACCGGTAATAACCAATTCTTTTTGCACCCACAGCTTCGTTGCAAAAGACACGTCGGTTGCTGCATAGCCAATACATACAACCCGACCGGCAAAAGCAACTTCTTCTATTGCCGCCCGGTATGTTTCCGGATTTCCGGCCGCTTCAATCACAACAGTTGGTCCGTTTTCACGGGTAATTTTTTTCAGTTCCTGATGCAGATTTTGAATTCCTGAATTGATGACATAATCAGCTCCCAATTTCTTAGCTACTTCCAGTTTTACATCATCAATATCTACAGCAATAACAGTTGCTCCCCGAAGCGAAGCCCTTATTATTGCGCCACTTCCAATCATTCCGCAGCCAAATACCAACACCGTATCCAAATCACTAACCTTCCCGTTATCAACCGCATGAAATCCAACAGTTATTGGTTCAACGAGGGCAAGCTGAATTTCACTCAGTTCCGCATCTGCAAGCACTTTCTCCCATGGCACAACTATAAATTCCGTCATTGCTCCGTCACGCTGTACGCCAAGAGTTTGATTATGCAGACATGCATTAAACCGCTTTTGTTTACATGAATTGCACTGGCCACAGTTGGTATAAGGTACCACTGTTACATTCTGACCTTCTTCGAAAGTAGCCGGAACGTTCTCTCCCACTTTTTCAATTACTGCTGATATCTCATGTCCCGGAATTCTTGGATATTGAACCAAAGGATTTTTTCCCAAAAAGGTACTTCTGTCTGAACCGCAAAAACCAACGTACTTCAGTTTTAAAAGAACATCATTTTCTCCCATTTGCGGCATTTCCCGTTCAACCACGCTAATCTCTCCCGGTTTTGTAATCTCTATAGCATTCATTTTTAAACTATGGTATTAAAGCTTAATAAATACCAGGTACTTTTTTATTGAGAACCGAAACACTTTAATAATCAATACGGCCCAACTACCTGATTTACATCCTAAAGAATAATGACGTGAACTAATAACATCCATATTCCTTTTAATCAGAGGTATTTATAGTTCGAATCGATAACAGATTCATTTTTTAGATCCTGCCAGAACTCTGCCGGAAGTTCCATCTTTAAAATTTCCTTATTCCCTGCCATCCTTTTGGGTTTGCTCGGGTTAAGCGCAACGGAGCAAACCTGAGGAGCAGAAAATGAAAACTTTAAACATGCTTCACCGGGTGTAACATTGTGTTTTTCGCAAATGGCAAATAGTTTATCCCTCCAGTCAAACAAATGCTTATCTTCAGGATCCGACCGGTTTACAATTCTATAGTCGAAATATTCGCCACCTGTAATAAAACCGGCATTAAAAATGGCTGAGTTAATAATACACACCGAATCTTTGCCCAATTGTCCGATAAAATCAACAACAGGTTTGGGGTGATGAAACAAGGTAAATTTGTTTGCAAACATAACCCAGTCGAACTTTACTTTCTCATACAGTTCCTTTATCACAAGCCAGTCTTTGGAGCCTATTCCAACCGCTTTTACTTCACCTTTCTCTTTTAGTTCAAATAATGCTTTATAAGCTCCCAGTATATCGTTCAAACGTGCTTCCCTGTCTGCGGCATCTGTTGCCGCTTCAAGATATTCATCCGGATCGTGTACCGATACAATCAGAGGTTTATATCGCCCTCCTAAAAGCTCGCACCCCTGTTCCCAACATTCCAAAATTCCGGAGTAACTGATTTTCTGAACAGCATCGTGTTTCAGATTTGCCCAGGCACCAGGCTCAAATGTTGGCTCTTTGGTAGTTAATGGCACGCGGAACCAACCTAATTTATTGCTAATCAGAATATCATCCGGAGCCACATTTAATTTTCCAAGTCCTTCTCCAATTACTTCCAGCGCAAGCCCCGCGCCATACTTCCCTGCACTGTCAATCATCACTCTGCCATCGCTCACCCGAAACCATTCTTTTATGATTGAAAACTTTTCTTCTTTTGTTAGCTCCCGGTATAAATTTCCCAAATAACTTGTTCCGTAAATTATCCTTGGGCATTGTAAACCTGAATTCCCAAGTTGTTTTGTCTTTTCCATTTTGCTGTTTTTATGTAAAATCCAGTACCGTCGTCATTAGCTTCAAACTATCTGAACCTTTTTAGTGATTTGGCACGAATAAACATTTGATTTTATTTTCATTGTTATGCTTCTACAATATTTTCGAAATTTCATTTCCTGTTAATTTTGAAGTAAATTTCCTATAATTAATTATCTTGTCAAAACACCCAAGTGCCGCTGTTTTAATGCAAAGCTTTGCGGAAAGCTTTGCGTTCTAAAAAAAATGTTTTAGAACATTATTATAAAGTTTTAAATTCGTTTAAAACATCGTTTTTTCACCGTAAGCAGTCAAAAATGGGGAATCGACATACATCACTAAAGGATCTTGCAAAAGAATTGAACGTTTCTATTTCCACCGTTTCCAGGGCTTTGAAAGATCATCCGGATATTAGCCGGGAGATGAAAGAGAAAGTTAAGCGACTGGCAATGGAAAAAAATTACAGTCCAAATCCTTTGGCAATGGGCTTACTAAAACAGGAAACACGCATGATTGGTGTTATAGTCCCTGACCTGGTAACCCACTTTTATGCATCGATAATTTCAGGAATTGAAAGTTATGCGAACGAAAAGGGCTATTTTATATTAATCTCAAGTTCAAACGAGTCATACTTAAAGGAAGAAGAATCGATCAAAAATTTATTAAAAGCCCGGGTGGAAGGATTGATAATTTGTATGAGCAGCGAGACGACCGACATTTCTCATTTTGAAACATTGTTGAAGCAGAATATCCCACTGGTATTTTTTGACCGCGTTTGTCTTCCAAATCAGGTTTCATCGGTAACCGTTAACAATAAAGAGGCGGCAGAAAAGATAACACGGCATTTTTACCAGCAGGGCTATCGACGAATCGCCTTTATTTCGGGTCCGTCGCATCTGAATATTTCCAAAGAAAGAATGGATGGTTATTTGTCAGGTATGGAAGATTCAGGACTACCGATAACAAGAGAACTGATTGAAAAATGTGATTTAAGCTATGACTCAGCCAGCAGTGCAATGAAACGTTTACTGGACTTGGAGAATCCTCCAGATGCGGTTTTTGGAATTAATGATACCGTTGCCTTTGCCGCAATGAAAAAAATAAGGGAACGAGGATATCGAATTCCGGACGACATCGGACTAGTTGGTTTTACCGATGATTTTCATGCCACCGTAGTAGAGCCACCGCTCACTTCCATTACGCATCCAACTTTTGAAACGGGGCGTAAGGCAGCTGAATTATTTTTTGAAAGAATTCAAACATCCACCTCTCCACGAACTGTAATCTTAAAAACAAATCTGGTGGAAAGGGAATCGTCGGTAAAAATTAAGTAGACGGTTACCTTCTGAATTTCTAAAATCAGAGCTCTACAAAAAAAGGAGCTACAATCCATTGATAACTCCATTTTTGCAGATACAACACTTAAAATAAATTCTTTATAAAAACAAGAGATATCAACTTCAGGACAAAATTTTCTTTTTTGTTACTCACTTCTGCAGTAATATTCTTTTCATATGCTGAGAAAAAACCGGCCCATGTAAACGATAGTAACCAAGGGTTATCGTCACTTCCGATGGGGAAATTGATGATGAATGTTCCATGGCTAGATTTCTTTTGTATGCCAATGATTTTAGCGTAGAGGGAATTATAACATCAAGTTCGCAGTATCATGCGCATGGTCATAAATGGGCAGGCGACGACTGACTTTTCCCCTAAATGGATACCTACACAAAGTTTATCGCCACCTGGTAAAGCACTATATAAGTTACCCGACTACCTGAAATCAGTTTCCTTCCCAAGAAATGTTGAAGCAGAAGGAGAAATGGATTCAATCACTCCCGGTTCACAACACATTGTTAAAGTCCTGCTCGACGAATCGGATAATCAACCCATTTGGATTCAGGCGTGGGGAGGCACCAACACCATTGCCCGGGCATTAAAAACAATAGAAAAAGAGCATCCTGAAAAAATGAGTTATGTGGCCAATAAAATTCGTTTCTTTTTTATTTGGGAACAGGATTCTACTTATCAGTCAAACATCAGGCCACATTGGGAAAAGTACAATATTCTTACCATCATTAATGACCAGTTTTTGGCTATTGCCTACGAATGGAATAAAATACTTCCTAAAGACAAACAAGCTTATTTCAACGGGGAATGGATGAGATCACACATTCCTGAACGTCATGGTCCGCTATGTTCCCTTTATAAGGCTCATATAAAAGGAAGTCAGGGCCTTGCGGGAGATATATCTTTTTCTGACAATGGTTTTAGGTCAGAGGGAGATTCCCCGGCTTTTTTGCACAACATTAATACCGGGTTACGAAACATGGAATCACCCGATTTTGCCGGATGGGGTGGCCGTTACGTAAACGTGCGCGGCAACACATGGCTCGATCCTGTGCCAGCAACAGGTTATGAATACCCGGACGAAAGGTGGTATTCAACAACTGCCTGGGGAAGGAAATGCATGCGTGAAACTTACCCGGAGGATCAGGATATGATGAAGACATATTTCAGACCCATTGCCCGATGGCTGATGCTTTCCAAAATGATTTTGCTGTACGTGCAGACTGGTGTGTAAAATTTTTCGCAGATGCCAATCATCCTCCGGCCAACAATTTAAACCTTGCAGCAAAACCCGGCAGCAATATTAAATTAAGCGCCAAAGAAACTACAGATCCTGATGGTGACCAGCTTATCTATCAATGGTGGTATTATAAAGACGCCAGCGATTTTAAAGGGAAAATTGAAATTAAAAATCCAGATAGCAGAGATGCCGTGCTAATCATACCCAATAGCATAAATAACGACACCAAACTGCATATTGTCTGTGAGGTTAGAGATAACGGATCACCACAATTAATCCGGTATAAACGTGTTGCTATTAATGTAAAACAATAAAATATTTTAGGGATTCTATTTTCAGCATTTCCTGCAACAAATTACGTGGCCCAACTACTTACTTTTCCAATTGTCGAAAAAGTTGGAAAACACTCTGCACGGCCAAAGCGGAATGGTTTATAAAATAAAACACCTGAATAATTGCTGTTCGGGAAGCCTTACCACCACAGCACAACCATCTTCCCC
This sequence comes from Maribellus comscasis, assembly GCF_009762775.1. Lineage (GTDB taxonomy): Bacteria > Bacteroidota > Bacteroidia > Bacteroidales > Prolixibacteraceae > Draconibacterium > Draconibacterium comscasis. Next base: position 5,790,387 of record NZ_CP046401.1, on the reverse strand, counting down.
GCAACAGGTAGCAATCAACATTTCAAGAACAATTGTTTTCAAGAGCTTACCAAGCATTAAATTTCAATATATTACAAGCATAAATCACACGACCAACAAAGGTAAAAACTTAAAGTGGGAGTTCATACAAAGATCGAAATTGAGCCTAAAAATGCATGCTTAGGTACCATATAACGGAATCAAAGACAAAAATATTTTGTACAAATTTGTGCAAACAAAAAAGAGTCACAAGAAACAAATCTTACAACTCTCTAATTATATGGGTGAACCCAACCGGAAAAATGTCGAACTTTTTGGTTGAAGATTATGAGGCTGTTTTGAAGTTTATGAATACTGAAATAAAGAAGCAAAAAATCAAATTATAATACATAAATGATAAACTTACCTAATTCTTAAAATTTCTATTCAATTTTACTTGCAGATAATTGGCATAAGGATTATTCTCCCAACGATTGACTGCTACATCAAATAGTTCTTGCGCTTTTCTGATATCAGTATTCATTAATGACTCTATTGCAGAGAACCAAATACTGGGATTTTCCGGAAATTCCTTTCTCGCGAGATCAAAAACGACTAAAAGTTCATCTTCCATTTTCATTCTGCCAAGTAAATAAAGCCACTCAACAAAATCTCTCTCTTTTAAACTGTGAGGAGTATTGATTTCTAACATTACCTGACTAAAATTCCTTGAGATATGATTAATCCCCCTCTCGTTCACAATTTCCATCAGTTTATATTGTGGATACATTTCCGGTATCTCGCAAACTCCGGTCTTATACAAGTCAAATAAACCGTTTAACAAATCTACAGTACTGGTCTTGGTATTTGCCACTGCGATTAAAATAAGATCATCTTCTTTGGAAATTCTAATACTTGAAGAAAATCCTCTTCCTCCTCCATTATGCCCTATCAATTCCTTTCCCTGAGAATTATAAATAAACCAACCCAAAGCCATTTGACTGTTATTGTTTACTTCTCTCCTTGCTTCCCACATACCCCCAAGTGTTTCAGAAGTTAACATTGTGTTTTTTAGTAGTGCTGAAAGGAAACTGTACATATCCAGTACATTTGATTGCATTCCACCATCACTAAATCCAGGCGTTTCTGAGTCAATATCGTTTAAAAAACAGTCTTTTGTAATTGGAATATATGGAATAGCTTCGCCTGGAGCTATAAAAGTTGCAGGATGATGAATATATGATTTTTTGATGTTTGTTTTTGCAAAAATGAACTTTTGCAATGTTTCCTGATAATTATGTCCTGTCGCTTTCTCAATAATTCTACCCAAAATAATATAGCCCGAATTGGAATATTCAAACCGACCGTTATGAATTGGATTGTTTCGAATTTGCTCAGAGACAAGGTTCATAACAGAATCCAAGGAATGCATTGTTACAATTCGTTCATCATAATGTTTATGCATCATGTAATTTCCAGTTCCTGCAGAATGTGTGATTACATCAAAAATCGTTAATGAGTCTGGCAAGTTGTATTCAGGTAGCCACTTGCTAATAGCGTCATCCAATGATAATACGTTATTTTCAACAAGTTGCATAATCAGGGTTGCTGTAAAGACTTTACCTATTGAAGCAATATTGAAATTGGTCGAAACTTCATTTGGAATTTGTTTTTCCCAATCTGCAAAACCAATTGTCTTTGTGTATAAAATCTCATTTGATGTTCCTATCAAAACTACCCCACTAAAGAACCTTTCTTCTACAAATTCCTTTAAAAGTATGTCAATCTTATCTATATTAATATTTTGGGGAAAGGAGTTTTGTACTAATAGAAAAAGAATGATATTCGTGAATATTGTTTTCATATAATTCCAATGCGTCAACCAAACTAATTCACAACAATTTTCAGCGCTTTTTCTGAATAACCTTTTCTGACTGAAACAATATAAATTCCTTCTTTTACAGGAGCCGGAATATTAATTTTAGTATTATATGCCCGGGTGTAAAAAAGTTTTTTCCCGCTTATTTCGTAAACAGAGATTTCTGGGGCGTCGTTGTACTTGTCCATTTCCAGGGTGAAACTTTCCCCTTTTCGAATAGGATTTGGATAAATATTGAAGTTTGGGTTTACTTCAATCGGTTTTGGAGTACTGGTAACAATACTGGTATCTGTTTTGTAAATTCGTTCGTCCATGTACTGAATCATAAATATCCGCCCGTTTGAAGTTTCCACAAAATGTTGTTCATTTCGCGCATTCATAGTATCTGTACCTAAACCGTAATCGAGAATTTCCCATGATTTCCCGTTGTGTGAGAAGCAGGTTCCTCCCTGATGTATTGCACCGTTAAGCGAGCTGTACCAATCGCCATTTTGTGACTGGTGAATTGAATTGATCGGGGTATCTTCCCACCAGTTGTTTGATTCTCTAAACTTCATTACGTTCCACGATGAATTAGATTTAATTTCATCGATACTTTTATAAAGATTTAAAGACAAAAAGGCATTATAAGAAATACCCTTGAAACTTATATAAACACTGTCATTGGGAAGCACTGAAAGATTGTAAGGAATTCCAACTTTTACCGGATTGGCGAGGGAATCACTGGTAATGGAAATCTTCTCCCACGAAATTCCATTGTTTTCTGAAAAATAAAACCCTCCGTACCAGGATTCATAAAAATCGGATACAGCTAAATACAAGCGGTTGTTTCTATCGATGGCAATTTTACGGCATCCCAGATAAGCACCTAATCCATTGTTTCTCTGTTCCCATGTTCGACCTTTATCTCCTGAATAAAAAACTCCGTCTCCTTCATCTTCTATCCCGGTAATTGCGAATAGTTCACCATTGATATTTTCAACAAACTGAGTGACGGGAAAAGTACTGTTAATCGCAACAGAATCCCAGTTCGATCCGTTATCTTCAGAATAATAAATCTTCCCTTTTCCTCCGGCAAGTATTAACCCGGCCTGCGCCGAAAATACAGTGGAAATAGGTTTGGCATTGAGTACCGTTTCCAGACTATAACATTCATCAGTACTTCTTAAAACCGAATTCATAGTACTAACTAAAATAACAGAGTCATTTGAAATTGTGATGCCGGTTTTTGGGCCACCCCAAAATTCATTGGTTGTTAACCAGAATTGTTGTGCCGAAACCATAACGTTTGGAAACAGCAACAGAACTAAAATAATTTGTTTAATTGTTTTCATAGCTATAAAAATTTGTTGTTGTTTTATTTAAATTATTTGTTGTTCAAGTAAAAGTCGAGTACTTTCATTGAAAGAAAAGGGCGGAGTTCAAGTTGATTTGTAAGCACAATGACCGTTATTTTTTTCTCCGGAAGTCGGACAATATCTGCCAACGCCGGACCTCCGCTGTGGCCGGTGGCTTTTTCTCCATTATGTTTATCGACAATCCAACCCACTCCAAACGGTGAATCTTCACCACTTTGCAGTTTAGCAGGCGTCCACATCATTTCTGAGAATTCTGGTTTCAGGAGCGTATTTTTATCGAGTGCAACCACCCACTTTGCCAGGTCGGATATGGATGAAAATAATCCACCGGAAGGATAAGTCCAGGAAGGAAACATCATCGAAAATATTCGTTGTCTGCTTTGTTCGTTATCCCATTTATATACGGTTGCCGCGTAAGGTATTACATCATAGGTTCGGTAAATAAAATCCTGTTCCATGTTATTAAAAACCGTGTGTCCCATATCCAGCTTTTCAAAAAAATTCTGGAGAAAAGCCTGAAACCCGAGTCCCGATATTTTTTCAATCAATTTCATAACTGCGGCATAATCACCTCCGGCGTAAACCGTTTTTGTTCCGGGTTCAAAATCCAACGGACGGGAGGCAGCGGTATCTAAAGCGCTTTGCAACGAAGGAAATTCAATTTGCAACGCCAGCAGATCAGCAATTCCCGATTGATGAGCAACCAAATCAATTACCTTCATATTATTCCAGGTCTCGGGTAACTCTGGCAGGTAATGTCTTACTTTTTCATATAAATTAAGTTTACCTTCCTGAACAAGCGTCATTATTGCTGTTGCTGAGATTAATTTGGTAACCGAAGCCAGTGGAAAAGCAGTGGTGTCGGTATTTGGAATGGAATACTCCAGATTCGCATTACCATATGTCTTTTTTATTTTTATTTCGCCATTCTGAATTATGGCAACTGATAAAGCCGGAATATGATATTCCGACATTTGAGTTTGTAGAAACTCTTCGATGACTGAGTGTTGCTGAGCAGCTAAGTTACCAATCAGGCACATTAATACTATTGTGAATGACATTTTCATTTTCATGAGGATTGAATTAAATCTTGGGAAATTGGCTTAGGATTAACGTTTAATCCTGTTTCCTAATTCCTGAACTTTGTTTTTTATTTTACTAAGACTCAAAAGCTCAAATCATATTACATGTTGTGTTTCTGTGTAATCCAGGATTCAGCCTGCGAAATGGTTTCACAAAGGATAGTTGCGACCTTATTGTTGCTTCTTTTTTTTAGTTCTACCGATGAAAGTTTGGAAAAAATATCGGGTGAAATAATGCTGATGTTGTAGCGCATTCCGTATTCATAATTTAACGGGAAAAAATAATTTGCAATCCAGTCAACCAATCCAGCCCATGCACCTTCAATTTCCTTGGTATCGTGCACATGGTACTTACATTTGTTTTTTACACCCTCCCGTTTTTGCCACTCGTACATACGCATCGAAGCTGCTTTTACTTCTTCTTCAGAGCATGGCCCTATCCATTTCATCAAAAGATAGTTCTTCTGAGGTTCGTAAGTGAGTTTTGCATACAACTCGCCGGAAGCTTTTCTTATAAGGTCAACAACTATCATGCTGTGTGAAAATTTGTAGAATAAGTTACTTAATTTTCCATTATCTCCGGTAACACAAATTGCACATTATGCCCCGGCGCAAATTCAAAGACTTTTGTTACGTCCAGTTTTGAAATATCAGGAACTTTTGTCAGGTCGGGAAGTTCGGTAGTTTCATCCACATATTTACCAATTACCCTGAAATAATCCAGCAATTTCCCCGGGCTTAACAGAACAATCATTTTTCCGGGAGTTTTCCCAATATTTTTAAACGTGTGTAACGCATTCGACGGCACATGCACAACACTTCCTTCCAGTGCTTTAAACGGATTCTGGATGTCGTTTAATATAAATTCGAATTCACCCTTCACAATATAAAAAATCTCTTCATCAGGATGCATATGAGGTGGTGGGCCACCGAGCGGTGGTACATTTTCTTCAAAAACGGCATACTCGTTTCCGGTTTCGGTATTGCTAACCAGAACTTTTATCACATCTGTCAGAACAATCAGTTCCTCCTTTTTCCCATTTGTTTTCATTTTTTCTGAATTTTAATAATTAATGTTTTGTCAATTCATGAATCTTATAAAAACAAAGTAACAGAGGTTTGCTGAGAATGCTCTTGATTCAAATCAAGAACGTCACACTAAAAAGCGGGTCCGGTAACGACTTAATGTTTCCGGCGTGATATTCAGATAACTGGCTACATAATGTAGTGGTACACGTTTAAAAATTTTTGGATGTTCTTCCAGCAGGTTTTTAAAGCGTTTTTCAGGTGAAAATTTCAAAAGTGCCTCTTCACGTTTCTCGGCTCTTAGAAATTGTTCCTGAAGAATAAAATCAGCCAATCGTTTTAGTGACGGGTACTTTTGTATCAACAGGAATAAATCTGATTTTTCAAATAAAATTATTTCGCAGTCTTCAATGGCGGCAATACTAACTATCGAAGGCATTTCGGTTAAAAAACTGGCAAATGAACCCACAACCGAGTTCTCAAAAAAGAAATCATTACAAACTTCTTTTTCCGGCGAATCGTAATACAACCGCATACTTCCTTTTTCTATCAATCCTATCGATTTGCAAACATCGCCTTCGCGCAGGAAGATCTCATTTTTTGCCAGATGTTTAATCCGGGCTGCATTCCGGATTGCATTCTGTTCCTCAGAGTTTGTATTAAAAGTGCGCTGAATGTTAAAGAAAATTCGGTTCATTGATCTCTAATATTCTGGAGTTGTTGAAAATTTTGAAATTAAATTTGACAATATAACAACCGTTTGACCATTTTGCTTAATCCAGTTTTAATATTTGGTTTGTTTCCAGGTACGGCAATGGAATTAAATCAGAATTTTACGCTTACCTATCTTCTATAATGAGTGATATTATTTCACAAACAGAAATGAATGTTTGTATCCATTTTCTGTTACAATTTGCGGATTTTCAGGATCAGTAATCCAGCGCCCGTCAACAATAAATTGGTAGCTAACATTTCCCGGTTCACACTCCACGTTTCCGGTCCAATAGCCATCCTGCTTTTTTAAAGGAATATTTTTTGCCGCCCACGAATTAAACGAACCTGCAATAAATACCTCTTTGGCATTTTCAAATCCTTTTAATTTAAATTCAATTTGTCTGAATTGCGGTTTGCCGGCTTCAACTTCTTTTAAGGTTTTGTTTAAAGCGATGCGTTGATTTTCGTCAATTGTCGTCTGGTAAAGCCAAGATAAAGCATCAACATGAGCCGTATACAACGCCATGTTCGATTTTACTTCAATATCCGGTTGAACACCAATGTGTTCCCAGTTTGTGTTTGTGCCCGGGTTTATTGACCTCATATAGGGAACCGATGCCGAGTAGGAGCGATTTAATCTCACATAATCAGTCGGATTTGCTCCACCCTTTGTTTTTTCACCAATAATTTCAGCACGGTTTAAATGTTTTAAGTCGTAAGCCAGTTCCTCGCCACCGGAGAATGTTCTTCCGCTGGTTAAAATATAAATCGGTTTTTCAAGATACTTTTCTCCCGGAACCCAGGCATAAGTCCAGAATTGTTTTGTTGAATTGGTTTCGCGGGTATAAAAATCAAATAAATGTACCGGCTCATCAAAGAAGTAGCTGCACAAAAACGGGATTGTATTTTCATCGAGACTGCCCCGGCACGAGCGTAGGTCAAGAATTAACACGTCTGTATTTTCAATAAAATGAATAGCTGATCGTATTGAATCAGCGACCAAATTAAGCGGCCCGAACATCGGAATTTCAAGATATCCAATATTTCCGTCAAGTATCTTTTTTGATTTAATTCCATAGTTATTCTCAACCATTAACGATCTTATCCATTCATCTTCAGTGAAATTTTCATTCTCTGATTTTTCTGCCTGCTTTGGTGATTGTTCATCAAACTGAACTTTGAGATGAAGATCTTTCGATACAAATTGAAGATCGGTAGTCAATTGAAATGCAAATTCTTCTCTAGTTGAAATAGTATCATATTTACCGGATTCTGCAAATGTGTTAACATAGCGAACCATGCTGTCGGCAACCTCAGGGAAAATATATCTTTTTTCAAGAACCTCCAGAATTTTCTGAATGGTTTCCTCTTTCTCTGATGTTGAGATCTGGCTACTGCAAATGAAAGGCAAAGCTATCGCAAAAATGCCAATTAGTTTTTTCATCTTTTTCTGTTATAAGTAAGGAACCGATTCTTACGGAACCGGTTCCCTGTTATTTAATTGTTTTCGAAGATTCTGATTAAAGTAATTTCCAATCCGATAAAATTACAGTCAATCAAAACCGATGTTTATTGTTTCCGAATAATAAGATGCTTTTCCGCTGCAATTGGTTACATGCAAAACCACATTAAATTCGCCATAATCTTTAAACCGGTGGGCAGGATTCTTATTATCAGAAGTTTCACCATCACCAAAAATCCATAAATAGGTTGATTTTTCAGTTGTGTTTTCTGAAATGTTCTGAAACTGAACACAGTTGTTGGATGAGTTCTCACACCTGAACCTCGAATATTCAAATGCGGCAATTGGAGTTCCAATATTATCACAATCGGGATTGCAGTCTTCCTCTTTGCACGACATTGTAGGCAGCATTAGTGTTACTAGAATGAATTGGACTATACTCTTCATTTTGGTTGCTTTTTAACTAAATAACCTTAACCGGTTTTTTATTTAAAATGCGTGTGGCAGATTTCCGGGCATTTTCCATTAATTCCTGTAAATGAGGGTAAATAAGTGTGCCGTGCCTTTTTACTATTTTCCCACCTACCATTACTGTATCAACATGATTTTCTTTGGCATAAAGAACCACCGAAGACACCGGATTTACAGATGGTGCAATTGAAATGTTACGTGTGTCAATAAGAATGATGTCAGCCTGTTTACCCACTTCAAGTGAACCTGTCCTGTCGGCGAGGCCGATGGTTTGAGCACCACCTAAGGTAGCCATTTTCAGGATGTCGGAATCGGTAATGGTCAGTTTCTCCGGCATCTCGCCTTTCTGATACAGAATTTCATTCTGAATGGCCCGTTCTGCCTGAAGTGCAACCTTCATTTGGTCGAACATATTACCTGAAGTGGCAGTTACCACATCAACACCAAGTCCGCAGGTTATCCGGTTTTTTATGGCTTTTCCTGTTGCGGGCAGCCCCAATCCCATCTGAAGTTCAACTTCAGGAGTGACCGAAATGGAGCAGTTGTGGTTGGCAAGTATTTTAAAATCATTTTCGCTGATGGTATTTGCATGTGCAAAATTCAGGTCGGGTTCGAGTAATCCTGCTTCAAAAAGTTTCTGAACTCCGTTATACCTGGGCCCAAAAGCGCCTCCACCAATATGCATTGAAACTTGTAAACCCAGTTCGCGACCTAAAAGAATGTCGTGACTGGTAACTTCCATGGTTGAATATTCTGGTCCGCGAATGGCCAGTGCCATGGTTACGAGTTCTTCATCAGATGGCAATAGTTTTTTACGGACGGTTTTTGCTTCAAGCGGATGTTTTAATTTACTTTCGTAAAACCATTCCCAAACAGAAGTGCCTGGGGTGCCATAACCAAATTTTGCCCGAATCCCTGAATCGCGAAGCGCCTGAATGGCTGCTTCAGCATGTTCCATTGAGTTCATAATGTGAGACCAGTCAAAAATGGTAGTGATTCCGGAATTAATAGCTTCAAGTGCCCCAAGAAGATTTCCGGTGTAAACATCTTTCGGCTCAAAATCAGGTGCAATCCCACCAAGAACTCCATTTAAATATTCCATCAAAGTCCAGTTTCCGGCAAGGCCTTTAAAAGCTGTTTCCCATAAATGACGGTGTGTATCAACAAATCCTGGCATGACAATCATTCCTGAAGCATCAATAATTTCATCATCCACCGGATGATTGATTTCATTTTCAATCTTTACGATTTTGCCGTTTTTTACAAGTATGTCTGCTACTTTCGGAACAAAGACACCATTTTGCAGTGTTAAAACTGTCCCATGTTGGATTAAAATTGTTTTCATGTTTCTGTTGTTTAAAATTGTTGAAACAAAGAAACATGCGAAATAGTAAAGCAGGATTGATTCAAATCAAGAAGAGATATACTAAATAAGAAGAAAATTGTTTTGATTTTAGTTTGTATAAGATAGGAATTAACAGATTTTCTTTATTTAATTTAATTCATCTTAAAAGAATCAAAAAGTTCGAACATTGTAAAGTTTTTGATTTCAGTTTCTTATGTTATTATGGCTGATTGGGTTCTAAAAAGTTCGAACATAAAAAAACCTCTCATAGAGAGGCTTATGCTGCATGTAGATTTAAAAGTGAACCTGACCGGAAAAATGTCGAACTTTTTAGTAGAAGATTATGAGGCTGTGTTGAAGTTTATGAAGACAGAGAAGAATAAAAAGAAGATACTTAAACGATAGCTTTTTTTGTACTGGTAATAGAAGCAATTCACGTACCTCAAGTTCATTTTTAATTTTGGTGTTTTATTTTCATATATAATTACATAGTAAAAGATTGAATTATGCTTCGGATATGTTTTGAAGGTTAAATCCCTTGAATAATAACCAAATTCCCAATAGAAGTTCAATCAACGCAGTAGGAGCGTTTAAAATCAAATATTCTGTAGTTATTACGTCTACTACCTGAAATAAAAGTAGAATACTTGCCATTATTGATAATACAGTGCCTGTAAATCCCCCGACAGATATCCATTGAGGTATCAGCTTTGATTTGAAGAATAGGTAATAAAGGATGACATTGCTTGTTCCCAACACTAAAACCATAAAAACATGATTAAAGTAATCCCGTGTGTATTTGAGCATGTTACCGGTGATTTCAAGTGTCTCTGCATTATAACCGGATGCACTTACGTGACCCTGGCTTAAAAGTAGTATTGACAAAAGCAACACAGTTCCAACCACCATCAATGTGGTTGCAATTATTCTAAAACTCAGAAAACCAATAGCTAAGTCTTTGTTTACGGCTATTAAAGCGGGATAAAACAATAGGGCTATTCCTATATAAATTAGTGCAAGTACAAATTGAAAGATTGCAGCAAAAATAACCTTATTTGCTTCTGCTGCTGCCTGGGTAAGGTATTCGAAAGAATCTACATCAGAAGATACACTGAGTAATCCTGTAATCATTCCAAGAATTATTAGTCCTCCTGCGATTCTCGCATTCTTTTTTGTTTCTATAGTTTTCATTTTACGATCTTTTATGTTATTCACTGTCATTATTTCTGACTGTTCTGTTTCAGAATTTATCTACTTTTGAAGACATCATTATTTTAAAACAAAACTACTTACTTGCTTTGGGATAAAATTGGATAAAATGGACATTTGGGGACATTTACAATAACGAAGAAATGACCACTTCAGAGAAAAAACAGAAAACAATTCAGTTATTGATTATTCTTTTAGCAGCGTGCTAACCTTACCTTGTTGAGTCAGTATCAGTTGTTGCTTTTCGGGAATAAATTTAATTTTTATACCTGCGGGCTCATATTTAAACTCACCTGTAGCTGTAGCTTGCAAGTTCATTTTAGAATCGCCGGTTGCCTCAACGTATAACTGCTTACCCAATTTGGTGACTGTAAGTTTTACCGGGAATTCAGGGCTTGAATAGATGCCTACATATTGGTTTAGTTCTTTCGCTTTTGGTTCATAGACCCTAAAGTCTGGAATATCATAGTACTTATTTAAAAGACTGTTAACGAGACTTACTGCAATTAAATTCATACTGTAATTGTTTCCGTTGGAAATGATTGCAAAAGCACAGCTTTCTTCCGGAAAGTATCTCAATACAGATGTAAAGCCATCAATCTCACCATTATGACCATAACTGACCTTGTCATAATACTGAATTTCTAAAAGCCCCATTCCAAATTTGTCTTGAATGGTTTTCATTTTCTCAACACTTTCTGCTGATAGTATTTTATTGCTGAATAAAGCCTGGGCAAAGCGAATTAAGTCTGTAGGTGTAGAAACGATTCCTCCGGCACCTGTAACAATTGACGAATCTGTTTCATCTGTTTTTTTCCATTTCTTTTCAAATCGATACGAATAACATTCGTTATTCTCTGCATTTATTTTGCCACCTAAAAAAGTGTTGGTTAGTTTTAAAGGCCTGGTAATTTCATCTTCTAATATCTCGGCATATGATTTTTTGTAAAGTTTTTCCAGGATATACGATAGCAAAACATAGTTTGAATTACTATAGGAGGCTTCCTCATCGGGTGTAAAATCACTTCCTCCTTTAGATATAATTTCAATCATTTCTTTTTGAGTCTTTGACCTGGTGTGATAACTTAAAAATTCTTCTTTGTTATCTGTGAAACTATGAATACCACTCCTGTGACTGAGCAGGTTCGAAATTGTGATTTTATCTGAATTTTCTATCTCAGGGAAATAAGAATCAATCGTTTTATCAAATGTAATTTTTCCTTCCTCTGTTGCTTTGAATATAAGTGCTGCTGTAAATACTTTTGAAACAGAACCAATTCGGTATTTGGTATTTTCATCAGGTTTTTGTTTTGAATCGATATCGGAATATCCAACCTGCTTTGTATGTACTATATCGCCATCCTTAAGAATAGCTATGCTCCCCATTAATTTATTATTGGCTTCCAATGTATTAAAGTAGGTGCCCAGCTTTTTGATATCTATATTTTGGGCAACACCCCAAAGTGATATTAACTTCAGAAGTAAAGTTAACAAAAGTACAACTGTTGTTTTATGATTTATTGATGTCATAATTTGGATTATATTACAGGGTATTCCTTTTCTATTAATATTTCCTTTCAAAAGATCTTCCATTGAATACATAAACACCACATGGATTTGCACCACCAAACCACAATTCTCCTTGTTTGCTTTTATATATGGTCCATATATGTTCACTTTCGAGTCCGTCCTCTTTAGTGAAATTTGTTAGGGACTTACCGTCATATCTCCAAACACCAGATTCCACCGTGCCAAACCAAATATTTTCCAAAGTATCCTCTCCAATGGCAAAAATTCTTTCAAGAGAATTGCCGTTAGTGTCCTCCTTTTTCAGTTTTTGTTGCCTTGTGAAATGGATTGCTTTTGCTCCATTATATTTAAAAACGCCAATTCCATTATTTCCAATCCAAAGATTTCCTTTGCTGTCTTCCATTATACTTCGGATATGCAAAAAACCTGTTTCGTCGTTTAGTCCAAGATAGTCATTGTCAATTATTACGAAATCTGAACCATTATATCCAATAGCGGCGCCATATGTTCCAAACCAAAGATTTCCATTTTTGCTTTTGATGTATGGCGTTGTAACAGAGTAGTAATTTTGCTCTCCTTCTTTTGGCTTAACAGGAAATGTTCGATATGAAAACGTTTGTCCGTTATATTGATACACTCCCGGATATCCTTCAAGCTCATTGTAGCCAACAGTTTCATCTCCCTTAAACCAAAGGTCACTGTCATTTAATTTCCACTCATCTTTTAAGCTATAATTTCTTTCTTTGTGAGGATTTATTGTTAATCCATTATAACTACTTATCCCTTTTCCACCTTCAAACCAAATTATGCCATTTTCATCTTCATAGATGTTCCTAACCTGATTGTCGCTTAACCCATTTTCTACTGTGAAATATTTGAACTCTCCTTTATGAAACAAACCAACTCCCTCCTGATCACTACCAAACCAAATATTGCCATTGCTATCCTCTAAAATTGAACGAACCCCAGTTGTAAATTTTAATCGCATAGCATTAATCTCAGCTCTATTATTCATGAATCGAACATTATTTCCGGCTTGTACAGCAGGAGTTTCTTCTTTTGTTTGTCTTTTATTAGAGCAAGAATATGTTAATACAACAAAAAATAAAGAGATAAGTGTTAATTGATATTTTTTGTTTTGCTTTATTGTCATTATTATCTGACTGTTTTCTACATTGGTAATAGTAAATTTTCATTGAAACTCTCTTTGAACAGGAATCAAAATTGAGGTCCCAATACTTCTGACAGTTTCATCAAAAAAGGAATCATTTTATCACTGTTCGTAAATACCACTACCCCATACTCTTTTTCAGGGATAAACATGGCATAGGCTTGAAAGTCATGATTATTACCTGTGTGCATATGCATGGTATAATCCTCATCGGCCTTTTGCGCAAATCCAAGTCCCCAGCCGGTTTGTCCAATTTGTTGCTTTAGGGGATTATCATCACTAAAGCGTGTTTGCTCCTTGAGCATCTCATCAAAAGTTTCCTTTTTTAAGCCCTCGCGTTTTAACATTGCAATAATAAAATTGGCATATTCTGCGGCTTCCGAATGGAGGCTTGAGTACGCTTGGAATCCTCCGTCCCAATAATAGTCAGGACCAGGATGGTTTAATTGGGGAACACCGTCTTTATTATGACCATAGACTTTATGCTCTGCCAAATAATCGTTCCATGCAAAAGTTGAGCGAGGCATATTTAAAGGTTCAAGAACCTTTTTCTTGAAAAGAGTATTGATATCTTTTTTCCAATTAAGGCTATACTGTAGCCCAATGACAGCTGCCAAATATTGATATGCTTCACCAGAGTAAAAAAAATCAGTGCCGGGTTTAAATGCTAATTTCATCTTTTCGCCCAATGCATGGTTTGGAAGGCCGGTTTGATGGGCCAATACCATTCTTGCAGTAATCAGCTTTGCATCTTCTTGATATTCTTCTGCAATTCCCGGATTGGGTAGGTATTCGTACAAAGGATTATCTAGATCTATCTTCCCTTGTTCCACCATTTTCATAACGAAGTAGGCAAAAATAGGCTTGGAGAGTGATGCTGCTTCAAAAACACTCTGATTATCTACAGCTTCTTTTGTTTCAGCGTTTGATACTCCAAACACTTCGTGATATGCTAATTCACTTTTGTTAATTATAGCTATTGATATCCCAGGTAGTCTTTCCTGTTGCCTTATTCTTTCTATTTCATAAGTAAGATTTGCCTTACTTATGAATTTGCCATTAGTCCCTTCAACAGATATATCTTGTGTGTATCCTTTGAAGTTGGAAACGAGAAATATTAGCCAAATAGCATGACGCATAAACTGTCTCTTTTTAATTCTTTTCATGAAAATAATATTTAAACGTTGACCAATTTGATAATCTGCCATAGAATTTTAGGGAGAGCAGAATAAGATGAAGATTTTTATTATCCAACACTTATCTTTTGTTCCACAATTCATTACCCAAATAAAGTCTGTTTGTCAATAACTCTTCGTAAATTTTATCTGCATTATCGCCATTTAAAAAAATCAGATATCCATTTTCAGATTTTGGGAACATTATTGCCAGGGTACTAACACCGGGATCCTTACCTGTATGCAATAAAGCATATTCATCTCCGCTGAAACCTGTTAATATTTCCCAACCCAATCCAAAAAAATCATTTTCTCGCAGTTGAACCTGATGTTTAAGCATTTCCTGGTATAAGTCTTCAGAAAGATCAGCTCCATTGATGGTATATTCCAAAAACCTGCCATAATCCTCTACAGTCGTTAGAAGATTGGCTGCAGCATTTGCCTCGTAATATTTTTCCGTTTCTATCTCTTCTCCTTTTACATTAAAGTTCCGGGCGTACCTTGTCTCGTCCATTTCAGGTTTCCACCAAAAATAAGTATCCAACATTTTTAAAGGGGTAAACAAATACTCATCAGCAAGTTCCTCAATGCTTTTGTCAAGTTTGTTTTCAATCGCTTTTCGCAAATACTCGAACCCCTCTCCGGAATATTGATATTTGGTTCCGGGGTCAAATTGAAAAGAAAGTTTATTCTCTGGGGTCATATAACGCCAATTTGGAAATCCGGTTTGGTGGGTAAGAACAAGCCTTGGTGTTAATTTTTTGTATCGCTTATCTTCTTTAATGTCAGGATCAACCCAAAACTTATGCAACGGCTCATCCATGCCCAGTAATCCGCTATCAATCAGTTTTAAAGTTACGAGCGCAACAATGGGTTTTGTCAGCGAGGCAACTTTAAAAATCGTATTGTAAGGCGCAGTCGTTTGTTTATCAAGCGTTCCATAAACCTCAACCTTAGTTAATTTACCATGTTCTATTATGCCAATTCCTAATGCAGGTACATTGCTATTTATTAGTAACTTTTCAATCCCGCTTTTAGGATTTTCATCAACCGGGTCTTGATGATCAAAACTAAGAACTTCGCTTAATTTCCATATCTTATTTTCTAAAACCCAAACATGAGTAAATTTTGCAGTACTGGTCCAAACGTCATCTTTACCGGTTTCCCTTAAATAGAAATGGTGAATACCTTTTTGTATGGCACCATATAAATCTCCATTGTTATAAAGAGGAAATACTTCCAAAGTATTTGCATCTACTTTACGAATTGGTTTTTTTACCGAACCGGAACAGATGTATTTTTGGGTGTTATCAAAAAAAACATCTCTATTTTGGAAACCACTTTGGTCGTGGTAAAATTTTAAATCATTGGCAATGTGACTTTCTAAATAATTCATATCACATTGGTTAAAGCCGCGTTCGAAGAAAATGCTGTCTTGCTTTTTTAACACTATAAACAGATTCGAATCTTTTTTTACTTGAGCTTGTGTCGTGCAGGAGATAAAAATTAAAATTAAAACACCTAATTGTTTCATTGCGATTTCCTCATTATAATTACAAAATACATTTTTAATTATTGACCTGTTTTAATATTCAGGCAAAGATATTTTAGGATAAGAGAACAAAATTGTATAAAATGGACATTCTACGTTTTGTCCTAATTCAACTTCCAGAATTCTTTCAAACTACAACCCGTTTCAGAAACTTTACAACTAAATTAATTCCGTAAAATGGAATGGAAATCTATCCCTCGGTATTTTGTTCCTTAGCTCACAACCGGCTATCTATTCTATTGTGCTTGTTTCTCTTGTTTGATAAAGGTTTATAACGACATTTCCCTTTTTGTTCCCGCTTTCAATATGCTTGTGAGCTTCAACAATTTGTTCCAAACTATATCTTTTGTCAATAATCGTTTTTAACTTTCCTCTTTCAAAAAGTTTAGTTATTTCTTTAAGGAATCTCTTTCGTTTTGAAATAGATAGAAGACCTGTGGCTGAAAACATTACTTTCTTTTTACCAAATATTTTAGTCCATAACATTTGAATTAGAAAAGAAACCTTAAGAACAGGATTAAGATATATCCCATTTATAGTCAGCGAATTCTTGCAATAATAGAATGAACTTTTATCAGCAACATCAAAAATAATATCGTATACTTCTCCATTTTCTGTGAATTTATCACACGTATAATCAATAACTTTATCGGCGCCTAAAGATCTTACCACATTCATATTCGCAGTACTGCATACTCCTGTTACATTTGCTCCAAATGATTTTGCTATTTGCACAGCAGCAGAACCCACTGTTCCCGAAGCACCATTAATAAGAACTTTTTGGTTGCTTTTTACTTTTGCCAGGGCTGCCATAAAATTCCAGGCAGCCATAAATGTACATACAGGTGCTACATCTTCGTCATTCATGTTTTTTGGCCTTTTTAATAATAAACCTTGCTCCTGAACACAAACATATTCTGCGTAACAGCCTAAATTCTTCCCCGAATGCCCAAATACTTTATCTCCGATTTTAAATTCATTTACATTTTTGCCTATTGATTCTATTTCTCCTGAAAATTCAGCACCCAATACAAAGTTTTTTGGTTTTGTTAAACCTAAAAATAACCTTGTAAAGTATGGTTCCCCTTTTCTTTGTAAGGGGTCTTCAGTAGTAACAGGTATAGCATTTATCCTTATTAATACCTCGTCTTCTTTATGTGAAGGTTTTTTAATGTTTTCAAGCCGGAGTACATCCGGAGCTCCATATCTCTTAATTGTAACTGCTTTCATTATCTTTAATTCAATACTAAACAACAGACAAAGGTATTTACCTGAAAGATAGGTAAATTGTATAAAATGGACATTTTAGTTTTTATCCTCACTCAGCTTCCAGAATTCTCTCGGACTAAAGCCTGTTAGCTCTTTGAACTCGCGGATAAAGTGGGCTTGATCATAATATCCGGTGTTATGCGCTAACTCTGTAAGGTTACGAAAATTAGGGTATCTCTTTATGGCAGATTCAAGGCGGATAATTCTTGCATAAACTTTGGGATTGAAACCGGAAAACTCTTTGAAACGTCTATTGAACTGTTTTTGAGAGAGGAAGGAATTAACGGCCAGATCGATTATTTTAGGATTGCAATTATATCTTTTTATTTCCTGGATGGCTCTTATCATCTTCGGATCCACTATTTTCTGATTTTTCAATAGAGATTTGAAATAGCAGTTAAGGATTTCAATACGCTGTTCTGTAGTTTCGGCTAACGCCATTTTTTCATTAAGGACATTGCCATCTCTGCCCAGAAAAGTTGTTAAAGAAATAAATTCCTGATTTAATTCTAATGATGGGAGGTTAAATACTGAAGGGATAGCATAGGAATAAAGAGAAACACCAATCAAATGAAAAAATCCATGGACAGGAGATTGCATAGGGATGTGAGTATGTCCCTGCACGATAGAAAAAAGTAACTCATCATGTTTCTCAGTACCACTAAAGGCGAAAGTGATTTCTGTTAAACTACTGGCAGTAATATAATATAGTTCAGTAGGTGCTTGCTTATTTGTATCCCAAGTACCTACCCAATAATGACTGATGAAGTCTTTAAGTTCGTTACATGGTGCTATTTCCCGATACTCCATCGCTTTCTTACTACTAATTTTGGGTTTTGCATCTTATCCCAACTAAAACCTTCATTAATAAAAATATACTCACTCACTTGGTATTATTTCTCAAACTCATCGCAGATGTATGATTATTCTCTTTTCCCTCAAAGTTATTGGGTTTCTTTACAAAAGAAAAATCCAATGCGAAAACGAATTCTTTTTGATATAAACCAGTTCTCTTATTAAAAGTTTTCCAAAACGGTTTAGGAGTGATATTCAGATTTCTGAATATTGAAATTGGTTCTTATATATTGCCTATTTGAAAATGATGTGATTGTTATACGTCCAAAAGGAAGTTATCTAACAAAGAATAGTGAACCTGTTTATCTGAATGGGGTAAATTATATTGTATCAGATGGCTGGATGATTAATTTACCAAATCTATCCCGGGAATCAGCTAGTACAGATATTTTGTGAGCACAGAAAGGATCAATAAAGAAGTCTTCTGTCATTATATTTAATCAGGAGAGAGAAAGATAATAATGAATATCGCCTCTTTTATGGGCAACAATTTTAGAAAGCCACTGCCTCAAATGGTGGTTGTTTACATTATCGTTTATTCTTTTCCCTGAACTCGGAAGGTGTAAATCCTGTTTTTTGTTTGAATTGGCGGCAAAAATAATCAAAGGTGTCAAACCCTAAATTATGAGATATATTCTTTAATGGTTTATCTGATACAATTAGCAAATCTTTGGCTTTATTAATTTTTAATTGAATTTGGTACTGGGCGGGCGAAACACCTGTATATTCTTTAAATTTTTTCCGAAATAATGAATATCCCATTCCGGCGCTTCGTGCTATCTCTTGCTGACTAATTGATTGGTGCAGGTTTTCAAGGATCGTAAGTTTAGCTTGCCTGATTTGGTTTTCGATGGCTTTCCCTTCAAAAGGATGGTATTTTTTTGATGCAAATATTTGCCCCAGAATTTGAACAATGTAGCCCGAAGCAATATACTGAAATCCCGGTTTTTCCTCTTTTAGTAAGTGAATAACCTGGAGGTAATTTCGGGCAATATCTTCGTGTATTCCAACGGTAATTACCGGATTCTCGGGAGATAAAAATTCTTTTAACCGGTAATGTTGTATCAAATCGCCGTTAAATTCCACCCAATATTCATCCCAGCCGGAGTCTTCATCTGGTTTAAAACGGTGCCAAATGCCGGGGAAAAGGATAAAAATATCACCTGCATTAATTTTACGTGTGCCGGTTATCTCCGATTCAAAAATACCTTTCCCTTTGGTGATATACAAAATCTGGTAGTCAGATATCCGTCTTCCTATTGACCAGTGAAAATAGTGATGCGAAGGGTCGTCTATGAGAGGATATTCAGTTTGTTTGTCAATCATAATATTTCCTGCCCCGGTGAGGTATATCCCCCAACGTTTGTCTTCCTCTCCAATAGTCAGGTATTTATAGAATTTTTTATCAGAGAATATCATTTTGTACAGTATTTATGTCATTTTGTATGTAATATTTTTTTTGCATCAATATACTTTTATATCCAACTAATACTTCATTTTCAAAAGTATATAATGAATTTGTTATAACAATGAATGAAGAAGTATAATTTGACGAAGAAAATTCCTATATATGTCAGTTTATCTGATATTTTATTAAAAAACCACAAATTACTAACCAATGAAAACTAGAAGGGAATTTATACAAAAGGCATCTGTTGGGTCAATTGCCCTATCTTCACTTTGTGGCTTCACAACTTTGGACGATAGAAATATTCCTGTTATTTCCGGCCTAAATAAAGGAAATAAAAATATACCTTTTGAAGAGCCGGATTATACAAAGTGGAAAGTTTCGTTTAACGAATCAGAATCAACTCTTTCAATAGTTAATGGCAATGTTTTTATTCACGGAAGACTTATTTTTACTTCGGGAACGGATCAATGGACAGTTGTTAATTCACATGATGGAGTAAAAAGCCGCTATGCTTTTGTTGATTTGAAAGGTGATGTGCAGGGGTATTTTGTTTTGTGCACGAATGGAGAGGAGTTGAAAATTTGCTTTTACCATCGGACAGCACAGGCTTATAAAGGCATTTTAACGTTTACGGGAGGTATAACTTTTTTCAAAAATAGTTTTGCTTGCCGGACACGGGCAAAAGAAGGAGAGAGGGTTTTGTCCTTGAGTTGCGGGATAACCGATTCTTTACAAAACGATTCCCTTTTTGCTCCTGAAAATGATACAATACTGCAACTGGATGCCGGAAATCTGAGCATAAAAAATACGGGTGACGGTGAGTATTCATTTAAAATGTCGGGACACATTGGAGAGTCATCAGAGTCAGTCTTTTCCATGAACCTTGAGAAAAACTATTTAAAAAGCAGGTATGTTCCCTACTATCATACTTTGAACAGGGAAAGGTGCTCCAAAACGCCAACAGGCTGGATGTCGTGGAATACTTATTTCGATAAAGCCACTGCTGAAGATAACCTTAATGAAGCCAAAATCGGGAAAAAATATTTGCAGCCATTTGGCTGTGAATTTTGGTCGATTGAATCCTGGCAGGGAAATTCAGACCAACTTCCGGTCAGTAATTTCTTTAATATGAACCTTGAAGTAAATGAAAAGCAGTTTCCTGAAGGTATGAAACAACTGGCTGAGGATATCCGTGATTTGGGATTTCGCCCGGGTTTATGGATGGCACCGTTTGGAACCGGAAGCGAGAAGTTCTACGACGAGCATAAAAACTGGTTTTTACATGATAAAGAAGGCAAACCTATTTCTTCATGGAATGGGCGTTATACGTTAGACCCAACAGTACAAGAAGCGTTAGACCATTTAAAAAAGATGTTTAATAAAGCTTCACGGGAATGGGGATACGAGTTTTTTAAAATTGATGGCATGTCGGGACGGTCTCATAATTATTGTGCCCATTTGTATGAACGCCCGGAAATCCGGGAGTGTTTCAAAGATCCGTCTTATTCAAATCCGTTTGAAAAATGTGTAAAAACCTTCCGTGAAGGTATTGGCGAAGACCGTGTATTTTTAGCTTGTCAAGGACATAGTTCAGGTCCTGAAGCATATTATGCTGATGCAGCCAGGCTTGGTGCCGACATTGTCCATCCCAATCAACCGGTAAAATGGCATAACGTTTATAATCAGGGGGCATGTACCATGAACCAGATTTTTACGCACAATATCGTAATGGTAGCCGACCCTGATACTTTACTGGTTCATGACTTGCCATTGGAAGAGGCAAGGGTTTCAGCAACGATTGTTGCTTTGCCCGGGCAGTTAACTTTCTTTGGCGATAAACTGGCTGGTTTGTCCAAAAGTCAGATGAAAATACTGCAACAAACCCTGCCTGTTGCCGATGTTCGTCCGGTAAGCCTGTACCCTTATTTTTCGATGTTGCAAATATGGAACCTACAGATTGAAAATAAATTGTTGGGCGATTATAACGTGGTAGCCCTCTTTAACTGGGAAGATGAAGCGAAAACTATTTCTTTTTCGATGGACGAATTAGGATTGCCGGCAGAGGATGAATATTTAATCTATGAATTTTGGGAACAAAAAGCTTACGGAACAATAACTGACGGTTTTGCACTGGAAGTCCCTGCCCATGCAGTACGCTTGTTATCAATACACAAAAAGCAGGATATTCCTCAATGGGTAAGCAGCGACCGCCATATCACCCAGAATGCCCTTGAACTAAATGCTTACAAATGGGATAACAGGAACAGGGTAATTGAAGGGGAAATAGCACTTGTTGGATCATTTCCTTTAACAATGAGATTGCACGTGCCCAAAGGATTTCATCTTGCCGATGCACAGTGCGATGGTGCAAAATGCACAGTAAAGGAGGAGAATGACAATATTATGGCAGTCACTTTTAATCCGAATAAGACCGGCGATTTTAAGTTCAAGGTGAGATTTTAATCACCTGGCAACCTCTGACAATCAGTCGGGATTAATTAATTTTAAAAAACCAAGATGAAACTATTTACAATTGAAAATAAAAACGGGATTAAAACCACTATTACCAGTTACGGAGGGCGGGTAGTAAGCCTTTTTGTTCCTGATAGAAATGGGAATTTAGAGGATGTTGTATTGGGTTATGACAATCTTGCCGATTATTTAAGCTCAAATGAAAAATATTATGGTGCCACAATAGGGAGGTATGGGAACAGGATTGGAAATGCCAGATTTTCAATAGGAGAAAAAGAATACACTCTTGAAAAGAATAATTGCGATAATTCCCTCCACGGTGGAAGTGGTGGTTTTCACAATGTAATATGGGATGTAAAACAATTAGACAAGCAAACACTGAAACTGAAGTACCTGTCAAAGGATATGGAAGAAGGTTTTCCCGGCAACCTTGATGTAAAAGTTATTTATTCACTCACTGATAACAACGAATTAAAAATTGAATATTTTGCTGAGACAAACCAGGCAACTATTGTAAACTTTACCCATCATTCATTTTTTAACCTGACGGGAAATTTGGAAAAATCAATCAATAACCACATACTCCAAATAAATGCAGAATCATACACTCCGGTTGATGGAGGATTAATCCCAACTGGAGAAATATCCCCGGTTGAAGGAACACCTTTCGATTTCAGGGAGCCGGTTTCAATCGGGAAAAGAGTGGATGAGGAATATGAACAACTGATATTGGGTAAGGGGTACGACCACAACTGGGTGTTGGATGCATCTGGCCTGAATAAAGATATTCGTTTGGCAGCTAAAGTTGTTGAACCGGAATCAGGAAGAACAATGGAAGTGTTTACGAATGAACCTGGCATTCAGTTTTATGGAGGGAATTTTTTAAATGGTAGTGACGTTGGGAAAAACGGGATCGCATATCGGCATCGAACAGCCTTTTGCCTCGAAACACAGCATTTCCCTGATAGCCCGAATATTAAGCAATTCCCTTCTACCATGCTTTTCCCCGGAGAAGAATATTATTCTGTTTGTATTTACCGGTTTGATGTAATTAACTAAACTTTAAAGAAATGAAACCAATCAAATTATTATTCCTACTGTTGTTAATTGTGATCATCACACTTAAAGTAAAGGCTGATGATCGTTCGTATCGGATTGAAACAAAAAATACCACCCTGGTTTTTACCGGAGAAAAAGGAGAGAAATTCCTGTTCCGGTATTATGGTGTTAAATCCGGCGATTTATCAAAAATTTCAACCAGCGGGGTTGGTGTACGAGAAGAAGCCTATCCTACGTTTGGCATCAATTGCATCGAAGAAAAAGCACTCCGGGTAAGCCATTCCGACGGGAATATTTCAACCGACCTGTACCTTGAATCAGTTGAAACAACAAAACCTGATGACAATACCAGCCTTACCACAGTAAAACTGTACGACGATAAATATCCGTTTACAGTCACCCTTTTTTACAGGGCATATTTTAATGAGGATGTAATAGAGGCATGGTCTGTAATATCACACAAAGAAAAAGAACCGGTAACGCTTTACAGGTTTGCATCATTCTATATTCCTGTTTACTCGTTTAACCCATGGCTTACCCATTTTCACGGGCACTGGGGAGGTGAATTTAACCTGGTTGAAGAAAAGCTGGAAAGAGGAATGAAAGTAATCAAAAACAGGAACGGGATTAGGGGAACCCAGTGTGATAACCCATCATTTATGCTGAGCCTTGACGGAAAACCTTCAGAAAATGAGGGAGAAGTAATTGCCGGGACACTATCGTGGACAGGAACTTATAAACTCAGTTTCGATTCCGACACTAGAAACCGGGTAAATATTATTGCGGGGATAAATGAAGATGTTTCACGCATTGTGCTGAATAGTGGTGAAGAATTCCGGACTCCGGCTTTTATCCTGACTTACAGCAGGAACGGCAAAGGGCAAGCCAGCAGGAACCTGCATAGCTGGGCACGGAATTACGGAATCAGAGACGGACACAAGGAGCGGATGGTACTACTCAACAGCTGGGAAGGAGTTTATTTTGATATTTCGGAAGATAAAATGTTGAATATGATCAACGATATAGCTGCTTTGGGAGGAGAATTGTTTGTAATGGACGATGGATGGTTTGGAGAAAAATACCCGCGAAATGATGCCACCACAAGTTTAGGCGACTGGGGAGTGAACACGGAGAAACTCCCAAATGGTTTGGAGCCGCTAATTGAAAGGGCAAAAAGTAAAAATATAAAATTTGGAATCTGGCTGGAACCTGAAATGGTAAATTTGAAAAGTGAACTGGCGGAAAAACACCCGGACTGGATAGTGCACCAGCCCAACCGCGAAACAGTAATGGGAAGGGGGGGCTCACAAATGTTACTGGATTTGTGCAACCCGGAAGTACAGGATTTTGTGTTCCATACTATTCATGACTTACTGGTTAAACATCCTGGGATAGGATATATAAAATGGGATGCCAACCATTTTATGACCAATATTGGTTCATCTGTACTTTCGCCAAACAATCAATCGCGTTTTTACGTGGAATATCACAAGGGGCTGCAAAAAACACTGAACCGCATTGTACAGGCCCATCCCGATGTCGTTATGCAGGCTTGTTCCAGCGGGGGCGGCAGGGTGACCTACGGTTACCTGAAATATTTCCATGAGTATTGGACTAGCGACAATACCGATGCATTAAGCCGTATTTACATGCAATGGGGAACATCCCATATTTTTCCTGCCATAAACATGGCATCGCACGTGAGTGTCTCCCCAAACCATCAAACCGACAGGGAACTGCCACTAAAATTCAGGTTTGATGTGGCAATGACAGGAAGGCTGGGGATGGAAATGCAGCCCAAAGACCTTAGCCCTGAAGAATGGCAATTTTCAAAAGAAGCTGTTCAAATGTATAAATCCATAAGGGATGTAATACAGTTTGGTGATTTGTACCGGCTAATATCTCCTTACGAAAATAATGGTTCAGCATCTTTGATGTACGTTTCTCCCGGAAAGGAACGGGCAGTGTTTTTTACTTTTAATCTAAAAGAAAACCTTAAATATGTAAATCCACCAATCCGCTTAGGAGGTTTGGATCCTGATAAAAAGTATCGAATTACAGAGATAAATAAAGCTTCGGAACAAAATTTAAGATTTGAAGGACAAGTATTTACAGGAGAATTTTTAATGGTTATTGGATTAAGGGTTAATATGAGGAAGGCATTTCAAAGTATAATCCTTGAAGTAACTGAAATAGACTAGAATAAAAAAATTGACACCAATAATCCAAAAATATTTTGTAATGAAGGAGAAAAAAAGAATACCGAAACAGACAAATTTAAAACTTCGTCATTTTTTGTTTCTAATAGGGATATTAGGTACGCTGAGTTCATGTTTGAATGAAACTAAATCTGATAATGAACCTAATGTAATCCTGATTTTAGTTGATGATTTAGGTTATGGAGATATAAGTTTTTACGGGCAGCAAACATTAAAAACCCCTAATATAGATAAAATGGCGAATGAAGGTATGCATTTTACAAATATGTATACTGGCTCAACAGTGTGTGCGCCTTCCCGCGCCTGTTTATTAACCGGCAAGCACACAGGGCATTGTTCTGTGCGAGGAAATGATTTAGATCAAATGGTCAGCAATTCAGAACTTACTTTAGCAAAAGTATTTAAAAATGCTGGCTATAAAACAGGTGCAATTGGGAAATGGGGCATTGGTGGGAATTTACCTCATGATGACCCGGCAAAGAAAGGATATGAGTACTTTTATGGTTATATAAATATGTGGCATGCGCATAACTTTTATCCTGAATATTTATTTGAAAACGGGGAGAAAATTCAATTAAAAAATAAAACTCAATTAATTAATGGAGTAAACCCATGGCTTGATCCCCTTAGGGAAGGTAAAGGGGTAGCTGAAGTTAAAAATGAATATGCCCCGTTTTTGTTTGACTCTAAAGCAATTTCTTTTATTGAAAAAAATAAAGATGACAAGTTTTTTCTTTATCTGGCTTATAACGTCCCGCATGCCAATAATGAAAAGAGCCCGGATGGGATGGAAGTTCCGGATTATTATGAATTTAGCCAAAAAAATTGGCCGAGCCAGGAAAAAGGTTTTGCTGCAATGATCCGGAATATTGATAATTCTGTAGGATTAATCCTTAAAAAGTTAGTTGACATGGGAATTGATAAAAATACCCTCGTTTTATTTTGTTCCGACAATGGACCGCATCAGGAAGGTGGGCACCAAATGGATTTTTTTAATTCAAACGGCTCTTTCAGAGGGATGAAACGCGATTTATATCAAGGTGGGGTAAAGACACCTTTTATAGCTTATTGGCCGGGAGTAATTCCTGAGAATTCAAAATCCGATGATCTGTTTGCATTTTGGGATTTCCTTCCCACCTTTTCTGAATTAACAGACCGGGAAAAACCTGCTGATACAGATGGTATATCTTTTTTGCCTGCTCTTTTTGGGCAGAAACAAACGGAGAAACATGACTATTTATATTGGGAATTTTATGAGCAGGGAGGAAAACAGGCAATTCTGAAAGATCAATGGAAAGCTATAAAACTCAATATCAGGGATACAGCTAAAGAAACAATTTTTGAATTGTATAACATCAAAAATGATCCCGAAGAACTCGTTGATGTTGCAGACCAGAATATAGAGGTTGTCAGACAATTTGAAAAGTTGTTCGAATCCTCAAGAAATGAGTTTGAGATTATACCATTAATTAATGCAAAAAATTAAATAACAAAGTAAAAGCTTCATGAAACGCTATTTGTATTTTATCACATTTGTGGCTGCACTGGGCAGCCTGTTATTTGGTTTTGAAACCGGTGTGATTAACGGGACCATATTTTATGTAGCCCAGTATTTCGGGCTTTCACCTGCAATGAAAGGTTTTGTTGTTAGCGCTGCCCTGATAGGTTGTATTATCGGTGCCTTATTTATTGGCAAACCGGCAGATATTTACGGGCGCAGGTTCATTCTGAAATACATGGCCCTGTTTTTTCTTGTTTCGATGTTAATGACCGGGCTGGCTACCCATTTATGGATATTCATCATTGGGCGTTTTATTGGAGGGATTGCCGTTGGTGGTGCATCGGTTGTAACTCCCATGTATATTTCAGAAGTAGCCCCGCCAAAATACAGGGGGCGTTTGGTGGCAACAGCCCAGTTTGCGATTGTGCTCGGAATCCTGGTTTCATTCTTCTCCAACTTCATTATTGATAGTATTGGTGAGACTGAAAATAAATGGAGGTGGATGTTTTTGTTTGGGGTAATCCCTTCGGCAATTTTCTTTGGGCTCCTGTTTTTTATTCAACGAAGTCCCAGATGGCTGGTAAAAACAGGGCGTTTGGAAGAGGCAAAAAATGCTATTTTAAGGGTTAATAACAACCAAATTACGCCGGACGAGTTAGTCAAGGAAATACAGGACTCACTTGATAATGAGGTTTTCACGCATTATTCTGTCCTTTTCAAAAAACCATATTTGAAATTGGTATTGATAGGTATCGGGGTTGGGATGTTTAACCAATTGTCGGGTATCAATATTGTCAACTATTATTCGACCGATATTTTCAGGGAAGCCGGGTTTAGTGGTGAATCTGCTTTTACTCAAACGGTACTTGTTGGGATAACAAACCTGGTTTTTACCATTGTCGGGATGTCTTTGATCGATAAATTCGGAAGGAAATTTTTATTATATATCGGTGGAATCTGTATGCCAATATTTCTGGGTTTGTTCAGTTGGGCATATATTTCAGGAAATACAAGTGGTTATATCCTTTTAATAAGTATGCTGGGATTTATTGCTTTTTTCGCCGCCTCACAAGGTACGGTTATCTGGGTCATCCTTTCCGAAATGTTTCCTACAAATATAAGGGCAAGAGGTTCGGCAATCGGCTCCTTTTCCCATTGGTTTTTTAATGCGTTAAATTCCTGGGTATTTCCGGTTGTGGTAGCTTCTGTTGGTACTGGTTATGCATTCCTGTTTTTCGGTATTGCCACTGTTTTAAGCCTTGTCTTTTACCGCTTTTCCCTGGTGGAAACCAAAGGAAAGTCACTGGAAGAAATTGAACACATGGTCTTAGTAAAGAAATCCTGAGAATTAGTAAGTTTTAAATGAAAGGTACCATTTTTAATATTGAAGAGTTTGCTGTTCACGACGGGCCGGGGATACGGAAGCTTGTCTTTTTTAAAGGGTGTCCTCTGAAATGTACATGGTGCCATAATCCGGAAGGAATTTCTTTTAAAAAAGAACTGATGGTGAGTTATGCAGCGTGTATACATTGTGGTAAATGTAGTGAAGTGTGTTCCAATAATGAATGTATCCAATGTGGAAAATGCGTTGACGTTTGCCCCTTGCGCTTGCGAAAGATTGTGGGGAAAGATTATGAAGCTACCCATTTGGCGGAAATACTGTTGAAGGGTAAAGAGGTTTTGATAAAAAGTGGTGGAGGAATTACCATTTCGGGGGGGGAACCACTTGCTCAGCCGGCTTTTCTTTTTGAATTGATTGAACATCTGAAACCTGTAAATATTGCCGTTGAAACTTCAGGGTATGCAAAAACAGAGGTTTTTCAGAGGATGCTTTCTAAAGTAGATATGGTATTGATGGATGTAAAACATACGAATCCTGATATTCATAAAAAATATACGGGGGTTGACAATGCACAGATACTGAATAACCTGGAAGTTTTATGCTCATCAGATATCGATTTTTATATAAGGATACCTTTGATTCCCGGGGTAAATGATACCATGGAGAATATGGAAGAAACAGCCAGGCTAATCAAAGATGCCAAAAATTTGAAGCGAGTGGAGCTATTGCCTTATCATCAGATTGCCGGGGCAAAGTACCCGATGTTAAGAAAACAATATAATCCCGGATTTGATGCAAAGCGAAAAGTAAATTTCAGGAAAGATGTATTTGAAAAATATAATATAAATGTGGTTGTATTATGAATAAAATTAATTTCAATAATTTGTGCTTTATAAGAAACTATGTCAAAAGTTGTCTTTTTTTTGGGCTGTTTATAATTGGTGCGTGCCATAATGAACCTGCTGAAATAGAAAATCATCCCAATGTCATATTAATTATGGCTGATGACCAGGGCTGGGGAGATGCCGAGCTAAATGGCAATAATATAATAGAAACCCCGACATTAAACAGAATTGCGTCGGAAGGTGTACAATTTGAAAGGTTATATGTTTGCCCGATGTGTGCCCCAACGAGGGCAAGCCTTTTAACAGGGCGCTATAATCTCCGGTGCGGAACTTCCTGGGTTGGGAGGCGTACCGAAATGTTGGGATTGGATGAAGTAACAGCTGCTGATGTTTTCAAATCAGCGGGGTACGCAACCGGTTGCTTCGGGAAATGGCATTTGGGTTTATATAAACCCTACCATCCCAATAACAGGGGTTTTGATGAGTTTACCGGTTTCCTCCACGGTGCATTGAATAACTATTTTAACAGCCACCTGGACCATAACGGGGAGCAAATAACCACAGATCAATATATAACAGATTATCTGACCGACAGGGCACTTGATTTTATTGAATCGAATAAAGACCAGCCGTTTTTTTGTTATATCCCATATAATGTGCCGCACCATCCTTTTCAGGTTCCCAGGCAATATTATGAAAAGTACATTGAAAAAGGGGTTGCTGATGACCGAACAGCAGCGGTATATGCCATGGTTGATGAAATGGATGAAAATATTGGCCGGATAATGTCGAAGCTGGAAGAATTAAACCTAGATGAAAATACTATTCTAATTTTTTTAAGCGATAATGGTCCTGCATTCCACCGTTTTAATGATGGCCTTGCGGGGATAAAAGCACAAGTAAGCGAAGGCAGCGTCCGGGTACCTTTGTACCTGCGATGGAAAGGCCATATTCCTGAAAACAACCATATTTATGATATTGCCGGGGTCATTGATATATTACCGACTTTAATAGACTTAACCGGAATAAAAGCCCCCGATAATGTAAAAATGGACGGGGTAAGCCTTGTCCCTTTAATTAATGGGGAATCCAATCTGCATCCCGAGAGGATGATATTTACGCACCAAACCAGGTTCGGAAAAAATGTTATGACTCCCGGAGGAGTCCGAACCCAGCGTTACCGGCTTGTTAATAACAATAGTAAATATGAACTGTATGATATGTACATTGACCCGTCTCAAAGAAGGGATATTTCATCGGATAAACCGGAGATAACAGAAAAACTGAAGGAAGCCTACGAAAATTGGTATAAAGATGTAACCAGTAAAGGAACAGGTTCTCCATCTGTCCCGGTTGGCTATCCGGGTCAAGATACAGTAAGAGCTGTTGCTCCTGACGCTATATTAAAAGGAGGTGTAGGTTATAACGGGGTGCATGGTTGGGCTTACAACTGGATTGTTAACTGGAAAAGCGTAAACGACTCGGTAATCTGGCCTGTTCAGGTTTATCAATCCGGGAATTATAAATTTAATTTGCTTTATACCTGCGATGAAGCTGATATTGGTTCCGAGATGCAATTATCAGTAAAAAATGAGCATATCAGAAACATCATTTCAAAAGCACATTCTCCCGGGAAAATTGTACTTCCCAGCGTTGTGAGCAAAGATTCACCTTCTTTAAAAGAATCCTGGGCAAAATTGCCTTTGGGAACAATGGCGCTTGATACAGGCAGATATGATATTGTTTTGCAGGCTGTGAAAATACCGGGAAATATTGTCGGAGAATTTAGGGCCTTGGAAATTATTAAGAATAATAATTAAGATAAGTTATAGGCATAAAAAGACAACTAATAATTAATTTGAGATGAATAGGAAAGTTATAAATACGAGAGAATTTATTTTGAAAAAAGAGCATCATAAATTCAGGCAAAAAATAGAAAATAATATATTAGAACGTTTTACTGATTCTCTAAAAGAACAAGAGTTGTCCGATATGCAAAGGGTACAAAAAAGATTGACATGGGTTTTGAAGAATGAAAATCCAGTTATTCTCCCAAGTGAAAAAATTGTTTTTACAAGGACAATTCCTAAAATTCCTGAGATATATACAGGGAAAGAATGGGATGAAATCCGTAAGGACCATTACATCCATGAATTGGGTAAGGTCTGTAATATTAGCTCAAATTATGATTATACAATTGAAGTTGGGTTTAAACAAAGACGAAAAGAAATTTTACATTCTATTGAAATTCACTCTGCTCAGGGAGAAACCGATGGGGTGGAATTTTTAAATGCTGTACTTCAGTCTATCGATGACGTAGAAGAATTGACTGACAGATATGCAGAAACAGCCCTGAAATCGGGACGACAGGATATTTATAATGTTTTGAAAAGGGTACCCAGATATGGTGCACGTTCATTTTATGAAGCCGTGCAGTTTTTCAGGATTCTCCATTTTACATTGTGGGCTTCGGGGAATTATCATAACACGGTTGGCAGGTTTGACCAGTATATGTTCAAATACCTGAAAAACGATCTTGATTCAGGTGTGCTCGATTATGATTCGGCCATGGAATTGCTTGAAGAATTTTTTATTTCCTTTAACAAAGACAGTGACCTTTATCCGGGAATGCAGCAGGGAGACAACGGGCAAAGCATGGTTTTGGGAGGAGTAGATGAAAACGGGAACGAGGCATTCAATATGCTTTCGGAGATGTGTCTTAAGGCCAGCCTTGAATTAAAATTGATTGATCCTAAAATAAACCTTCGGGTTACAAAAAACACTCCTATTGAAATATACGACCTAGGAACAGAACTTACAAAACAGGGATTAGGTTTTCCGCAGTATTCAAACGACGAAGTTGTTATCCCGGGATTGCTTTCGAAGGGCTACGAACTGGAAGATGCGCGTAATTATGTAGTTGCTGCCTGTTGGGAGTTTATTATTCCTGGCGAAGGGATGGACATTCCCAATATTGCAGCTTTGCCGCTTGCAACAGTAGTTGATGCAGGCATAAAAAGATACCTTCAGCAAAGCAAGGACTTTAAAACTTTTATGGGAGGGATTAAACGGCAAATCGGGGAAGAATTGGATTGCCAGGTTTCAGGGCTCCGGAATATTTATATGGAGCCGGCCCCTTTTCAGTCGTTGCTGATGAATGGCTGCGTAGAAAATGCAAAAGATATTTCTTTCGGGGCGAAATATAACAATTACGGTATTCACGGAACAGGATTATCAACAGCGGCGGATTCTTTGGCTGCCATAAAAAAATATGTTTTTGACGAACAAACGGTCAGTGCTGAAGAACTCATGGATGCCCTTGAAAATAATTTTGACGGGCATGACGATCTTTGGCAGAAATTGAGATACGATGCACCAAAGATGGGCAACGATGACGACTTTGTTGATAATATAGCCATAGAGTTGCTGGATGATTTTTCGGAATTAACAGCCGGCATGGTTAACGAAAGAGGAGGAAATTTCAGGCCGGGGTCTGGCAGTGCAATGTACTATTTGTGGCATGTGAAGGACATTGGGGCGTCGGCCGACGGGAGGAAAAATAGTGAACCGCTTTCTGCAAACTTTTCTCCGGCATTGAATGTCAAATTAAATGGCCCTGTATCAATAATCAGGTCATTTTCCAAACCCGACATGAAGAAAATAATGAATGGCGGTCCGCTTACACTTGAATTACATGATACAGTATTTCGAAATTCAGAAAGTGTCCGGAAAGTGTCAATGCTGGTAAAATCGTATATGGAGCTGGGAGGCCACCAACTTCAAATAAATGCTGTGAACCGGGAGCAATTGTTTGAAGCAAAAGAACATCCCGAAGAACATAAAAACCTGATTGTACGTGTTTGGGGCTGGAGCGGCTATTTTACTGAATTGGATGAAGTTTACCAGGACCATATTATTCAGCGTGTTGAATTAAGTTTGTGAAAATGGAAGTTTTTGTCTTTGAGCTTGATTTTACAATCTGGAATGCAGGTGATATCTGGTGTAGCGAGACTAGTCCCCCGTATCTGTGGGAAAACGGAAAATTATATGACAGGGGAGGTCGGTGGATACGTCTTTATCCTAATGCAATTAACATTCTGGAATATCTAAAAGAAAATGAGAAAATAATAGCCGCTGCTTCACGTACATATCAGCGGGACTGGGCAAACCAATTATTAAAACTATTCAATATTGACAAATACTTTGATGTAACGGAAGTTTATCCGGGTAGTAAAGAAGCGCATTTTAAAAATATTTTGAATCTAACCGGATCTAATCCAGAACGGGTAGTCTTTTTTGATGATGAGCAAAGAAACATAGAACAAATAGAGAAGCTGGGAGTAAATTGTGTTTTGATAGAAAATGGAATTAACTTAAAAAGGATTAGAGAATTTATTGATTAATAAAATCAGACCATTACAATATTAGTTATCTCGTTTTTGATCATGGATAACATGACTATATTATTCGGTATTTTATATAGTTGCCCGGCAGGAAAAAGGTTGCCAGATTATCCCGTAAAAGGCTTCGATCATCTTTCACCAAAAGAAAAATTTGATTTTGTTGATGAAATTGAAAAAGAGGAACTTTTATCTTTACTCAACTATCATTATAAATGTTCAAAAGAAAGATAAAATTGATAACCCTGCCTATTACGGAGTAACCATCGAAGTGGAAAAATAAAATGGACGTATGACATTAATAATAACTGGGATTCAATCTTAGAAAGAAAAATATTAGAAACAAAATAACAGACAATTACAGCACATAGTTGATTCGTTTAGTTAGATCCCTTTATTGCCGTGGGCAATAAGGCTTCCCGGGAGTTGAAATATACTTCCGGGATTTTGTCCCTAAATAATGTTGAAAATAAATTGAAATATGAAATTAAAATATAAAGAGTTATAAAACCCCGGTACCACAGCGGTAATATTTTTTATTAATAAAGACTGTACGTACCCAAAAAATGTTAGATCATGAAAAGCCCGGCATACAATGCAACAATCAGAAAACTTGAAAACGAATTATCCCAATTAGAAATCCAACCGCATTGTTTTATCGAAACAACGGAGAAAGCAATTGGATTATGCAACAAAGTTATCCTGAAACTTAGGGAAATGGTATTTAAGAATGGATTCTTAAACGATGCAGAAGAAATTTACTTTTTCAAACACATAAAACCAAAGGTATTTAGTAAACTGATATATTATACCGAGGTATTTAACATCGAATCCCACAGGCCGGAATCAGAAGATGCTGATCAAATCGGATATTTGAAGTACATGCTGCAAAAACATACAAAAGAAATAGAAGAAGACAAGGCATTTTACCAGTACTACAAATGAAAAAAGACATATTCGGACCACATTTATTTTTTACGTGGTAATACAGATCGCAGGATTCATATTGACCATATTCCAAATTATCTTGACCCGACTTTTCAACCGGTTAAGATTGTACGTTGGCAAAAATGATGGTATGTGAACAGCTTCAAAAATGCCTATACGATGAAATATCAAAACTGAAGGTTAATCCAAAGAAGAGCTTTATGAATTTTAACCACAATAAACCTATTTCGACTTTAGAGTGGACGGGGCCTAATATTAATGCGGTGGAGCTCGTTTATGCACTGTACTATGCCCGGGTTATCAATAACGGTCAGGCCGATATTATTGAGATTGCCCGTTTGTTGAATACTGGAAAACTGAAGATCAGGCCAAACGGATAGAACTTATCGAAGAATTACCTGAAAAACAACTGGACGAACTCCGTGATTTTCACCGGAAGTGCCTGGCAATAAAAATAGAAAAGGCAAAGAAAGAAACAGCACAACACTATAAAAAACAAAAAGTGTAGTAATTTTGAATTATTTTAATCTGTCGTAACTAAGTGTTATGGAGCACTATCTCATAAACTGTGTAAATTAAAATACCGGGGGTTGCAACCCCCGGTATTTTGTACTTACATTCTTTGTAAAACAGTATCTGTTATATGCAGCATAATATTGTCGCCTGTTAATAAAAATGAATTTTGTTGCTTTTACTTTTCGACAGCCCCATATTCTGAGCCAGTTCTTCCACATAAAAAACTGTTTTGTTTTCGAAAAGCAGGTTCTTTATCTGCTTGATTCCGCTTTGAACTTGTTTTGAAAAAATTGTTTCGTTTTATATGTTGCATATATTTGATGAAAAATAATGCCTGATTCGTAAAATTTTCATAAACAAATATGTGCTTGTATATGGCAGTATAACAAGAAGGAAATTGTCGTTACGGGGAAAATACGAGAGAAATACTTTCTACAAATTCAGAATCTTTTGAAATTCGTTTAAATTCTCCGAAAAGTTGGATTCGTTTTCATTCGCCCATTCTGAAAACCGCGAGTTCAAACTCGCCCTGTTAACATCTGAACCGTTTAATGTGAAAGTTGATTCAATGAGTTTAAAGAGTTGCTCCTTGCGTTCTTTTTTGAAATCTTTGATTCCTCCATCAATTAGCAGATGAAGAATGCGAAACAGCTTTTTATAATCAGCTGCAGCCCGATTGTCGGATACCAGTTTAAAATCGATTCTGCTTTTTGTTTCAAGTCCATTTAATACCAGGTTTATATTTTCCCGATCGTTTTCTGTGAATCCCAGGTCTGGCAGGTAGATCCCATTCAAATTACTTTTTACAAACTGAAAACAGCTGGAAGGTACTTGTTTTGATAACCTGCGAGCTTCATTCAATGATCCGACAAAAAGTAAAGTCAAGAAAAGTATTGTTATGCTTATGGCAGAGTAAAGGATAACATGGATAAATGAAAATCCCATGCCCCAAAGTCCAAATAACAGAATCAAAAGACATACAATCAGGATGAAAAGGATCGTTGTATTGTGGTTTTGCAATATTCGAATATTGAAGATCCATCGGAGTTTCCTGTTGAATCGAAAAATAAGCAGTCCTGATTTCTTGATTATTGTTTCCATATTTGCCTATTTGAGTACTAATTCCATCAAACGTCAACACTATTTTATTTTTTCAATAGCAT
Organism: Maribellus comscasis; assembly: GCF_009762775.1. Classification (GTDB taxonomy): domain Bacteria; phylum Bacteroidota; class Bacteroidia; order Bacteroidales; family Prolixibacteraceae; genus Draconibacterium; species Draconibacterium comscasis. The sequence continues at coordinate 5,754,455 of NZ_CP046401.1, read as the reverse complement.
TGATAATTAACTGATTAAAAGTAAATAATCTTTCAGGTGCAATCAAATGAAAATCCGTGTTGGCGTATATTTTACGCTCATTTGGCTGTATTTGGCTTTCGAAATGTTGAATAACATAGAATGACTCTATGTATCTGTTAATTTTTGGTACTTTTTATTGGGTGATTTTGTTGTACCTATGTTGTACCCATTAAAAACAAAAGGCACTTATATTTCTGTAAGCGCCTTGTTTTCTGGTGAACCCTACGGTACAAAATTCGAACCATTTGATAGCAGAATTAAAGCTTCTAGAAGACCTTTCGGCTTTATAAAATCTACTAATGTAAAACAAAATAGTATCTGTCATGAAAATAGTCATTTCTCTGGTCGTTTTTGAACTGATAAATTAAGGACGCAAATATCCACTTACCCTTTGAAATTAAATGCCATCAGGATCTGCATATTTTACATGTATAAAAGCAAGCCAACACAAAATCATCAACAATACTTTTGATTTGGGTTCCCGAATTTTAATATAAAACTTGTCGATTCGTTTAATTTAAATTAGTTATTTCCCTATTTTTAGATTGTTTTGTTGTAAGAAACCATAGATTAAGCAGAAAAGGCATCAGAATGATTTATTAAAAATAGTTATTGGCGATTATAAAATGCCACCCGTTACTCAATTAATTCTGATTTAAATCACAAAAAAAATGTCGAACAATATTATAGATCAGTTTATTTCGCTATCAAAAAGATATTTTAAGATTTATCTGGTGATCAGCATTTCTGTGTTCCTGTTTATCCTTTTTTTCCAACCTTTTCCTTCACATAAATTCGAACTTGAGAATAAAAATTTGTTTATTGCCGGCTATGGCTTAATAATTTTTATTATTCAGGTAATCATACAAATTATTTTTCAACGCCACCTCCTTCGCAACAATTTGGATGGAGTATATCGTCCAATGCTGAATTCTCTGTATTACTTTTCGCAGATAGCTTTAATCAGCATTGCGTTTGTATTTTATATTCGCTATGTTGGAAATACAGGAATTACGTTTAATATTGTTCTGCGCGTTGTAGTTATTAACCTAAGCGCACCTGTTACCATATATTTGAAAGAAACCTTTTCATCGACGCACGGAAAATACAAGAAGCTTTTGGAGGAAAACAGGATGATGCAGGACAAAATAAGGCAATTCTCAGAAAGCTACGCAGACAAGTTTATTGAATTCATTTCTGAGAATGAAGCCGATAATATCAGGCTACAGATATCAGAGATTATTTTTGTAAAATCAGCTGATAATTATGTGGAAATAGGTTTTCGGGACGGTGGCGAGATTAGGAAAAAGATGGTTCGGAATACCCTGAAGAATATCGAAAAACAACTAAAAGAGTTTAATAATTTTGTACGCACACACCGCTCAAGTATTGTCAATATCCAATACATCGATAAGTTGAATAAAAACTTTAATAACTACTGGTTGACACTTATTGATACAAAAGAGACAATTCCAGTTTCCCGTCAGTATTTAATGGTTGTAAAGGACTTGTTTTAGGGTGCAGGGGCGAATGGCATTCACCATTGTATTTTAGTATTCATCCTTCCAGATTATATTTTGTCCCAAAAAACTTTTGCTTATCCCTTTCATTTTATCCTGGTAAAATCGTGATGTATTTTTAGGCCATTAGTTTATTCTTTTTAAGAAGATAGGAAGACATGGAATGATTTCCACGTGTCTTAATTTTAAATCAATTAAATACTAATTTCATGAAAGTTCTGATGATATATCCAAAATACCCCGATACTTACTGGAGTTTTAAGCATGCGTTAAAGTTTATTTCCAAGAGAGCTGCCGTGCCTCCATTAGGATTAATAACAGTTTCAGCCATGTTGTCGGAGAATTGGCAGAAAAAGTTGATTGATTTAAATATTGAGGAGCTTAAAAACGAAGACCTGGAATGGGCAGATTATGTTTTTCTGAGCAGTATGTATGTTCAAAAAGAATCTGTATCTGAAATTTTAGCCCGTTGTAAAAATTATCCACTAAAGGTTATTGCTGGCGGCCCTTTGTTTACCCAGGAATTTGATAATTATTCGCAAATCGATCATTTCATTTTAAACGAAGCAGAAATTACGCTTCCCTTGTTTTTATGCGATTTACAAAATGGGGTCCCGCCAAAAAGAATTTATCAGACCAATGAATATGCCGATTTATCGTTTTCTCCGGTTCCCGATTTTTACTTATTGAATTTAAAAGCATATGCTTCCATGAGCCTTCAGGTATCAAGGGGATGTCCCTTTTCGTGCAATTTCTGTGAAATTACAGCATTACTCGGGCACAAAGTAAGAATGAAAACCAAAGAACAGATAATAAAAGAATTGGAAACACTTTATAACCTGAATTGGCAAGGGGCAGTATCCGTTGTAGATGATAATTTTATCGGGAATAAAAAAATTATTAAAAACGAGTTGCTTCCTGCAATAATTGAATGGATGAAATTACACAACCATCCTTTCAGTTTTAGCGCACAAACTTCGATAAACCTTGCCGACGATGACCGGTTACTGACGATGATGCGTGAAGCGGGATTTATTTCAACTTTCATAGGAATTGAAACTCCGGTTGAAGAATCTTTACAGAGTTGCCACAAAATTCAGAATGAAAACCGGGATTTACTGGAAAATGTCAAGCAAATCCAGAAGGCTGGGTTACAGGTTTCTGGTGGGTTTATCGTAGGTTTCGACAGTGATACTTCCACCGTATTCCAGCGGCAAATCGATTTTATTCAGAAAAGCGGAATCGTATCGGCTATGGTAGGCTTGCTCAATGCACCAAAAAACACCCGACTATATAAACAAATGGAAAAGGAAAACAGGCTGACCGTTGATGCAACCGGGAGCAACACCGATTTTACAATGAACTTTATACCAAAAATGGATAATCAAAAGTTACAGGATGGCTACCAATATATCATAAACAATATTTATAAGGAAAAACCCTATTACAAGCGCATCAGGGAATTGTTCCTGAATTACAAACCGGTAAAAGTTGGTAAAAGCAACATTGACTTTGCCCGGATAAAGGCGTTTTTTAAATCCATTTTTATATTGGGTATGCTGAACAAGGGCAGGTTCGAATATTGGAAGTTTATCGTCTGGACATTGATGAATAAACCCAACCTTTTTATAGACGCCATAACTTTGGCAGTGTACGGTTATCATTTCAGAACAGTTTACGGACTTAGACAAAACCGGCACAAATATTAAGTCATCCGATAAAAATTATCCGCCATTCAAAATAAACACTTAAGGTGAGAATATACTAAAAATCTGGTTTTGGTGGTAACAGGTTAAACAACCAGAGCCGTTCAGAAAACAATAAAAAATTAAAATTAGAATAATGGGAAACATAAAATATTCAAAAGATAAGCTCGATTTTACAACTGATTTAAGAAATTCAGTAAACGAGTATTTTAGCAAAAACAATATACAACCGCATGGAAATTGGAAAATCTATGTGAAAACTATTTTTATGAGCCTTTTATATCTGGCTCCTTTTATACTTATGATTTCAGGATTAGTATCTTCTGTAATCCTGGTATTGTTGTGTTGGTTTATTATGGGGCTTGGAATGTCGGGACTCGGAATGGTTACCATGCACGATGCCAATCATGGTTCTTTTTCCAAAAACCAGAAAGTGAACCGATTTTTTGGCAATTCATTGTATTTGCTTGGTGGTTTTCCGGCCAACTGGCGCTTTCAACATAACACCCTTCACCATGGATTTACCAATATTGAAGGGCATGATGAAGATATTGCTCCTCCGGGAATTTTACGGTTTTCACCTCACCGCCCAATAAAAGCGATACACCGTTATCAGCATATATACGCATGGTTCTTTTATAGCCTGATGACGATTTCGTGGATTGTAGCCAAAGATTTCAAACGATTAAAAAAGTACGAAGAGATGGGTGCAAAATTGAGTAGCAAGCGAAATTTTAACAAGTTGCTGATTGATATAATAATTTCAAAAATTCTTTATTACAGTGTATTTCTGATAATTCCGCTGTTGACAATTCCTGTTTCATGGTACTGGGTAATTGGCGGATTTTTACTGATGCATTTTACAAGCGGACTGGTGTTAAGCACTATTTTTCAAACCGCTCATGTAGTTCCAACTTCAGAATATCCGATTCCTGACGGAAATGGTGAATTAGATAATAACTGGACGATACATCAGTTGTACACTACATGCGATTATTCACCTAAAAGCACAATCTTTTCCTGGCTGGTCGGTGGCTTGAATTACCAGGTGGAACACCATTTATTCCCTTACATCAGCCATATACACTACAGGGATATTTCAGAAATTGTTCAGGCGAAAGCCAAAGAACATAACCTTCCGTATCATGTTAACAAGAATTTTGCACAGGCAGTATGGCAACACATCAAAATGTTAAAGTTTCTTGGGGAGTTTGACGAGTCGGCCAAACTAACTGCTGTTCCAGTTTCAAAAAAGAAAAAGTCGATGGCTGTTTTCCAATAAACTCGATTAATATCAGTAAGTTTAGAAAATATAATATGGCTCGGTTAAAAATTGATAACAGATTTTGAGATGCTAAATTCAAGCCAATCATTGTGAAACGAAATAAATTATTTGAAACTCTACATCAAAAATATGGTTTGCATACGCTGCCAGATGGTGGTGAAAGCCGAATTGGAAAAAATTGGGCTTCGATATACGTATGTAAAGATTGGAGAAGCTAATATTATAGGGAATGTAGAGGCTGAACAATTAAAACAGTTAGGAACGGCATTAAAAAAATCCGGGCTACTTTTAATGGATGATAAAAAGAGTATCCTCGTTGAAAAAATAAAAAGCGCAATTATTGAGCTGGTGCACTACACCGAGGAGCAGATTAAAGTGAATCTTTCAGATTATCTCAGTGAAAAACTGAATTACGATTATACTTACCTGGCCAATCTTTTTTCAGAAGTTAAAGGCATTACAATTGAGAAGTTTTACCTCACACACAAAATTGAAAAGGTAAAAGAACTCATTGTTTATGATGAGCTAAATCTTACTGAAATTGCCTATAAAATGCATTACAGCAGCGTTGCCCACCTGTCAAATCAGTTCAAAAAAATTACCGGACTTACTCCTTCTCATTTCAAAAAGCTAAAGAATAAAAGGCGGGATACACTCGAGGAAGTGTGAATAATTCGGGGCATAAGAAATAAAGGATTATAAATTAAAAGGATGCTCATGAATCACAATGAAAAATATTATGTGCAGGAAATCTTTGAAAATTTTATTCAACCTAACTTTTCAATTGCTGATTATATTATTTTTTTTGAATGGGATAGTATAACCAGGAATTACCGCTATGTCGTAACACCGAAGGAAAACAAAAACAAATTCATTAGTTTTTATTTGCATAAGCATGATAAAATTGATGATTTTAAAATGGTTGTAATTTACACAAGTGTTGGAGAATTTAATTCTCAGAACACTCAAAAGTTACTGTTTTTATTAGCTCACGATGGCTTAGAACGGTTTAATCGGTTTTATCAGGAGTTTATTGATGATTTGAATGAAAAGAGCGTTACAGAATCTCCAGTTGACATTTATATTCCCTTTTATATTACGAGTTGGGAGAAAGAATGACGACAAAGTATTATAGTCAACTTCTTTACTACTGTAAATAAACTCTCAGGTTAATTTTCGGCCACTTCCTAATCGTCCGGATACAGTAAAAGTTCATCTATTTCTATCCAAAATCCTTTGAATTGGAGGATAAGTGTATAAAAATAAATGTGTGAATAATGTAACTTAAAATATTAATAGTATAACATGCTACAGTTTCATTAAGCTACCTTTAACACATGCAGGATACAGAGATCGAAAAATCGAAACGACATGTCTTAATTGAAATTATTGATTACACTTCCAACGCAATTGCAAGCAAAACGATTATCAGGAAAACAACTGGAAATGTAAGTGTTACCGCATTTGATAACGGAATGATTCTTCCGGAAACTTTTTCTGCATTCGATATATTTGTCCAAATCATAGAAGGAGATGCCGAGATAGTAATTGATAAACATTCACTCCTGCTAAAAACAGGGGAAATAGTCATAATACCTGCCCATGTCTCGCACTTTATAAAAGCCAATAAAAGGTTTAAAATGATTTCGACAGTAATTAAAAGCGGGTATGAAGAAAACACATTATAATAATGTCTTAAAATAAAAATTATGGTAAAAGCTAAGGAAGGAAAAGAGAGAAGAAACACGAAAAAAGTGGCTGTAAAAAGCCTGAAAGAAAAAAGAGCAGAAAAAGCTGCAAAAAAAAAAGGGAAAAGTGATTCAAGCATAGTTTAGTTACTCTGTTTTTTATAGAATTCTCAGACTGAAATGACGAATAAAATTAAAAGAAAAGAGGTTTGTCATGGAAAACAAATTTAAAGAAGGCGAAATAGTATATGCCAAAGTAAATCCAGGGCTAAAATTGATTATCCGACGTTATGTCGACAAAATCTATTATTGCAAAATTCAAGATGAGCCAGATCGAAAGGAATTGGTGTATTTTGAACGAGAAATTCTACCCTTTTTAAGTGATACAAAAAGATAAATGAAGGTTTTAAATTCAGAGACAAATTTAAATGAGGTAATGGAATATATTTATTACTTCTTTAAGGAAGAAGTCGAGGGAAAGGGAATTAATTTGCTCTACGAACAGGGATTATCTTCAAAGGAAGTTACTGTTTATTCAGATCAGAATAAAATCATCGCAATTCTGATTAACCTAATAAAAAATGCAATAAAATTTACAGAAAGAGGATCAATAAAATTTGGATATGAGAAGAAGGGAGAAACCTTAATATTTTTTGTAAAAGATACAGGTGTTGGAATTGATGAGGAGCAGAAGAATATCATTTTTGAAAGGTTCGAAAGAGTCAGCACAAAGCTTATGGTAGATAATAGCGGAAATGGTTTTGGACTATCAATTTCGAAAGCTTATGTGGAATTATTTGGAGGAAGAATTTGGGTCGAAAGCGAGTTTGGGCAAGGTTCTTCTTTCTATTTTACGATTCCTTATGATTCTGTCAAAAAAGAGCAAAATAATTTACTTCAAAAGCCGGTTGTTTCAACCAGATATCTGAAAATATTAATTGCGGAGGATAATGAAATATCTGAAAAACTTATTCGGAAATTGCTTGGCAAATTCGCACGGGAAATAATCACAGTAAAATCAGGTATTGAAGCAGTGGATTCCTGTCAGAATAACCCCGATATTGATTTAATAATAATGGATATTCGAATGCCTGAAATGAACGGATATGAAGCGACCAGACAAATACGCCTTTTTAATAGTGAGGTGATTATTGTCGCACAAACTGCAATAGCTTTCGATATAGAACGGGAAAAAGCCATTGATGCCGGATGTGATGATTTTATTTCAAAACCTTTTCCCTCAAATGTATTTGAAAGATTACTAAAAAAACACTTTGAACTGACATAAATTCAAGGTCACTTTTAAAGAAGAAAGGATAACAAGAAAAAGTTATCATAAACTCTTCTTCAACTATAAATCCATATAAAAATGAAAATAGCTTACATTGCTACTTATCCTCCCCGTGAATGCGGAATTGGAACGTTTACTAATAACTTGTTTAAATCAATGTTGACCGACAAGGCTCCAAAAGGACAAAAACATGACGGTTTTGTGGTTGCATTGAACGACAACGAGCTCACGTACAAATACCCGGAAGAAGTAAAAGTTACCATCCGGCAGGATCATCAGGAAGATTATTTAAAAGCGGTAAAATACATTAATCTTAGTGGCGCCGACGTTTGCATCCTCCAGCATGAATTTGGAATATTTGGTGGACAAAACGGAGTTTATATCCTGCCCCTGCTTCACCGGCTGGAAATTCCGCTTATTGTCACGCTTCATACCATTTTAAAAACACCTTCTTACAACGAAAAAGCGGTTTTAAAAGAAATCTGCAAAATGGCAGGTAAAATTGTAGTGATGAGCCACAAAGCCATTGAGTTTCTGGTTGGTATTTATGATGTACCAAAAGAAAAAATTGCGTTAATTGAACATGGAGTCCCGGATATTCGCTTTAATCCCGAAAAATCGAAAAAAGAATTTAAACTCGAAAGCAAAAAAGTACTATTAACTTTTGGTTTTATAGGCAGGAGTAAGGGCATTGAAACAGTAATTAAAGCATTGCCGGAAGTGGTTAAAAAGCACCCGGAAATTATTTATATCGTTTTAGGAAAGACCCACCCAAATGTGCTTCGGCATTCTGGTGAAGAATACCGGATTTTTCTTCTTAGAATGGTAAAAAGCCTTTATCTTGAAGATCATGTTATCTTTTTAAATGAATTTATTGACGAACAGGACTTGTTCAAATATTTATACGCCTGTGACATTTACATCACACCTTATTTGAATGAAGCCCAGATTACCAGCGGAACACTTTCGTATGCTGTCGGAGTAGGTGCAGCCGTTCTATCAACACCTTACTGGCATGCTGCTGAATTGCTGGCTAAAGGAAGAGGAAGGTTATTCGATTTTAATGATTCCGACAACCTGGCTAAAATACTAATTGAACTTTTTGATAACCCAGAAGAACTTAAAAAACTAAAAAATAAAGCTGGTGAATATGGGAAAAAAATTACATGGCCAAAAACCGGTGAAAAATATGTAGCACTTGCAGAAGAAATAATGAAGGATGAATATTCGGCTGCAATTCAAAAAGAAACGGAACCTGATTTACTTATCCTTCCACCTTTTTCGCTTGCTCATATCAATCGTCTAACCGATGACACAGGTATCATTCAACATGCCAAGTTTGGCATTCCCAATTTAAAAGAAGGTTATTGTCTGGATGATAATTCGCGCGCTTTGCTGATGGTTTTGATGGCTTATAAACAAATAAAAGATATGCGGGCACTTGAATTATCCCCCATTTATTTAAGCTACATCCATTATATGCAAAACGCAAACGGGACCTTTCGCAATTTCCTGAGTTTTAACCGGAATTTCCTTGATGAAATTGGTTCTGAAGATTCATTTGGAAGAACAATCTGGGCGCTGGGATACTTATTGGGAAATGCTCCCAACGATGCGTATTACCAAACCGGGAAATTGGTATTCTTCAATGCAGCTCCTAATTTTGAGAAATTAAAATCTATCCGGGGAATTGCCAATACGATGATTGGAATCAGTTATTACCTGAGAAGTAATCCATCGGACGATTCAATGACTGAAAGATTAAGGAATCTGGCAAATGTATTGATGAAACACTATAACGAAAACCAGGCTACCGACTGGAACTGGTTTGAGTCTTTACTGGCTTATGATAATGGTATTTTACCATTAGCTCTTTTACATTCTGCTCGGGTACTGAATGACCCCAAAATTACAGAAACAGCTATTGAATCGATGAATTTCCTGACTACCCATACTCTTAAGGATAACTACCTGTCAATCATTGGAAATGAAAAGTGGTACAAAAAAGAAGGGGAGCGTTCTGTTTTTGCCCAGCAGCCTATTGATGCAATGGCAATGGTATTAATGTACCACCAGGCATATTTTGTAACAAAAGATAAGGATTACCTGAATAAACTTTACACTTCATTTTTATGGTTTTTGGGTGAAAATGATCTGCGAATGAGTTTATACGATTTTGAAACGAAGGGTTGTTGCGATGGATTTGAAAGTTATGGTGTAAACCGGAACCAGGGAGCAGAAAGTTCGCTCGCTTATTTAATTTCGCATTTAACGGTTTTGCAGGCCTATGAAGAATTCCACCGGTCGGATTTGAAGTTGGTATAAAAAAATCCCGCATAAAGCGGGACAATATTTTAAATGGTAATACATTAAAACTAAGCTAGTTTAACATTTACTGCATTTAATCCTTTTTTCCCTTCTTCCAAATCAAAAAGTACTTTATCATTTTCCCCGATATTGTCTTTCAATCCTGAAGCGTTTACATAGAATTCTTTTGATGAATCATCATCTTTAATGAATCCAAATCCCTTTAGATTATTGTAAAATTTCACTGTTCCTTTATTCATTATTATAAATTATTAGTTTGTGCAAGTTGCACCTATTATCACTAATTGCATCTTATAAATAAACCTTAAAACGATTCAATAATATTCAGCAAGTCTTTCTTTGTTTTACCTAATTTAGTAGAAATATTTAGTAACAAATCTGCTCTTGATACTCGCCCCCACTCCAAATCTACATCAGTTAATTCCGGATATTCATTTTTCAGGTTATCCTTTATTCTATGCCATTCGTTCATGTTAAATTTTGTGTCCATTATTATATTTTAGCTATTTAATGTTTTTGATTTTTTTATTTAACAAAATACGAAGCAGGATAATAATTCCGGATAATGAAATAAGTAAATGAATAATCCGCGGAGGAGAATTGAACCCGTAAGCCCAAACACCCCATAAAATAAAAATAAGTCCGCAATAGTATATGTTGAATATTTCATCAATTTAAGAATCTGAAATCCTTTTTCAGATTCTTATAATGTACGTAAATATACGTGAATCGCCTACAAAAGGTGTTACACAATTCAATATAAGAGTTACATTATTCACACATTTCGTTTATTTGAAGAATGGGTTCATCAGACTTTGAAAATTGTAATTATCGGTTGCAAAATGATTTTTATTTTTTTAATTCATACAGGAGTTCTCTCAGGTTTACAGTTGCATATGTTGAGGCATAATCCGACATGGCGTAGGGAATAATCAAATCCTCGTTTTGAATCATTGAACCACAGGAATAAACCACATTGGGGACGTATCCTTCCCTTTCATTGGCATTGGGCATTAAGAGGGGAGATTTTAACCTGCCAATCTCTTTTTCAGGATTTTGAATGTCAAACAATGATGCCCCGAGAACATATTCACGCATTGGTCCCACGCCGTGGGTAATTACCAACCAGCCTTCAGATGTCTCGATGGGTGAACCGCAATTCCCGATTTGAACAAATTCCCATGGAAATTTTGGCTTTTGTAGTAATGCTGCTTTGCGCCAAATTGAAATGTTATCTGAAAAAGCGATGTAATTGTTATATCCATCCAATCGGCAAAGCATAGCATATTTCCCATTTACTTTGCGTGGGAAAAGAGCCATCCCTTTGTTTTTAGCTATTTCGCCATGAAGCGGCATTACTTGAAAATGATAAAAATCCCGCGTATCAAGCATTTTGGGCAATATAGTAGTGCCGTCATAAGCAGTGTAAGTTGCATAATACACAGACTCACCATTATCATCCGTAAACTTTACGAAGCGTGCATCTTCAATGCCATTTTTTTCATTTACTGACACTGGAAAGACAACCCGCTCAGAAATATTTGTATCTAATGAAAATTCAAGTTCATAATGCGACGAAGCCAGCCAGGTAATTTGATTAAATAAAATATCTTTCTCCCCGGTAAGGTGCAATGATTTTCTGGCTTCTTTTATAGAATCTCTTAGTTCACCGTAAGTAAATTCATCGTTTAATTTGTCCAAAATCAAACCTGAAGGGACAATGGCATGAATATCCTTCATTTCATTAAGTTTGGCACTAAATGATTTTTTATTATACACATGCCGCCGGATATGCTCTGCTTCTTCCAGCATTTTTCCAACAGGTTCAAGCGATAAATTTTTGTTTTTATCCAGCACCCCGGTTCTGAAAACGATGGACGAGATATGCCCTTCACCTGTAGCTCTGAAGCTCAAAATGACTCTTTTTTCGTCCTTGCCAATTTCTGACTGGTCGGGATGTTCTACAATCGATGGATTGAAAAAGGCGGCTGCCTCAATTGAATACTCCATCGTAAAATAGGAACCTATAAGTATTTTCTGTGATATATTAAGTGATTCAGGTTCAGTTCCTAACTGTTTCAAAAGGTGAGCAATCCTGTTAAAATGCTTTTCGAAAATTTTAGAGATATTTCTATGTCGAAGAGAGTAGTCTCTCAGCACAGGACTTAATGTTTGTGATACCGAGGTCTCAGACAAATTAAGTACTGAACGTATAGTATTAAGCGCCCTTTCATCTCCGGTGTAAAGAAATCTTGCGATTTTTCTGGAGGCATCCGGGTAAAATTTAATATCCTTTCGGTTTACTGTTACCTGCATCTATTTATTGTATTTGTACTTTTCTAAAGGTAATGGATATAATGGAACAACTACGGATATGATGAAAGTTAATCTATTGGGAAAATCTTAGGCATCATTTAATTAACAAGACGGTACTTTTTTGATAATCAGATAATATTCTTGAAAATAAATCACGGTCGAACATATACAAGCAATAACGAATCTTTGTGTATGGGTTTAATTTCTTGTTTTCATTTTCAGCTATCTGATCAACCGATGTCAGATAAATTTCCAGTGCGTCATTTAACTCACTTTCAGTAAATTTACTTTTTATATTCAGAATTTCCTGTACAAATCCGTCTACTTTGAATTCAATAAAATTATACTCTGGAAAATACTTTAAGGCTACAAATAAAAAGCGGAATACATCTAATGGTTTATTTTTCTCAACAATTTGCCCTTGTTTTAATCTTCTGTTTATTCTTTTTTCTTCCGAAGTAATTTCATCGTTTATTCGCAAAAATTCATCGTCTGCAATCTCGAACAATGCGGATAAGCGATTTATTCTTCGCTTCAGGCTCTGTGGAATACTTTTCTTGTATTTGATTTTATGGTCCAGAACACTCCATGCATCCTGGATGATAGTCCTGATTTGAAGCTCAAACTGGATACTTGTGTAACGAACATATTCTGTTTTTTTCCCGTATTTCCCATTCAATTTAAGATCCAGGTGCAAACTCTTATAGCCAAATTTATCATCGGTGCTTTCAATCTGAACGGTTTTATCGGTTATAGAAACTTCTCTGAAATATTTTTTCAGTTCTTTTCGGACGATGTTTATATCCTTCAGATATGGACAAACAACCCGTATCCCTACAAAATCAGACAAAAAGTCAATAACTTTGTAATCCATGTTCGAAGTTTCGATTCCTGGTAAATACTTCCGCTCAAATTTGCTAAGGCATTCATCGTAATCTTTTATCCGACCGGAAACATATTCAACGTTTACAATTGGTTCAATTAGCTTTGTGAATAATGCCAACGCCGAATTATAAAATTCCAGATTGGAATCGTAATAGTTTTTGAATTCATTTATTTTTAAATCGATATCTGACATAAAACGGGTTGACGTGTAAGCATGTATTCCCACTCAAAAGGGACTAAAATCTGTCATCAATTCAACCTCAAAACAGTTGAAAAAAACAAAAAATCCCGCATAAAACGGGATTTGAATTTATATATCTAATGAGTTAGACTCTTTTAACGTTTACGGCATTTAAGCCTCTTTGTCCTTGCTGTAACTCAAAGCTTACTTCATCGGTTTCTTTCACAAAATCTATCAATCCTGATGAATGGACAAAATACTCTTTTTCAGAATTTGCGTCTTTGATAAAACCAAATCCTTTTGTTTCATTAAAAAACTTAATTGTTCCTTTATTCATGTTATTCTTTTAAAATATTAATAACGTCTTCTATTAAAGCCTCCGCCACCTCGATTGTTTTGACCACCACTGTTTCTATCGGTTCTGGGACGGGCAACATTTACAACAATCGTTTTACCTTCAAACTCGGTTTCATTCAGGTGGTCGATAGCCTTTTGCCCTTCCTCGTTATCAGGCATTTCAACAAAGCCGAAACCACGGGAATCACCTGTAATTTTGTCTGTGATAACGTTTGCAGATGTTACCTCACCTGATCCTGCAAATAATTCTTTTAAGCTTTCACTTGTTGTGTTGTAGCTTAGATTTGAAACATAAATATTCATTTTATTTTATTTAAATGTGAATAATAATCTATTATTGAACCGGCCTGATTGTTATAGCAATCGTTCCCCGGTCTCCACTATCCAGTTCAAAAGAAACGATGATTCCTTCGTTTATATCGGGAAAAGCATCGGTAACATAAAAAAAGTATTTTTCACCACTGATGGTGTCTTTAATAAAGCCGTAACTTTTGTTTTTATTAAAATTCTCTACACGACCTTTCAACATTACCATCTTCTTTATTTTGTTTTTTATATAGAAACTGTAATATTCCATGTGGATTTCCGGTTTGTTTTCCGGCCTGGGTAATTCTCAGGTAGTAATACCGTTTTCATCTATACAAGCGATCATCTCGCTCAAAGATCCGTGTCTTGTCTTTTCTTTCTTTTTTGTGCTCTTTTTATCTAGTTCTTTTTTGTTAAAAAATTAATGCTCTACCCATTCATATTTTTATAGTGTTATGTCTTTTTATTTAAACCAATACCGGGTTTAATTTTTTCCCGGTCAGCCGTTGTATATTCCGAACCATTATGTGTTCGTCCTGAGAATAAAATGAAAGCGCTGTTCCACGTTGTCCTGCACGTCCAGTACGTCCGATTCTATGAACATATGTTTCGGCCACGTCAGGCAGATCGTAATTTATTACGAGTTCCAGGTTGGCAATGTCAATCCCACGGGCAGCGATATCGGTCGCAACAATCACACTTGCTCGTCCTGATTTAAAATTCGATAATGCTCTTTGCCGTGCAACTTGCGATTTGTTTCCATGTATGGCTTCACATTCAATCCTGCTATTGTTCAGTATTCTTGCAATTTTGTCGGCACCGCGTTTGGTACGCGAAAAAATTAGAACTGACTTGTTCAAATCCTGCCGTAATAGTGAAATCAGAAGTTGGTTCTTTTTCTGTCTTTCTACATAATACAAATGTTGCTCAATCATATCAGTTGCAGACGACACCGGAACAATTTTCACGGTTACCGGGTTCTGCAAAATCGATCTCGAAAGTTTACTAATTGCTGACGGCATAGTGGCCGAAAAAAACAGCGTTTGTTTCTGTTTGGGCAACATTGGCAACAAACGTTTTATATCGTGTATAAATCCCATGTCAAGCATGCGGTCGGCTTCATCCAACACAAAATGCCGGATGTGATCGAGCGAAATGTGCTTTTGGTTGATCAGGTCGAGTAGCCGTCCGGGAGTAGCTACCAAAATATCAACTCCGCGTCTTAGTTTGTCTACTTGTGGTTTTTGGTTTACCCCACCAAAAATAACCGCCTGCCGAAGACTTGTATATTGCGAATAATCCCAAAAGCTTTCGCCAATTTGTATGGCTAATTCCCTGGTTGGTGTAAGTATCAATGCTTTTATCTCTCTTCTTCGCCCTCTAAATAGGGCTTCTTCCAACTGTTGTATAATCGGAATAGCAAAAGCTGCTGTTTTCCCGGTACCTGTTTGGGCAATTCCAAGCAAGTCCCCACCCTTTAGGGCAGTGGGAATGGCCTTCTCCTGGATAGGAGTAGGATTTTCGTATTTTTTGTTTGTCAGAGCTTTTAGTATTGGCTCTGAAATATTTAATTCTTTAAATGTCATACTTTAATTTGCTGTTTTCATTACAGCATTTATTATTAATTACTAATTCGAGTGAAATATGCGGGGCATCCTGGATCATGAGTCCGCCAAGATATCACGTATAGCAATAAAGCTATATTTCGTTAGTTGATAATCTTTTTTGCGCATCAGCAAACTCTTTTTTAAGTTGTTGTACTACTTCCTTAACACTGCTTATTTTTTCTGCCAGGTAAGCGTTGGCTCCTGCAAATGCATAGCCTTTGTTCATATTTCCTTTTGCTGCATTATAAAGTGCCATGATAATGCAATAAGGACTTTTTGTATAATCGCATGTTTTTATGCACTGAAACGGGCATTTCTTTGGGCGTTCTTTGCCTTCGTTTACGCTTCGGATAAAATTACCATCAAGGGCACGACCGGGCATTCCTACCGGACTTTGGATGATCATTGTATCTTTTTGTGATGAGTTTACATAAGATTGCTTGAATAATTGTGACGCGTCGCATTCCTGGGTAGGAACAAACAAACTGCCAATTTGTACTCCCGAAGCACCAAGTTCCATAATGCGCAATACATCTCCGCCTGTTGTAATTCCTCCTGCTGCAATAACAGGAATTACTTTCTTATGGTTGTAGGCTGAGGTAACAGATACAACCTCAGGAATTAATTTTTCGAGTGCGTAGTTTTCGTCTTCAATCTGCTCTCTTTTAAATCCAAGATGCCCCCCTGCTTTTGGCCCTTCTACCACAAGAGCATCAGGGAGGTAATTATAGTTTGATAACCATTTTTGGCAGATAATTTTTGCAGCCCGGCCTGACGAAACAATAGGAACGAGTAATGTCTTGCTCCCTTCAGTCAGATAAGAGGGCAAGTCTAACGGCAAACCTGCTCCTGAGAATATTACATCTGCTTTTGCTGCAATGGAGGTTCGTACCATATCTGCAAAATTTGATAATGCAACCATTATATTTACGCCGATAGTACCTTTGCTTAATTCACGTGCTTTTCGTATTTCCTCTTTTAAACCCCAAATACTATCTTTTAAATAGTCAGCGGGCGATTGTTTGTATAGCAATCCCAAGCCGGCGCTTGATATTACGCCAATTCCACCTTCGTTAGCAACTGCTGAGGCCAGTCCCGATAAAGAGATACCTACACCCATTCCCCCCTGAAAAACAGGGAGCCGAATTTCTTTATCTCCCAAGAAAAATGATTTTATCATATATGATACAAGTGTGTCACGAACATTGTGAAGCACACTTCGCGACTTGTTTATCTAAACAAGAAAGTTAATTTTGATGTCGAATTGACGATGGGAAGGTTCGCTGAAAAAGCGAAACGAAGCATTGCTTTAGACGATTTCAATAAAAAACCTGATTGTCAAGGCTGCGAAGGTATGAATTAATATTGATTAGGGAAGACATTTACGGTATTTTAACATGTGTGGATATTGGAAGACAACATCAAATACCTATAGAATTGCATGAACGAAAAGAATTATCATAAGCATGAAGTTCGAATTATTCAGAATCCTCCTCGCATGCTCTTTATGATTATCATGCAGAATTAGATTCCTTCGGTAAATCAAATTAAATATCCCTACGGCACTTGAGCCTATAAGTATTTATGTTACATGGAGTTAATGTATTTATTTATTACAAAAATCTTTAATTCGAATCATAAAAGCCTATAATTGATGCATCATCACAAGGCTTTAGTGAATTTTTTGAACCCAATGGTGTAAAATTCGAACCACTTAAAAGCAGGATTAAAGCTTTTGGGAGACCTTTGGTATTATAAAATCTATCTAATTTTAAATTTGCTAAAACAAGGGACAGGCTTCAAGATATCCGGGTTTATATTTTGGAGTGTAAGTGTATTCTTAGTAAATTTTTACACCAAATTTCACCATAGGCTAATATATCACTTCCGTATCGCAACTTTTCCACTAAATTTTAATGAATTCATTATCCTTTATTTTGTTGCCTGAGCATATTCCGCATCTGTTACTGGCTCAATCCAAACAGCACCTCCTTCATTGATATTCAGACTGATGGCAATATGCGCAAATTCACTATCAGGTGCTGCTCCATGCCAGTGTACAACGTCCCTTGGAATTTCAACAACATCGCCTTTATACAACAGACGGGCTGCTTGACCTAGTGCCTGGTAATATCCTTTCCCTTCAGTAACAAAAAGAATCTGCCCTCCAGGATGCGAGTGCCAGTTCGTTCTTGCTTTAGGCTCGAAAGTTACATTCCCATACCGGGCATGTAGGGTGCTATCAATTGCGCCCATCATTTGCACCCACACTATTCCTGTAAAATTTGGGCTGCCGATTTTTTCCCCTTTTGGAAAAGCAAATCCATCTTGACTGATTTCTTCATTCGTTCTTTTCTCCATATTGCACCCGGCAATTATTATAACAAGAAAAAGCAGGCTGATTTTGATACAGTATTTCATAATTGATAAATTTAATTTTATTGTCTGACTTCAAGCACTTCACTTAAAACTTCCTTTGCAGCTCTGGCTTCCTTTTTTCCGACGGTAGATTGTATAATACCTACAAATTCTTCTAATTGTCTCGGGGTATAACCAACATTTAAACAGATGGCCAGATGACTTCGAAGCATGGGGTCGGCTTTGCCAATTGCACTTATTACTGAAATCGTTACCAACTCGCGTTCTGCAAAAGTTAGAACATCACGATCAAAAATATCGGCAAATAGGTGTTCCTTTAAAAATATTTCGATAGCCGGGGTAAATGCGGCATATCCGGATTGAGGTCCATCCAATGGCCTCCCGACAAGTGTTTCAAGGTTTGCTTTCCCACGGTCATATTTGCTACGGTGGTCATTTAACGGTGACGCATCAGCTCCCGTTTCATCTTTTATCCCTTTTGCTTCGCGTTCTTGCAGCACTTCCATAAAAGTTTGTAATCCACGGATACTTCTTGGAAATCCACAATAAGCATAAAGATGAACCATTATCTCTTTAATTTCGTTAACGGTGAGACCTGCCTCTAAACCTGTGTTTAATGCCTGCTTTAATTGTTTCAATTCACCCCGGGCTGTATATGTAGCAATTGGAATAATGCTTTGTTGCTTTACTGTTAAAGACATATTCGATTCTTTATTGTTTTTTGCAAACAAGCTTCCATTAAAACACATTATTACAGCTAGAATGATAAATATTTGTTTTCCGGTTTTCTTCATATTAGTGATTTTAAGATTAAATTCCGCTACGTGTTTGCATCTGAGTCCTGTTTTTGAAAGCCTTTTCAATCACATCCAATCGTGGTTTTCTGTAATCGGATTTTCCAACAACTTTCCCATCTAACTCGATATCGAGAATTTTCTCTTCCTGTGTATTGTAAAGTGGCCAGACGGGTAGGCCCTCACCATTGGGATTCCCTGTTTTCGCAAAATTTGTCCAGTAAGTATTCATTTTTTGGGTTAATTTTTCTTCTTCCGGCGTTGCTCCGGTGGCCCCCCAACGTGAACTGAGGTCGCCAAATACAAATGCTACTTCCGATCCATGGCCGGCACCATATCTGGCCCGTTCACGCATCGTAACAGGAACATATCCGAAATGATAAACGTAAGCCGGTTCTCCAATGGAGAGAAAAGCCCTAGCTGTAAACCTTGCTGGTTCGCCCCATACCCAATCGGTATTAAATTTTGTTTGGATCTCTGCAATTTCTTTGTTATTACCCGGATCGTACGCAGCCTTTGCTTCACTTTCCAGTTCACCAAACTGTGAAAACAGTTCGTCCTTTGTAGTGCTTGTACTGACGAAGGCTCCACCAATCTCAGCACTGCAATTTCCAATCATAAGCGGGACCTTAGCTTGTTTGCCGGCTTTGTAAGCGCTCTCGGAAGTTTCTACCACGAGCTTGCCATCGAGAATAGGACCTGAATAAATACGAGGGCCGCCTTGTCCGTCAGTTTCCTGACCCCCATCAACAATTTCCTCAACACTCAGGGCGCGAAGTTTTTCCAATGCCGCCTCATCTGTTCCCTCTATTCCATGTTTACGTGCAAAGTTTATCCCGATGGTTTCTGCCGAAACCGGGTAAAGTGGGTCAATATTTTCTTTGTTGATCGGTCTCCCGGTAAGGACACCGTCCCTGCCGCCGCTGGATTCGCCGATTGCTTTATGGAAAAGACCTTTAGCGGCGGGTATGGTTAGTAGTGAATGTACCGAAACGCCTCCGGCAGAGAACCCGAAAATGGTGACATTGTTTGGATCACCTCCAAAAGCAGTAATATTCTCTTTCACCCATTGTAAAGCTGCAATCTGATCCATAAAAGCGTAGCTGCCTTTTGGCTCTTCGGGGTGTTCCTGACTTAAGGCAGGGAATGCGAAATGTCCCAAACGCCCCAGACGATAATTGATAGAGACCAGAACAACACCTTTTTTAGCAAACTGATTGCCTGAAGATACTGCACCAGACCCACCGGTAAAACCTCCTCCATGAATCCAAACCATAACCGGCATTTTTGCTTCTTTCGAAAAACCAGCAGGTGTCCATAAATTAAGGTAGAGGCAATCCTCTGAAGAGCCTTCCTGGATTGTTCCGGGCGCAGCTCCCCAGCCGCTCTGTGCACAGTTCGGGGCAAACTTGCTCGCATCACGGACTCCCTCCCAGGATTTCACGGGTTGTGGTGGACGCCAGCGAAACTCCCCAACCGGAGGGGCAGCAAAGGGAATTCCCTTAAATACTGAGACATGTCCTTCTGTAACACCTCTTAAAATTCCAGATGTGATCTTAACTTCGGGAGCTTTAGCCTGAACTGTATCTCCTGCTAATGGTTGTGCATTTATCGAAAATCCGATTAGGAATATTATAAGTCCTGAAACTAATTTTTTCATTAGGTAATTGATTAATTGTTATTGATATCGTTTTTAATGTCCACCAGGTGTCATCAACCTGGTAAAAGATAGTGAGCCCAATTTCCAGGTCCCGTTTTGTTTAATATACACCTCAGTTACCTCAAAAGGATTGGTGACTTCGTTTCCTCCAACTTCTGCCAGCAGGTCGATACGGTTCAGAAGAATAGCGGTGTTGTC
The DNA here is from genome assembly GCF_009762775.1 of Maribellus comscasis. Taxonomy (GTDB): domain Bacteria; phylum Bacteroidota; class Bacteroidia; order Bacteroidales; family Prolixibacteraceae; genus Draconibacterium; species Draconibacterium comscasis. The sequence continues at coordinate 5,733,933 of NZ_CP046401.1, read as the reverse complement.
GATAATATTTACCGATACTTCATGAATATTAGCTTTTTTGTACCAGATACCACCACTTTTTATTATACTAAGTTCTCGTTCGGTTCCCCAATGACCACCCATGTGGACAAATTCAGCTTTTGGATGAAAGAGCTTACTCAGTTCATCGACATTTTTATCCGCCATCCACAGCCATTTGTCTTTTGATAGCTGAATAATTTTCTGTTCTGTATCAGTATTTTGAGCGAAAAGCCACTGTACACAAAGAAGTAGGACAAATAGTCCGATAATTTTTGCTTTCATAGTCGTATAACTTTATTGATTAGTAGTTGTTTCCAAGTATCTTTCAAAGAACTCATGGAGCTTATTCATAGCCTGATTGACATATTCAGGAACATAATAGGTTTGAATATGAGTGGCTCCCGGAATCACAAACAATTCTTTTTTAGTAGTTCCGGTAGCTTTTGCAAATGCCTTATCGGTCATGTATTTTGTATCTGCTTTACTTCCGGCTATCATCAGCAAAGGCTGGTTAATTAATTCAATTTGGTCAGTTGCATCCCAAACCATTAAGTCCAGTAAACTACTTGTTGTGTACAAGAATGTTGAATTGGGATGTTTGTGGGTCCTGTAATAATATTCATATCCTTCCCGATACAAATCGGTTGTGGTTTGAGCGATTTCTTCATCTGTTATGCTTGCTACGCCCGAATAACGGATTTCACCGCCTGCAACTTCCTGGGCTCGGGCATCCGAAGCTTGTTTCAAGCGTTCCTGTATAGTGTTTAGTTGGGAATTTTGAAAGCCATTACGTCTTACCTCTCCTGAATTAAACATGCTGACGGTAGCAACGGCCTTAATCCGCTTATCTGATTGAACAGCTTTTAGTGTATAACCACCACCTCCACAAATTCCTAATGCCCCCAGACGGTTGTTATCAACGCCTGGATATTGGGAAATATAATCAACCATACCGCGAATGTCTTCAACACGGTTTTGTGGTTTATCTGTATGTCGGGGTTCGCCACCACTGGCTCCCTGGTAAGAAGCATCGGCAGCAATCGTAATGTATCCCAATTCGGCTAAGTGTTGTGTATACAATCCGGCCACCTGCTCTTTTACGCCTCCGTTGGGATGTGCAACTACAATTGCGGGATAACTTTTAGTGGGATCATAATTTGCAGGTGTGTAAACATTGGCAGCAATTTCAATACCGTCGAGTTTATAATTTACAGCATGAATGGTTACTTCGCCTTTTATATTTTCAGTAATCGCACCGCGGTAAACCAACCCGAAAAAATTATCAATCTTGTTTTGTCCTGATGCATAAATGCTGGTTGTTATTAGCATGAATATAAAAATTTGGTTTCTTACTATTCTATTCATTATCTGTTCCTCCATGAATTATATTTCGAGTTTTCTGCTACCCATCCATTTGATAATCTCCGGGTCACGATGGTCGAAGAAACTGCTGGTTTTCATATCTAATGTTGCAATCGCGTCCATGTCTTCCGTGGTCAGCTCAAAATCGAAGATGTCGAAGTTTTCTTCTATCCGTTCTTTTCTTACTGATTTGGGAATTGCAATAACACCTCTTTGTATCAACCAACGGAGCACGACCTGGGCAACAGTTTTATTATGTCTTTCTCCAATCCCTGTAAGTAGTTCATTGGAAAAAAGACTATTTTTCCCTTCAGCAAAAGGGCTCCATGATTCGATCTGAACTCCATTATCTGTCAGGAATTTTTGATTTTCGATTTGTTGGTTGAAAGGATGTGTTTCAACCTGGTTTATCATCGGAGCGATTTCATTAAAGGTAATGATGTCCATCAACCTATCCGGTTGGAAATTACTCACACCAATGGCTCGTACTTTTCCACTTTTGTAAAGTTCCTGCATTGCCTGCCATGAACCATGCACATCACCATAAGGCTGATGAATGAGATATAAATCAAGGTAGTCAAGTTGCAACTTTTTCAATGATTTCTCGAACGACAATTTTGTGTTTTCGTAACCGGTGTGCTGAACCCATAGCTTTGATGTGACAAATATTTCTTCCCTCGCTACTCCGCTCTTTTTAATTGCATTTCCAACTGCAATTTCATTCATATATGATGCAGCAGTATCAATTAAACGGTAACCTGTTTCGATCGCTTTCAAGACGCTTTTTTCACATTCTGCCTGATTTGCAATCTGAAAAACACCAAAGCCAAGGATTGGCATTTCTACACCATTGTTGAGAATCACTGCTTTCATTACTTATTCAATCCTTTCTCTTTTATCCATTCTTCCATAAGATCAGCTATTTCCACATTATTTAAATCTGAGAATGGAAAATGCGTGTTGCCTTTTATTCCGATTTCAGGTAGATGAATTACTGTAACATCACCACCATGACGATTAACTGCATCTCTCCATAAGCGGGCCATTTTCAAACGGGCACGCCAACCATCCGTTCCGGGATTTGGGTCAGGTTTTTCAGGAATGAAATCGCCATAATATATGACAATGGGTATCTCTGTGAGTTTCATAAACTCGTTCATAGAAACACCGGTTGCAACCAATGGACCAGCCGAGTTTTCAATCGGGTCAGGCACTTCTCCTTCAGGGAAAACGAATCCACTTCCTGGCTCGTAGGAAACAACAGCTTTTATATTTCCATTTTTAATGGCAGTTAACCACCCCATTCCTCCGGCGTGTGAATGCGTAACAAGGATACCTTCTCCAATTTTATCGAACAAGGCAGATACAGCATTTACATTCACATCATAGTCAATAGGGCCGATATTGGGTACCATCTGCCGGAAATACTGGTTAAGGGCTTCAGTGTCTTTCGGGAATTGCACTCCAGGGAAGAAGTCTGGCCATTCCCCAACCCGAAAAGTATTAAACCAGAACTGTTCATCGGGAGTTGGAGTTACCGTACCTTCTGCCATACTTCGTGCAGCATTTCCCCGACGTGGCTGATCAAGCAAATAAACACTGTACTTTTTCTTTAAAAATATATTTTGAAATCCATCCCTTCCATCCGGCGTTGTTTCCCATGTTTTTGAAAACTGACCAATGCCATGCCACATTACCAGAGGATATTTGTGCGTTTCTGCCGGAATTTGATAAAACACATATGCATGATCTCCATGAAAAGTTTGCCCTTCGGGTGTTCGGGTTATTGTATTAAAAGTTCCCGGATTTTCTTTAACAGTCCCTCCAACTGCAAAACTTCCCTGATCCTTTATAATCATCACATCTTCCCTGGTTGTTTTACATGATGAAAAACTTATTATGGCAATAAGCAGCAAGAATAATTGCCAAGTTTTTACATGTTTTGCCCAAGCGGCTGATGATTTGTTTATCGGAGATAAGTTACAATTCGAATTTTCCATTTTCATTTAGTTGTAATTTGTCCTATACAAATGTAAGGCGTTGTTTTGTAGTAATTTGTATATGAAATACGGTATTGTGTACCATTTTTACTGAATTGCCCTAAGCAGGTTTTATTACATTCCAGGAATACTTAAATTTGATTCATAAAACAGAGAAAGATGGAAAAGATGAACAGATTTGAAACGATAACAGATTACAATATTTTTAATAATCATGAGACTTTACACCCCCTGGTAAGTGTAATTGATTTTTCGAAAGCTGACCCAAGAAGGTTAATACGGACCTATTTCGGATTTTATTTGATCTTACTAAAAGATGTACATTGCGGGGACCTTCGGTATGGAAAAAATACATACGATTATCAGGAAGGTACTTTAATATTTATCGCTCCCGGACAAATTCTTGATATGGAACCAAGTATTGAGCTGTATCAGCCCAAAGGACATGGGGTGATTTTTCACCCTGATTTAATAATGGGAACGGATCTGGGGCGCCATATTGACAAATATTCCTTTTTTGATTACAACACAAATGAAGCGCTTCATATTTCGGAACGTGAGCGTCAAATGGTAATGGATAGTTTTGGAAAGATTAATTATGAATTGGAACATGTTGTAGATAGCCACAGTAAAGAACTTATTTCGGCAAATATTGAGTTGTTGTTGAAGTATTGCGAGCGTTTTTACGATCGCCAATTTATTACAAGAGATAATGCAAATAAAGGAATCCTGGAAAAGTTTGAAAATCTGTTGAACGGATATTATAACTCAAATAAACCACAAACATTGGGAATACCCTCGGTAGCTTATTTTGCCGATGAACTGCATTTATCATCTAATTATTTCGGAGATTTAATGAAAAGGGAAACCGGAAAATCAGCTAAAGAATATATCCAGATCAAAATCATCAAGATCGCGAAGAAAAAAATATTCGATACAGACAAAACAGCTCGTGAGATTGCACACGAATTGGGATTCAAATATTCCCAACATTTCAGCCGCATGTTTAAGAACGAAACTGGTTATACGCCGAAAGAGTATCGAAATTTGAATTAGAACTATAGCAATATTTGTTGTCAATCAATTTGCGATTGCAATTGCCCGGACATTTATATTTATAGAATTACCTGTATTCTTTTAATATTTACCATCACCAAGTTTTTTTCTTCAATCTCACTTACGACCAATTGATTTTCACTCCTCATATGATATTTAATTAACCTCATGGGACTCGAACCCGTAAGTGATTATATTTAAGATTATTATGTTTTTCTTGAAATGTCTTTAATTTTAGTTCGAACACACAAAAGCCCCGTAATAACTATAATTATGAGGCTTTTGGTTTCTTAAGGTGAACCCTACGGTACAAAATTCGAACCAGTTGGTAGACGAATTGAAGCTTTTAGGGAACCTTTGGGTTTTATAAAAACTGTCTGTTCTTTTAATTAGCATTAGTTTCATTCTAATTATTAAACCGGTACTTAATCCCAAATTTCACATAAAACCCATTTTCATTGTATTCAAACACTGCTCCTTCTTCGGGGCGGATAAATTGGGTGGCAAAGCTCCATTTCGGTGTTTCAGGTTCAGTATAAATATTAAAATCTCGTTTTAAACTGTAGCCAATTTCTGTTGTCAGCCAAAAGTTGCGAAAGGTTTTAATACTGCCTTCCCAGCCAATATTTCTTTCTCTGAACCAGAAATAATCGGATTCAGGAGTATCCGAAATATGTGCGGTAAAACGCTCTCCACGAAAAAGAAGCCCCGTAGTTATTTTTAAATTGGGTTCCAATTGAAGTTGAGCCCGAAAAGGCAAATCACCCGCAATAATTAAACCGGAAGCAGGTTTCCATTTAAACCCCAAAAGCGGAACGATGATGTGATTGGAAAAACGGTAAGAATAAGCCAGTCCGAAATAGTAGAGAAAAGAGGGATTTTGAATATGTGCCAGCCGGACTCCCGAAAACCACATTAATCCGCTGGAAGGAAAATTTTTGTTCGCAGAAGCCAGGGAAGAGGATGCCAGCAATGCCGAACTCCATTTCTCACTCAGTTTGTGTCGCCAGGCAAAGCGCGTACTTAGCTGGGAAAAATGCCTGTCGTTCATCGGAAATGTATTCCCGGTATTTAAAAAACGGTATTGGGGAGAAAATGCAAACTGGTTCTTTTCTGAAATATAAAGAGGCACTGCCAGATGAAAACTCCCCAGGCTATTGATTTCCGAACCCGGTCGAATTGAATTTAATTCAAAAGACAAGGGCGAATTAATTTGTGCATAAACCGGGAATATTCCTGCCAGTAAAGTAGCCAGCAGGAGAAATCGAAAAAATGTCAGATTCATGTTTTTTGGGATTTAATCTTGTAAAATCAGGCCGTCGGCCATTTCAATGGTGCGGTCGGTGTTGGCAGCAAAATCGTTGTCGTGGGTAACACAAATAATGGTTTGCCCGAATTCCTTTGCCAGGTTGCGGAAGATTTCCTGCACCGCCTGTGAGTTTTTGCTGTCGAGGTTTCCTGTGGGTTCATCGCCCATAATCACCGACGGGTTGTTTATCAGTGCCCGTGCAATAGCCACGCGCTGTTGCTGTCCGCCCGAAAGTTTGTTGGCCTTTTTTAGTTCCTGTCCCTGCAAATCAAGCAGTTTCAGGCTCTCGTAGGCGCGGTGCTCTATTTCTTCCTGCGGATGTTTCCCGAGTTTCAGTGCCGGCAACATTACGTTTTGCAACGCGCTGAACTCAGGGAGCAGGTAATGAAACTGAAACACAAAACCAATATTCTCATTTCTGAAAGTGGCCAGTTGGTTTTGGCTTTGCCCGGTGAGCAAATTTCCCTTTACGCGCAGACTCCCTTCGTAGTCGGTGTCCATGGTGGAAAGCACATACAGCAGCGTTGATTTCCCGGAACCCGATTTCCCGACAATCGATAAAAATTCACCTCGTTTTACATCAAACGAAATGCCCTTGATAACCTGAAAAGTTTGTGGATCGTGAAAATATTTGATGAGGTTTCGAACCTCTAATGTATTTGTATTCCGTTCCATAATTTTTATCCTCTGATGATAATTACCGGGTCGATTTTCGATGCTTTTCTGGCTGGTAAATACCCGGCAAAAAGCGTGGTGGTGATTCCAAATAAAACTGAAAGCACAAAATCTTTTGTGTGGAAACCAATGGGGAGCGTATCCAGTCCGGCAACTTTAAATGGCACCTGGTTTACCATCGACGATATTCCATAGCCCAGCAAAACGCCGGTTATTCCGCCCATTACACCGATGATGGCAGCCTGTGTCAGGAAAATGTGCAGAATGTCTTTCCCCGAAAATCCCATGGCTTTCAGAATGGCAATTTCCCTGATTTTTTCGTTGATGGTCATATTCATGATGTTGTAAATGCCAAAACCGGCTACCAGCAAAATGGTAAGCGAAACGGCGCTGGCAATAATATTTCGCAGTTGCGAAGCAGCCACCAACTGCTGGTTGGCCGTTTGCCACGATTCAATCTGGTAAGGAACAGACGACGACAAGCGGTTCACAATCTCTTTGGTTTGGTCGCGGTCTTTGATGTTTACCTGGATATCGCTGGAATAATCAAAGTTTTTACCCTGCAACTGCCGCGCTGCCGAAATATTCATAAACGCTTTCGACTTGTCCACTTCTTTTACCGAAGTTTCGATGATGCCCACCACCTGATAGTTTTTCGAAACACCTTCAGAGGTGAGGATATTTACATTGTTATTCAACCCGACGTTTAGTTTTTCAGCCAGAACGATTCCGAGAATAATTCCTGATTTCTGAAAACTCAGGTCGTTCCAGTTTCCTTCCACCACTTTTTCGGCAGTACCAAAAAGCTGGTCTTCAGAAACCGCATCGACCCCCGAAATAGCGCCGTTAATCTTTTTGGAGCCGTTTCTGAAAAACACGCTGAAATTAAGCTGTGTAGTAATCCCGGTCACCTCAGGTTGTTTCTCAAGAATAGAAATCACTTCGGAACTGTTTTTTATGCCTTCGGTATATTGCAGGCTTTTTTTATTGCGAATGTTAAACAGTGTTCCGGGCTCTTTAAAAAAAATTTCTACCGGATTAAAATTGCGAGTTTCATCTTCGTTATAGATCCTGATATGCGCCAGCGAACTGAATGCGAGATCATCCTGAGTCTGGTTGACGCCGTTCATAAAACTGTTCATGAAAATATACATGGAAACCCCGAAAGTTACGCCAAGTACAGCCACAAAAGTCTGGCCTATTTTCGATGTCATGTGAACCGAAGCAATCTGCCGGTTTACCGTTGACTGTTTACGATTTTTCTGTTTCATTTTTTTCGGGGTAAATAAAGTTTGTCACTTTCTGTTACGCCACCGAGTATTTCTACCCAGTCGGCGGTTTTAATTCCGGTTTTCACCTGAATTTTCTGGTTGGAGTTACCTTTCAGGACATAATCATCGGTGAGCAGGAAGGAGGCCGGAATAACCAGCGCATCCGATTTTTTCTCTACTACAACATTGGCTTGAAGTTGGGTTCCAGCTTTTATTCCCTGTACGGTTTCAGAAAACGAAGCTTCGGCTATAAACGATTGTTCCTGTACATTGAAAGCCGGGTAAACCTTGGTAATTTCTCCTTTAAATGACTGATTTTTGTGCGTATTCAGTTCAATGTAAACCTCCTGTCCGGTTGTGACGCGGCTAATGTCTTCTTCCGAAATTTGCAAACGGGCGATAAACTCTCCGGCTCCGATTTCGGCCAGCGTTTCGCCCCGTTTTACCAGCTCGCCGTTTTCTTTGTATTTCTGAAGAACAATCCCGTTGGTGAAACTGGTAAGCGAAAAGTAGGAACTGTTGTTCTGCTGTGTTACAAGGTTTGCCTTTGCATTTGCCAGTTCCACGTTCAGGTTTTCTCTTGTTTCTTTAATCGTATTTTCCAGCGAAGTTTGTTCTGCTTTCGAACTTTCAAAAGCCAGTTTTGCCCGGTCGTATTCGGCTTTCGAAACAGCGTTGGTTTTAATCAGGTTTTTGTAGCGGTTAAAATTCAACGAATCGGTTCGAAACTGGTTTTGGGCTTTCAACAATTGCTGGTTTAACTTTTGGAGTGTTGGGGAATCTGGCCTGCTGTTTTCAAGAGCCACGCGGTAGGCACTTTGTGCACTTTCCAACTGTGCCTGCGAAGCATTGTCCTGCACCTGGAAAAGCAACTGCCCTGTAAAAACGGAATCGCCTTCTTCCACCAGTGTTTTTTGCAGATAACCTTCGGAAAGTGCGGTTACCAGGTATTGGTCTTTCATTACTACGTTTCCGCTGGCAAAAACGGCATCCACCAGATTTTTTCGTTGCGGTGTGGTGGTTTCTGCCGGGCGGCACCCCGAGAGGACGACAACTGCGAACAGAATGGCCGGTATTAATTTTTGTGCTTTCATTGTTTATTGTTTTCTTGATTCTATACTTGCTTTGTTGATAAGGAATTCGGATAAATTATTGAGATAGAGGTTTTCTGCTTTCAGGTAATCGTCGAAAATATTCAGATAGCCATCAAGTGAGAGCAGGCCCTGTTCGTATTTTTGTGCAGCGAGTTTTACGTTTTCCGATGAAAGATGAAAGTTTTCCAGTCCGGCAACCGCAATTTTTGAAGTACTCACAGTTTTTGAGTAAAGCAGCGAGTCGTTGATGGCTGATTTTCGCTTTTCATCTTCGTAGGTTTGGGCTGCAATCTGCCGGTCGATTTTTGCTGATTTGTATTTCGATTTATTGGCAAAGCCTGTAAAAATCGGGACGTTCAGCGAAAGTCCCAGGTAATTGTTGGGTTTCCAGTCTCCGGATTGAAACGACATGGTAAAATCGTCCTGAAACTGGTTGTACCCAAAATACGCGTGGAATCTAATCTGCGGAATAAAGTCGGCTTTTGCTTTTTTTACGCTGCTTTCAGCATACATTTCCTGCAAACGGTAGATTTCGGTGTAGCGACTGTTTTGTGCTGGCTGCGTAACGATTGACAATGCGTTTCCATCCGATAAATTTTCTGTTAGAACGAGTTCGTCCCCCGAATTTATTCCTATTAAAATTTTAAGGTTCGAAAGGCATTCGGAGCAGTATTGCCGGGTCGATTCCAGGTTTTTCGCCACTGCATTCCGGTTTACCCGTGCCTGGTTCAGGGCGATGGCATCCGTTGTCCCTTCAGTAAAACGCTGTTCAGTAAGCAGGAGTAAAGTGTCGGCAATGGCTAAATCCTGTTCCCCGATTCCAACCGCTTTTTGAGCCGTGAGTGTGGCAAAATAAAGTTGTCCGACCTGCTCTTTCAGCGTTTGTTCGAAGTAATCTTTCTCTGCTTCTTTCAACTGAACATTTACCTCGGCCATTTTCTTTTGGTAAATCATCTGCCAATCCAGCGGGTTGTAGCTGACATTGATTCCGGCGGAATAGCTGTAAGCTTTTCCAAATTTTGTGTAAACGGTTTCTCCGGGCTGCCCCAGAATTTCGCCGGGAACAGGTGTTTCTGCAATGTCGATGTTATGTTGCCCGTTTCCGGTTGCCGAGATGGTGGGAAAAAGAAAGCTCCCGGCTGTTTTTTTATCCTGAAGCGCCTGCTCTGCGTGCCATTGTTTCACTTTGTTTTCTGAGCTATTTGCCAGAGCAAACTCCCAAACCTCCCCCAATGATTTCATGGAGTGTTGCGCTTTCAGCGAGCCGGAAGCTACTAATAGAATGCTGATAAAATATATTGTTTTCATGACTTGTACCTTTTGTTTTCAGGTACAAAAATGAGTTATACGGGAGAGGGAGGAAATGGGATTTTAGGTGAATTGAACATTTTGGGGGATGAATTGAACAGAAGGTTCAGGATTGTTCCATCCACTCCAAAAACGGCGAAACTTTTAAGCGGCTCACTACTAACTTTTCTTCGGTTTGAAAAGCGGTTTTTATCACCATTTTTCGGTTAAAGTAAGGTTGAATTTCCAGCACCGCTTTTCGGTTAACAAGTGTTTGCCGGTTGATGCGGAAAAACAGCGCCGGGTCGAGTGAAGCTTCCATTTCGTCGAGGGTTTTAAAAACAGCCTGTTTTTTCTGGTCGAAAGTATAAGCGTAAACCACTTCGTTTTGTAATACAAAAAGGCCAATGTTCTCCACCTGAACCGGAATATAACTTTCGCGGTAACGGATTAAAATGGAACTTTTGTAGCCCTTTTTCGGGCCGAAAATATTTTGAATGGACTCCAGCAACTCCGGCCCCGGCGAAAATACTTTCTTTAATTTTTCCACTTTTTCGAAAGCGGCTTTTACGTCTTCGTTTTTTACCGGTTTCAGAATGTATTCAATCCCGTTGGTTTTAAAAGCCTGCAACGTGTATTGGTCGTAAGCGGTGCAAAATACTACCGGGCAATGAATTTCAACCCGTGAGAAAATTTCAAAACTCAAACCGTCGGCCAGTTGAATGTCGGAAAAGATAAGGTCAGGTTGTGCTTTTTGAAGATAGTCCACCGATTGGCTGATGCTTTCAGTTATGGCATCCACTTTTGCTGCCGGATTTTCTTCTTTAATGATTTCCTTCAGAATTTTGGCAGTCTGCGGTTCATCTTCAATAATCAGTATGTTCATGCAATTAATTTAAGTTTTACGCGGAAAACACGGTCGTCGGAAAAAATAAAAACGCCATCAGAATAACATAACAAATGATACCGTTGGATGAGGCTTTGCAGCCCGTAACCCGAACTTTCGACTTTCGAAATTTTGGGTTGCAACAGATTTTCAACGGTTAGACTATCGGGCAGCGTGGCAAACACTTTAATTTCAAGCGGGTGCTCCGATGAAATAATATTGTGTTTCACACAATTTTCGAGCAAAAGTTGTAAGCTGAATGTCGGGATTTTCAGCTCCCGGATTTCTTCCGGAATATCGAAGGTTATTTTCAGCATAGCACCAAAACGCGACGACAGCATAAACAGGTAATCATTTACAAAGTCGAGTTCTTCTTTTAGCGGCACCAGTTCTTTTTGCTGTTTGTCGAGTAACTGGCGGTACATTTCCGAAAGTTTTATCACAAATTCTTCGGCATTGGAATCGTTCGAACGGACCATGGAACGCAGCGTGGAAAGTGAGTTAAACAAAAAGTGCGGGTTTACCTGCTGCCGGAGTATTTCGAATTGGGCGCGCAGGTTTTCGCTTTTCAGCATCTCATTTTGCAGGGTAATTTCCTGCTCGCGGGCACGGGTGTTCAGCAGGTTCTGGATAATGTAAATCAGCGAAATACTAATGGCACCTTTGAAAATAATCAGCCAAAGTACAAATCGTTTTTCGGGAACACTTCCTTCGTTAATTTCCCTTATAAAAAACACCCCGGCGAGAATAAAAAGGGTTAGCAATACCGCATTGAAAAGCAGCACCAGAATAACTTTTTTCAATAAAGCATGGTTTCCCTTAAATTGCTGAAAATAAATGGTTAAGTAGGAATTAACAAACCAGCTAATCAGCAAAAACGAAAAAGTAAAAAATGCATTTGCCAGTAATTGTGTAATGTTATCATAAGCCCTGTGCTGACTGTTAATGATAATATTAAAAAGCGGGAGAAAAGCCGAAAAAAGAACGGCAATTTTCCAGTTATTTCGCTGTAAGACTTGTTTTAGCTGCATATCTTTTGGTAAAGAACCAGGTTAAAAATACAAATCTTTTTCTTGGTACATGATAGTGTTTTCTTTTGATTGGTCTGTTTGTTACTAATTTCAGGATGATGTAATGACGACTGGGGAAGACATAATCCTGTCTGTTTTATAACTTCATTAAACGGATTTTCCACAAAAGAAGAATGGCAGAAGGAATCTTCCAACAATGCGGTATCTATAGGAATATGAGTTGTTGGTTTTCAATCCCTTCTGCGTTGTAATACACTTGAAGAATTGTCGGATTTGCATAGGTGTTAATCTTCTACTTGCCCAACTACTTCATAGGCTTTCCCTTCCACTTTTACTGGTTTATAAAGAATCCCATTGTATTCGTAATAAGTTTTTCCATCAATTTCCACTTCCGCTACCTCTTTAGGAATTTTGGAAACTATGGCACCAACCGGTGGTTCTGCCACAATATATTCGCCGAAAAATACATCTTCGGCATAAAAAAATTCGCTTACATAAAAGAAAACCAAAGAGCCAACTACTAACCGTGCATAACCAGCCGGGAGAACGGCAACCCTTATCCCAACCGGCGGAATAACCCTCACATAAGAGCCACTACGGGCAATATAAAACACCCCGCCCTGGTAATAATAGGGTCGATTGTGGTAATGAACCACAGCAGCCTTTGCAGGCAGCCTTCGTACAGGTGTCACTGCTGGCGGGGCGTATTCATTACCCTTCGCTGGGCAAAAGACTTAATACCTGCCATCATAAAAAGAAATGTCATTATGATAATGACGAATTGATTTGTTTTCATAATTTATGCTTAAAACTAATTATTCAAATTTATTTCTTCTTTTTCAATATTTCCTTGTGAGACATAAATTTTCCAGTCGCAACCATCGTTTCCAAAATCAATAATTACCGGTTCATCACTCGCTGAAGTGGTTATTTCCATTACGCCTTCGCTGACTATGTCACATGAATAACTGACAATAAGTGGCTCTGTAATGGAGTAAGAATAAGCCCTCCCCGAGGTTGAACTAATATCGGCATATCCAGAGATGGAAAATACATCATCAGTAATATCGCTGGTTTCGGAACCTTCAATCCATACGCGCTCAACTGTTTTCGATTTTTCAATGACAATTCCATCGACATCTGTCATGGTTAAATCCATTTTCTGAGAAAATGAGAGAACCTCGCTGGAGCTGGTATTCTCAACCGACACTGTTCCTGTAATTGAATATTCTTCAACGGCAAAATTATTGAAAGTAACGTCGTAGCTTGTTCCTGTTGTCCGTAAAGTATCGCTAATGGTGATTGACATAGACCCTGACCGTATAAATCCCTTCACTTCCTCACACCCGTCTCCGAAGTTGATGGTAACTGTCTTCGGAAAACTACCGATAATGGGCCTTACTGTTATATTGGTACAATCTGAAATTGTTGCTGATTTTTCACCGGAATTTATTTGTTCGGAGTATGCAATAGCCCGATCTATACTTGTCGTAATTTCATTTTCAAATGCTTCGGTATTTACGGCTTCTTTTACCAATGCGAGGGTGTCTCCGTTAAGTTTTTCATTTATATCAACTTCTTTTTCACATGCTACGAATGTTACAGCGGCAACGGTTAATGCTAAAAAATAGTTTTTCTTGTTTTCATTTTATTCTTTTATTTCTTCTATATCTCCTGTCTCTAAATTTGTAATGTAACTTGAACTGGAGCCGCTAATTTCGATAATCGCTTCACCATTTCCGTTATTTGTGATTGTGCCTTCCTATTTATACCAGGCGCTGCTGCTACCTGATATGCCTTCGCCTTCTATTGAACAGCTAATCGTTCCGTTATCAATTTCTTTTGGTTCTTTTTCAACGGCTACATCAATAATTCGAACCGGATGCCGCCGGATACGGGCCGGTTTAGTTGTTTTCTTCTTATGAATAGTGTCTCTTTTGGTAAGGATTGCAGGAATAAATGATAAAAGGTTCCCTGTTGAGAATATCAGAAAGATTTGGATATTGATATTCATCGAAATTTTATTAAGAAACAATGCAAATCCGATCAAAAAGGAACTTACACTTATAAGGATCAGGGTTACTTTAAAATGGTTTGGTACGATTATGAGCAGTTTGTGATGGATATGATTCCTGTCGGGAGAAAAAGGCGATTTTTTTTGCATTAACCTTATGGTTATAACGCGTAAAGTATCTATAACCGGGACAGTCAGCACAGCAAAAGACACCGCTGGCGCAGCGTTAATTGCATAAGGTGCAGTTTTGATAATATTAAATTCATTAAATTTTATGACAAGGGTGGAAACAATCAATCCAATTACCAGCGAACCGGCATCTCCCATAAAAAGCTTATTCTGTTTACCAAAAACATTAAAAAGGAAAAAACCTGCCAGGCTTCCAACCAAAGCAAACGACATTATCGAAAACGGTATCTGACCGGCAAGGTAAAACCATACGCCAAAAAATGTGCCCGCAAGCATTGCCAGTCCTGAAGCCAAACCGTCAATACCGTCTATAAGGTTAAATGCGTTAATTATCCCTATCATTACAAACAGCGAAACAAACACAGTTGAAAAATAATGGATTTCATAAAGGCCAAATATCCCGTGTAAATTTGTAAAATGCACATTGCCCAGGGTGATAAGAAGTACAGCGGCAAATATTTGTACAATCAGTTTATTTTTTACCGTTATTACCAAAAAATCATCTTTCAACCCAATAAAAAATATCAGAATTATTGATGCAATAATATATTTTAGCGATTCAAAGACATAACTTTCAGTAGCTACAATTGTGCTAATTACAAATCCGATGAAAATGGCCACACCCCCAAACGGGGGTATATCCCGGGCGTGACGTTTTCTTTCGTCTAAAGGTTCATAAAGTTTTTTTGCCCGGGCTATTTTAATAACCGGGGGAATGGAAATAACCACAATTGCAAATCCCATCGACAATGCCAATATGTTCAACAATATTTCCATATTTACTTTTGGATTGTAATTGTATCAAAGCAACGTGCCTTGAATTTTTGTTTCCAATATTGAGAATGCAAAAACACTTTTTAATGTGGTAAATCAATAAATCAATCTTCCAGCTTACCGGCCACTTCATATGCCTTTTTCTCCGTTCGAACCGGTTTATAAAGTATCCCGTTGTATTCATAATAAAGCTTTCCGTCGATTTCTACTTCGGCGGCGCCGGAAGGTAATTGGCTGACTATCGCACCAACAGGGGGATCTGCCACAACATACTCACCCGAGGATACATCTTCGACATAAAAAATTCCGCCGGCATAAAAGAAAACCGAAGGGCCAACTACTAACCGCACGTAACCAGCCGGAAGGACGGCAACCCTTATCCCAACCGGCGGGACAACCCTCACATAAGAGCCATTGCGGGCAACATAAAACACCCCGCCATGGTAATAATAGGGCCGACTATGGTAATGAACCACAGCCGCTTTTGCAGGCAGCCTCCGTACAGGTTTCACTACCGGCGGGGCTTTCCGGTAAACAACGGTTCCGCGGGGGCCTTGCACTACTGTCCGGCGGGGCGTATTTACTACCCTTCGCTGGGCAAAAGACCCGTAAGCGGAACCAATTAAAAAAATCATTATTAAAACTATACTTAATTGTTTCGTTTTCATTTCATTATATTTTTAAATTATTGGTTGGTGCTTAAAAACACGCCGGTAAAATTTTTACCGGCGTGTTTCCCTGTTGTTCCTATAATTCTTCTACTTCCCCTGTCTCTAAATTTGTAATGTAACTTGAGCTGGAGCCGGTAATTTCGATAATCGCTTCGCCATTCCCGTTATATGTGATTGTGCCTTCATATTTATACCCGGAGCTGCTGCTTCCGGAAGCGCTTTCACCTTCTATTGAAAAAATAATCGTTCCGTTATCAACTTCTTTTGGCTCTTTCTCCACGGCCACATCAACAAGTTCGAAACGAAGCGAAGCCTGCCGTGTGCCCTGGTTACGGATTTTGGATTCGAAGCCGCTGCTTCGTTGCCATGTGCCATTTACCAGGTACATATCTGACGTGTGTTCGATATCAGTAACCGTAAAATCGCCGCTCCCTGAATGCTGTGAAGCAATCCGGGGTGCATCGAACTCTCCTTCATAGGTAAAACTGAAATCCAGCATGAGCGGGTCGTCCGATTCGTCGCACTCAAGCATATAATCGTACATCTTCGAAGACTCGAAGGTAATTAAACTGGTTGACTTAGAGGTAAATGTCGTATCGCGGGATTCGCCACAACTAAGGGTATTGCTGTCGGCAGACTTTAAGCCATTGCTATCAACAGATTGCCCGGAAAGTTCAGCAGTTGTTTCAATATCCGCGGTTAGCCCGTCGCTACCGCTTGCTACCGAATAGGCTACAATTTCAACAGCTTCCGCTTCGGTAAATACTTCTTTGTCTTCAGTTACAGGATCATCGTCATCACTACATGATACAAAACCAATCATCCCTGCCACGGCTATTAAAGCCCAAATTAAGTTTTTCTTTGTTTTCATTTTTTTAAATTTTAATTGTTAATAAAGTCATTTTCTTTTAATCTTTCGAGTGTTGATTCGAGGCGGTTAATCCATTTCCTGCGTATCTGGTCGGCCTGTTCCCGTTGTTCCGGGGTAAGGATGGCCAGTAACTC
This sequence comes from Maribellus comscasis, assembly GCF_009762775.1. Classification (GTDB taxonomy): domain Bacteria; phylum Bacteroidota; class Bacteroidia; order Bacteroidales; family Prolixibacteraceae; genus Draconibacterium; species Draconibacterium comscasis. The sequence goes on along the minus strand of NZ_CP046401.1, from coordinate 5,717,309 downwards.
CTTTTTCCTGTCTGCATTAATTTCTGCCATCTCGTCCGAAATTTCCGGCAGGTGATTTGTACCTGCCCAAAAAGGCTGAAGTTTTTTGGCATATTTCAGGTTGATCTGGTACGCCTTTTCAACCTGGGCTTCATCCAAACCGAGCCTGCCCTCCATAACCGAAGTAATGGCATTTGCCCGTGTTTCGGGGCTTCTTTGAAATGCTTTGCAGATTCCGGCCTGTGTGCCGGGCAGAAAACTGCTGAGGCCCAGCAAAACAAACATTGCCAATATGCCCCATAAAATGTTTCGTGTTTTCATTTCATCCTGCTTTAATTGTTTAACATTAAATTATTTTTCACCGAATTGATTTTTATGCTTATTGCCCTTTTCGTATCTCATTCATCTTTTTCCGCAATTCTTTCCTTTTTTTCAGATAAGTCTCAAACTGGCCCTCATCCATCATTTGTTTGAGCTTCCCATCCTTTTCTTCCGATATCTCCCTGGCCTCTTTTAGCTGGCTTATCCTTCCCTGTACACTTTTTACTTTTTCCATTTTTAAAGCATATTCCAGGTTGAGCGAATCAACTTTCGAAACCTGCCCGGCATTTAACTGAAGGGTTTCTTTCATCCATTCCGTTTGTATTTGTGCGCGTTCTTCAGGCGAATATTGTGCCCCGATATTTTGAGAAAAAATTTTTGCCGGGAACAGGCAGATGATAAAACCAACGATTACTATTTTTTTCATACCATTTATTTTTTTTTGATTTCATTTCAAATTTATATCAGAGTTTCCGGGTATCCGGTATTTTTTCATCCAACAACCGATTGTTTTAAACGAACGCCGTTTTTGTTCAACATACCGGTTTCCGTTTTCAGTTTCATTTCAAATATCTTGTAAATGAGATGGAAAACGTACTGTTTTTTGCCCCTTCGAGAAAAACATAAGCGCTGTTATCGTTGGCCACTTTGTTAAAACCATAGGAATATTTCAGCGTTATTTTACGAAACGGAAAATTGAAAGCAAGCCCGCCGGTCAGTCCGAAATCGAGTTTTTCAAAATCACCGTAATCCAGTTCCCCGTAGCCGTATCCAAGCGGTGTGGCAACATTGAATGTTGCATCGGCCAGGTAGTCGACATACCCACCAACTACAAAATCGAGGATATTTTTTGTATGAATATTGAACAGCAACGGCATTTCGAGATAATGAAGCCTGTAACGGAGCGTCCCGTCGTAATAATAATATGCCGCATGGGCATAATCAACCGCCCCTCCTTTTTTTGAGTAAACCAACTGTGGTTCAAACGAAATCCTTTTGGAAACGGGCATACTGTATGCAAGCCCAAAATGAAACCCAAACAGGGCATTGGGGCTCCCCACGGCTTCGTCGTGAAAGTTGCTAAATTGCGGCCCGCCCACAATTCCAAATTTTGGGGTGTGGACACTATATACCGGACGAAAACGCTCCGTGAGGTGTTGGGCGCCCGAACCCAAAACCGAGAGGGACAGGATAAAGATAAAAGCCGCTTTTTTCATGGCAATCCTGTTTTTGTTTTTTGAAAATCGTTTAATTGTAAATCCTGGCTTTCTCATTCTTTTGAACATTTTAAATTCATCTCAAACGTACCCTTTCGCCGCCGGGAGCAGGTAAAGTTTTCATCCAACAACAAATTGGCTTATACCAACTGCCAACAGGTTCAATTTTCGGCATATTGACTGAAAGCGTACATTGATTGAAAGATTCATTGTGTTGGTTTAAGTTGTTGCCTGCAAAATGCTTATTTTAGTAACATTGTGGCATGAAAAAAATCGTTATACATAGCGCCGTTTGGTTAATACTGGTTTATTCGCTTTTCTTTTCGCTGACCATATTTCTTCCCGTAAAAGTGGCTGCCTACCGCTCGGTTGCCGGCATTATGCTGATGGCCGGCATCTTTTACTTTTCGGGCTGGGTGCTTGCCAACGAATTTCTGATAAAACGGCGGAACCTCGTTTTATTTATCATTTTTGAACTTATCGCCATTTTTGTTTTTTCTGTTTTAAGGGTAAGGATTCTGGGATTACTCCCCGGCGATGCAGCATTTTTTTCAAACCGCTTTTCTGAAGAAAAAATAATAAGCCCTGATAATTTAAAATGGGGAAGGGATATCTGGCAATACAACCGATTGGGAACAGGAAGGGGCCCTTTTCTGATAGGTTTGATAATGAACTCGGTATTAAGCATAATTGCGGTTCTTTTGCGTTTGTATGAAAACAAGGACAAAAAGGAACGGGAAAGCCGCGAAGAGCTGCAACGCAGCCAGGAAGCGCAAATCCTGTACCTGAAATCGCAGGTAAACCCGCATTTCTTATTTAATACGCTAAATAACCTTTACGGGCTCACCTATTCAAAGTCGGACCTCGCACCGCAAATGGTACTTGGCCTGTCGGATACGATGCGCTACCTGATTTATGAAACCGAACAGAAACTTGTCCCCGTTGAAAAAGAGTTGAACTTTATCCATAATTACCTCGATTTGGAAAAAACGCGTATTTCGTACCCTGAAAATATCCGCGTTTCGGTGCAGGTACGTAACCTTTCTGTTTTTATTCCGCCATTATTGCTGCTGCCATTTATCGAAAATTGCTTTAAGCATGGCACCATCGGGAAAGAAGATGACGGATGGATAGAACTGGACATTTGGGACGAAAACGACAATTTTTTCTTTATCTGCAAAAATAATTTTACTGAAAATAAAACAGGAAAAAGCCCGGGAATTGGATTGGCAAATGTAAAAAAGCGCCTCCAACTTATTTTTGGGGAACGTTACGAACTCCGGACCGTTAAACAGAATAACGAGTTTATGGTGTCGCTACAGTTTCCGGTTTTTGCCAAAAAAGAAATGTTATGATTCCGAAAATAAAATGTATAGTAGTTGACGACGAACCTATTGCACGAAAATACCTGAGCGATTACATTGCCAAAATGCCACAGCTCCAATTATTGGCAACATTTGGAAAAGCAGCCGATGCTTACCAGACTATTGAAAGCGGTGAGGCAGAACTGGTGTTTCTCGATATTCAGATGCCTGGAATTACCGGAATTGAATTTATTCGTACGCTTCAGAAAAAACCATATATTATTCTCACTACTGCTTACTCGGAATATGCACTGAAGGGTTATGAATTGGATGTTACAGATTATCTGTTAAAACCTGTGGCGTTTGAGCGGTTTGTCCGGTCGGTAAATAAAGTGGTTTCAAAATTTGACTCGCAATCGGGAACAGAAGCTCCGGTTTCAGAAAAAGCAGGTGAAGCCCAGCCAGTTGCCCGTGATTTTATTTTTGTGAAGTCGGGCTACAAATCGGTAAAAATAGATATTGAAGACATTTTATATGTGGAAGGAATGAAGGAATATGTAGTTATTCATTCCAAAGAAAAAAAATATACCAAGCTCGACCGCATGAAAAATTTCGAAAACCTGTTAAAAGGGAAAGGGTTCATTCGTATCCACAAATCTTATATTGTTTCTGTAAAAAATATTGATGCTATTTTTGGTAACACGGTGGAAGTAAACGGGAAACAGTTACCGTTAGGCCGAAGTTACAAGGAAGAGGTGACCTCCATTCTGGGAATGAATGAATAAGTGGTTTTAATCGGTTTTTCTTGACACCGAAAAAACAAAAAAGTCTAAAAACCATTTAATTTACCAGCCTTTTGAGAATTTTGATTTTTTACATCGTTGAGATACCAAGACTCGAATCCGATCCCATTAAAGCCTTTATATCAATGGTTTACTTTCTAAGAGTTTCCCGGGTCACCGTTTCGCTCACATTATAAAACATTATCCTATCCATATAAAGGAATAAATTATCCGTAATTTTTTGAATTTAAAAATAAGGAATGCGAATTAAGGGTTAAATTGCTAATCTAATAAATGTAGCTACTAATCGTTCGGGGATCTGTTCCATGATGATGGTTGAAATCGGTTTTTGTAAAATCTGGGTCAACTGGATTTACATTGAATGCTGCATCATGCAGTTTGTAAGCCAAAGCAATTGTGTACAAATTCAGGGCCGATTTTGATGATTGATACACGGCTGCTTGTAGAGGTAATAGATATTGTGCGGGTTGGTTGCTATGGTAAACGAACCCTGACTTGAACTTACATTTGTAATGCGTGTCTCGGTCGAGTGTTTTAATAAATATATAAAAGCAGTGCGACTCTTACTGTACCATACAAATTTGTATCAAACACTTTTTTGAAAGTATTGATACTTGAATCAGTTGCATTTTATGGTACACCTCAGATGGTCCCTGCATTTTTTATTAGAATGTCTAACTTCCCTTGATTCTTTAATTTGAATAGCCAGAATATTGCCACAAATCCGCCTTTCAATAACATTCAAAAGCAACTTATCCCCATTTTTTCCCATCCTTTTTACAAATAGGTGTAGCGTTTTAAAAAGCAGATTCGTATTGGGAGAGAATAAAAAATTAAGAACCTTTTAAAATTACAAATTATGAAACCTTTTAAATTAGCAACCTTGGCATTCGTGTTCATCATTGCTTCCTGCCAGAAAGATGACAGTAAAGGTGGGGTTGACATTCCTGTTCCTGGCGAAAACTTCAATTTCTACAAGAGTGCCAGTCTTTACGAGAATGCACAGGCATCACGTTCCGAAGAGTTTAGTGATGAGTTTGAAATTACGGATGTTGACTTAACGGATAATATTCTAAATGTTGCCGTTTCCTATAATGGAAGTTGTGAATCGAATAAGTTTGATGTTATTTGGAATGGCTATGTTATGGAAACATTCCCGCAAAGAATTAATTTGATTATTAAACGAACAGCAAATAACTGTGATCCAAACGGGGAACTTAAGGATGAAATTCTGGCTATTGATTTATTAAAATTTATGGGATTAAGTTCAATGCCTGAGAATACGGTGTTCACTGTAGCCAACGCATCAAAAATTCCTGAAGAGGACAATGCGGATACAACTGTAACTGTAACAAACAATTAAAGTTACTGGAGAAAACAAACGCCAGTCCATTAAGAGGGGCTGGCGTTTTTATTTTAGCATTGATAAAGTGGGCAACAAACAGTTACCAGATCTGCCGGAAATTATCCAAGGCTGCAAAGAAGGAAATAAAAAATGTTATGAAATGCTTTACAAAAGTTATTATGGATACGTTATGGGCATTGCTTTGAGATACGTTATTAATTATGAAATGGCGGAAGAAAGCACCAATGATTGTTTCATGAAGGTGTTTTCAAACATCCGGTATTATGCCGAGGAAAAAAACTTCAAAACATGGATAAGGCGAATAGCTATAAATACTTGTATTGATAGTCTTAGAAAGGAAAAACGTTTTTCACACTTAAATGATGAAAAGGTGAATGAGTCGTTTTATAATGAACCTGTCATCGAAAACCTTGATTATGAATTTGTATTGACACTTTTAAAAAGGCTTCCTGTGATGCAACGATTGGTTTTTAATTTGTATGAAATTGAAGGTTACAATCATAATGAGATATCAGAAAAGCTTGGAATACCGGAAAGCTCATCCCGAACATATTTGACCCGGGCAAAAAAAAGATTGCAGCATGATTATAAGCAACTAAACATAAACGATGAACAGCTTTGATGATATATTAAATACCCTAATAAAGATTACCCGGGAACATGAAGAACCTTATAAGGAAGGTGCATGGGAAAACTTTTTAAATTCTAAGCAAAAGAAGATGACGGTATCCTTTTGGCCAATCTTTTTTTCAGGTCTTGTTGCAAGCTTGTTAATTGGGTTTTTAATATTTACACAAAAAAGCAATAATGACGTAGATGTAAAATATGAAGTAGTAAGGACCGATTCTATTAAAAGCTTGAAGAAAATAATGCCAATAATTAATAATAGTTTGGGAGATATTGAAAATATAGAAAAGCAAACAATTGTAAAAACCAATAGAAATGCCTATGAAAGCGAAACCCATTCTACTTATAAAAAAAAGGAGAGTGTTAAAACACAAAAAACTAAGGAGAAAGAATCAGGAAATATAAATATGGCCAATAACGCCAAGAATGAGAATATGCCTGATGATACTATTCAATCGGAAGACTTTAAAAACGATATTTTATTTGATCCGATTAATGATCAGGTAAAGGCTGAAAGTCAGGAACCAAAGAAAAGAAACAAAATTAAAATAGGCTTTTCACTATCACCATTACTCACGAGCAATGGAAGCGGCAGTAATTTAGGTTTTTCAACCGGGGTGCAGACTGATTTTAAATTAGCAAAGAATATTTTGTTTAATTGCGGCCTCCTCATTTCCCATCAGACAATTGTCCAAAAGAATGACGTTCAGCCTTCAATTGACAAGCCTGTTTCCATAAACTCAAAATCGTTCAGTTTTGATATTCCCGTTAATATAAAATTCAAATTTAAGGATGGTAAAAACAGGGATTACTATCTGCTTGCCGGAATTTCTTCAGTTGGATACATAACTGAAAATAATTCATATAACTATCAATATCAAGAAGTAGTAGAGACAACGACAACGACACAAGAAGGTCAGATAGTGACAGAATTTACAACTGTCACGACTAAATCAACAGTAAATACCAAAGTTTCTGCATTTTCTAATGTAGATATATCTGTTTTTTTCAATTTATCTTATGGGATAAGATATCCCTTAACAGGTACAACAAATCTTACGATTGCTCCTTACCTAAAATTACCATTGAGCGGGGCAACAACCAATAATTTTCAACCCACCAGTGGAGGTATAAATTTTATTATATCCAAATAGTATCAAAACATAGTGTGAAAAAACGATAAAAGTGAGCGCTCTGTAACGATTCGAAGAGACCTCCAATCAAAAGGAATTTTTAAGGCACTGTAGAAGCCAAATTTCGCATGCATTTAACAGGATAAATGTATGCAATATGGCCAACAAATTAACAGATATGAGTAAAGTTCGAAAAGTACTGCCTCTACACACAAAAGAGAAAGCAAGTTATTTATCAGCAGGTATTTGTCCCCTGTCTCGTAATATAGTAAAAAAATACATTGTTCTGAAAAAGATGCTTAACCTCTGCTCTGAGAATATTGAGTTGAAGAGTGACGTTGAGATGGAGCAACTGTTCAGTAATAACCCACCCGATATAATGTCATCAAAACATCAGGACGTTTACGACTTTTTCCCTTATCTGGAGAGGTAGTTAAAGAAATATGGGGTAAACAAACTCCAAATGTAGCGCAAGTAGTACTAAAAAACACCCATGGTTTAAAGTCGACCCAATTTTGCAACCTCTACCGGGAATAGGGTAAAAAGGTAAATCAGGTTATCCAAGTGAACCATAAAGCAGGCGACAAATTGTTTATCAATTATGCAGGGGAAAACACTTGAAATTGTTGACAAGAAAACCGGGGAAGTACAGGAAATGCATTTTTTTGTAGTTATTTTCGGTGCCAGCCAGTACAGCTATGCCGAGCTTCTATGAGCCAGAAGAAAAAAATTTTATAGCTTCAGTGGAAAACGCTCTACATTTTTACGGAGGCGCCAGCAGCCATTATTGAATCTTTCCTATACAAAAATAAATGTAATGAATATTTTCGTCAGAGTAAGGATTATTTTCAAAAAATGTGGCAGTAAGAAGTCCTATTGACTCAAAGCCAAATGACAATGTTCTGAATGCTGTTTCAGGACAACTCTTCGCAATGTTACTTTGATGGAGGATCATATTTTCTTTCCGAGAAATCAACAACGGAGACAATCTAAACAACATTATGATGGGTACATCACTACACATTGCAATCAGCAATGCAAAAAGTACACTTTTAGGGATTAAAAAAATAAAAAGTAAATGCTTATGGTTATATCTGGAAAAATTTTGTTAAAAGTTAAACAGAAGAGATTTTGGTGACAGACTTTTCGACAGATTAACTGTTGTTACTACTTCAAATTGCTGATATGATAATGGATAAGGGAAATGACATTCACTTTACAATATTTGCTATTAATTTGACTCCATAACCAATGCTTCTGTTATTGTTGTTTTTACAAATATGTTTTTGTGTTAGAATGGGATTTAAATTAAAAGTCTTATAGGCTTGCTTGTAGGACCATTCTTGAATTTCTTGTCCTTAATCTTAATTTATCGTCACTATAAACTATACAAGAGACTGTATTTCGGACTGAAAATAATTTGGGAAAACTATTACTTTGCATTGGCATGAATAAATTTTCAGTGAGCATTTGTCAATATTATACCACTTACTTCGAGCATAAATCTTAAATAACTCTTGTCATTATTTTATTGTGTTAAAATAATAATCTAGTAAATTATATATATTTTTGAACTTAAAAACATAATTAGTCAAATGTTTAAAAAAAATACCAAAGATACAAAAGAACTTATTTTAAAAATTGCAATGCAGGTATTTGCAAAATATGGATTTCGGAAAACCTCAATTAATGATATTGCCCAGGCTGCATTCAAATCAAAAGGTTCAGTCCATTATTATTATAAAAATAAAAATGAGTTGTTTCAGAAAGTCGTTGAAAAAGAGTTTCAACTATTGCGCACAGAATTAGAATTAGTAGCGAAATCTGACCTAAACGGTAAAATGAAATTGACTAATTACATTATTACACGAATGAAAATTCTGAGGGAACTGTCTTACATCAATGATGCGATAAAAAATGGCTACATGGATTATGAATATTTTGCAGGAAAAATCAGGAAGAAATTCGATGATGAAGAGATTTTATTAGTAAAAGAGATAATATCAAATGGTATAATAAATGATGAGTTTGAAGAAAGGGATGAAGAGCAAACTGCCTATGTTATTGTGTCAGCACTGAAAGGACTTGAGGAACCTTTAATGGTCAATATTAAATGTAGCGAGTGTGATATAAATCTCGATTACATGATTCAGGTTTTATTAAAAGGAATTGAGAAAAGATAGATTTGTCCTAATATTGATATGAAATCAAACACATGGCAATGTAAGTTCGTAAAAGTGCTTAAAAGTTATAATGAAACTCATATCAAGGCTTTAAATATAATAATCAGAAGTTGTTTTAGAAGCTTTTCATAAAAATCAAAAAATGAATTATATCAATATATCACATATTATAAAAAACAGTAATTCGAAATTTCTAAAAAGACTACCTGGTTTCTCTATTAGAATAATTGCCTGGATTATTAGACAAGAGGAAATAAACCGGATTCTAAAAAAATATGAAGGATTTGAGGGTGTTGACTTTCTGCCAAAAATAATTGAAGAGTTGGAAATTACAGTGGAATGTGAAGGACTGGAAAATTTACCGGAAAATGGAAAATGTTTTTTTGTTGCCAATCACCCTTTCGGCCTGCTTGACGGTTTAATCCTTACAAATATTGTTGGTTCAAAATACGGACATTTAAAAGCAATCGGAAACGATGCTTTTATGTTTGTTCCAAACTTAAGACCAATAGTCTCAAATGTCAATGTATTTGGGAAAAATCCTAAAAAATACTTTGTTGAATTAAACAATGTTTTTGCTTCTGATTCACCAATAACACATTTCCCTTATGGGCTTGTATCTAGAATTTATAAACTAAAGATACAAGATAAATTCTGGCATAAAAGTTTTATTACAAAAGCAATTCAACATAAAAGAAACATTATTCCGGTGCGATTTTATGGACGAAATTCTTGTCTGTTTTATTCCATATTTTTACTCAGGCAAGTAGTAAAGATTAAAATCAATTTGGAACTGGTTTTGCTTCCACATGAACTATTTCGTAAAAGGGGAAAAACAATTAAAGTTACAATTGGTGAGATGATTCAATACAGTGATTTGCATGCATCTATGTCGCACTGGGACTGGGCACAAAAGATTCGTAATGAAGTTTATTCTTATAAAAATAATTAGTGACAAACTGTTATGAAATTAATTCATAAATTGAAAAGACATTTATCATTCAAATATCAGGAATGCATAAAACATTAAAGTAATGGATATGAAAAAAAATGTAGCACTGGTTTTGGGCAGTGGCGGAGCAAGAGGCTTGGCTCACATTGGTGTAATTAACGAACTTGAAAAACAGGGATTCAATATCACATCAGTTAGTGGCACTTCAATCGGTTCATTAATTGGTGGATTTTGTGCTATGGGGAAATTAAATGAATTGACAGAATGGCTTACTACACTTCAAAAAAAGGATGTTTACAGTTTGATGGACCCCACCTTAAGCACGAATGGTCTGTTAAAGGCTGAAAAGGTTTTTAGAAAATTGAATACAATAATTCCGGATGTTCTTATTGAAGAGATGAATATTCCGTTTGCGGCAGTTGCAACCGATGTAATAAACAGAGAAGAAGTTATATTTACCATAGGTAGTTTTTATAAAGCTGCGAGAGCATCTATTGCAATCCCCACAATTATTACACCAGTTATATCAGAAAACAGTATTCTTGTTGATGGAGGATTGCTTAATCCAATCCCAGCCAATCGGGTAAAAAGAACAGAAGGCGATATTTTAGTTGTTGTTAATTTGTATGACAGCAATAACCCGGATATATTGTTGTATGAAGAAGACGTTAAGAAACATCTTGCTCCTCAAAAATCATCGATTAGTAATTTAATTATCCTGAACAATAGCATAAATAATATTATAAAGAGAATACAGGACTTTATTCCAACAGGTAATAAAAACAGTCAGGGTTACTATTCGCTGATTCAGTTTACAACATCTGCAATGCTTGAACAGATATCAAAATTATCTCTTGAATTGAATAAACCTGATATACTAATAAATATTCCTTTTGATGCAGCTAGAACGTTTGAATTTTACAAGGCAAAGGAGTTGATTGAAGCAGGAAGGAAGGCTGCACGATTTAGTATCAACCAGTACAATATTCAGAGTGAGAAATATGCTGATAACCATGGGAATAAACAAGGATGAAAAAATCATATGACAGAAAAATATTTACAATTAAAATGCTTGGAATGGATTTAAAATTTCTTTTAAGTGCATGGTCTAAAATCATCGGCATTAATCGTAATAAGAAGATAAACAAAGCCTTTACGGAAAAAATAATGACAATTGTCACTGCTGTTAACGGATGCACTTATTGTACCTGGTTTCATGCAAAACAAGCAGTTTCAAGTGGGATAAGTAAGGAAGAAGTAAGAAGAATGCTTCAGCTCCAATTTCATGCAGATGCAACCGATTTTGAAATACCAGCTTTGCTTTATGCACAACATTATGCCGAAACAGACAGAAATCCTGATAAAGAAATGACTTTCAAACTATTTGAATATTACGGAGACAAAACTGCCAACCATATAATTATAATTATCAGGATTATTTTTTTTGGCAACTTAACGGGAAACACTTTTGATGCTTTTATAAGCAGATTAAACGGGATTCCCGCCAAAAACAGCAATAAAATCTTTGAGTTTATTTTCTTCATAGTAACTGCACCACTTTTATTACCACTTATCCCATTTACAAAAAAATACAGAAACCCGAATTTTTAAAAGAATTTAATTAGTTTAAAGATGAATAAGATAACAGCAATAGTTTGCACCTATAACGAAGAGAAAACAATAGAAGAAGTTGCCTCTACCGTGGCTGACTATTTTTTCGATGAAGTCATTATTGTTAATGACGGGTCAACTGACAAAACGGATTACATATTGAAAAGAATAAGTAAATATTACAATTTTAAATACATTGTATTACCTGAGAATAAAGGAAAAGGATTTGCCATGGCAACAGGCATCCAAAATACAAATGGTGATATAATAATGTTTATTGATGCGGACTTGTCAAAACTTCGAGAAGGACATTTCTTAAAATTAATTACGCCGATAAAAAACAAGGAGGCTGACATGGTACTTGGCCAACCAACAGAAACATTGATAAATTACCGGATAAATCCCTTTAAATCATTTACAGGCCAGCGTTGTCTTTTAAAAGAAGATATCCTTCCCATTTTGAAAATTGAAAGAAATACGATTTGGGGTAGAGACATTAATTAACCACTACTACATGTCTGAAGGTAAAAAGGTTAAATATGTATTGCTTCCGGGCTCATCCATCCGACAAAGTTTGATAAATCCTCCTCGTCAAAAGCAATAGAAGAATTTTTTAAAGAAGGATATCAAGTTGCATTTACAGCATTAGAAAATTTCAATCTGTTCGCAAAAGCAGTAATCAACAAATTCAATTAAGTAACAACTCTTTAATTTTAGAACAACACTTAATGCTTTTAAAAAAAAATAAAACCAATTACTAATTAAGAATATAATATTTGGAAATTGGGCCGGAATAGTAACATAAAAAGATGTTAATGGAACATAAAGATGCCATAAGGGTACTGAATTCAATTTTAAGTACAAAAGAAAAGGAAATTCTCATTAGAATTGCCCGAAAATTACCTTCATGGATAAATTCCGACCATTTAACCTGGCTTGGTTTGTTCGGAGCAGTTATCTCGGGAGTTGGATATTTTCTTTCAAATTGGGGAGATGGTTTTCTATGGCTTTCTTCCATGGGGTTTGTTATTAACTGGTTTGGCGATAGCCTGGATGGGACACTTGCGCGGATAAGAAACCGACAACGCCCGGTTTATGGCTTCTTTCTTGATCATAATATAGATGGGATAACTGCTTTTCTTATTTGCATTGGGGCGGGAACATCCCCTTATGTGTCGTTTTCATCTGCATTGCTTTTACTTGCCGGTTATTACTTATTATCAATTTTTACATACATTAATACTTATCTCAAAGGCGAATTTAAAATATCGTACGGAAATCTTGGACCTACGGAATTGAGAATAGTTATTATCCTGATCAATACTTTGTTTATCATTATGCCAGACCGTAATTACGGAATTGATCACTGGGGGGTGTACGTACATTTATATGACTATTTTGTCCTTGGAATTGCACTAATTCTTTTTGGTATTTTCTTTTTTAATTTTCTGAAAGAAAAAAAGAGATTCGGAAAAATAGATCCCCCTCATAAGGCATAAATCTTAATATTTTACTATTAAAGTGACTTCCAATGGGATTATAATTTTTAAAACTTATACCGACTCACTTTGCAAACATTGCCAAAATCCAACAAGCCAACGCTGCAACCAAAAATTTGTCAAAGAGTGCCCTTTTACCAACCTACAATCAAAAGTATTATTATCTTTAATTGGATATGAAAAACAAAAAAATAAACACAACAAACAAACTTGGAGAAGAATTAACATTTAAAATTTCTCGGTTTGAAGAACCCATAAAAAATGTAAAACCGCACAAACATAATGAGTACTACGAACTAATATTTTTAAGCGAAGGAGAAGGATTTCATACCATCGAATCGAAAAGATACATAATGTCAACGCCTGAGTTTTACTTTTTAAAACCAAGACAATTGCATTTCTGGGAAACGACATCAGTTTCCAAAGGTTTTATTATTCTTTTTAAAGATTTAGAGTTTAAAGAAATAATAGAAAGTGATTTAATTAACCTTTACAGGCTATTAAGCGAAAACACGAGAATCACTATTCCGGGTGGGAAATACCCTGAGTACATTCTGAATGATATTTTAAATGAATTCGACTTAAATACAAAGTATTCAAAACGTATTATTCATGGACTGCTTAGTGTGCTATTAGCTAAACTATTACAGCTTTTAGAAATAAATCCGCACAAATCAAACCTGCCGATATCGCTTTTTGACAAATTCCAACAACTTTTAATGAAAGAAAGCCCGCGTCTTCATAAAGTGAATGATTATGCAAATTTACTTAACACAACGCCCCAGAACCTGAACGCAATTTGCCGGAAACAAGTAAACCGGAATGCAAGCGAAATGATAAACTATCAATTATTGCTCGAAGCGAAAAGATATATTTTACACACTGATAATACGATTAATGAAATAACAGACATTCTATATTTTTCAGACACATCGAATTTTATAAAGTTCTTTAAGAAACATGAAGGATTAACACCCATTCAATTCAGGGAGAAATATTTTCATTAATACCATTTTGGCATCTTATTATACCACGATTGTTTCGTGACTACTGCATACTTTTGCTGTTTCGTTAATAGAGTTTCTTATGAAGAAAGCAAAAATATTAGGATTAGATAAAAATGTGTTTTTTGTTGGATTGACAAGTTTCTTTACCGACACATCGGTTAAAATGATTTATAGTGTGATGCCACTATTCCTATTATCCATTGGAGCATCTAAAGCCTCAATAGGCTTGATTGAAGGAATTGCTGAAAGTACAGCATCTTTGCTTAAAGCATTTTCCGGATATTGGAGCGATAAGATAGGCAAAAACAAACCTTTTCTGATTATTGGATATGGGATTACAGCTTTGGTAACCCCATTATATGCTTTAGCCAAAATTCCAGTCCATGTTTTGTTTCTTCGATTTTTTGAACGCATTGGAAAAGGGGTGAGAGTCGCACCAAGGGATAGTCTTATTAGTGGTTCGGTGCAAAAGGATGAAATAGGTAAAAGTTTTGGATTTCACAAGGCAATGGATAATAGCGGGGCTATTATTGGGCCATTGCTTGCCGCCTTTCTATTAATAATATTTCCATTTAATTACGCTAACATTTTTTTATTGGCAACAATTCCTGCAATTATGGGCGTATTGACTATTGTGTTTTTTATAAAAGAAGCAAAGTCAGAAAAAAAAGAAAAAAACACAACTAAAATCTCCCTAAAACAATTGCCTAAAAAATTCTATTTTTTTCTTACCATCATTTTTGTATTTACCCTTGGAAATTCTTCTGTTTCTTTATTGCTTGTTAAAACTGCAGAAACTGGGATAAATGAATCATATATTCCTTTTATGTTTATGATTACCGCCATAGTATCTGTATTTTTTGCTATGCCTATCGGAAAATTGTCGGATAGAATTGGTCGCGAGAAACTCATTATCATTGGCTTCTTTGTTTATGTAGTAGTGTACTATTTATTTGGTAGGTTTAATAACATTAGTATATTCATATTTTCATTTGCATTATATGGCTTCTTTCTCGCATTGACGGAGGGCACCCAGAAAGCAATGATTTCAGATATTGTAAGTAAGGATTTAACAGGGACAGCTTATGGAATTTATTCTGCAATACTTGGGATTGCTTTATTACCTGCAAGTTTAATTGCAGGTTTATTATATGATAAAGTAAATTCAAATGCACCGTTTTATTTTGGCTCTGTAATGGCGCTATTGGCAACTTTCCTAATGTTAGCATTTACTATCATATCTAAAATGCACAAGGAGTAAAATTTAGTTTCTTCGTAATTAAAACTGATTGATGCACTTGTTGTTTTTCAATGATAGGTTTGTATTAATAAAAATTCTATATTTGACTAATTAAACAAAATGGTCAAATATAATGGCAAAACCAGAAATCAAATCGATAATAATAAGTGCTGCCACTCAGTATTTTTCAAAATTTGGGTTTTATAAAACAACGATGGATGAGATTGCAAAACACATCCATAAAGCAAAGGGAGTTTTATATTATCACTATAATAGCAAGGAAGAATTATTTAACGAAGTATTAAAGCAGGAGCTTAGTACGGTAAAATCTGAGTTACAGAAAGTTGTTAATTCTGATGAAGATGCTTTAACAGTTCTTAGTAACTACTTTTTTAAAAGGCTTGAGTTATTGCATGAATCTGTAAATTACCATGAAACTTTGAAAGCCGATTTTTTTGAAAAATATCATTTTGTGGAGGAAGTGAGGGAAGACTTTGCCGCATTTGAGAGAAATAACTTTTATCAGATGCTCAAAAAAGGTGAGGAAGAGGGTGTATTGCAATTTAATAATATTGACTCAACAGTAAATATGCTATTAATGCTGGTTAATAGCATGGAAGTACCGTTATTTCTGCAAAATAAATATTCTGAGTACATTCATACAATCAAAGAACTTGCAGAATTTCTTGTAAAGGGATTAAAATCTTAATAATTTATTAACTCAATTTGACTAAAAGTGTTTTTTAGTCAAATATTGTTATATATTTGCATTGACTATAGAACATTATTAGTCAAATATTATGTCTTATTGTGACATAAAACATAAGAATACAATTAGAATTAATTAATAAAAAGTGAATACAATGAAACAATTAAATTGGTTTTTTGCCTTAGGCGCATTAATCCTTGCCGGTTGCAGTACCGGAAATTCAAACAGTGAAAAAGTTGTGCGGGAGAAAGGCATTCCTGTTAAAGTTAGTGAAATCGGTAAAAGTATTAATAACACCGATCATATGTATATTGGAACCATTGAAGAATCCTTTTCTGTTCCTCTTAGTTTCTTGGTTACCGGAACTGCAGAAAAAGTCCTTGTGGATGAAGGACAAATGGTAAAAAAAGGCCAGTTACTGGCAGTCCTTAACAGTGAGAGTTATCAAAATATGTATCAGGTTGCATTATCAAAAGCTAAACAGGCTGAGGATGCATATAACCGGCTGGAACCTATGTATAAAAAAGGTAGCCTTCCTGAGATTAAATACGTGGAAATAAAAACCGGTTTAGAGCAAGCTCATTCATTGGCTTCAATTTCAGAAAAAAATCTTAATGATTGTAATCTTTATGCACCTGCTGATGGGATAGTAGGCAGAAGGACGATAGAACCAGGTATGAGTATTATTCCTGGCAACCCGGTTTTTCAATTGGTAAAGATTGACAAAGTAAATGTAAAAATACCTATCCCGGAAAATGAAATTTCCGGAATACAAAAGGGGCAGGAAGCATATGTAAAAGTAAGTGCTTTAGGTGACCGGCATTTTGAAGGAGAGGTAACAGAAGTTGGTGTATTGTCGAACCCTCTTTCTCATACCTATAATATTAAAGTTGTACTAAATAACCCGGACAAGTTATTAAAACCCGGAATGGTCTGTAAAGTAAACATAAGCAATCCATCACTTGAAGAACGGATTGTTATCCCAATGTCCGCTGTTCAGGTTGGAAAGAACAATAGTAAATATGTTTTTATCGCCAATCCTTCATCAAATAAAATTACAACAAAGATTGTTGAATTGGGTCCTATTGCCAGTAACGGAGTAGTAGTAAATAATGGTTTATCTAACGGTGATTTGCTGGTCACCGAAGGCTATCAGAAAATCAATGAAAATTCAACCATTAAAATCATCAAATAGCTATGAAAAGGATTGGAATTGTAGAATCTGCCATGCGCCACAGGCAGATAGTACTTTTAATTGCATCACTTTTGGCAATATTAGGCGTATATGCATTATTTGTAATGCCCAAACAGGAGTTTCCAACATTTACCATTCGTCAGGGACTAGTAATTGGAGTTTATCCTGGTGCCAGTTCCGAAGAAGTTGAGCAACAATTGACCACAAAAGTTGAAAGATACTTGTTCAGCTATGAAGAAATTGATAAAACAAAAACTTATTCGGAGTCGAAGGACGGTATGATGATCATTTATGTAACACTAAATGATGATATAAAAAACTCGGATGATTTTTGGGCAAAACTAAATGATGGCCTGGGGAAATTTAAAACAGAACTACCTTCCGGTGTATTGGCTTTGCTCTCGAACAATGACTTTGGCGATACTTCAGCATTGCTTATTACAATCGAATCATCCGACCATAAATCGTACAGGGAACTGGAAAATTACATGAATGAACTGGAAAGTCGCCTAAGAAGGATTGAATCAGTATCAAAACTGCGCCATTATGGGTTACATAATGAACAAATTACAATTTATCTCGATAAAGAAAAGCTGACAAATTACGGAATTAGCTCCGCGACCCTTTTAGGAAGTTTGTTTACCCAGGGATTTACCACAATGAGTGGTACAGTCGAAAACGATGAGTACAATGCACCAATCCATATTGCACCTTCATTCGATAACGAACAGGATATTGCCGAACAGATAATCTACGCCGACCCTACCGGGAATATAATACGGCTTAAGGATGTTGCCCGAATTGTTCGGGAGTATCCTAAACCTGACAGTTATATTATGAATAACGGGAATACATGTTTATTGATTTCTTTGGAGATGCAGCCCGGAGACAATATTGTGAAGTATGGTAAAGAAGTAGATGGAGTATTGGAACAATTTCAATCGGAATTACCGGAGGATGTCAGTATTGAACGTATTGCCAATCAATCGCAGGTAGTAGGCCATTCTATTACCACTTTTTTGAAGGAAATGATGTTTGCCATCATCGCTGTGATACTGGTAACCATGATACTGATGCCATTTCGTATTGCCGCAGTTGCTGCAACTTCTATTCCTATCACCATATTTATCACATTAGGCCTCATGTTTCTTTTTGGAATGGAGTTGAATGTTGTAACCCTTGCAGCATTAATAGTTATGCTGGGAATTATTGTGGACAACTCTATTGTAATTATTGACAGCTACATGGTTAAACTCGACCAGGGGATGTCGCGCTGGAATGCAGCAATCAGCAGTGCTGAAGGATTTTTTAAAGCCATTTTTTCAGCTACTTTGGCTATCAGTATCACTTTTTTCCCGTTTCTGTTTACGTTGAAGGGGCTATTTCATGATTTCGTACAATTATTTCCATGGACTGTTACAATTACCTTAACCATATCATTATTGGTGGCAATGTTGATTATCCCATTCACTCAATACTTTTTTATCAGAAAAGGCTTGGAAGGAACAAACAAAAAAGACAGGCATAACTTTCTGGATGTCGTTCAGAAGTCGTATGAAAAATGGTTAGGAAGGGCATTCAAACATCCTAAAATAACAATTGGGATTGGGATTATTTCTGTGTTGGTCGGCATTGCGTTGTTTGTAACGCTTCCAGTACGGTTACTACCAATTGCAGAACGTAACCAATTTGCCGTTGAAATTTACCTGCCACAGGGGAGTACACTTGAAGAAACCGTGTTTGTAACCGATAGTCTTGAACGAATACTTCAAAAAGATGAGCGCGTGGTATCAGTTACAGCATTTAACGGAACCAGTTCTCCACGTTTTCATGCTACCTATGCCTCGAAATTGCCAGCTAAGAATTATGCTCAGTTTATAGTCAATACACACTCGGATAAAGAAACAGAAGCCTTACTGGATGACTACTCCACTAAATATGCGAATTTTTTCCCCAATGCTTATGTGCGGTTTAAACAATTGGATTATGAACAAGCTTCAAATCCGATTCAGGTACGACTTACCGGGACTAATTTGGATGATTTGAAATCCTCAGCAGATTCGTTGGCTGCCAAAATGAGGGAAATTGAAGGATTAACATGGGTACATACCGATTTCGGGGAAATGTTACCAGGAACTCAGGTAGATATAAATGAAATTGAAGCCAACCGTTTGGGAATAACAAAAACCACAGTTGCCACCAACCTGGCCCTGCGTTTTAACGGACTGCCATTGACTACTTTGTGGGAAGGCGACTACTCCATTCCTGTAAAACTGAAATCGGAACGCGAACGTGACCCACAGATTGATGATATTGAAAACGAATACATTCATTCAATAATTCCGGGAGTTTCAGTTCCGTTACGTCAAATTGCTGAAGTTAAGCCCGACTGGACACAAGGGCAAATTGTCCGGAGAAATGGTGTACGTACAATAACAGTACAATCAGATGTTGTTCGCGGTTACAACATAAATAAAGCCACGAGGGAAGTCAAAGAGATAGTTTATAACCAATCATTCCCATCTGGTGTGAGTATCGAATATGGGGGGTCGGATGAAAGAGATACCGAAATCTTGCCGCAAGTTCTTGGTGGATTATTTATGGCAGTATTTATCATTTTTCTGATACTGGTTTTTCATTTCAAAAAAATTAACCTGGCGCTTTTGGTACTTGGTTCCGCATCGTTGAGCATTGTTGGGGCTGTTTTAGGCATGTTGATTTTTGGCCATGAATTTGGTGTAACATCCATACTCGGTATTGTAAGCTTAATAGGAATCATTGTACGTAACGGCATAATTATGCTTGATTATGCCGAAGAGCTACGATATAAAGAGAATAAAACGATACTTGAAGCTGCATTTGAAGCAGGCAAAAGAAGGATGCGCCCTATTTTTCTTACTTCTGCTGCTGCCTCAATGGGAGTTGTCCCGATGATTCTTGGCAAAAGTGTCCTTTGGTCTCCGATGGGGACAGTTATCTTTTTCGGTACATTAACTTCTATGGTATTTATTGTAATGATACTTCCTGTGTCCTATTGGTTGATTTTCAGGAAAGTGGATAAAAACAAGAAGAAAATCACAATAGCTGAGCTTTTAAATAATTCTAAAATAAAACCGGCATTATTAACACTTGTCCTATTATTTGGCCTGGCACCGGTACTTTCTGCTCAAAATCAACATAATTATACGCTGGAGCAATGTAAAACGCTGGCATTACAAAATAATGCCCAGATTAAAAACAAGGTGCTGGATGTAGAATCTTCAAAAGAGGTAAAAAAGGCTGCATACACCAAATATTTTCCACAGGTTGATGCAACTGCGTTTGCATATAAGTTTTCCGATCCATTAATAAATATGGAAATGGCCGGTGGAAATCTTCCCGTATATGATGGAAATCCGGCTAATCTGCCAACGGCAACACAATTTGCTTATTTCCCCGGAGCTTCAATTCCACTTATCGAAGAAGGAGCAATAGGAATGGCTACAGCTACTCAGCCTGTTTATGCCGGGCAACGAATTTCAACAGGGAACAAGTCAGCTAGCCTGGGCATTGAAGTTAGTGAATTGCAATTAAAATCAACTGAAAAAGAGATTGCCCTGGAAACTGAAAGAAGATACTGGCAAATTGTTTCGCTTGGTGAAAAAAAGAAAACCCTCGAAGAATATATACTATTGGTTGACACTTTACATGAAGAAGTGAACGATGCTTTAGAGGCTGGGTTAATTACACAAAATGATTTACTAAAAGTTGAACTCAAACAGAACGAGCTCAAAATGAATCATCTGAAGTTGGGAAATGGAATAGAACTCGCTAAAATGGCATTCTGCCAGTATATCGGTATAGAATATGATAAAAATATAAGCTTTATTGACAGCGTAGGATTAATCGAACCATTGGAACTCATTTATACCGACCATCAGGAAGCTTTATATAACAGAGAAGAATTTAGACTGCTACAGAAAAGTACCGAAGCAGAAAAGTACATGACAAAAATGCAAAAAGGTGAGTATATGCCGCAGGTAGCAGTTGGTGCAGGGGCATTATACCTCGATATTATGGATGATGACGGCTCAGCGTTAGGAATGGCCTTTGGAACAGTGAAAATTCCGATTTCCGGGTGGTGGGAAGCGAATCATAAAATGAAAGAACGCCGGATAAAAGAAGAGCAAAATAGGAATATGGTCAAAGACAATACTGAAAAACTACTGCTTCAGATGCAACAAGGCCGTAATTCCCTTAACGAAGCTTTTGAGCAGATTCATCTGGCTGAAGAATCAATTCACCAGGCAAAAGAAAACCTAAGAGTAACACAGGATAGTTATTCCGCAGGTGTGGTTAATATCTCTGATTTACTTGATGCACAGGCACAGTTGCAGCAGTCAAACGATATGTATATTGAAACACTGACGCAATATAAGATTGCTAAGGTAAATTATATGAAGATCACAGGACGATAATGTGTTTGAATGATAAAAATTAGAATAAAAATAAATTCATTATCCAAATATAAATTACGCTATATGAAAGCAATAAAAAAATTAATCATGGCCATATATTTTTTGATGGCAGTAAGTATGGCCTACGGACAAATCCAATTTGGCGTAACTGCTGGAATTGGTGGGGCAACCCAATCTGATTTTGGCAATATCTATGACAATGATGACCTGTATACCAGTTTTAATGCAGGAATAACTACCAGAAAATCCTTTAATGAAACTTTTGCCATAAAGACAAATTTTCTCTATACATCAAAAGGCAGGTCTTTCGATGTTTTAAAAGATGGGGAACCTCAGAAGCAAAAGGATAAATATAGTTACCTGATGCTTCCTGTTAAAGCGGAGTATTCAATCCCCGTATTTAATAATCGGTTGTTTGCAGCAGCAGGACCTTATGCCGGTTTATTGTTAGACGCCAACCAGAAAATTGATGGTATTTCTACTGAAATTGACGACACAAAAGATATTGATTTTGGATTGGCTTTTGAACTAGGTTATAGTAAGCTTTTAAAAAATAGTGAATTACTATTTTCTATTAGTTATGATATGGGATTATCGAAGATTATTGACAATGAAGATGATCTTAGGAACAAGGCATTGTGCGTTAATGCCGGTTTGTTCTTTTAGGGATTATATAGTAAAGAATTAATCCTTGTAAAAAACACTACCTATAAACTTAAATACTCATTTATAGTTGATTAGGAAAAACCAGTATTAGAAAACTAAGTAAATTGAATTCTATTTAAGTATGCAATACTTTCCCTTGATTATATGCTTACTACTGTTACAGTCAATAAGTTCTATAGCGCAAACTGATTTTAGCATCAATAAACAACCCAAAGTTGCCGTGGTTTTAAGTGGTGGAGGAGCAAAAGGTTTTGCCCATATTGGCGTTTTAAAAGTTTTGGAACAGGAAGGGATTCCAATCGACATTATAGTTGGTACCAGTATGGGAAGCCTGATTGGCGGATTTTACTCTCTGGGTTATACTGCCGAGGAAATTGAATATATTGTAAAAAGCCAGAACTGGGAAAAAGTCCTTTCCGATAATGTGCCACGAAATGATCTCTCAAAAAATGATCAGCTTTTAAAACAAAGATATTTACTCTCTTCTACATTTTCCGATTTCAAAACCATTACTCTTCCCCAGGGGATAATAAAAGGCCAGAATATTTTAAATATCTTTTGCGGCTTAGCCGGGAATGTCCCAGTTGATGCTGATTTTAGTCAACTCCCGATTTCATTTGCCTGCATTGCGGCCAATTTGGAGACTGGGGAAGAAGTGATTATAAAAGACGGGTTTTTCCCTACTGCCTTGTTTTCGAGCATGGCAATTCCCGGAGTTTTTCATCCAGTAAATAGAGAGAACCTTCTTCTTGTTGATGGGGGATTGGTAAACAACTTCCCAACCGATGTCGCAAAAAAAATGGGAGCAGACATTATTATTGGCGTAGATATAAGGGGGGATCTATATCCCCGTGAAAAATTAAAGTCAATTGATGGTATCTTCGGTCAGATGATAAATTTTCTGGGACAGGGAAAAGATTCATTAAACAACAGTTATTGCGACATTCTTATCCATCCTGATATTACCGGTTATTCGGTCGGAAGTTTTTCGAAAGAAGCAGCAGATACATTGGTTCTAAGGGGAGAAAAAGCTACCCTTTTATTAAGGGACACCATTCAAAAACTGAAAAAAGAGAACCATTTGGAACCAAGAATATATTCCCGCGAATATACTACAACAGAAAAATGGAAAATTACCGAAATAGGATTTACTGAACGAAAAAATCTGGATAAAACCTTTTTTAAAAACAAACTCAATCTGCAATTACCAGGGTATTATTCAAATCAGGAGTTAAAAAGTGCAATTGACAGGCTATACGGATATGGAGAGTTTGATCTCGTCTATTATTATCTCACAAATAATGAAACAGGGAAAACACTTAATTTGAATATTGTCCCAAGAAAGATTTATTCCCAAAGTATAGGATTTAAAGTAAACACAAATGATGCAGCAGCTGTGTTATTCAATATTAACAGAAAAGATTATGAAAAAACCATAGGTTTTTTATCTGCAAGTACTGAGCTGTCGGCAAATCCAGGTGTTAATCTTGTTGCAGAAACTACTAAAAGGAATTTGCCAACTTTAGGTATTGAATTAAAGGGGAAATACCAGAAATATAAAATATATAATGAAGGGGATAAACTGTCAAGTGCAGATGTATTTTATTCAGCACTAGATATTTATTTATATAAAACCTATTTCAACCGTCTAATTCTGGGTATAG
Organism: Maribellus comscasis; assembly: GCF_009762775.1. Lineage (GTDB taxonomy): Bacteria > Bacteroidota > Bacteroidia > Bacteroidales > Prolixibacteraceae > Draconibacterium > Draconibacterium comscasis. The sequence continues at coordinate 5,693,376 of NZ_CP046401.1, read as the reverse complement.
GCATACAGGAAGAATATTTTAACGGCGATGTTTTTACCAAAAACACTAATTCATTCATCCTGTCCTCAAAAACCAACCAGTTTCTTTCCAATGCCTATACATACGTTGTTTTCGATAATATGGACAATTTTTATTTTCCCCAAAAAGGCACTCGCCTGGATGCAGAGTTTTCAGTATACTCTGATTTGTCAGGAAATACCAGCTTAAGTTCTGCCCTGCTTTTTAAAATGAAAAATGTCGTCCCACTATCTTCCAATACTACATTTTTATTTGATATTTACAGCCGCTCGATGTTCGATAATGCCTATCCGCTTATAAAAACAACTTTTGTAGGAGGAGAGCCTTATTCACAATATTTTAATTATCATTTACCCTTTATTGGGCTTCCCCCCGTAATACTTGCCGACAGGTACACCAATATCGGGTTGGCAGGAATACGTTTTCATGTGGCTAAAAATCAGTGCGTTTCATTGGTATATAATTTAATGGCACAGGGCAATAATTATAATGAGCTAAATAACTTTCTTATCACTAATGGTGGCGGGGTAAGGTATTCAGTGGATTCCAGGTTAGGACCTGTTGAAATAGGAATAGGTTATGCTGGAAGGTATGATAAACCCACATTCTCTGCTAATCTCGGACTTTGGTATTAAGAACTAATACATTGGATATGATTAAATCACAAATAGAAAAAAATGCCTTAAAAATCTGGCAATTTCTGGATAAAAGCCAGATTAGTTCTGTTTTCGAGATCGAGAAAAGATTGTTGATGCAACGACAGGATGTGCTATTGGCACTGGGTTGGCTTGCCCGTGAAGACAAGATCTATTTTCTAGGTGATCAGAAGGTTAGTAAAATAATGGTAATTAAGGACATCGATGGAGATTAATTTAAATACAATAGAGAAAAGCCATTTGACTAATATTGAATTACTTTGGTATCGTTGTTCAGGAAGAATAAAACCTAATAAGCACGAGAACAATGGTTTAAGCCTTTTTTTATGCCTAATACTTGGCATTCTTCTTTTTACACCCGTTTCTGCCAAACCGAATGATTTAACAAGTAGATATACTATGCACCTATTGGGTGCATATATTGGTGAGTTTTCAGTCAGACAAACAGGCGAGAGTGGGAATTTGAGTGTTGAAGCGGTAACCGATGTGAAAGTAAATCTTCTTTTTTCATACCATATCAAATATGTTCAGCACACCGTCTACAATCAAGGGATATTACAAAGTTCCCAAGTCGAAACCTATAAAAACGGGAGGATAAATTCGACTATTTGGCTCAAACGTATAAATAACTCCTATCTGCGTGTTGCTAATGGCGATACCACAATCATAAACGATTCCATTACGTACAGTGGCAGCCTGATTTACTTCAACGAACCAAGAGGAATAAAAAATATATACAAGGAGAGAAGCGCGGAAATGCAGCAGATAAATTCTGTGAGTGAGCACACTTATGCAATAAAAGACGAAAACGAAAAGGAGCTTAACAGCTATTTCTATGAAGGAGGAATATTACAGTACGCACAAATGAAACATGCAACAGGAACCATAGAACTAAAAAGAATTACAACAAGCGATATTAATGATTGAATTTTCTGAGATACAAAACATTTATTTTTTATTACCTCTTCTGGGCTTGGTTATTGGATTTTTGGGTACGATGACGGGTGGTGGTGGCGGATTTTTCTTTATTCCCATACTTACTCTTATTATTGGTGTTCCTGCTCAAACTGCAGTAACTACTTCACTCGCTGCTACCCTGCCCATTTGCATTGTGGGATCTCTGGGGCATTACAGAAAAAATCATATCGATTTTCGGGTGGCCACACTTTTTATAATAACTGGAATTATCGGGGCTTTTATTGGTGCAAAAATAACCAGCAAAATTAGCAACGTGGCATTAAAAACGGCTTTTGGTATTTATTCAATTTTGATTGCACTATATATAGTTTATAGTGCCGGAAAGGGTACCAGCGAAGAAGGAAAGAAAGAGAAAATAACATCGTTAAAAAATCTCCGAACATTTAAAGGTTCGTCTTTCGGATTGGCTGCGGGGCTGATAACAGGCACATTTGGAACCAGTGGAACTGCGCCGGTTCTTGCCGGATTACTTTCTATTGGAATACCATTCAAGATGGTTATTGGCACATCGCTATTGATTGTACTGGTGAATACAATATTTGCTACAGGAGCCCATTTGCTAATTGGTAAAATCGACCTGACCCTGGTTTGCTTTCTGACTGCAGGTTCAACAATTGGGGCATTACTGGGACCTAAACTGATACATACCAGTCAATTAAACAAATCTGAAAACCAGGTTCGGCACTGGTATGCTGCCATAATGTTGGGTTTAGGAATATTAATGATTGCTAAAGGAAACTAAACGTATGATAAGAACAATTTATATCATAATACTAATTTATTTTCTTCTTGGAGGAATTGGTTTTTACCTGATCAATAGAAAGAAAGCTCCTGAACTCGCAAAAAAGAGCTACACAAAATATTTTGTTTATTTTATAATCATCAATATTTTATTTTTCAGTATTACTGTTCAGCCATTTGTTTTCCATTTTCTGACGGTACTTATTATTTGTGCCGGGTCAGTTGAACTTACCATGCTCTTCTTTAATTCCAACAATAAGCATATTCCTTTTTTTCTTACTTCAATTATAACCTTTATCGTCATTTCGTTATGGTTTTTGCTTTTTAGCCTGTTGAAAATGGAACTTACCCTGTATACTTTTCTTGTCATATCCATTTTCGACAGTTTCAGCCAAATTACAGGCCAGCTTTGGGGCCGGAAAAAGATACTGCCCGGGATAAGTCCGAATAAAACATTGGGAGGACTGACAGGTGGAATTATTATTGCATTAATCAGCGCATTCTTATTAAAAAACCTTTTCACGGGCACTATTACCGAGTTGTTAGTTTTTGCAACCGGGACGGTAGTTTTTGCATTCGCCGGGGATGTGCTTGCATCGCTTTATAAAAGAAAATACAAAGTAAAAGATTACAGTAATCTTATTCCCGGGCACGGTGGTTTCCTTGACCGATTTGATAGCCTTATTGCAGGTGGCGCCTGGTCTGCATTTTACTTTCAATTTATTGCAACTTAAAAAAGATAAAAATGAAGAATTTGCTTGTATTATCATTTGTTTATTTGATTGGGATCGGATTGCTGTTGATATTTAACGAGTTGGTTTATCGCAGGCTTAATCCCACAGGAGAGATAACCCGAAAATTTGCGCATTTTTCTTCAGTTCTGGCAACAGTGCCATTTCCTTATATTTTCCCTTCACACTGGTATATTTTGGTACTTGCTCTTTTGTTTGCCGCCGTATTATTTATTACAAAGAAAGGGAAACAATTGAAATCAATTCACGGGGTGGAGCGGAAATCAATTGGAAGTTACCTGCTGCCATTGTCCATCTACATTACATTTATGATAGCAAATATTACAGATAATAAATTTATATACATCCTTCCCATGTTAATACTGGCAATCTCAGATCCAATGGCAGCCATCCTCGGAATCAATATAAAAACCTACAATGGAAGAATAAAAATATTCGGGAAAAAATTAAATAAAACATGGCTGGGGTCGAAAGCATTCCTGCTTTCAAGTTTTATAATCAGTATTATAGCGCTTTTTTTTCACCGCGGGGTATTCGATTTTGAAACATTCTTTCTGGCAATGCTGATTGCCGTGGTAACCACTTTCGCTGAATTGATAAGCTGGCGCGGATCAGATAATCTCAGTATTCCCTTAAGTGCGGTAGCAGTTTTGGTATTATTCCTCTAAACACAACTAGAAAAAACACGAAAAACAAAATATAAAAATTGAAATATGAGAACAGTAATTATTAACGGGGCAAACGGATACGTTGCTTCAAATTTCATCAACAATTTATTAAAACAGCATTACATGGTTATTGCCCTGGTTCGTGGAAATGGCCAGGACCCGGAAGAAAGAATGAGGGAAGTACTCGCACTCATTAATGATGGAAAGGAAATAAACACTCCTAATCTCGAAGTTTACAATTATTCTTTGCTCGACAAGCACTTTGCCATGAATGGGAATATCCTAAAAAGCATTTTTAGTGGCAATGTCGATTATTTCCATTTTGCCGCCAGTTTAAAATACGATGAAAAGTCGGTGGACGAAATTTTCTCGACCAATATCGAAGGAGTTGAAAACTCAATCAAAGTCTTTTCAAGATATGCAACAAAAAGCTCTCGTTTTTTTTATATCGGAACAGCATATTCCTGCGGTAAGTCAGAAGGTATTTTTAAAGAGAAATTTTATGGGAATGATGACATTTCGGCTTTCCGCAACTATTACGAACAGTCGAAACGATTTGCTGAAAATGTTGTCAGGACAAATATTCGAGAAAATGGTCTGAATGGCCATATAATCAGGTTGTCACAGGTAGTTGGAAACCAGAAAACCGGTGTAACCAAAACCGATTACGGGATTTTTGATTTTTCAAAAAGAATTTTGAGTCTGGGTAACAGGTATCCCAATGAAATAGTACGGGTACATGTCGATCCGGATGCTACCCAGAATTTAATCCCTATCGATACAGTAACAGAACATTTAACCAAGGTACTGGAAGGGAAAGAGATTCCTGAGATAATGAATTTTGTGTCAAAAAACCCAGTTCCCAATAGTTTCATTATTGATACCCTGAACCAGTTGGTACCAATTCAAATTATCCCTGTAAAAAACCTGGAACGAAGCGAAATGAACCCTATTGAAAGAATGATTTCTGCAGGAATGTCGTTTACCGAAAGTTATGCTTCAACCGATATGTTATTTGATACGCGGCAAAGAGACAAGTTCCTGAAAAATACGGAAACAGGTCCCGATTATAAATCTGTCGCTAAAATGATGGAGTATTTTATTGAGACTGTTTCCGATAAGAAAAAGAAACGGGAACATGAAGCAGCCTGAAAGATGAGCGTTAGTAATAAGTTATAAATTTTAAGATATTAAACATAAAACAATGAAACAGATAACAGTAAAAGGAGAAAACATCATAAATGTCCCGAATTTTATCAGCTTGTACCGGCTTCTGGTATTCCCGGTAATTCTTTTTATGGCGCTTACCGGGCGCGAGAGTGGATTCGTAATCCTGTTATGTATTAGCCTGGTAAGCGATGTGCTGGACGGAAACATTGCGCGGCTGTTTAAGCTGCAAACCAACTTTGGCGCCGCGCTCGATAACCTTGCGGATATATGTACGTATGCCATGGCTATTTTGGGGCTTTTCGTTTTTAAATGGGCTGAAATTGAACCTCATTCCTGGATTTTATTCCTCTTTCTCGGAATATTTATTCTTAGCTATGTAGTTTCTTTTGCCCGTTTCGGAAAAATTCCTGGATTACATTTATATTCTGCCGTTTCTGCCGGGTACGCTCAAAGCATATTCTTTTTTGTATTGTTCGTTTTTGGTTTTTATCCCTGGATGTTATATGTGGTTGCCACGTGGGGAATAATAGCATACATCGAAAAGATAATCATACTTTTTAAATTGGACGACATACGAATTGGGGTAAAGGGACTTTATTGGCTGCTAAAAAAGTAGGGAACGGGAAGATTAAGCCATGTTATACAAAACAGTTCTTACCATCATTATTGCTTTACTTGGTGTAGAGGCTATGGGTCAGGCATTAACGGGCACCATAAAAGATAAAAAATCACAGGAAGCAATTCCTTATGCAAATATCTGGATTAAGGGGACAACCACGGGAACAATGTCAGATATGAACGGAATGTTTCTGTTGAAGTTGTCACCGAAAGATACGCTGTGTGTTTCTTCAGTTGGTTACGAACGAATAGAAATTCCGGCAAAAAATATTACTGAAAATCCACTTATTGTATTCTTGTCGGAAGAAACCCTGCAATTGGGCGAGGTAACAGTCAGGCCTGAAATTTCAAGGGCAAAAGTTTTATTTCAGAAAATACAGGAACATAAAAAAGAGAACCGGCAAAACATTGAAAATGTAGATGCTTACAAAACCTACAAGCGAACCGCTGTATATCTGGCAATTGATTCAACCTCGCGAATCAACAGGTTTATCCCGAACATGGAAGAAGTAACGGTTCAGGTTGATAGTATGAATATTCGTTTTAGCCCGATATATCTTGCAGAAGAGGGAAGCAATTGCCAAAACAAAGACGACAGCATAGTTTACAGGCGGGTTGACGGAATATTTCCAAAACTGAACCAGACTATTGAGAGTATGATCCTTTTACATGCAGTTGTTGACCTGGATTTTTACAAGGATCAGATCAATATTCTTTACAGGGGAATAGTTTCGCCATTAAGTAATAATGCAATGGCGCAATACAATTTTTACCTGAATGACAGTACAAACATAAACGGGAAGAAATATTACAGTTTTTCGTTTTCACCTAAAAATAAGTACAATCCTTTGTTTACAGGAAGGTTTACTATACAGGACAGTACTTTTGCATTAACTGATATTTATGCATATTTACAAAAAGAAGCAAACATAAATTTTGTAAATGGGTTCAGGGCAAAAGTCAGTTATTTAAGTAACGATAAAGACGAGTGGTTTTATGATGAACAGGAGATAAGCATGAATCTCTCCTTATCCCTGAATAAAGATACCATTTCACGCTACGGTTCGCAGAGAATAAACGAGGTTTCAAAAGGGAACTGGTTGGTGACAAAGAACACTAAATTTTCTACTTCTACAGAGTTGGACGAAGTAAAGCCCCGCACCTGGAAGAACCGTACTGAATTTACTTCAAAAAGCAGTTTTGACGAAGGTACCTATTTGCGTGTAAGTAAATTAAAGGAAAACTCATTTATAAGAAGTGTCGATGGTATTGGTGGAATGGTACTGACCAGTTATGTTGATTTGGGGAAATTTCAAATTGGGCCCGTTTTCGATATTTACACAACCAATGCCATTGAAGGTCAGCGATTTTCGGTACCATTGCGTACAGGAGAGAAAATGTTTGAGCATTTTACGATTGGAGGTATTATTGGCTATGGAACCCGAAGTGGAGAGTTTAAATATGGAGCAAACTTTGCGTGGCAACCGGGTGAAACAGATAAATTTATTTTAAGAGGATCTTATTCTGATGATTATACATTAGTGTCGCAGGATAAGTATCTGCGTTTTATTAAAAAGAATCCAAATGAAAGAGGCAATTCCAATTTCATTTCCATATTTACAGCCAGGGAGGAAAATCCATGTTTAAAAGGGGAAAAGAGCATAAAATTAAACCTGGAGTTTAATACTAAAAACGATGTATGTGTGGAAATAGAACCATACTGGCTATACAGTACCCAAACTCCTGATGTTCATTTTCTTCGCAATAACACAGGATATGAGAATTACTCGAATTATGGAATTCTCTTCAATACGAGGTTTGCATTCGGACAACATTACGATAAGTACTACTTCGCCCGTGTTTATTATCTGACCCAGTTACCTGTAATTAATTTCAGTCTTGATGTTGGCAAAACAGGTCTGCCAGGCAGCGCGTCTGATGATTTGGATATTTACGCACAGATTCATGCGTCTGCATCGGGCATGTTAAATATGGGAATGATAAATATGCGTTACATGGTAAATGGCGGATATCTGTTGGGAGATGCGCCCTATGATTTACTCGACCTTCCTACAGGTTCCATGTCGTTGGGATACTCAAAGTATGGCTATAATCTTCTGCACTTTGCCACTTTTGCCCACAACCTTTATACAAATTTACACCTTGACTGGACTGGCGGAGGAATTGTTTTGAACCATTTGCCCGTTATACGAAGATTTAAATTACGGGAAATGGTATCGTTTAAATGTCATTATGGTATGTTAAACGATTCATATCATCCTGTTTTCGACCTGCCGGGATATTATTCTAATGAAATGAGCAAACCTTATGCTGAAATAGGATTTGGCCTGACCAATATATTTAAGGTTTTACGCGTGGAATATGTCCGTCAGTTAGGAGTAACTTACGAAAAAAGTGGTTTTGCCGATAAAAATGGAATATTCTTCAGGGCTGAGATGAGTTTCTAAGTTTGACATAAGAGTAATAAAATGAAAAATTTAAAGGATGAAGTCATTTGAGTGACAGTTATTAAATAACTAGCATTACTTTACGCTCAGAATCTTTGTAGAACTTTATGATCTTTTCAGCAATTTATAAAATTCAAAATTCTGTTCTCTCAATATAAGTATTGATTCTTCTATAGAATTTTCACTGAATGGATTACTTAAAAGTCCCATATTCATAGAAAAAAAACTAGTAGCAATCAGAGGGACGTTAATATCTTCTCTTATCTCTCTTATTTTAATAGCTTTATGTAATATGAATGTTATTTTTTCTATTTCTACATTTACGAATTTCTTCTTCTTTTTTGCGAAATCTGGATAATGTCGGAAAATATCAGCAAGGAAAGAAAAATAATCTAGTGGTGTAAATACCTTATTGTCTTTAAAATAGAAAAGTAATTTTTTTTCAGCTTGTATATTACCTTGTTGTATAAATTTATATAAACTATTTGTCTTAGCATCTATATTAAACGTAGGAATATAAAGATACTTATCTACTACTAATTTGAACAGTTCTTCCTTGCTTTTAAAATGGTGATACAAGGTACCTTTTGTCATACATATAGCATTGCTTAAATGGTTAATTGAAACTCCTTCATAACTATGCGTCAAAAATAACTTGAACGATTCATCAATAATAAAATCTTTGGTATTCATGATTTTTAATAAAACAAGACAATAAATTTTGTATTAAAGTAAAGTGAAATCTTACTTATTTAATTAAAATCTTATTTGTAATATACAAAAATAATTTCTAGATTTGAATATAAAACAATATTAGTCAAATATTGTAAATATGTATAATAAAAATACAAAAGAACATATTATTGAAGTAGCAATATCTTTATTTAACAGGTTCGGTTACAAGAAGACAACGATTGATGAAATAGCTGAAATTGCAGACAAATCGAAAGGGGCTATTTACCATTACTTTGAAAGTAAGGAGGAATTATTTCGGGTTATTGTTGACAGAAAGTTTGAAAAACTTTACCTGGAATTAACAAACGCTGTAGATTCCGGTGTCACTGGGAAATCAAAAATCGAAAAATATGTAACAACCAGGGTATTTGTTTTTAAAGATTTATTTAGGATTGAAAAATCATTGAAAAATGAATACTTAAATTATTTAAGATCAATTGAAAGAGTTAGAAGAAAATATGATGAAAAAGAGATTTCGATTGTTAAGACGATCCTTAAAAACGGAATAGAAAATGGCGAATTCGAAAATGAAGATATAAATAGATCTGCGCTTGATATTGTTGCTACGTTGAAGGGATTGGAAATGCCTCTGATGTTATCTGATAATAATCAAATAGAAAAAAACCTTGAATTTATGATTCGAATTTTTCAAAAAGGAATTGAAAGAAAAACGATTTTGGTAATTAATTGAATAATTCAGACCATCAAGAATAATTAATAATACTTCTGTTAAAAAATAAGATCAGTATTTGTACATATTGATTAGGAAGTTGCCGTTTTAGAGAATTATTTGAAATTATTAAATGTAAAGCTGTATTTGACTAGAGGACAAAGAAAATTACAGAGTCGTATATTCTCTTTTGTCACTGAAATTTTCAAACTTAAAAATAGAAATTATGATTGAATTATTAAAAAAAGGAATTCTCACGGGAATTGGATTTGGTTTATTGACCAAAGACAAAATTCAGGATTTAGTGAAAAAAACGGCAGAAGAAGCAAAATTATCAGAAGAGGAAGCTCGTAAACTTGCCGATGAACTTTTGAAACAGTCTGAAGAAGCAAAGCAAAACCTTGACAAAAAAATTGATGAAAGAATTAAAAAGTACATTGACAGTTTAGGTCTTGCTACTAAAAAGGATGTGGATAAAATTTACAAAGAATTACGGAAAATGAGGGAGACACCTGAATAAACTAGTAATGATTCAAAGGATTGTTGCCATTGGAAAGACACATCGGCAGACCCAACGTTATTTCGAAATTATTAAAATCCTTACCAAATATGGATTTTATGATCTTGTATCAGCATCAGGTTTTGATATTCTGGGGTTTTTAGGGAGAAAATTGACTTTTAAAAAAGTTGGTGATTCAATTCTCAGCCTTTCCAGGTGGGAAAGAATACGGATGGTTTTAGAGGAACTTGGCCCAGCCTTTATCAAGTTTGGGCAGATAATGAGTACAAGAGGAGATTTAATTCCACCTGAATTAGTTAATGAATTAAAAAAATTGCAAGATTCTGTTTCTTCTTTTTCTTGGGAGGTAACCGCTCCATTACTCGAAAAAGAATTAGGGAAACCAGTTTCAGAAATTTTCAGAAATTTTCTCCCATTACCAGTGGCAGCTGCATCGATAGCACAGGTATATAAGGCGACTTTAATGGACGGGAAGGAAGTCGCTGTAAAAGTTCAAAGGCCCGGTATTAAACGTATTATTGATACAGATATTGAAATCATGTTCCTTTTTGCAAAAAGAGTGGAAAAGCATATTCCTGAGATGAAATCATATAACATGGTCAATATTGTAGAAGAGTTTGATAGATCAATACATAAAGAACTAAACTTTTTAATTGAAGCTTCAAATATAGAACAATTTACAAACAATTTCAGAGATGATACTACAGTATATGTTCCCCAATGTCACAGGGATTATTGTACGAGTAAAGTACTAACAATGGAATACATTAATGGCGTTAGGATTTCGGATATTGAAGCTGACGGACAGGAGTTACTTGACAGGAAAACAATTGCCCAAAGAGGCGCAGAGTCAGAATTAAAACAAATATTTGACTTTGGTTTTTTTCACGCTGATCCTCACCCTGGAAATATTCTGGTGTTGCCTGGAAACATAATATGCTTTCTGGATTTTGGAATGATGGGAACACTTACCAGTAAGACAAGAGAATTGATTACTTCCATGGTTGTAGGTGCAATTAATAACGATCCAGATAAAATCATCAGGAGTTTACTCAAGATATGTGAGACGAATGGGGAAATAAAAATGCAAAAGCTGGAACTTCAGATTACAGAAATATTAAATCTCTATTTTCATCAAAAACTGGAAAATATTAATTTACCGGATTTATTTAATGATTTAGTGGAATTCTTCCCTCAAAATAATTTAAAAATTCCATCGGATCTTTATTCCTTAGGGAGAGCACTACTTCTTTTACAAAGTGATGGTGAAATGCTTGATCCGGATTTTAATATGTCAAAGCAAATTGAACCTTTTTTTAAAAAATTAATAAAAAGACGTTTTCGAAGCCAAAAATACTTTAACGACCTAATGGTTTCTTCAGAGGAGTTATTGCTTTTAGCAAAAGATTTGCCTTACGAAATCAGAGAAATAATAGATAAATTAAAAAATGGGTCTTTAAAAATTAACATTGAACATAAAGGAATGGAGCCTTTAATTGATAAACATGAACAAATCAGTAACCGCATCACAATTGCAATCATTTTGGCTTCAATAACAGTAGGGTCTTCTTTAGTTATCCTAGCGAATGTGCCACCAGTTTGGAATGGGATTTCACTGGTTGGTCTTTTGGGCTTTCTTGCAGCAACCATCATAGGACTTTGGCTTCTAATTTCCATTTTTCGTCATGGAAAATTATAATCTATTTATGTGCTTTTAAGGGTACTTCTTATTCAGGAATAAAAAAATATCAAGGTGTTTTGTAAAAAATGACATCGCTTTTGTAGTTTGTGAATTAATATTAAATCATGATAATATTTTATTGAATTGGAACAATAATCGATTAAAATATTTATTTTTGTACTAAAGAACGAAAAAGGTCAAATAGTTAAAATGGATATTACGAATACCAGAGAACATATTATAAAGGTAGCAATGCATATCTTCAGCAAGTTTGGTTTTCAAAAAACGACAGTTGATGAAATCGCAAAAGCCGCACATAAAGCTAAAGGTTCTGTGTATTATTATTTCAGAAATAAAGAAGAGTTATTTCAAAGCGTTGTTGAAAAAGAATTTAGTACACTCCAACGAGAATTGATAAGAGCTGTTGAAGAAGGTGAAACGGGAAAAATGAAGCTAACTAATTACATTACAACCCGGATGAAAGTTCTTGGTGAGTTATCAAATATGTATGAGGCACTTAAAAATGAATATTTAAACTATTTAGGTTTCGTAGAAAGAATTAGAGAAAAATATGATAACGAGGAAGTTACATTAGTTAAATCGATTCTGGTTCAAGGAATGAAAAATGGTGAGTTTGAGCAAAGTGATGAAGTTCAAACTGCTTTTGTAATTGTCAGGGCCTTAAAGGGTTTTGAAGTACCTATAATGGTCAGTAAACATCTCGAAATTGAGGAAAAACTTGAATTCATGATTAACATTCTTTTAAGAGGTATTGAAAAACGATAATTTTTTTGCCTACAAATTGACCAAAAAACAATAAATGTCAAATAGAATAAATATGTACATCAATTTAATCAATCATTATGTCCCAGAGTTGGTCATCCTTAACAGTTATTTCAAAGAAAAGAACGGACTTGATAATGAGTGGATTACAAAAAGAACCGGAATAAAGGAAAGGAGAAAGGCCACGTTGGGAGAAAATACCGAAACAATGGCGTTAAAAGTTGTAAGAGAATCTATCCCATTGCTTCCCTACAATATTTCAGAGATAGACCTAATCATCGGCGCGACATATACTCCTTTTGATACTGTTGTTAGCCTGGCACACTCAATACAAAATCATTTTAATATAAAAAATGCAAAAGCAGTTACAGTTACATCGGCATGTTCTTCTTTTGTGAACGCTGTTGAAATTGCCCAAGGCTATTTTTCGATGGAAAAAGCCAAAAAGGTACTGATTATTGCATCTGAACATAATACGGCTTATAGCAAAGTAAGTGATATTCAATCTGGTCATTTATGGGGAGATGGCGCCGCTGCCATTTTCATTTCAAAAGAAAGGGTTACACCAAATGATATTAAAATCATTGATGTAATCACTAAAGGACTAGGGAACATTGGACAAGCATCTGAAGCCGTTCATTTAAGACCACTAAATGGAGGGTTAAAAATGCCTATAGGTAAAGATGTTTTTATTAACGCAATTGCCCATATGGTCAATATATTATTAGAAATCCTAATCAAAAACAATATGGGAATCGACGACCTAAATTATCTGGTTGCACACCAGGCAAATATCCGAATCCTGGAAAACATAAGAAAGATTTTAAAACTGAGTAAAGATAAAATGATTATAAACCTTGACAAACTAGGGAATACAGGTTGTGCAAGTACACCTATTGCTTTATCTGAGAATTCCAATAAATTTTCCAAAGGAGATTTGATTGGAGTAACCGTTTTTGGTGGAGGATACTCAAGTGGAGCTTTATTACTAAAGATTTAATATTGATTGTATCTATCAAAAGAAATAGAAATGGACCATATCGATATCGCATTAATTATAAAAAGTAGCAATTCAAAATTCCTGAAAAAATTACCTGATTTTGTAATAGGCTGGATTTCAAATATAATTAAGCAAGATGAGATTAATGAAATTCTTGATAAATATTCAGCATTTAAAGGGATTGATTTCGTGGGTAAGATAGTAGAGGAGTTTGAAATTAAAGCTGAATTTGTGGGCTTTGAGAATTTACCTGAAAATGGAAAATGCTTTTTTATAGCTAATCATCCGTTTGGACTTTTAGACGGGCTGGTCCTTACTTTTATTGTGGGTTCAAAATATGGTCGACTAAAGGCTATCGGGAATGATGCATTTATGTATGTTCCAAACCTGAAACCACTTGTATCGGAGGTTAACGTATTTGGGAAAAATAAAAAAAAGCATTTAATTGAATTAAACAAGGTATTTTCATCAGACGTGCCAATTACCCATTTCCCATTTGGAATGGTTTCCCGTGTTTCGAAATTTAGGATACAGGATGAATTTTGGCACAAAAGTTTTATAGCTAAGTCAATTGAACACGAAAGAGATATTGTTCCCATCCGAATTTACGGAAAGAACTCTAACCTATTTTATACCATTTATATTTTCAGAAAATTATTTAGGGTAAAATTAAATATCGAGTTGATTTTACTTCCCCGGGAACTTTTTAGAAAAAAAGGAGAATCCGTACATGTGAAAATAGGGAAAGTTATTCATCATAATGACTTCGATAAATCCTTAACTCATTGGGAATGGGCACAAAAGATCCGTTCAGAAGTTTATTCTATGAAATATTAATAATTTAAAATTTAAAATCATGAAAACAACCGAATTTTTATTTGGCGAGGCTTTAAATCTCATTTTAAACCAAAAAGCATCAAGACATTTAACTGCCAAAAAGTTTGACAAATTTATGTACAACAGACTCTCTGGAAATGATAGTCAACCTTCGCAAACAAATCATTTTCGTTATTTATATTATTCAAGCGTACTAAACACAGTGGTAAAAAATTTAGATAAGCATAATTATTCAAAAAAGAGTATTGAAAAAATTATCAAAATAGTAGTTAGCGATAGTACATTTAATAAAATCAACAAGCCGAGTGAAAGAAGTGAGCAATTTAAATCACAATATGGTGATTATCCTCCCGGATTTATTACTCTGTCGCCTACCCAACGGTGCAATCTGCATTGTACCGGATGTTATGCTTCAAGCGACCAGACCACAGTTCCAACCCTTCCTTATTCCATAGTGGATAGAATAATTGGTGAAGTGTATTATGTATTTGGGAGGAGGTTTGTTGTTATAAGCGGAGGTGAACCCTTTCTTTATAAAAGCGAAGGAAAAACATTGATAGATGTTTTCAAAAAATATAATGATATATTTTTCCTTGTTTATACCAACGGAACGTTGATAACAGAGGAAGTGGCACAGAAGTTAGCCGAACTTGGAAATGTTACTCCCGCTATTTCCGTTGAAGGATTTGAAATGGAAACAGATGAAAGGAGAGGCAACGGTGTTCATAAGCGAATTCTTAAGACTTTCGAAAATCTTCGCAATGCCGGTGTACCATTCGGGATATCAGTAACAGCAACTCGAAAAAACTGCGACACGTTACTCAAAGATGATTTTTATGATTATTACTTCGAAGAACAAGGAGCAACATATATGTTTCAATTTCAATTTATGCCTATTGGACGGGGGAAAGAAACTTTTGACCTAATGGTTGAGCCTAAAAAGAGAATACAATTATACAAAGCCTGGGAAAGACTACTGGAAGAAAAAAGATATCCTGTTGCCGATTTCTGGAACAGTGCTTTACTTACCAATGGATGTATTGCTTACGGTAGAATGGGGGGATACTTATATATAGATTGGAACGGCAATATTATGCCTTGTGTTTTTGTCCCTTATTATGAGGATAATATAATTGATTTATACCGTGAAGGTAAAAGCCTGGTAGATGCCACTAAGTCCTTATTAATGAAGCGTGGCAAAAAATGGCAAACAGAATATTTTAATTCGCAGGATTACAATTACTTAATGCCATGTTCTATTCGGGATCATTACCGGAATTTCAGGGAAAACATTTTTACAGAAGAGTCAAAACCCGAAAATCTACAAGCGGAGGAAGCTTTAATTGACGAAAGTTACTATCAACAAATGGAAGACTATGACCTGGAATTGGAAGAGCTATCTCGCAGGGAGATAAAAGCTGAACATATTAATCTTTGAGTGTATAAAATAAATTAAGAATATACAATAAAATGAGAAAAAATGTAGCACTGGTTTTGGGCAGTGGGGGCGCCAGAGGTTTAGCGCATATAGGTGTAATTGAAGAGCTGGAGAAACAAGAATTTAACATCACATCAGTAAGCGGGACCTCTATTGGTTCATTAATTGGTGGTTTTTACGCAATGGGGAAACTGCCGGAGTTTACAGAATGGGTAAGCGCTTTGAGAAAAAAAGATGTTTACAATCTAATGGATTTTACTCTAAGTACGAACGGACTTTTAAGAGCTGAAAAAGTTTTCAAAAGGATGAATGCTTTTATTCCGGATAAGGCAATAGAGGAAATGAACATTCCTTATTCAGCAGTTGCTACTGATATAATCAATAGAAAAGAAGTAGTATTCACAACTGGCAGTTTCTATGAAGCTGCCAGGGCATCTATATCTATTCCAACAATTATTACGCCTGTTCCCCAAGAAGACAGGATTCTTGTTGATGGAGGGTTACTTAATCCTGTGCCGGTTGGTTGTATTACCCGTACTGAAAACGACATTCTTGTGGCCGTAAATTTATATGATGGGAATAATGTGAAAATAACGAGAAATGGGAAAGGCAACAATAGTGAATTGTCTGAAAATAAAGCATTTATATACGGTTCTTTGTTGCCATCTACTATAAATGATATAGTTAAAAAGATCATCGAATTTATCCCCGGTGGAAATAAACAAAGTCAGGGGTACTATACTCTGGTTCATTTCACGACTTCAGTGATGCTTGAAAGAATATCTGAGCTTTCACTCATGGTAAATAAACCAGATATTCTGATAAATATTCCGGCATCATCTGCCAAAACTTTCGATTTTCATAAAGCTGAGCAGCTAATTGAATTGGGTAGAATGGAAGCACGAAAAAGTATTAATCAATATGTGGACATTCACGTAAATTAGTTTAACAAAGAAAGGTACATGATATAAAAATATTATAACTAACAAATTCACATTATTCAAGTTATTGGAAGCTGTCAATGGGTGCAGGGTAGAAATAAGTTATAAATCATTTAAGATTTGCAATGTTTTTACAGGAAATGCCAAAATAAATTATTAACTAAAAACAACATTAATATGAACGATATAGAGATAACAGCAATTGTATGTGCTTATAACGAGGAGAAAACAATTGAAAAAGTAGTTGCTACCGTTGCTGACTATTTTTTCGATGAGGTTTTTATTGTTAGTGATGGTTCAACCGATAATACAGATGTTATTCTGAAAAGGATGAGTAAATATTACAGTTTTCAGCATATAGTATTGGAAGAAAACATGGGGAAAGGGTATGCCATGGCAACGGCTCTTCAACATGCAGGTGGAGATATCGTTGTATTTATTGATGCCGATTTGTCAAACCTTCAGGAAGGACATTTTTTAAAATTAATTACACCCATAAAAAACAAAGAAGCTGATATGGTGCTGGGCCAGCCTACAGAGACATTAATTAATTATAGGGTAAATCCTTTTAAATCATTTACCGGTCAACGGTGTCTGTTAAGAAAAGATATCTTACCAATTGTGGAAAAGATGAAAGAAACAAGATTTGGTGTTGAGACTTTAATTAATCTTTACTTTCAATCAGAAGGTAAAAAGGTCAAATATGTTATGCTTCCAGGTTTAATACATCCCACAAAATTTGGTAAAACTTCTTCTTCTAAAGCGATGGAAGAATTCATCAAGGAGGGACATCAAATTGCTGTTACTGCACTGGAAAATTACAATTTAGTTGCGAAAACATTTTTTAAAAAAATCATTTGACCAGAGACCTGATAATAATAAGGATAGCTACTGGTTTGCTTATGATCTTATCACAATTGATATCATATAATATTTATTTATGATCTTTTTAGTTTAAGAAGAAAAATTAGCAAATCAGATATCATTTAAAAGAAAGTAAGAAGGATTAAACTGAAAATTGATTTGATTATTAATGGGAAATAGATATCTGAAATTTGCATTAAATGGAATATTGGGGACAGCTGTTGAAACAATAGTTTTATGGGTTCTATCAAATTTCATTTTTCATAACTACATTGGAAATTATATAATTGCCCCAACTATTGCGTTTGAAGTAGAATTACTTTTGAAATTTATAATTTCTTATTACTGGATTTGGAATAAGAAAATATCAAGGGGTAATGAACACAAATCATTTATCTCACAATTCCTTCAATATAACTTCTTCCTAACCTTTGGATTTATAGTAAGAATGGGTTTACTTCTTGGTTTCGAAAAAATCTTTGGATGGGATGTCATAATTTGTAACCTGGTAGCGGGAGCACTTTCAGGTTCTTTAAATTTTTTATTCGCGGAAAAGATTGTTTTCAGAAGTGTTGGATTCAAGCAGCTTTTACCTCAAGGGTACCAATGGGTTCAAAAAAGAGTAAAGGGATGGAATGGAGTAATTTTCTAGACTTTCAGGGTAAGGAGTATATAAATGTTGCTTATTGCCTTTAATTATATTATTTTTGACCATTTGTGAAATATAGTCAACATGGCAAAACCAGAAATCAAATCGATAATAATAAGTGCTGCCACTCAGTATTTTTCGAAATTTGGGTTTTATAAAACAACGATGGATGAGATTGCAAAACACATCCATAAAGCAAAGGGAGTTTTATATTATCACTATAATAGCAAGGAAGAATTATTTAACGAAGTATTAAAGCAGGAGCTTAGTACGGTAAAATCTGAGTTACAGAAAGTTGTTAATTCTGATGAAGATGCTTTAACAGTTCTTAGTAACTACTTTTTTAAAAGGCTTGAGTTATTGCATGAATCTGTAAATTACCATGAAACTTTGAAAGCCGATTTTTTTGAAAAATATCATTTTGTGGAGGAAGTGAGGGAAGACTTTGCCGCATTTGAGAGAAATAACTTTTATCAGATGCTCAAAAAAGGTGAGGAAGAGGGTGTATTGCAATTTAATAATATTGACTCAACAGTAAATATGCTATTAATGCTGGTTAATAGCATGGAAGTACCGTTATTTCTGCAAAATAAATATTCTGAGTACATTCATACAATCAAAGAACTTGCAGAATTTCTTGTAAAGGGATTAAAATCTTAACTACTTAATAAAAATTGCAAAATATGACTAAATGTTTAAATATTTTCATATATTGACCATAAAACAATATTAGTCAGACAGTGTGTATTGTTTTGTTATTTTTTTCAATTAATATGCTATTGTTTAACATGATTATAGCAATCATTGAACGATGAAAATAAATGCAGAGTTATGAATAAAATTGTGTATTTCAGTATTTGTCAGTTTATCATAGGTGTATCTGTTAATAGTTATAGATTAAATAAAACAGATTGCTTAATCACTCCACCGAACATAATCCTTTTAAGAGACAATCAGGGAATATTTAAAGAGATTTCAATATAACAATATCATCCAAATGTATTTTTGTTACAGTCAACGGTTATGTTTATAAAGTTTGGAAACTGGATTCTTCGTTACCGGCAAATTATATTTCCAATTCTTCATGCCGGACTTTTTTTACCGTCTTCTACCATTTTCCCATGGGAATGGTCATTCTTAATTGGTGGAGCTCTTATTATTGCTGGAGTTTTAATAAGGAGCATTACTATTGGGCTCGAGTATGTTATCAAGGGAAATTCTCAAAGGAAGATTTACGCTACAATTCATGTTCCCAATGGCATATATTCTTTATGCAGAAATCCAATGTATTTAGGAAATCTGCTATTGCTATTAGGTTTTGGAATATTTGCCAACTCGATGTTTTTTGTTCTAATAATATTTCCAGTATTCTTACTCTTATACTTAGCAATTATTAAGGCTGAAGAAAATATGTTATTGGAAAAATATGGTGAAGAATACAAAAAATATAAATCAGAAGTAAGTATGCTACTCCCAGATCTCAGCCTTATTGATACTGCTTTTAAAGGATTTCACTTTAATTGGAAATGGGCTCTGAAAAAAGAGTATAATTCGTGGTTTCTTTATTTTTCGGTGATTGATGTTTTACTTTTCTGTAATGGGCAAATTGGAAGTGCAAATACTATTATAAGTGCAGCGATAATAATCACCTTGTATGGTTTATTGAAGTTCTTGGAAAAAATGCAGTTTCTCAATTAAAGATAATTTTTAATTCATCTGCGTTTAATCCAAGATACAAATAACTAAAGCAATAGATAGTCAATAAGATGTCGAAATATATTTAGAGTTAATAATATTATCATTTTTCATGAATGGCTTTAGCCTAAATATTGTATTAAAAAAAACTTGAAGAAGAGTTATATTTTTTTTTTTAAAATTAACAAAATAAAAGACGCTAGTCATTTAGAAAAACAAAAATGCAACTAGCAGAGAATGAATTATGAATTACTAATAATCTCACTAGTTTACTGATTTATTTAATATATAAAGCATGCTTGAATACATCTCCAAACTACGCAAGGAAACCGATGAAGCTATTAACCGAATTGAATCATCAGGTTTCAATGTTCTGAAGAAATCATTAGAAGCCTCTCATGTGCTTGCCGAAGCGTTTGATCAGCTAAAGACTTTTATTCTATCCTATCAATTTAAAAATGAAGAGGAAGAAATCTCTTTTTTCAAAGAAATCAAACCTAAATTCTGTTATCGGTTAATTTATTACAGAAAGCTGTACAACATTGAAATGAACCGTCCTGCAGGGACAGACAAACAAAAGGAGTATTTAAGCGAAGAATTGAATGAGATAAACAAATATAATCTTAAACGCTTGGATTTTATCCGGTATTATCGTTCAGGTGCTACTCATCTAGATTCCTTGTATTTTTTAAGAGGGAAGACGGACACAGAACAATATCTCGAAACATTTTACTACGAACTCGATCCAAAATTTTCGACGAATTGCGACTTTAAAGTTGCTAAAATATTATCCAATGATATGCTTTTAGCTTACTTGATGCAAGAGCTAGAACAATTGGATACCAATGGACTAACGATTCTCCCTTCAGGATTTCCTTTAATTAAACTAACGTGGCGAGGGACTAAAACAGAATTAATGGAACAGCTCTATTCCTGGGACAGTGACAGTACCTTCGGAAATGTGCCACTAACACAACTTTCTGATTATATCCAAAACGTTTTTAATATTCAACTTGATAAAAATCTCTCTCGTGCCTTTAGCGAAATGAAAACCCGGAATATTCCTACTCCCTTTTTGGATAAGCTAAAAGCTGCCCTACTCCGGCGTATGGGAAGAAAGAAATAGACAATCAATACCGAGTATCCTTCTATTTTTTTCATGGCTGTTTCCTTTAAATACTCCGTGAAAGTCATTGAATATCAAGTTGTCGGAAATTATTTCAAAAAAAAGTGATACCGACTTCCTAATCATCCATGCTAACAGCATATAACTTTGCCGTAATTCAATGAGTTACCGTTATGTTTATAGAGAAGGAATATTTTGACAGCTGGATGCAGCGTTTAAATTCAAAGCTGGATGACGTTGTTGACAAGCTGGGCGACCCAGAGGAAGAAGTTCCTTTATTTGATGGCGAAAAATTGCTGGATAATTACGATGTATGCCGGATGCTTAATGTCAGCAAACGAACATTACAGCGTTACCGTTCATCAGGCGAACTGCCCTTTCAAATGATATATCATAAAACTTTCTATAAAGAATCAGATGTCATGAAATTCATTGAAACTCATTTTAGCCGTTTTCATACACGGCGTAACCGGAAAGATAAAAAATGAGTGTTTTTTTTGCTTTACCCGCTTCGTTGTTAAACGGTGCAGATTGGGAAGTTAAAAGAAAAGTGCCGGTATCGGTTATAGAGTACCGGCTCTTTTCGTTGTATACTATACTTTCAAACTTTTAGAAACGATGGGATTATCCTGTTTTGCAGAATGACCAATACCAGCAATAATAATTCTTCCGTCTGAAGCTTCAGCAATTTTCCGTAGCCGTTCCGGTATTTTAGGTGACTCTTCCTGTTTATACTTTTCGGATGGAGGTATCTTGCTTACAGCTCCATTAACCGGAGCAGAAATCTGTCTTTCTGTTTCACCAGTTGACTTTAACGACTGCTGAATTTGCCGTTCCAGCTTTGCCAGTTCCGATTTTAATTCAACCAATTCAGGTTCCCTTCGCCAGGTACTTTCCACCACTTCTTTGAGCACAGGAATATCCTTTAATAGTTTTTCGTTATCCGTTTTATAACGTTCTAACAGCCGTGGCATATTTTCCACTAAAGCATGAAGAAAATTTTGTGAAGCAAGCTTTGGGTCAACGGCCATCTGCCCGTTGTTGTATTGATAAAATATTTCTCCATCGCCACGAACAGAAAAACGGTTTTGTATGAAATCGAGACCATCTTTATTCGTGGTTTCACTTTTTACATAAAGAGTGAATCCGTACAAACTTCCAATTGTCTCATGTGTACCATGCGTTTTGGCAGTACCTGCAATTTCATTCAGCTTTTTCCCGATTAGTTTAAAGTCGCTGCCTGTAACGCCGTCCAACTGTATCGGGTTACGGTAGGAACCGTCTTCGTTGGTTTGGACGCGGGATTTGAAGTTCTCCTCGTCTTTGGAGATACGCTCAATAAGCTCTTTATAGCGTTCGACCGTTTGTGTAATATTCTCCAGCTTGTACCGGCTCGATGACTTTCCCCTGATAAATGCATGGCGTTCGCTTTCCAGTGCTGCAATTTTCTTTTCCAGCCTTGCTTTTTCAAGCAATTCCGTATTACCCGATAAGATAGCCACATACTCAGAAAAGTTCATGCCGCTTTTTTCGTCCATTGCCCCTTCATCAATGGTTCGACATCCAAGGTTGTTGTTTTTTAACTGGCGGATAAAAAGTTGTTTGTTATGTAGCAAGCCAAATTTATAGGCATCCAATGATTTTTCCACAGCGTAAAGAATAACATCCACTTGGTTCCCTGCAACTGTTTTGGCTATTTCATTGCCCCTCCTTACTGCCCTTCCATCTCGTTGTTCCAAATCCGACGGACGCCATGGACAGTCCAAATGATGAACAGCTACTGCACGTTTCTGGGCGTTTACGCCTGTTCCCAGCATTTCAGTGGAGCCAAACATCACCCGGATTCTCCCGTTGTTCATATCAGCTATCATCATTTTCCGGGCTTTTTCTGTTTTTGCTTCCTGTATGAAACGGATTTCGTGTGCCGGAATGTTGTGGTTTTCCACCAGTTTGCGCTTAATTTCGCTGTAAGCATTCCATTCTCCCGGTTTATAGGTCCCCAGGTCACTGAATACAAACTGTGTCCCTTTATGCCCGTTGTACTTCCTGTAGTAGCCATTAATCATACGGGCACAATGACTTGCTTTGTTGTCGATATGGTCTTCAAAGCGGGAATCGACCATACGCATATCCAGTGACATTTTCCGGGCATAATCCGTTGCAATCAGCATTTTTGCTTTTTCTTCCCGCTCGTTCAGGGGGGAGCGGAACAACAATGTCGCATCACCGGTTTTTGCAAATTGAACCAGGCGGTTTATAAAACCAAGCTGGTCCGGTGTCGGTGGAATGTTGTGCAGGATTTCGTTTTTCTTCGGACGGTCAATACCAATATCGGCAGCGGTACGGTAGTCCGTAATCTCGGCATAGAACTGCGCCAGTTCCGGCACCTTAATAAAATAACGGAAACGTTCTTTTTGTACGATCTCATTGGTTACCGAAAATTCGTAGTCGATGCTTTTCTTTGCAAAAATAGCTGCCCAGGCATCGAATGTTTTAATGTTTTGCCGTTCCAGTTCCTTTGGACGGAGATACTTAAACAACAGGTACAATTCCGTTAACGAATTCGAGATGGTGGTTCCTGAAAGAAAGGTTGCCCCCAGATCCTTTCCATTGCGCTCCTGTATGGTACGAATCGCAAAGAGCATATTCAATGCCCGCTGGCTGCCTTCAGGATTTCCCAGCCCGGCTACCCGGTCATGTCGGGTATTAAAAGTCAGGTTCTTGAATTTATGCGATTCATCCACATACAAATGGTCTATTCCCATTAGTCGAAAATCCACTGCATCGTCCTTCCGGTTTTCAATGTTGAAAGTAACCTGTTTGAGCTTGGCTTCCAGGTTTAGTTTACGTTTCACACAACCTTTCAGCATAGCACGCGAGACTTCTTTGCCCTGCCGTTTGAGGACTTCGAGGTTTTCCTCCACGCTGTCAAGTTCCGCCTGCAAAATATAGCGCTGTACCTCCGGTGACTGGGGAATCATACCAAACTGTTCATGTGTAAGGATTACAGCATCCCAATCGTTATTTTTTATCTCGTTGAAAATCCGTTGCCTGTTTTTGGGTGTAAAATCCTCCTTGCCCGGATACAGCACACGGGCATTGGGATAGGCCGTACAGAATGTTTTGGCAATCTCATGAATATTGGCTTTCAAACCGGTAATCATTGGTTTGTTGACCAATCTCAGGCGTTTCTTCTCATAAGCACCGCAACACATGATGAGCGTTTTCCCACCACCTACCTCGTGGTCGCAAATTCCGCCTCCGTTGAGTTTGTCCATCCAGATAGCATCTTTCTGGCTTCGGTAGAGGGCGTCAATACCAAGTCCTTTCAGGTCAAGTCCCGGAAAACTCTGGTGCGAACCGTCATAGGCCGGGCGGACAAAACAGTTGAAGGTACGGTTGTACAAACCGGCCAGCCGGTCTTTGAACTCCGGCGACTGTTCACGGAGCCAGTCGGAAAAACCATTACGCATCTCATCGATACGGGTATTGGCAAGCTGGATGGCTTCCCCGTCGCGCACTTTTACTTCCTCTCCGTCCACCAGGATTGTTTTGGTAATATTTGGTGAAGTGTTCTGCAAAGCGTGTTTCATCAGGGCAAGCCCGTTGAAAGTGCGGCTTTGTGACTTCACTGCATACTGGTCAGAAATCTTTGCATTCGAATAGTCGGATTGAACGCTGAACTCATCACGGCTGGAAGCGTAGTGGATGTTCACTTCTGTATCAAAAAGGTGTGAAGCATATTTGTTATAAACTCCTGTCGGAATCCAGCGTTCACCAAAATTAAAATCAAGGTCGTCGAAGGCAATGGGTTTTGGTATAGCTTCTCGTAATGCATGTAACGATTCTTCCGCCTCACGGTGTCCGGGATTGTGTTCCAGGAAATGTTCCACTTCTTCGGCTTTTGAAATAACATTGCCCGAGATAAATTTATCAGCCACCTCGTACCCGCCAGTCATGGGATTGAAATAAATTGTCCCTTTCAGTTCTTCTTTCAGGTCATCGGCGGTGTTTCCGGTCAATGATGCCATATGGCCCAGGTTTACCCCGGCATATTTGTTAAGCGAAGCGGCCAGCGCGTCATATGGTGTATCAACGGAGGTAGGTTCGTTTGGATTGAATACAACTGGACGGTTGAAAATATCGGCTTTTACCGCTTTCCCGTCAATGTAACGTTCCAACGATAAAATCTCAGTCCCCCGTGCATCCATCTTAATCAGGTCGAGGTTTTTCTTGTCGTTGAGTAACCCAAACCGAAAGGAAAAATTATCGTACAGGCGGTTCAGCATTTCGCGAAGGGCGGGATTGGCTTCCAGCCGTTCGGCTTCGTTGCGGTACAGATGGTGATAAGTGTCCCGTATTTCGATGTATAGAGATACTTTTTGCTTTTGGGTGTTGTTTATATCCAAAGAGTAGAGCATGGGTTGCAAACCTTCAATATCTCTTAAATAACCGATACGGTTGGACTGGTCGGACACCAGCGAACCTTCCCGGTAATGAGGTAACAACTCAGTTTTGAACGGTACGGGTTTCATCTCATCCTCACGTTTGCGCTGCTCCGGTTCTCTTTCTAAACTTTTCGCCTGTTCTTCTTTTCTTGAACCATTTACCGCGTGTACGTTCCTGTTTTTATGAGATTCTTTCTCCTGTTGCCTCCTCTTTTGCATTCCTTCGTAATGCAACCGCTCGCGCCATTCCATGAAAGGAATTTCCTGCTGCTCCTGTTTTTGGGGCTGTTGGTTCCTTCTCCGGTTGGAACGTTTCTGCCCGTTTCTCTCTTCTTCTGAAATGCCAAACAAATCGTACAAACTGATTAACGGTTCCTGCGTAACAGCTTGCCGGGATTTCGCCCCGTTAGTCGGTTCTTTCTGAATGACCCTATTGTTCACATTGAAAATCGTACCCTGCTCTGAATGTATCGGTTGTTGTTTAGGTGGTTCGGGTTTATTTTCTATCGTAGGTTTTACCGCTCCGGTTTGATTATCGTTGGGGAACCAATTATCCTCGATAGCTTGCCAAAATGGATCGAGTTCATTGAAATTTGATTCAAGCGCCGGTTTGATTTTTACGGTGGCCGCTGCCTGTTCTTCCGGTGTGTCCTGGGCATGGGATTGATAATGCTGCAAGTCCAAATGTTGGGAGAAATCTTCTTTCAGCATTTGCCGCAGGTCTTTGGCAATTCCTTCAATGCCGTCTTTATGGGTGAACACCATTGCCGATTTGCCGTATGGGTCGGTATCAACTTTGGCATCGGTGTGTACCACCCTGGCGAAGGTTTTAAAACTGTTGTTGACCGTTATCCCATTGGACAAGGTGCGTGATTCAATAAATGCCTGTTTTATGGGGGTAGAAACGGACAGGTCTTTTTGTTCCCGTTTTTGAAGGACTATCAGGTCACTGCCAACTTCGGTACCAGCAAATTCAGTAAACAGATTATTTGGAAGTCGGATAACTGAAACAGGCTCGCAACGGAACATCAGGTATTCCCGCACCGGGCGGTTTGCCGGGGCATTCAGTACTCCCTGCGAAGTAATAAAAGCTATTAGGCCTCCCGGTCGTACCATATCCACCGATTTCAGGAAAAAATAATTGTGGATGGAACGTGAGGCAATCTTTTTTGTCGGGTCACCGTCGGAGAATAAAGCCGGGTCGAAGACCGCTACATCCCCGAACGGGATATTACTTGCTGCCACATCGTAATAATCGGCATATTTCTTTTCAATATTTTCAAAACCCTCTACTCTTACCTTATCTTCAGGGTGAAGGTGTTTGAGTATCATTCCGGTAATCGGGTCTTTCTCAAAACAGGTTACTTCCATGTCGGGAGAAAGCTGTTTAAAAGCCTGGGTAAATACACCCGTTCCTGCGCTCGGGTCAAGCAGACGGGATGATTTGATTCCGTTGTCAATAAGCGCCCCTGCCAGCGCATTTACTACTTCCGGTGGTGTGTAAAATGCCGTCAGGATAGAATTTTTCAGTCCGTCGAAAAAGCGTTTGTATTCTTTTTCATCGCGGGTATTTTCGCGTAAAACATCATGCAGCTCATTTATCAGGGGATTTGCTGAACCATTAGTTGGCAGAGGGTCGAGGATTTCCTTAATAGCACCAAATCCGGAATACCGGGCGAGTATTTCCCTTTCCCCGGCTGTTGCCCAACGGTTCTCCCGTTCAAGGGCAAACGCCGTTTTTATCGCATCGATATTTGCCCGCAGGTGCGCCTTTTTATTGTAAGCCATCTTCGAGCAGTATTTCGACGGTTCCCGTCAGTTCGGTATATAATTCATCGTATTGCGAAGTACTGGCAAAATCATCCGTAAGGGCGTATTTGTCCAGCACTTCACTGCATAGAGGTAAGATTTGAAGGGCAATCTCCTTTGCCCTTTCTTCAGGTATTTCTGCTGAAAACTCGTTCCAAAGAATGTGAACAAGGGTGTTGTAAGCGGAAAAATGCAGTCCCTGGTAAAGTACTTCAGAAGCCAGTTCTTCGGCTTCAATGTGCGTCTGACCGTTTTTAACAGCATTGCTGTAAGTTTCTGCAGCGGCATCAGCACGTTCTTTTATAAAAGCTGCGTTTCCGGTGCGTTTGGGGTGGTTCTCTTTCAGGTAAGAAAGGAGGGAGAACCTGTAATAGGACAATTCCTGCCCGGTTTTATCTTTTGTATTTCTCATGATAACGGATATTTAGTGGTTGAAAAAGGGAAGGTTTATCAGGCAAAAACGCCCCGGGTTCCCACCCGGAGCGTACCACTAAAATATCCGTCACCGACAAGCAATAAACAAAGAAAAGTTATGCCTATTGAAGAAAGCAGCGGTATATTCAGTGGTAAATATAACCATTCCCGGTTGAAATTGTCTTCTGTTGGTTTCAGCCGGAACTGTTTAAAACAGAACTCAGATTTTAATCCCGCTTTTCTTTGCAGCAGGCCTGCGTGCTTCTTGCATAAACTGGCTTTCGGTGGGTTTTTGCTGTCCCTGTTTTAATGGCTCTTTCACGTTTTTGGTCGCTTCATTGGTTTTTCCATCGTTGTTGACAGCTACCTGCGTTTTGCTTTCTTCTGCAGGTTTCACTTCTGCGCCCTGCTTTTTAGCTTTGTCGGGGTTCCATTTGAAAAAATCGAATTTCATTTTTTCAGGATTAGGTTTTACCCATGCATTGAATGGTTCCCCCTTATCGTCTTTCAGCATCCCCCTGATATAGGTGGCCTGGCCTGCTTTGAGGAATTCCTGCTGTTTTTCAGTCAACTCAACGCCAAGCAATTTTTTGGGGATGAAGAGTTGTTTTTGTTTTTCTGATTCCCCTTCCGGTGCATTTTCTTTCTGCTGGCGGCGGACTTCCTTATTCTCTTGTGAATAACGGTTACGGTCGAGCCCTTCATAAGAGAAATCAAACTTTTTGTCCGAAGCATTGATTTGGATATATCCATCAAAGAACCGGCCTGTGCGGGAAACCATTTTCTCTACCAGCACTTTTTCTCCTGCTCCGAGCCTGTTTTGCTGGCCTTCAGAAAGGTCTGCCCCTTTTATTTTATTGGGAATGGAGATGTTCTCCACGGGCAGAGCTTCGAGTTTGTTGGTAAGCCGGTCGAGCGAAACAAAAGCCGGGATTTTCTGTCCGGGCGAAGGTTCCAGTTCAATCACCCTGCCCGCGTTCAACGATTGCCGCAGGTTTTCCTTATCCTGTTCGTTGAGAAGTACGCCGTGAAAAGGGGCATCCAGGTTAGGCTTTTCCTCCCAGTAATGTGGTATGATTTTGAGCGAACCGTCGGCTTGCTCTTCCAGCGATACACGTCCTTTGGTGGGAACGCGGATACCTGGTTCCAGTTCAGGGTTTAGGGGAATCATTTGCGGTGATTTGTGTCCGTAGGACATGGCTTTGAGATGAGGTTCCAAATCGGCAGCGTTGATTCCGTATTTTTGGAGTTCCTGCCGGTCTATTTTACTGACATCCATCGGCTGGAAAGTACTTTGAGTAGTTTCATCACCGCCACCCTGTGTTTGTTGCGCGTTCTGTTTCTGTACCTTTTCAAGATACTCTACCGGATTGACACGGTGTAGTTCCAGTTCGTGAGGGTCGAGGTCGATTTTGATAAGTTTATCCAGCATTTTTTCTGTCATCAGAAAAAATCCCGTGTGTGAGGGTTGCTGCGCCTGTTCTACCATTTTTTTGAAAAACGCCTCCAGTATGGCTTCGTTTGTGTTCACGGCAAAAAGGCTGTTTTGGTTTTTTGCTGTTGGTTCCGTGGTTTGGATGTTGCCTTTTTCATCCATACCGGTGACGGCTTTTACTTTGCCGCCATTTGCTTCTTTAACGAGTAATACTTTTTTGTCGTCGTTACTGATTTTTTCGTCCATCTTACGAATGTTTTAGTTGTTGCACCACTATTGATGCATGGACGAATTTATGCGTAACTACATGACAAATAAATGAATGTACGGATGGTGGTAGTTTGAGGAACTGAGGTGGTGGCTTGTGGCGTTTCCGGGAAGCTTAATAAAGACTAATAGAAGTTCGGCTACTCTAACGGATAATAAATAATATCATTGATGCTCTGTTATCTTTAACTGTAAAAGTTAGCATATCATTCGACAATCTTCGTTGTCAGACAAGTTAAATCCAATTACATTTTTTCTTTTCTTTTCAAATCCCCTCCCCTA
This sequence comes from Maribellus comscasis, assembly GCF_009762775.1. Taxonomy (GTDB): domain Bacteria; phylum Bacteroidota; class Bacteroidia; order Bacteroidales; family Prolixibacteraceae; genus Draconibacterium; species Draconibacterium comscasis. The sequence goes on along the minus strand of NZ_CP046401.1, from coordinate 5,663,713 downwards.
ATGAAAAGAGGGCGTTTGAAAAGAAAATATGTTGTAAGATATATTCTAACCAATTTTTATTGTCTGTCAGATAAAATCCCATTTTTTACACTTTAACAAATAGCTTTTGTAACGGGTCGTTAACTCTCCTCTTGATAATAAATCTTGTAGTACTTTCGCCCATTTTCATCAACACCTTGCTCTATTAAGTTCCGGTTGCCATGAATGTAGATATGAAAATTTTTATCAAGTTTTAAAACGCTTTTAAATACCCGAGCCTGCTTTTTTACTGCCTGAGATGAAATTTCAAAGTTATCGGATAGTTCAACTTTATTTTCCTCGCGGTATGAGTTGTCAAAGTTTCTGAAAGAATCAATTACGCTTTCATCCTGAAAGACTTCATTTTCAAAATCCGATTTATCAAACTTTTCATGTGTCTTAAAATAGTTAACAGAACGGTTCAATATATCAATCTGGTCGGCTTTTGAAACTTCAAAATCGTCCGCTATTTGGTTAGTAACAAACTGTTTGGTAATTCCTAAAAATTGATTTGTCTGATGGTAACCGTTATTTACTGGTCTAACGCCTAAAAAATCATCTTTCCAATATTGAGCTTCATAACCTTTATTGGTATTATCGACAACCGAAACTATATATCCGTTTTCTTTATCGGTGTTAAATATTAAACATCCTTTATCTAATTTATTGATGTTGATTCCTTTTACGCCTGTTAACCCATACCCGTTTTTTATCGTATCTATTTTTAGAACTGTTTCTTTATTTTCAGACTTAAATATCCCGATACAATCAACCGTTTTATCATTGAGTTGACAATCCTTAAAATATACCATGCAAAGTTCTCCCGGTTTTATTTGAGGATGGGTGCTTTTATCGTATAAATAGCGTGCTACATTCTGGGATTGTCCTATAAATGCTTCCTTATCCTGAAAAACAGATTTAATGAATTGATAAATAGGATTAAGCTCTAAATCTGGACTAAAATAGAACTGAAACAATTCCTCAGATTTAAAGCTATTGCCTATCAATATATTGAAGTATTCTTCGATATTTCCATAATCAGTTAATTCATCGGAAAACCGTACTCCATCTCCATTATTTTTATTTCCTACAAAATGGATTATTAATTTGTCCATTTTACCAACAATAGCATTCATCATAGATTATTTGTTATAAACTTCACTTGGAATTAAACCTTTTCCATCAATAAATTCGTCAACAGTGTGAAAATGAAACAAGTTATTTTCTTCCCAATATTCTTTAGAGGCATGTTCAACCATGAAAATTTGAAAGTGTTGTTTTTTCTGTATCAAAATATAATCAACAAACGAATTTAGCAGAGTGAACGCATCAAGCAATTTTACCTTATCATCATTGTTCCCTTCATAATATGGCTTACTGGGTTGGTCGATAAATAAAAACTTAGGTATATGATTTTCCTGAATTTTAATTACGTGTTCATGCAACCCTAAATAAACACATAGGTGCATAAACATGTAATTTGAAGCACTCCCAACATTTTCCAATGGAAATTGAAGCTGGTCTGAAGGGGGATATAATTTTAAAATCATTTTAGAATCATCGAAAACCGTCCTGTAATCATTATATGCTGTTAACGATTTTAGTTGACTGTAATTGCGTTGAATACTTTCATTTAACAATGTTTTCATTGTATATTTTATCTGTTCTGTGTCCGCCGGAACACTGGCTAAACGACCTTTTTCTTCGTTTAATTTATTTAGCTTTATTGTATCTATGGGGGTAATTAGTTTTTCTTTTTGTATTTGCTCAAATTCATGTTTTATTTCGCCTAAAGCAATAAACTTTTCACCTTCTGCCAGATAGTTCTTTTTAATTTCATTCAATTGGTAAATCTTTTTATCGATTTCCTGTAATTGCCCCCTCAATTCTATAATATCTCCTGATACTTTTAATGGTTTTGTAACTTTTTTGGAAAGGTTTTCCCTGATATTTTTTAAAGAACTTTCCAGAGATTCTATAAACATTTTTGTTTCGTATGAATCGATTAGTTGGTCTGAAAGTTTTTGATTCAAAAACTCGATTGGTTGGAGGCTATCAGCCGATTTATCCAAGTTCTTTTTGTATAGGTCAAATTCTTTTTGATATTGATTGATAGCATTAATTTGAGCCTGTATCTCATTTTTTCTTTTGTACAAATTATCTATCTCATTAAATAGTTGTGCATTTTTTGCAACTTTCCTGGTATTAGCAATAATTTCCTGAATTACTGTTATTTCCTCATTCACATTTTCAAAATATTCTGAATAGTCTATGAAGTTATATTTTTTGCATTTTTCAATTAGCCTTAAAATACCCAGTTCAAAATTTTTAGTTTTTCTCTGGTTCTTTGTTTCCTGATTTTGTATTTTCTTTAGCTCTGCTTCTATTTCTTTCAATTTTTCTTTGGCTTTGATATTTTTCAAATCATTGACACCAATAACTAAATCGAAAATATGCCCCAAAGCTTCATCGTATTCATCTTTACCATAAAATGTAGTATCAAAATAGGTCTCAGGTGCATCTATAATAGTTTGTGTTAACGAATTAAAGAGTAAGAAATGCCTGTATGAGAGGTTAAACGTTGATTTGCCTGATTCTTTTCCATAAGGAAATCTAAGAGCATCCGTTATTCCGTATTCTTCGTCAAGCTTTGACTTTATCTCCGATACCGTTATATTGCTTTCAGGCTTGTCCGGTAAAGCTCCTTTATTGAAATGTACTTCAGAAGAAACAGCCCCATTAATTGGTGTCTTCCTGACTATTGATATTTCTTTGTCGTTTATTGTAAAATGAATGCCAAACCACAGTACTTTTTCAATAATTGTATTTGCAATAGTTACTTTTCCTGACAGAAGGCAATAATCTATTATATTCCAAAAGCTGGTCTTTCCAGTAGTTGAATCGCCGGTAACAACATTTATTTTATTCGCTAAAAAAAGATAACTTTTAGGTTCTGCATTTTCATCTTTGAACCAGAGCTTTATTTCGTGCAGTATGAATTTCATAATTGAATTTTTAGCATTTTATACAATTGAGATGTTGAATATTTCTCTATTACAGACAAAAATTTCGGTGTGATTTTTTCTATTTTTTGAAACCTTGTCCCCAAATTTTGTCTGTCGAAAATAATGTTTCTAATGGACGAAATCTGAGTGTCAATTTTTATTTGATTACTCTTACTTAATAATAGTAACGAATTAATAGTTACGGGCAGTAATGATAAATACCGTTTATTAAAAGAAACAAATAAACGGGGCTGTTCCTTTATAATTTGCACTAAGTCAGTTTCAATGTGTTTGTTCCTATCTAAATAATTTACGGTTCTGTCGTCCAGTAAAAAAGGTAGAATTAAGCAGGAACGAGCAATATCCAATTCATCAGCATTATTCAATATTGATAAAAAGATGCAACTGGCGATTGCCTCATTATTATAGGTGTAGTATATTTCTTTCATCCCTTTTTATATTTATTTTTCCAGTCGTAATGCCACCCAATTTCCAGATTATCTGATAAGGCATAGTAGTGCCCATTGCTAAAATCTATACCAAGAGGAGAATAGCCCGGTATAGTTAAATTTTGCTCTCTTATGTATTCAACTAGTTCAATTGCCAATTCTTTTATATCCTCTTCAAATTCAACCATATCAGAGCCTGAATTTATTTTATTTTCAATTTGTCGGTATTTGGATTTAAACTTGTTGGCCCATTTTGAAATGCTTTCTTGTTTAAATTCCTCTGCTTCGGTAAGCAAAATGAAGTTTTCTTCATCTGACCAATAGGTAAAATGCCTGAGAAACTTCAACATTAGTGTTGTATATTTTCTAATGTCTTCTGAACCGCTTTGAACTTCCCCAATATCTATAAGCTGTTTTATAAAAACCTGACTTTCTAAATCTTCTGGCAATAATATTGGAAAGTTTCTTCTCGGAAGTGGTTTTGTTTCGGAAGCAACTTTAAAACACCTGCCAAATTTTTTACTAAAATCATCAAATGAAATCTCAAATTTATTACTGTCTTTAATATCTAAATATTTTGTTGCTTGCAGGTTTGAATATAAACTGTCAAAAATTACTTCTGCTATACGAGGGGCTTTGTATAACTCAATTAATCTGTTTTTTATTTTTTCTATGATATGGTCAACTCCGGTTTCGATGGTCAGTTTTTGCATGAATTGTTTTAACCGAGTTTTTCCAATAGAACGTACATTTTTAATATATTTTGTTAATGTTTCGTCCTCTGTTTTACTTTCTAATTCTTTTAATTTCTCTAATACATCATCAATGTTATTGTCCGTTCTGTACTGAATTATCAAATTGATGAACTCATTGTTATTTTCATTCTTATTGGTTACCAGTATAAATGAATGTGTTTTCAGGAAACTTTTATTTTTCTTATTAGCTTTTATCAAGTCAGCCCAATTGTTTAGTGTCTTCCACAAATCAGAATCTAATGTGGTCAAATTTTTTATCTCACCACTCGAACTTTTAAGGATACTATGTTTTGTTTGAAATAATATTGTAGTCTCGTCTTCTTTATCGATATGAATATCGTCTTTAACCTCAAATCCAATTTTTTGTCCCATTTTAAGGTCAAGTGCTAATAACATAAAATAATAGAATTGATAATCAAAGCCTATTGACTGTGCACCTGCGGTATGTTGTTCCTCGATTGTTTGTACTTTATTCATATCAAATAGTCTATTTGTTTCAGTCCAATTCCCTGATGTAAAATATATTTTCTGTGTGCTTCAAATTGATTTTAGAGTTTTTTATTGGGTGAAACTAACAGTTCCCTTGCATCAACATTTAAGGCATCAGCAATTCGGAAAAGGGATTCCATTGTAGGCTGAACTTCGTTTGTACACCATTTTGAAACGGTCGTCCTGTTCACTTCTAATTCCGCTGCCAGCCATAAGTTTGTTTTTCCCTGTTCAGCTAATACTGCTTTAATTCTATTATAAATACGCTTCTCTTTGGCCACTTTTTAAGTGTATTTTGCTATTAAAGCAGTAATATAAGCATATTTTTAGAAATAAATTCAATGTTTTAAATGCTGTGAACGGAGTGCGGTATATAAATAGAAAATTTTATGAAAAGTTATTATCACAATGAAAATGATTTGAATCGTTTTTTTCTATTCCTTTTTCGGCAACAAATAACAAAGCGCCGGGTCATTACTAATCCTTTCAAGTTCATCTGTAACAATCTGCTTTGTTTCTTCCTTTATGCGGTTATAATTGTCCTGAATCATTTCCTTCATGCGGTTAACACCGTTGTCGTCCACAAAATTGGTAATAACAGGAATTTGCTTGTATCCTTTAGTTTCAGTAGCAACCTTCGCACTGTTCACTACAATCTCTGCATGGAAAATCTTTTGCTCGATGCGTTCATCAAAATTGTCAGCAACTGCCCCGACAAACATGCCCTGGGTGAGCGTGGAAATTTTGCTTGCCGGGATAAGGCTGTCTAACTGGGTGCTGATAGAAGTTGATTTATCATTGCGGTTTATCGTCATTGACTGGCGTTTCTGTAAAACCTTACCGAAACGTTCCGACAGGTTTTTTGCCGTATCTCCAACTACCTGGCCAGAGAAGATATTGCCAACAGTATTCATTACTACGGCTGCTTCTTTGTCACCGTAATCACGTTTTAACTGCGAGAAATCCTGAAAGCCGAGCAACACGGCAACCTTGTTGCTGCGGGCTGTGGCAATCAGGTTATCCAGCCCTTTGAAATAAATAGTCGGCAACTCATCGATGATAACCGAGCTTTTTAACTGTCCTTTTTTATTGATGAGTTTTACAATGCGGCTGTTGTACAGGCCCAATGCTGCACCGTAAATATTCTGACGGTCGGGATTGTTCCCCACAACTAATACTTTCGGCTCATCTGGATTATTGATGTCCAATGTAAATTCATCGCCTGACATGACCCAATACAATTGGGGCGAAATCATCCTTGAAAGAGGGATTTTAGCCGATGCAATCTGTCCCTGTAACTGGTCCTGTGCCCCCGACATCCAGGCATCCATAAAAGGAGAAAGATAATTCTCCAGTTCTGGATAGCTCGTCAGAATTGGGAAAATATCTTCATATCGCTTGTTCAGAAACTCGATGGCATGGGGAAATGTGCAATACCGACCTTCTTTGTATATGCGCAAATACCAGATGATGGCTGCAAACAAAATAATTGGCGATTCCACAAAAAAATCGCCCTGCTTTTGCACCCATGTCCGGTTCAGGTTCAGCATGATGGTATATGCGCTTTCGTAAGCATCGGATATATCGCTCATAAACGAGGGATTAATCGGGTTACAGCGGTGTGAGCGTGCCGGGTCGTCGAAATTGATTACATAGAAAGTCGGTACTTTTTTGTATCCGTGTTGGTTTTTCAGCAGGTGGTTATAGGCAATCGTTGAGAGGTCGGGAAACTTAAAATCATAGATATATTGCGAATATCCTTTTTCTATCTGCTGCTTTATAAACTGATTGATTACCGCGTAACTTTTCCCGGAGCCGGGCGTTCCCAATACAATACCCGCACGGAAGGGATTTACAACATTAATCCAGCCGTTATTCCATTTCTTTTTGTAATAGAATCTTGTCGGTAGGTTCACAGAGTATTCATTTTCAACCAGGCGTGTTTCCTGCATAAACGATTCGTTTTCGGTATTGAAAACATCTTCCATCAGGTTACTTTTCAATAAACGGCTCATCCAAACTCCACCAGCCAGCAGGCAGAGATAACCGCTAGCCATTGTGAAAATGTAGAAAGCTGTTTTGGCAACTAACGGTATCGACAAATCCACCAACCACCAGTTGAGAAAGAAAAGGACAAAGCCAATAAATAGGAAACTGATTATCTTATTCCATGTGATTTTTTCCTGCTTGACCCCTTTTGTTCCGAGACAGGATAAAGCCAGAAACACCAATGCGAAAAGTTTTGTGTAAAGGATGTTGCCAAATAATTTAGCAGTACGGTTGAAATTCAGAAGTATTTTATCGATTACCCCAATATTAATGCCCCATTCGACCATCGCTTGGTAACAAAACCAATAGATATTTATAGCTACAAATAAAATACTTAAGGCACGCATAAAGTCCATAACCTTTGCCAGTGCCCTCAAATCGTCTTCCTGCTGCATTGTACTCTCACTTTACAATATTTGAAGGGCGAAAGTATGGCGTGTTTTATATTAATGTCCAGAATCTAAACGAGTTGGTAATAAGTGGCACTTTAGTGGCAGCTTGTGGCTGAAAATGTACTTTCTTATTTTATCTGGATAAAAGTGTAATTATATTTCTTCTTTATCTGGATAAAAATGTATTTTCGTATACAACTTTAACAGGGAAATATGTATAGGGAGTCTATTATTAACTTAAAAAACTGGAAAGAAGACAAATTCCGTAAGCCACTAATTGTAAGAGGTGCCCGGCAGGTAGGAAAAACATGGCTATTAAAGGAGTTTGGACGTACATCGTATGCAAAACTGGTCTATGTAAATTTTGAAGAGACACCTGCACTGCAAAATATTTTTGCGACAGACTTTGATATTGAGCGAATCATTACCATACTTCAAATTCAAGCCCAAACCACAATAACGGCAGACGATACCCTGATTGTTTTTGACGAAATACAGTCGGCGGAACGTGGAGTGACTTCTTTGAAATATTTCTGTGAAAACGCCCCGCAATACCATGTAATTGCAGCTGGGTCTCTGCTTGGGATGGGCTTGCACAGCCAGGTCTCGTTTCCGGTTGGCAAGGTCGATTTCCTCGATTTACGTCCACTTTCCTTTTTTGAATTCCTGCTTTCATTGAATGAATCGGCGCTAGTTGACGCTTTAAAGGCAAAGAACTGGGGTGTTATTTCCGTTTTTACTGAAAAGTTAAAAGAATACCTGCGTTATTATTTTTACGTTGGTGGAATGCCCGAAGTCGTGTCGGCTTTTGCTGAAACCCGCGACTGGCAGTTAGTCCGAAGGATTCAAAACAGGATTCTCAATTCTTATGAAGGTGATTTTTCGAAACATGCACCCAATGAAACTGTTCCCCGGATTCGGATGGTTTGGCAAAGTATCCCTTCGCAACTGGCAAAAGAAAATAAAAAATTTGTATATGGGGTTTTAAGAGAAGGAGCCCGTGCCAAAGATTTTGAGTTGGCCATCCAATGGCTGGTCGATTGCGGCTTACTGTTAAAAAGCCACCGGGTATCAAAACCGGGCATTCCGCTGGCAGCCTATCAGGAAATTTCTGTGTTCAAATTGTTCCTGCACGACCTTGGCTTACTTGGTGCCATGGCTGGACTGGATGTTAGAACAATTATTGATGGTGATGAGATTTTTACCGAGTTTAAAGGTGCACTTACCGAACAGTATGTGATGCAGCAACTACGACTGAATAGCGAACGATATATCGGTTACTGGACTAACGACAAGAGTACTTCTGAAGTTGATTTTGTTATTCAGGAGGAAGGGAAAGTTATTCCGGTTGAAGTAAAATCGGGTGAAAACCTGAGGTCAAAAAGCTTTCGCTTGTTTTGTGAGAAATACAAGCCCTCAAAAGCTATTCGTACATCATTAACCGATTACAAGGAAGAGGAGTGGATGATAAATGTTCCATTGTATGCCATTGGAAAGGAGGGTTTGTAAACTCCTCACGGAAAAACAACCGGTTTATATTATTGTGTGAAAAAGCATCTAGAGTACAGTTGCACTCAAAAATATAAACCAAAATCAACATCTGATTCTCAAATTCAATTTATGTCTGCCTTCCATATTTTCGTTTTTTCTTTTTTCGTTTTTTTCGAAGCTGTTGCGGATTTTCAACGTATGATTCCGGTTCCGGTGAAAGAATTGAGAACAGGCTACCGATGGCGGATTCAATATGCCCGGTCTGACTGTTAGCCGGGGAGAACGGTTCAACCAGAGGTGTGAACGGTTCTTTTTTACCCACCTGTTTTGTGTGTCCTTCGACTGCCGGGGACTCTCTAAACAGGTCGTTGAATACATTGGCAGAAAACTCTTTGCCCAGCCTGGAGCCGTTCAGGACACAACGACTTTGATGGTCGATAAAAGTAACTCCGGTAATCCGCCCTGTATTGTTTCGCCGGAGATAAAGGTCAATATCCTTTTCTTTTAACTTCTGGCGCAGTTTCGATTCATTTTTGTTTTCTCGCACCATTCCGGCAATCAAAGGGCGTACCCGTTCGCGGTATCCCTTCTCTTTTATCAGGATGGTGGATTTTTTCATCCGTTCTTCGAGGGCAGTGAACCCAACTGTTTTTCCGAAAGCAGATGATTTGATGGGTGTACCGGCTTTGTTCCCATCGCTGTCCAATGCTGAATAGAGCAATCCCCGGTAAGGCTTTCCACTTCGCGTTCCCTGCACTTCTTCCACACCGATGTTGTAGAGGGATAGCAAGGCACGGTATTCTCCCATTGTCTGGAACTGGTACATCGCAACTGCCGGTTTAATGACTGAACCAATTTGCTTTTTCAAATCGCCTTTCTCCGCATCTACGGGCTTAAACTGCCATTGCTCCAACTGTTTTTGTTCTTTGGCGCAATGCAGGCCGTATTTCTTTTCCAGCTTTTCCGTTGCAGCCACACTTCGTAAATTGCGTTTGCTGTCATTAATTTTTTTACCCTCGCTGTCCACCTGTAACGAAACGATATGGATATGTTCCCGCTCGATATCTGAATGTTTGAAAATCAGGTACGGTTGAGCGCCGTAACCCATCTGTTGCAGATACTCACGCCCAATGTCTGCCAGTTGTTCATTTGTCAAATTATCATCCGGGTGTGGGTTGAGCGATATATGGATGACCGGTTTTTCTGTCCGGTAATGCGATGGTAACCAGCGGTTAAAAGCTTCGGTACACGCTGCCACCCTAAAACGGCCATCTTCCGGTTCCGGGATGATATTTGACGCGAGTACCTTTCCCAATCCTTCGTTTACCTTCTCCTGGTTGTAGGCAAGAGCGCCGTAAATGTCTTTTCCGGTGGTTATTTTGGCAATCATACCGGGCTATTTCTGTAAATATTTTTCTTCATATTCTTTTGACAAGGCAATAATTTGCTGTCCGGTTACGGCCAGTTCGGTGGTCAGTTTTTCCAGCTTAAAGAGCAAAGCCAGTGCTTTTTTATGCGAAAAATTACTGTGCAGTTCTTTTACGACCTGGTTATAATTGGTTCCTATTCCCCTGAACTGGGCATAAAAAGTAGTCAGTTTTGCCACATATTCGAGTGCCGCCCGGTCGGTTTTAACAACACGAAACGGTTGGTTGAATACCCTTGCTTTGATAAAAACAGCTTTTGCTTTTACACCCGATTGTTCAAATAATGTCAGAAAACGGGCATATTCACGGGCATTAAAGCGTACCATTACGCATTCTGTCGCGGGGTCGTTTTTGGCAGGGCGTCCCCCTTTTCGCCTCCGGCGATTTATATTTTCCTGTTTCATCTGTCGGATATTTTAGTGTTTCAAAAATCCGGTACCATAACACAGTCATTGTTACAGTCCTTATCAAAAAGCAGCGACTTCGGAGCCTGCTTTTCTCCCCTTGCGGGCAAGCGGTTTTGGGTTACGTGAAATGAAATGAGTAACTCAAAACACAGCTTGCTATCCCGACAGTTCGGGATAAAATCTGTCCGCCATCCGGACAGATAAATTGACGGGCTGCAAAAATGATGGGTAGCAGTCTGACCTGTTACCGGTATCGAACCGGAGGCAAAGTTAACGGTCATTGCAATTGACTGAATAATATGCAATTGTGCCAAGATTCACCACTTTGAAGCCAGATACTGCCACTTACTTCAAAACCATCAGAAACAGCTTTTTATTGGCCTTTATTTGCATAGAAAATAAGGTGAGCAGGCATGTACGAAAATTTGAAAACAAGCTCAAATGTGTATTCCTGCAACCAAAAATAAATAGTTGAACAGATGGAGACATACTCAGTCAGAAAAACTGGAATGTACAGGTGTAATACAAAACGCAAAAGCGCAAATGTTTATGCACACTTTTCGGTTTTTATGCTTTTGCACATTTAAGCCTGTTCACTTGTGTTTGCATTGCAATATAACCAAGTAAACACGCAGGTATGCAGACAGGATAAATTGTAGCTAAACAGGAAAATGAATCCGCACAGGAATAAATAAATAAATGTTTCACTAAAAGTACAGACAAATGAAAAAGAAACCGATTTATGTGGCTTTCTCTACCCAAAAAGGCGGAGCGGGCAAGACAACACTAACCGTTCTGGTTGCCAGTTATCTTCATTATCTCAGGGATTACAACGTGGCCGTGATAGACTGCGATTACCCGCAACACTCTATAGTGGAGATGCGCGAAAGGGATTTAAAGCTGGCGCTTGAAGACGAGCATTATAAAATGATGGCTTACGAGCAATTTACCCGGATAAACAAAAAAGCGTATCCGGTAATTGAGAGTAACACGAAAGAAGCCATAGCAGATGCCGAATACCTGATACCGCAGGGCGATTATGATTTTATCTTCTTCGACCTGCCGGGAACAATGAACAACGAACACCTGATACATTCTCTGGCGGAAATGGATTACCTGATTGCGCCCATCAGTGCCGACCGCGTAGTTCTGGAAAGTACCCTCAATTACCTACTCGTGGTAAAAGAGCACATTATGCAGCCGGGCAAATCCAACATAAAAAACCTGTACCTGCTCTGGAACATGGTAGATGGCCGTGAAAAGTCGGAATTGTATGAGGTTTATGAAACAGTGATCGGGGAATTGGGGTTCCAACTGTTCAAAACTTTCCTGCCCGACACGAAACGGTTCCGGCATGAACAATCCTTCAACCACAAGTCCCTGTTCCGTTCCACACTGTTCCCTCCTGATAAAACGCTTCTAAAAGGCAGTAACCTCGATGTACTTACGGATGAATTTCTTAGCCTGATCAAATAGAAATAAGCATGGATAAGAAAGATAAACAAGAAAAACTGGATGCCTCCTTTATTATCAGCCAGGCCAAAAGCAGGAACCGACCGTTGACCCCGTATTCTCAACCTTCAGAAGAAAAAAGGGAAGAGGAAACAGTAGAAAAATCGGAACAAACGAAAATGAGACCTGATTTAGATGAAAAATCACAGGATGAGCCACGCAAACGTAAGAACAAAGGAACAGATTATGAAGCATTCTTTTTCAAGGAAGCAGAAGTCAAAACGCGCAACGGGAAAGTGGTCTATATCCGCAAAGAGTTCCATGACCGCATCCTGAAAATAGTCCGGGTAATCGGCGAAAACGAACTGTCCCTGTTCAGCTACCTGGACAATGTGCTGGAACATCACTTTGCCATGTTCCAGGAGGACATTTCTAAACTGTACAAGAAAAAGAATACTGATATTTTTTGATGCCAGGGAAACGATAAAAATTCAGCAGCAGATGATAACGATTACATCCAATACCGTGTTAGCACTGCTTGTTGCTTTTGCCATACTTTATGCGCTCTGGACGATGTACTTCTTCATTTCTGAAAACCGGCGTTTTCAGAAAGAAAACAGAGAGACAATGCTCCGGGAACAGGACAGTAAAAAGAACAAAGGTGACATTGTAGGTAAGAGTCAGTTTGTCCTCAGGGAACGCATTCCTGTGACACAAACTGCCAAAGAAGCTGACAACGAAAAAGATAAGGGGAAAGGAAATATATTTGCCCTGTCAGATGTACCAAAAGAACATTCCCGGATAATTCCAGCAGACAAACTGGACGACGTTTTTGGCGAAGTTCCTCCCGGCGAAGCCAACCCGCCACTCGATATTGACTGTCCGATACCGGAAGAACCGGAACCGGCGGATGAAGAGGAAGAATACGAGGCCTTACAGATTTCAGGCCGTTCACTGGCCGAGGGAATCAGTTTTGAACAAATGGGCGAAGCCTACCGCACCGTGGTACACAATCCAATTATAACTGAGGAGAAAAAAGAAGAAACAGGACGAGTTCTTCTGCACCTGAAACATACCGATATGTTTGAAGCAATGGTTTCAGGTGAACCCGAGAGGGAGGACAGAGTCGGTGGATTAATTAATTCATACCTGAAAGCTTTCCATCAGCGGAAAGCCGGAGAGTCAGGAGAAGATAAGCCTTCTGCGACCTCTGTTCCTAAAGGGTTTGATATCAGAAATTATGTCTAACACATTAAAATGCAAATGAATGAAAAAACACGATTACGGATAGGATGCTTCATTTCACCCGACCACTAAAATATCCGAAACAACAAATATTTTATTTACCCGGTGCGGGACTTAAATAGTTCCCGTACCATAAACAAAGAAACCAATATGACAAAAAAGAAGATTTTGATGCAGGTAGCTTTCTTAATAGCTGCTGTTTCAACCGCATTTGCGCAGGGCGATGGCACCGCCGGGATTACTGAAGCCACCAACATGGTTACTTCATATTTTGACCCCGGAACCAAACTGATTTATGCTATTGGCGCTGTTGTAGGGCTAATCGGCGGCATAAAAGTTTACAACAAATTTTCGAGCGGTGACCCTGACACCAGTAAAACTGCTGCAAGCTGGTTCGGGGCATGTATTTTCCTTATTGTGGCTGCGACCATCCTGCGTTCGTTCTTCCTTTAACTGATTCCCGAAAATTATTATGGAATACAATATCAACAAAGGAATTGGCAAAAGCGTAGAATTTCGTGGTCTGAAATCGCAATACCTGTTTATTTTCGCCGGTGGGCTGCTTGCCGTGTTTGTGGTGTTTGTCATCCTATACATGGCTGGAGTTAGCCAAATGTTTTGCATTGCATTTGGCGTAGTTGCAGCCTCGGTGCTTGTCTGGCTGACTTTCAACCTGAACACCCGTTACGGGGAATCAGGACTGATGAAGCTCATGGCAAAAAAACAGCATCCCCGTTACCTGATTAACCGGAAAGTTCCCCGCAGCCTTTTCCAAAAAGTAAGAAAGGAGAATGCAGCATGAGGAATACTATGAAAGCAACGACTATCGAAAGTAAGTTCCCGCTTCTAAGTGTGGAACATGACTGTATTGTCAGCAAGGATGCCGATGTAACAGTAGCTTTTCGTGTAACGTTGCCTGAATTGTTTACGGTAACTTCGCCCGAATATGAAGCCATTCATTCTGCCTGGGCCAAAGCGGTCAAGGTGCTTCCCGAATACAGTGTGGCGCATAAACAGGATTGGTTTGTCCGTGAAACTTACCAGCCTAAAACCGAAGACAGAGAAATGAGTTTTCTGTCGCGCAGTTATGAGCGTCATTTCAACGAACGACCCTACCTGAACCATGAGTGCTTCCTGTATCTGACTAAAACGACCAAAGAACGGATGCGGATGCAAAGCAACTTTTCATCCCTCTGCAGGGGCAATATTATCCCCAAAGAAGTCAATAAGGACAGTACAGTCAGGTTTCTGGAAGCTGTAGGACAGTTTGAGCGGATTATCAACGACAGCGGTTTTATAAGCCTTGCCCGGCTTACGACCGATGAGATTGTCGGAACACCGGAAAATGCCGGGTTAATCGAGAAATACTTTTCGCTTTCGCTCGACAACGCCACTAGTCTTGAAGACATGGAGCTGGGAGCGGACAGCCTCCGGATTGGTGCAAAACATGTATGTCTGCATACCTTATCCGATGTAGAAAAATTACCCGGAAAGGTGGGCACTGGCATGCGTTACGAAAAACTATCCACCGACAGGAGCGACTGCCTTTTGTCGTTTGCTGCTCCCGTTGGGCTTCTGCTAGCCTGTGACCATGTGTATAACCAGTATTTGTTTCTGGAGGATAGCGCGGAAAATCTGCGGAAGTTCGAAAAGAGTGCTCGAAACATGCAATCGCTATCACGCTACAGCCGGGGCAATGCCATTAATAAGGAATGGATTGACCTTTACCTGAACGAGGCCCACTCACACGGGCTGACTTCTATCCGGGCGCACTTTAATGTGATGGCATGGAGCGAGGATGAGCAGGAACTAAAGCATATCCGTAACGAAGTTGGCTCTCAACTGGCATTAATGGAATGCAAGCCCCGTCACAATACCGTGGATGCAGCTACCCTTTACTGGGCGGCTATGCCCGGCAATTCGGGAGATTTTCCTTCGGAAGAAAGCTTTTACACCTTTATCGAACAGGCGCTTTGTTTTTTTACCGAAGAAACCAATTACCGTTCATCTCCGTCGCCTTTTGGTATTAAAATGTGTGACCGTGTGAGCGGGAAACCCATCCATCTGGATATTTCTGATTTACCGATGAAAAAAGGGATTATCACCAACCGGAATAAATTCGTACTGGGGCCAAGCGGAAGCGGAAAATCGTTCTTTATGAACCATCTGGTGAGGCAGTATTATGAGCAGGGAACCCATGTTGTGCTGGTGGATACAGGTAACAGCTACCAGGGATTGTGTGAAATGATTCACCGGAAAACCAAGGGAGAAGACGGGGTTTATTTTACCTATACCGAAGAAAGCCCGATTTCATTCAATCCATTTTTTACGGACGATTATGTGTTCGATGTGGAAAAGAAAGACAGCATCAAAACCCTGCTCCTGACCCTATGGAAAAGTGAAGACGACAAAGTGTCCAAAACAGAAAGCGGTGAGCTGGGCAGTGCGGTATCGGCTTATATCCGCCGCATTCAGGAAAACCAAGATATCACACCCTGTTTTAATACTTTTTATGAGTACATGCGCGATGACTACCGCCATGAACTGGAAGAAAGGGAAATTAAGGTAGGCCGGGACGATTTCAATATCGACAATATGCTGACCACCCTGAGGCAGTACTACCGGGGCGGACGCTTTGATTTCCTGCTGAACTCGGATAAGAATATCGACCTGCTTTCCAAACGCTTTATCGTATTTGAGATAGATGCCATAAAGGAAAACCGTGAGCTTTTTCCCGTGGTGACCATCATCATTATGGAGGCTTTCATCAACAAAATGCGCCGTCTGAAAGGGGTCAGGAAACAATTGATAGTGGAAGAGGCATGGAAGGCAATTGCTTCGGCGAATATGGCTGAATATCTGCGTTATATGTATAAAACAGTCCGAAAGTATTTTGGCGAAGCCATTGTCGTTACGCAGGAAGTAGATGACATTATTTCCAGCCCAGTGGTCAAGGAAAGTATCATCAATAATTCGGATTGCAAGATATTGCTCGACCAACGCAAATACATGAACAAGTTCGACCAGATACAGGCTTTGCTCGGGTTAACGGAAAAGGAAAAGTCGCAGATCCTTTCCATTAACATGAGTAATGCACCAAGCCGCCGGTACAAGGAGGTCTGGATAGGCTTGGGAGGTGTTCAAAGTGCGGTTTATGCCACAGAAGTTTCGGTTCAGGAATATCTGGCTTACACTACCGAAGAATCGGAAAAAATGGAAGTGATGCAGCTTGCCGGAAAACTGGACGGCGACATTGAACTAGCCATTAAGCAACTTGCTGAGAGCAAAAAGCAATAACAGACCGTCCATGTATTCAGAAACTACCGGAAACAATCCATTGAGGGCAAAAACTGAATTTGCCCTGGACGATATAACCGGCCGATGGAAAAGCCGGGAAGGTGCGCCGGATATCCGGATATACAGAAACAGTGAAAGGAAAAATGGCTGCTTCTTTATAGAGTTTGCCTTTAAAGCCGGAGAAATGTTCCTGTGTCCAGTCAAAAAATACCAGGGTATCCGGTATGTCAACCTTTACGGAGTGATGAGCCTGTCCTACAATACTGACAATGACGTACTGCAACTTTCCGCTTACGGAAAATATTACAGGGTTGAGGATTAGTATCCTGCAGGAACTAATCCCGGTCCTTTCAACCCAAAGTATCATTAAATAAAAAGCAAGAATATGAAACGAATCTTTATAATTGCTTGCATAGCACTGATTGGCTTTTCCTTTCAGTCCAAAGCACAATGGGCGGTAATCGACCCGTCCAATCTGGTACAGAATATCCAGCAGGTGGTCAAATCTTCGTCCACCCTGACGAATATGGTAAAGAATGTACAGGAAACTGTCAAGATTTACGAGCAGGGTAAAGAATACTACGACAAACTTAAATCAGTAAACAACCTGATTAAAGATGCCCGCAAGGTGAAGCTTACCATTGAAATGATTAGCGAAATCAGCGATATCTATATCACGGGTTTTAATAAGATGGTTGCCGACCCCAATTTTACGGTGGACGAGCTGGCGGCTATTTCATTAGGATATGCCCGTCTGATGGAAGAAGGGGGTGCACTGGTTACGGAACTGAAAAACATCGTAACCAGTAGTAACGGACTTTCCATGACGGACAAGGAGCGTATGGAAGTGATTGACCAGATTTATAACCGGATGCTCGGATACCGTAATCTGACTAGGTATTACACGCAGAAAAGCATTTCCGTTTCGTTTATCCGCGCCAAAGCAAAAGCCGATACGGACAGAGTGCTGGCGCTTTATGGCAGTCCTTCGGTGAGATACTGGTAACAGGTAATATTCGTGAGTTATGGATTTTGATAACCTGCACCAGGTTCTAAGGAACCTCTACGAAGATATGATACCTCTCTGCGGCGACATGATTGGCGTGGCAAAAGGATTGGCCGGCCTGGGAGCTTTGTTTTATGTGGCATACCGGGTTTGGCAGGCACTGGCAAGGGCTGAACCTATTGATGTATTTCCCTTGCTCCGACCGTTTGCCATCGGGCTGTGCATCCTCTTTTTTCCAACCATTGTACTGGGGACTATCAATGCAGTAATGAGCCCGATTGTCAGGGGTACGCATAGTATTTTGGAAACCCAGACCTTCGATATGGAAGCCTACCAGCTACAAAAAGAAGAACTGGAATACGAAGCGCGTGTGCGGGAAGGGAAAGCATGGCTGGTGGACGATGAAGCCTACGACCAGAAACTGAAAGACCTCGGAATCTGGGACACCCCTGAAATCATCGGGATGTGGAGCGAGAGGTTTTCGTACGACATTAAAATGTGGTTCCGTCAGGTGGTAAGAGATTTACTGGAGTTGCTGTTCAACGCTGCGGCATTGATAATTGACACTTTACGGACTTTCTTTTTGGTGGTGTTATCCATTTTGGGGCCTGTTGCGTTTGCCTTTTCCGTTTACGACGGATTTCAGGCAACCCTTACCCAGTGGCTTGCCCGCTACATCAGCGTTTACCTGTGGCTACCGGTTTCCGACCTTTTTTCTGCGGTGCTGGCACGCATTCAGGTACTGATGCTGGAAGCGGATATCAAGCTACTGGAAGACCCCAATTATATTCCTGACGGTTCCAACGGGATTTACATTGTATTTATGCTCATCGGCATTATCGGATATTTTACGGTTCCGACTGTGGCCAACTGGATTATCCAGTCGGGCGGAATGGGCAGTGCCAACCATGCTATTAACAAAACTGCAGGGAAAGCCGGAAGTTATGCTGCAGGTATGGCCGGGGGCGCTGCCGGGAACATAGGCGGTCGCCTTGTCGGGCGATAATCATAACAATCAAAAAAAAACAAAAGAATTATGGAGTTTAAAAGTTTGAAAAATATAGAAACATCATTCCGTCAAATCCGGTTTTTCGCCCTGGTATTTCTTTGTCTTTGTGCCGGGATAACCGTTTATTCGGTATGGAATGCTTTCAGTTATGCAGAGGCGCAGCGGCAGAAAATATATGTACTCGACCAGGGAAAATCGCTTATGCTGGCGCTTTCCCAGGACATGAACCAGAACCGGCCGGTGGAGGCGCGTGACCATGTGACCCGCTTTCATGAGCTGTTCTTTACTCTTTCGCCCGACCGTGAGGCTATTGAAACTAATATCACCCGCGCACTCTTCCTTGCCGACAAAAGTGCTTATAACTATTATCAGGACATGCAGGAAAAAGGGTACTTCAACCGGGTGGTCGCAGGGAATATCCAGCAGGTAATACAGGTGGACAGCGTGTCGTGCAACTTCGCAAGTTACCCCTACACGGCTGTTACCTACGCCCGGCAAAGAATTATCCGGTCGAGCAATGTAACTGAACGCTCTCTTGTTACCCGCTGCGACCTGATTAACTCGGTCAGGAGCGATAATAACCCTCACGGGTTTACCATTGAAAAATTCGAAATCCTTGAAAACAAAGACATCCGGGTTTTGGACCGGTAAAGTATTATGGCAAAAAACAGAAAAAGAATCACTGTCATTGGAGGACAGTTGGAAAAACGTCTCCGGCTGTGGTGCGGGAGGATTCCCCCCGGTAAAAGGATTACCGTAATACTTACCCTTCTTTTCCTTTTTGCAGGGCTATCGCTTTACATCACATTTTCGTCCCTGTTCAATTTAGGACATGATGAAAAAGAGAAGCTGAACTTCAAGCATATCGAAGGCCTGCAACTGGAATTAAGGGACAGGCGGAACAATATGGATAGTATAAAAACATCAAATGAAATTTATAATGAAAGAAAAAGAGAATAACAACGGGGAAAAGCTTGTGGCGAAAGAAAAAAAGTCGCTTTCGCCCCAGCAGTTACAAAAAAGGAAGAAAATGGTGATTTTTCCACTTTTCTTCCTGCTGTTTGCTGTCAGTATGTGGTTTATTTTTGCGCCTTCAGGCGAAAAAAGCGAAGAAACCGGCGATACCTTTAACACCAACCTGCCCACACCAAAGAAAAGTGGAATTGTAGCCGACAAACAGGATGCTTACCGACAGGATGCTATGAGAGAAAAGGAGCAGGAAAAAATGCGCTCCCTGCAGGATTTTGCTTTTATGTTAGGTGATGAAACGCCGGAAGAAAAAGTATCATCAGGGATAACAGAACTTGATGAAGTCCCTGAACCTGCTGGAAACAGGGTCAAATCTTCACGTATTAAAAACAGTTCAGGAAACAGCCGGACCAGCGCGTTCCGCTCATCAGCCGGTCAGTACCAGGACATCAACCGGCAATTGGGGAGTTTCTATAAAGAGCCTGGATCCGAAGCAAACGGTCAGGAACAGTCTGAGTTGGAAGAACGCATCGGGGAACTGGAGCGACAGCTTCAGGAGAAAAACGAAGCGGAGCAGCAACTTGCCCTGGTTGAAAAATCCTATGAGATTGCTGCCAGGTACATGCCTGCGGATAAAGCTAAGTCGGAAACGGCAGTTGCACCTGTACAAAATGCTTCGGAAACAGAAAAGGAAACCGTTTCTCTACCTGTATCACAAGTGTCCGGCAATGTGGTTTCGCTTCTCGCTGCTCCCGTACCTGATTCTGTATTTATGAGAGAATATGCAAAACCCCGCAACCTGGGTTTTCATACGGTTGCCGGGGCGGAGACAGAATCGACAAAGAACACTATTAGTGCCTGCGTTGATAAAACGGTAACTATTACCAACGGTCAGGAAGTTCAGGTACGCATCCTGGAGCCAATACATGCCGGAAAAATACTGGTCCCGGAAAATACGCTTGTGTCCGGTTCTGCCCGGATTTCAGGAGAACGGATGAACATCTCGATAAGCAATATCCAGTTTGCCGGGAACATCATTCCGGTTAAAATGGAGGTTTTCGATATGGATGGTAATCCGGGAATTTCGGTGCCGGGTTCCGAAGAACTCAATGCAGTAAAGGAAGTAGCTGCCAATATGGGCACATCAATGGGAAGCAGTATTACCATTACCGACGATGCCGGTTCGCAACTGCTGGCAGATTTGGGACGGAGTGTTGTTCAGGGGGCTTCACAATATGCAGGTAAAAAGATGCGGGCAGTGAGGGTTACCCTAAAAGCCGGGCACCGGGTATTGCTGCTCCCATCCGTGCAGTAAACAAGATTTTTCACCACTAAAATATCCAAAACAAACAAGTTCAATTAAAACAATCAGAGTATGAAGAAAATTATTTTGATGATTGCTTTTACAGCAATGCTATTTGCGGCTAACGCACAGGAAAAACCCACAACCGGGGATTATTACAACGGATTGACACGTCCGCTGACTTTCGACCGGATGATTCCGCCTTACGCGCTGGAAGTAACCTTTAACAAAACAGTACATATTATTTTTCCATCAGCTATCCGGTATGTGGATTTAGGCTCGTCGGATTTGCTGGCTGCCAAAGCCGACGGAGCAGAAAACGTGCTGCGCGTAAAAGCTGCGGTACGCGACTTTTCAAGAGAAAGTAACCTCGCCGTGATTACCGAAGACGGTGCGTATTACACGTTCAACGTAAAATATGCCGATGAACCGGGTAAGCTTTCCGTGGAAATGGCCGATTTTATCCACGATGGTGAAGCCGTGAACCGGCCCAATAACTCGCTGGATATTTACCTGAAGGAACTGGGGCAGGAATCGCCACTGCTGGTCAGGCTGATTATGAAATCGGTTTACAAAAACGATAAACGGGAAATCAAACACATCGGTTCCAAACGTTTTGGGATACAATACACACTCAAAGGATTGTATGCCCACAATGGGTTATTATACTTCCATACACAACTGAAGAACGCTTCATATGTGCCTTTTTCAGTGGATTACATCACGTTTAAAATCGTGGATAAAAAGGTAGCCAAGCGCACCGCTATTCAGGAGCAGGTCATATATCCCCTCCGCGCTTACAACAATGTTCAGGAAGTTGGAGGTAAAACCACTGAACGCATGGTTTTTACGCTTCCCAAATTTACCATCCCTGATGATAAACATCTTTTGGTGGAGTTGCACGAAAAGCAGGGTGGTCGGCACCAGTCGTTTTTTGTGGAGAATGCAGATTTGGTTCGTGCTAAAGTGATTAACGAATTGAAAGTGAAATAATGAGAACGGCAGTAATTTTCATAGCAGTAGCGTTGTGCTTTGTCCTCGCTGACAAGGCACACGCCCAGCGTGTCCTGCCGGGGATGCAGGGTTTGCAAATAACCGGAGGAATGGTTGATGGAATCTGGTCAAAAGATAACCGGAATGAATCAGGGTATTACTTTGGTACAGCGATGGCAACCTACGATAAAAACGCCAACAAATGGGTTTTTGGGGCGGAGTATCTAAGACGGGATTACGCTTATGAAAGCGGCAGTATTCCGGTGGAGCAGTTTACCGGAGAAGGTGGGTTTTACTACAATTTTCTGTCAAGCCGGGGAAAAGCGGTTTTCTTCTTTATTGGTGCATCGGCGTTAGCCGGATATGAAACCGCAAACCATGGAGAAAAACTACTCTATGACGGGGCCACCCTTCAAAATGATGACGGATTCGTTTATGGCGGCGCGATTACGCTGGAAATGGAGAGCTACATCACCGACCGGGTTGTATTGTTGCTTAGGGCCCGCGAGAGGGCAATGTTTGGTTCTTCCATCAGCCGTTTTCGGTTTCAGGCAGGGGCAGGTATTAAAATAATGATTAAATAAAACGAGAATCAAATGAGAAAGATTTTAAAAATTGCTTTATGCACGTTATCGCTAATTGCAATAACAGGTGCCTGCAGCGATGATATTGATATCAAACAGGATTATGAATTTGAGGTTAATCACCTTCCTGTACAGAAAAGTATAAAAAAGGGTGAAACTGCTGAAATCCGGTTAGAACTGGTTAGGTCAGGTCGTTGGGAAGGCGCTGAATATTACATGCGGTATTTCCAGCCTGACGGAACGGGTGAGTTGAAAACGGAAGATGATTTGATATTCAAGCCGAATGACCTGTACGAAATTTCAAAGGAAACATTCAGGCTGTATTATACTTCGCAGTCTGAAGACCAGCAGGTTATTGACTTGTATTTCCTTGATAATGTTGGTAATATGGTCACCCTGACTTTTAGTTTTAACAATGAACCAGATGAAGGCGAACAGTAAATCTTCTATTAAGTGTAAGCACCCGGCGGTTGCCGGGTGTTTAATTTTTTAATGTCAATGAATCATCTTACAACTACTATCAAAATTGTGAAAGTTTTGTAGTTATGTTGCTAACCCGATATAGTTTGAGAGGAATTAACAGTTTTATCAGGCAAAATTATTCCAACAAATCCTTATACAGTTATTATGTCTTTAGAAAATCCGATTAATGGTTATGGCGGCTATAATGCCATTGAAATTGACAAGGGTGTTTTGCTGTTTTCAAGAACAAGTGAAGGCTTTAAGCTCTTTCACGATTATATGGGTTTATTTATGGATAATCTTTATAACCCGTTGTGCAACAACACCTATTTTAATCTTCATTATATCGAGTCGGGTGCCCCTGAGTTACGGGAGAAATGTGATATTGCCCTGAAGTATCCCAAAAAACATTTGCCACTGAAAATCCCTGTTAAAGACGAATGTTTTACCGACACAAATGTTTTGTCTGATAGTTTAACTGTGAAGAAAAATGGATGGGAGCCCACCCCTGAACAGATACAGAAAATAACAGATTATGTAGTTGGGGTTCATATACCAGTCAGGGGCGATACCTTTAATATAAGTACCTTGCAGGAGATAGCCGGAGGTGAATCCTACAACAGCCTTTTACTTGACGGTAGCATGGCGGACTTTAAATACGAAAAGGTGTTTGTTGAGCTGGCCGGAAAAATGGAAAAATGTTCTGACAGCATAAAAAAACAAACTCTTGTTCAGGTAATGAAAGATATGGCCTCAGAAATATTAAAACGCGATTATCCTAATATTCGTAAAGAATCTCAACCCAGCTTTAATAATGAAAGGCATATTGCCCGGATACCACTGCAAAAGAAAAAAGGACGTCAGCTGTAAATGGCACCAGTAAAACCACTGGCAGCTTTATAATGAAAGCCTATAACGCTTATCAAGCGTATTTATTTTCAGAATTTCTGTTGAACGGAGAGGTGATTCGGATTACTGGTAATTCAATCACCTCTTTTTATTTCAGCAGGAGAGTGCCACTCTTTCGGGTAGTTTCCCATTTTATGGATAGGTGAAAGATAGTTCACATTTTCCTCTGAAGAAGGTTTATGTCTCACCGATAATACCAGTGATGTCGATGGTAAACAAAAAGTAAAAAACAGAAGATACAATTTGTTTATTTTTTAATTTTAAACTCAAAACAATAACTAGTAGTTCTAGAACCGAAAAATTCTAAATATAAAAAAGAAGAGCCTTTAATAAAAATTACATACCGTTTTATAAAAAGGCTTTTCCTTATATTATATTCATTAGTTAGCTGCAAGGTTAATAAACCAATCTGAGAAAAAATCTAATTGATTAATGAAAAATATGAGCAATGGGAAAAACTATTAATAAAAGAAAAACACAATATTCTTACATCTATTTATTGATTGGATTTATTTTCCTTTTCTTTTTTAACGGCAGATGGATTTTACCGATTGCGGCTTTTATAGCACCTATATTTCTAATTCGTTTTTTACGGTTTCAAAAACCATTTAAAGGATTTCTGATAATTGTTCTTGTTGGTTGGGTGTCAAACATTTTTGTTTGGAAAGGGATGATGCCCATGTCAGGGTTTTTCTACTACCTGGTTTCTTTTATGATGAGTGTATTTACTTCGCTGGCATTTTTGTTAGACCGAATTTACATTCAAAAATTTAAGGGAATCGTTTCGTCACTCATATTTCCTTCTGTTTATGTGATAATGGATTACATTACCATATTAACCAATCCTTCAGGTTCATACGGAACTTTGGTTCATACTCAATCATCATTACCTTTACTACAGCTTGTTCCGATAACTGGGATTTGGGGAGTAACATTCCTGATTCTGTGGACTGCATCATTAGTAAATTGGCTTTGGGACAATTATTTTGAGAAAAGAAAAGTTTATTCAGCATTTTGGTGGTTTGGTATTCCTATTCTCTCTATAATTATTTGGGGACAATTCAGACTAATGCATACCATTGATTCTCCAACAGTAAGAATTGCTTTAATAAACAGCACTAAAGCAGAGTACGAACATCGCATGAAAGTAAATTTTGATACTTTGGTTGAACAAGCAAATCAAGGATTCTTAAAGAATTGCGAAATAGCTGCTTCGTCAGGAGCTAAAATTATTTTTGGACGAGAAACTATCATCAGTATGCCCAACGATAAAGAAAATGACTTCATCGAAAAAGCCAAAACGATTGCAATTCGTGATAGTGTTTACATTGGAATTCCCATCAACTTAATACCAGATAAGAACTCCAATAAAAACCCTGAAAACAAAATAACTTGGATTTCTCCGAAAGGAGAAACGCTGTTTACATATCATAAAGCAAAACCTACTTATCCGGGAGAGTGTGACTATGGAGATGGAATTATAAAATATTTTGATTCTCCATATGGAAGAATTGGTTCAGCTATTTGCTTCGATATGGATTTTCCTTTTTTGATAAATCAAACTGGTAAAATGAATATTGACATTATGTTAGTGCCAGGCAGTGACTGGGATGAGATTTCTCCTTATCATACCTATGTTGCATCAGTAAGGGGGATTGAAAATGGTTTTAACTTGGTTAGGTCAACATTCAAAGGATTTTCTGCTTCCTTTAATTATAAAGGACAACTTTTATCGTCCAATGACTTTTTTAAGACCGATGAAGTAATTTTATATTCAGATGTGCCTGTAAAAGGACAAAAAACGATTTATTCATTATTAGGAGATTATTTTGCGTGGCTCTGTATTATATTCTTTCTTTCAATGAGTTTTGTTTACGTTAAAAATAAGTGGATTAATATAAAAAAGAGATGAAAACCCTGCTGCTAACACTAACACTGTTTATAAAACATGGCAGGGCTGGTACGTTTCATACACTCACGTTATGGGCAAAAAATGACACTATAAGCATGAAAAAGTATATTTTAATATTGTTTTTGTCTCTTACATGGTTTACAAATAATCCACTTTATAGTTGCACTGTTTTTATGGGAACAAGAGACAGTTTGACTCTTGTTGGCAGTAACGAAGATTATAAAAAAAGTAATTCACAAATTTTTATTGTTCCTGCAAATAATGGAAAATATGGTTATGCTTTGTTCGGATACAACGGTTCTGAACAGTCGGGTGTTAACGAGAAGGGCTTATTTTGGGATGGGTTAAGGGCATATCCATATGTTGCAACTGATAATTCCTGTAAAAAAACCGATATTGGCGGAAATGTACTGTGCAAAATACTTGAAGATTGTGCTACGGTTGATGAAGTAATACAACTTTTCGAAGAATACTTTTGGGAAGGATTTCGACTTTCACAACTAATGGTTGTGGACAAAACCGGTGAAAGTGCTATAATTACCTGCAATAAAAATGGGCTGACAATTACAAAAAGAGAAAAAACTTACCAGGTTTGCTCAAATTTCAGAATTTCATGCAACGAAGATATCAAAAAAGCGCATTGGTACAGTATCGGGTTTGGAAGATTCAATAAAGCAAAAAAACAACTACAAAACCTGGACTTAACAGAAAATAACTTTCTTTCCATTCTAAAAGTAACCCGACAAAATAATGTTTTTGCTAAAACCATATATTCCACTGTTTTTAATTTGAATACAAGCGATATTCTTTTATCTGTTAACGGAAACTTTTCCCAACTTGCAAAAATCAACTTGCTCGAAGAATTGAAAAAAGGCAGGCACTCCTATTATTTATCAGATTTGGTTAAGCTTACAGACAGAGACAAAAGGCAGGTAGAAATTTTAGATGATGACTTCCTGACGAATTCTAATAAAATACTTTTAGACAAAGATTGGCAACAAATAACAAAAAAACGTAAGGCGAAATTCTATAGGACTATAGAGAAAGAATCAGGACATTACATTATGAGAGATTTCTACATAGGCGGCACTTTGCAAGGAATAACACATTATTCGAGCTTAAATCCTGAAATTATTGACGGTGAATATTTTGAACATTATGCAAATGGTAAAATTAAAACAGCCGGACACTTTAAGCATCGACTGAAAGATGGCGAATGGAAGTATTGGTCGAAAGATGGGGTACTGGAAAAGACAATAATTTATTCACACGGAATTAGACAATGAACGACCGCCTAATCGAGTAGAGGGCGGAGATACGAATGGATTTCGTATCTTGTTCTACTCGATTAGCGTTATTAAGACCAAAATATTATGACAAGAAAATTAATAACACTAAAATCTGTCATTCTAATAATCCTCTTTTCAATGAATGGATGTGCCGATTCAGAGACTATAACTGGATACTGGACAGGAGTTATAGAAATGAACAATAAAAAAGTGGATTTAGTACTTAATCTAAGTTCAGAAAGACAAACATTTTCGAGTTATGATTTAATGCTGATAAATCAACCGATAAGTGATTTGAAAATAACTAACACTAATATCAGTTTTTCACTATTGCTCGATATTGAATTATATTTTAAAGGAGAACTGAACAACAATCAAATAAATGGGACCGTTGAAATGCAAAACGGACCGCCAAATATGAATATGACTTTTAATTTAACAAAACAACCCAAAACTCCGGATAAGCCATATTCAGTTGAAAATCTGACAATAAAAAGCAAGGATGTTGTTCTGGTAGCTGATTATTACAAACAGAAAGCCAACGGGAAATTCCCTGCAATAGTTTTATTACACGGGTCGTCAACAAATCTGAAAAGTGATTACTTATATGATGCTGACTATTTTGCCAAACAAGGATTTGAGGTTTTAATATTTGATAAACGTGGAAACGGAGAATCAACGGGTGAATATTTTACTTCAAATTATGAGGATATAATTGAAGATGCTATTGCTTGTTTGGAAATTCTATACAAAAGAGAAAGTGTTGACAAAATGAAAATAGGACTTTGGGGGTATAGCCAAGGGGCAATGCTTTTACCAAGAATTGCATCGAAATCAAATATTCCCAAGTTTCTTATTGCTAAATCGCCTGAAGTAATCAATGTAACAGAAGCCGCAGCATATTCTGATAGTTCAAGAGTAGTTAATTCTGGAAACTCAAATTCCAATGGGCATATTGCTGCAAATAGCCATAGAGAAGTTGAAAAATTGATTAACAATGGAGCAAATTATAAGGAAGTTGAGAACTTTATTCAACAAAACGCTCTAAAATACAGTTTTATGAATCAGACTGGATTATATAGCGGTTTAAACATTAACAAGAATGAATTTGATGGTTTCTACTGGAAAGGCAGAACTGAAAACTTTTATTCTTTCTGGAAAGAAATAAGAATACCAACTTTAGTATTATTAGGCGGAAGAGATGATTTGGTCAACACAGAAAAAAATAAATTGCTACTAAATAATTTGAACAATGAATATCTTGAAATTGTGGATTTTCCTTTAGCAAATCACCATTTGAAAAAGACATTTAATCCGACAATGGATAGTGAATTTGATTTTCCACGACTAATTGAGGGATATACCGAAAATGTTGAAGAATGGATTGAAAAAGAAATAACGAAACGCTAACAACGAACTGAGCTTAAAAACAAGTAGAAGCTATTATGTATTCGACAAAAAAAGGGCTACAAAAGCCCTTCATCGGCGAAGCTCATGTAACCTTCGCCGGTTATAATCAGGTGGTCTAAGAGCAACAGCCCAACGGCTTTGCAGCCTTCTTTCAATTTTTGAGTAATCGTTATATCCGCCTGGCTGGGTTTCCGGCTGCCACTTGGGTGATTGTGAGAAAGCATCACCGAGGAACAGTTCGCTTTCAAGGCTGTTTGCAGGATAATCCGTATATCAACTACAGTACCATCCAGTCCGCCTTTGCTGATACAGCTTATTCCAATTACCCGATTGGCACGGTTCAGGAACAATACGTTCACTTCCTCGTGGTGTTCCATACAATCTTTATGCGCTTCGGCAAATATCTGCGAAGCATCTTCCGAACATTTAACAACAAATCGTTCTGAAGCTTTTACATTGTCTTTATACGACACTGTAATTTCAGGAATGGAGAAATAATTAACTTTCAGAATGCAAAAATTTTAATGGTTCAACACTAATTTTTTGCTTTCACCATTACAGGTAATCAGTGACTTCGCGCAAGGTTTTTGCAAAGAATACTACCTGCAAGTGTGGAGATTGTTTGTAAAACCAGCAGGGCATTGACCTTGCAGCTTGTCGGTGATTTACCTGTATTTTTGCCCGAAAATTAGAGGGGAGAAACCGTCATTAAAGGGCTTTTTGTTACTTTTTCTCCCGCTCAGGTGACCGGCTCATGGAAAAAGTAACGGGCGTAAAAAACCGCCCGTCTGTTTACTTTGGTTGTTTTATTTTCTCAAGTTGGAATAACATGTGCCTGTAGTTTTCTCCAATCGTTTGTCCCGATGGCATTTTGTACGGACTGTCTTTGCAAAGTTTACATTGCTCAATTGCCTTGTCCAAATCCGTTACTTCAATGCTTGCTCCTGTAATATCGGTTATTGTCGTTTTCATTGTCCCAACAATTTTTCAGATACAAACCACTTATCAGAATAGTTGTTGCCCAGTAAGGTAAACACGCCACTAAAATTGCTGTTATCAGCAAATTGTTTGGCTTCCAGTATGGAATCAAATTCGCCTAACTTTCGAAACCCGATAAAGAGTTTATACATTTCATTCCTCTTAGCCAGCCATTTATCGCGACGGCTCCGGCACTCTTCCAAAGTCGGGGCCATTGTTGAAAACAGTTCCCCGTCTGAGTGCCGATAATCATATTGGTAAAATGTTTGGTTTGGGCGGTGTGCAGGATGGAGCGTTGTGTAGTTTTCTGTCCCTTGTTCGCATACCGAACACCCGCTGTTATTGATTGAATTATCCGTTTTCATGATTTTAATTTTAGATTAGTTCTTCAATTGTTTTTACCGGGGTATTTTCAACCAGCCACTTTTTAAGGTAACTCATGTCCCCGGTAGTAATAATGGCACACACTTCGTTTATTTGTGTAAAGCGCGAAGATTCGTAGTTGTCAACCCATTCTTTTCAGGTTGACCCTTTGCCATTTGGTGTAGTCCCTGACAAAATCCCGGTCTATTTCCCGGATGGTTTTCGAAAAAGTTACCCTGATAGTTTGGTATTTGTCGTCTATAATTTCCAGATATTGTAGTGAGCCAAACCCATCTGACAGACGGGCAAACGACCAATTGTATTCAAATTGTTCATTACCCCAAACGTGCGGTTCATCGAAACGTACTTTAACATGCGCTGCGTGTTGGTCTTTTGTAATTTCCTCAATCACTCCGGCAACCATCAAGCCAGTAAACATACACTTGCAACGTTTTCCTATTATGCTGTTATTTACTTCTGTCGGTTTAATCTTTATATCTTCTCGTTGTTTCAAGGGAAATTTCCCAACCTTATTAATATTTAAGCTATTAATCTCTTTTGGATGAGGGGCATGTTTTTTTTCACAAGCCTTAATATCCTGTTGTGGTATTCTGTATTTTCATTGCATAGCCCCCTGCTTTGGAGTACCTGTAATTTTGAGAGGGATAGTTCAATGGTCTCCAATCGCTGCTCATCAATACGTGCTGAAAGGATAAGCGAATCGGTTTTTATGTGGTAGTCGTTCGTAAAAACACAGTGGTGCAAGGCATCACCTTCCTGTATGACTTCTTCCACGCTTTCAAGTACTCTTACCTGTACCAACCCATCAGTAAAGCAGATGCCAAAAAACCGGGATTTCATTTCCAGAAATTTGGCTTCATCTTCCAATGCCTTCTTTTTGGCTTCTTCCCGGCGTTCCCGTTCTATGTGTTCCCTTTTTTTCCACAAATACCTGTCATGCTCCCTTTGCAGGTCGGGAGGGCAAACATATTTAGAATTGTGCAGGTCTTTGCCGAAAAACCGGAGTAAATCCATGTAATCGCACCACATGGAAGCATCCTCTATTTTATAGTTGTTGCGAATGCAAATGCGGATGGAAGCCCAGTAATTGTTGATGTTCCGATGGTTGTTAAGCGCAAAGAATTTGAAAAGCTCTGTTTGCCCTGCTTTCAGCAAAGTTTCGGCTTTATTTTCTGCGAGCAGGAATTGGAAGAAATCAAATGGGGTCAAGCCGAAAAACTGTTTGGTATAACCACTTCGTTTAATTTCAGGGATTAGTCTTTGCCGGGAATAAACACAGGTTGGCGTAATGTTGTACAACGGCTTTTCGTGGCGAAGTTCGAGCGGACTGTGAAAACTCCAAGTATGGACGAAAAAGCCCATTGGCCTCAGCCTTGCCATTGTTGCATGTTTTCCGTTGGGGGCTATCCAGCGTTGTACCACTTCTGAGTAAAAGTACCGTGCTTTTTCCCCGACTTTTGCCCTGTAATCGATGTAAATGAACCGTAATACCTGAAACCCTTCGCAAGCTGCAATAATACAGAGATACTGATAATCATCGAACACACGTTGCCTTGTGTCTTTGACAATTAGTTTTGTATTGCATTTCGGACAGGTGCAATGTTTTCTTGCTGCTGTATCTGTCCATGAATGCCCACACTCCAGACAGTTTATTACTCCCTTTTTCGTCCTGCGCCCAATGTGTTCTATACAGTTCCGGTAGCCCCATTTAACCTGCGCTTCGGTAACCGGGGGCAGTTTTTTACTTGCCTCCGTTATTGTATTTTGGAATTTATTGCGTGGTTTCATTCCTTAAAAGTTAAATAGTGATTGTTGATTGGCTGTTTCGGACTGCTTCACCCTTTTTGTAGGTTGTGTGAGTTTTGCATAAGCTTCGTCCTGAGCCTTTTGCAGGGCTTCTTTGTGCGCCTGTTGCTTTTCTTCTTCGGTCAGTTCCACCACATGGTTGACTGTTACGTGGCAGTCTACTGGGTCGCCGATGTTGATATTGTCTTCATCGTAATAGTGTACTGCCATAGAATAGATTTCTTCATCAGCGAAGCCGTTGCACCCCAATTTTTGAACTGTATTGAGGATGTACGTTAGACAATCGTCTATATTCTTATCAGGTTTGGAATATTGGAGCGAGAACAATACATCGCTCTCTGCCCGTTGGTCTAAATATGCCTTTATGGTGTTTTTAAAATGATTTGATGCTTTCATATCTTGTAGAATTGTGGGACAACGAATTGTCCCTATGAAACTTTCGTTTTAATCCAATCCGAAATAGCAGGCTAAACGCTGTTCTTTTGACTTTGGGAATATCCAACCTGCGATTTTTTCTCCCTTAAAAGTCAACCGGTTGTTAAACCGCCCGCCCATCGCTTTGAGTTCTTCTTTGATTGGCTTGGTATTTCCGAAAACAGCGACCGCTTTGGCTGAATATTCCACCATGGTACAATTGGCTTTGTCTTCCAACTTTGGGGTATCTGTCGGTGTTCCGTCCGGCTTATTTATGCGAATGTTATCTTCATTGCCTGCGATGTATGCGAATTCCTCAATCGTACGGGTACGGTCATATACAGGCACTTTTTCAATTATCCACCCGTGGTATTTGCTTTCTCCCAGATAGTAACCTGCACCCATGCTGTATTTTTCCCGGTGTTCGTAATCCTGATTGAATTCCGAGAGGTAAGCCGTTTCTTCGAAATTGGAGGCATGTTTGCGCATCTCCGAAAAAATGTCCCTTTTGTGTGTAGAAAAACCTAAAATGACGGTGCGCTGTGTGCTGCTTGCAAAGTAGTCGGTTTGCATATCGCTTTCATCCTGCTTCAACCTTGCCACAATAACAGCCTGTGCAGCTTCGGGGAATATATCGGTGAAGCGTTTGCGACCGACCTGTTTTACTTCGCTAATCCTTATCCGCTCTTTTTCGGCTTCGTCCTCCTCTGCTTTGGCTTTCGATTGTGCTTCCTGAAGGAGTATAGCCACTTCAAACGCATCCATAAATTCCGGTTTTACATCATCGTAATACCTGCCAATGCCGAATTTTTTTGATAAGGGGTTTATTATGTCGGTCCTGTCCAAAGCTTTGGTGTCGGTATTGATTAGATGATACATAAATCCCAGGTTGTTGATGTGTTCCACTTTGTAAACCACATACCGGGATTCGCTCATCGCATAACCATAACCGATAACAACCTGATTTTCTTTTACCACCTGTACTTCGGTATCGGTGGTAGTTTTTCCGAATAGTGAATAATACTTTGCCATTGTTTTTACTATTAAAAGATTAATGAAACCAGCAAAGCCAGAATGATTATGAGAACGAGAAGAGAGACAAGACAGGAAGCCAGTTGTTTAATAACTGCCCAACCGAGGTATAAACCCAAGAGCACCCAGATAAACCCTGTTCCCCAAACATAGAAACCCAATGCTATCAGAGCGATTTTCACAACCAGTTTTATGTTGGTTGGAAGGTAGGTAGATCGTTGTTTCCTATTTTTTACTGTGCTTCTCATAATTTCTGACTTTTTTTTTATGCCGTATCGGAGCCGGTGAGGAGTGACCGTGTTTCAGGGGCATGGGAAAGTAGTGTTTAGCCGATGTCAAATTTTTTGCGGGAAATACGCTCGTCAGAAAAGGAAGAGGAAGATTTTTTGTAAAACCGTCAGGCTTGAATTTGCGTCGGCGTTAAGAACACGGATATACTTTCGCACCTGAACACGGTCGCTCAGGGGCACCAGATAAACCGCTAATGGGGAAGAAATTTCAGGAGAGAAGTACAGTAAAAACTAAACTGTAAACATCCGGCGATTTCACAATGTAATTGCAATTTGAAAAAATTGTTTTTGCGCCAAAAGCTGCCATTATCAAGACATAAAATGTCATCACATGGCTGGCACACAAATCGTTAGTTGACGTGCCTTATTTTTATGGGAAAGGCAAATGAACCATGAATAATAATGAACAAAAATTAATGACCGGATACCAGGTGAAACGCAATGGATTGTGAAGGAGGACATAAAATTTCACCTGAACGGGCAGTTAAACTTTTGAAAGAAGATGGAATTGATGTTACCATAGAACAGGCAAAAGTTATACTTGATTTCATGTATGAAATGGCAGAGATTGTTGTTGAACAATTTCTGGATACACCGGGATAATTTTTTAAATTTACAGGAACAAGAATAACAAGCCATGAGAATTGCCGATTTATATATTCGTGTCAGCACCGATGAACAAGCAGATAAAGGCTACTCCCAGCGTGATCAGGAAGAGCGGCTGACCAAGTATTGCGAAATAAACAATATAGAAGTCCGCAAAGTCGTCTTTGAGGACCATTCAGCAAAAACATTCAAGCGTCCGGCATGGACAAAATTATTGGGAGAATTGAGAAAACGCCGGGGTCAATCGGATTTAATTCTTTTTACGAAGTGGGATAGGTTTAGCCGAAATGCAGGCGATGCCTATCAAATGATCAGTACGCTTCGTAACCTGGGTGTTGAGCCACAAGCAGTAGAACAACCGTTGGACTTATCCATTCCTGAAAATAAAATGATGCTTGCTTTTTATTTGGCAGCCCCTGAAGTGGAGAATGACCGTAGGGCGCTGAATGTCTTTCACGGAATGCGCCGAGCAAAGAAAGAAGGCCGTTGGATGGGAACGGCACCAATTGGGTACGCGAATAAAGTTTCGGAAACCGGGAAAAAGTATATTGCTCCGAGAGAGACAACCGGAAAGATCATGAAATGGGTATTCGAAGAACTTGCCCGAGAACAGTTTAATACGGAGCAAGTATGGAAAATGGCTAAATCCAAAGGATTAAAATGCAGTAAAAATGCGTTTTGGCTGGCCATTAGAAACCCACTTTATTGCGGAAAAATATTTATTCCAAAATACAAGGATGAAGAAAGTTACTTTGTAACCGGTCAGCACGAGCCTTTAATTACCGAAACTTTGTTTTACAAGGTACAGGACGTACTTGACGGGCGTAAAAAGGTTCAGCGGACAAAAATACTTGTCGATGATAATTTGCCATTAAGGGGTTTTCTCATCTGTCCACAGTGCGGACGGCTGTTGTCGGGAAGCGCATCAAAAGGACGGACGAAATATTATCACTATTATCATTGTACGGGAGGTTGTGATTTCAGGCACAGTGCAATTGATTTAAACGAAAAGATTGTTGATAAAATTGGTGAATATGTCCGTCCAATCCCTAAGTTGAAATTGTATAAAGAAGCTATCTTAAACCGTTATAACGAAAAAACTAAAGCACAAAAGGGAGATATCCAGCAAATAAAGCTACAGTTGCAGGAAGAAAACAAACGGCTATCCAAAGCAAGAGAATTGCTTTTATGCGGAGATATTGAGGCCGAAGACTATCGCATAATGAAATCTGAAATTGAAACGCGAATTACCAGGCTTGAAGCAAAATTAACTGGCTCCATAAATGATTCTGAAAACGTAGAACCCTTATGGGACAAGGCGATTAGCAGTATTTCTAACCTTGATTCATTATACGAGAATGGCAGCATTACTCAGAAAAGAAAAATTATTGGTTCGGTCTTTCCCGAAAAATTGACATTTGACGGAATTCAGTTTCGAACCACAAGAATAAATGAAGCACTGGAATATATTTTACTGATAGACAATAAAATAGGAGGCAAAAAAAACGGGACAAACTCATCAATTTTGAATTTGTCCCGTAACGTGAACCTGAAGGGACTCGAACCCCTAACCTCCTGATCCGTAGTCAGGTGCTCTATCCAATTAAGCTACAGGTCCATTTATATTTTCTGAGAACGCTTTGTTACCCGATTTTTAATCAGGTCTGTATCACAAAAGCGGTGCAAATATAATATTTTTTAATAAAACCCAACAAGAAATTAAAACTTTAACTGTACTTTTCCATTTTATCCTCAATGGTAACATCATCATCAAAGTTAACCTGTATTTTAAGGTTGGTCAACATTTTCTCTGTTCCTGCAGTTTTACAGGCGTTATGAATATCTTCAATGAGCCCTGATAAATCTTGAAAAGTACATTCCACTACCGTTTCAAAGGGACAAACCTTATATTTGAATCCCGTGTTTTCAATGGCTGCAATCGCTTCATCAACCAGCGTATATTTCAATTTTCCTTCGGCCTCAGGCAAAACCTGAATAGCCACATTAATTTTATTCGATTTCCAATGTGTTTGTTTCATCTTCTTCATTTTTATCCAACATGCGTAAAATCTCTCCTTTTGACAAAATCTTAACGTTGGTAACAATCATATCCTCCTGTAAAAAGTCACCATACTGATTACATTCATCTACAATATTTCTGAAAATATCCTTTAGGTCAGCTTTTAATGGTAATATTACCTGGCTCGTTGAAAAACCTTCCATAAAATCAATCAATTCAAATTCACCTTCATGTTTTTTTAGCTCAAAAATCAGTTCGTCTTTTAACAGTTTCCGTTGTGTTTCATTAAGCATTGCTTCTTTACTGCGGTTAATAAATACAACAAAATATCTCAATTTCTGACCTTTACCTCCCAAACCTGAAGAAATAAAAACCTGTTGTTCATCGAGTAACGAACTTTGCAGAAGCATCCTGTTTTCCTGCAGGGCCAGAACAGACCATGATTTTAAAATGCCCTCAGCATTTTCCAAAAACTTCTCAATTATCCGGTAGGCCTTAACATCATCAACAGTTGCCAGTGTAGATAATATTTCTTTTTTCCTCCCGATATCTACATCTTCAGAAAATAGTTCACCCTCTCCATTATTAAATTCTTCTGTTCGCTCTTTGTCCTTGTCCCTTATTTTTTTTGAATATTCAAAATATTGCATCTGAATCTCAATATCGATTTGTTCTTCAAGAATATTAAAATTCTCAGGCAGGTTCTCCAGCGCTTTCTGAATGTTATTGTAAAATTTATCCTCTTTCATGCCTTTGATTTATCTGACAAAAATAATGACTTGTTATTATATGAACAGAACATTAACATTTTATTTTTAATAATTGGAAATGTGAATATATTTGTAGCCTTATTTTTATTTAATTTAAGTTTTGATAGAAGGAAGTTGAGCAGGAGTGAAGTTAAGTGAGGTTAAGAATAGTAACAAAGTAATCATAACCAAAGTACTCGGGCATGGTTCATTCCGGAAACGTATTTCGGAAATGGGTTTTATTAAGGGGAAAGAGGTTAAGGTCATTAAAAATGCTCCTTTTAACGGCCCTATTGAGTTTAAAATACTGAATTACAACGTCTCCTTGCGAAAATCAGAGGCAGACCTGATAGAAGTAGTTCCTTCCGATAAATTTGTTGAAAGCCTGAACGGAAGTTACGAAGGTGTAATTGATCGGAAAATCGATCAGATCAACCAGTCGGAGCGGACAAAGACCATCAATATTGCGTTAGTCGGGAATCCAAACTGTGGTAAAACCACCCTCTTTAATTTTATTTCAGGCTCAAAGGAAAGAGTAGGCAACTACTCAGGCGTTACCGTAGATATTAAAAAGGCCACTTTTAAAACCAAAGGTTATACATTCAACTTTTACGATTTACCCGGGACATACAGCTTAACAGCTTATTCAAAAGAGGAAATTTTCGTTCGAAAGTTTATCTATGAGCAAACTCCCGATCTGGTAATTAATGTGCTGGATGCAACCAATCTGGAAAGAAATCTTTTTCTCACTACACAGCTTATCGATATGGATTTACGTATCGTTGCAGCGTTAAATATGTTTGATGAGCTGGAGAAGAAAAAACTTTATTTCAATCGTGATGGGATGTCCAGGCTCCTCGGAATGCCTTTTGTGCCCACCATTAGTTCAAAAGGAATTGGCCTGGACAGTTTGATTGAAAAATTGATAGAGGTTTTTGAAGGAAGGGAAAAATCAACACGACATATTCACATTAATTATGGCAAAGATTTGGAGGAATCAATAAAACTGGTCCGCCAAAAAATTAAAGAGAATAAACCCATTACAGATAAAATTTCTTCCCGGTTTCTTGCTATCAAACTGTTGGAAAAAGATCAACACGTTCTTGAATTACTCACTGATTATAAAAATTTTGACGAAATAAGAGCGGTTACAAATCGTGAAATAAAGAAAATTGAAGGATTGGTGAATGAAGACAGTGAAACCGTAATTACCGATGCCAAATACGGTTTTATTACAGGTGCTCTTAAAGAGACATTTAAAGATCCCAACCAATCAAAAAAAACACGCTCTGAAAAAATAGACAATATTTTAACCCAGAAATACCTCGGTTTTCCGTTGTTTACCGCCATTTTGTTTTTGATGTTTTATGCCACCTTCAAACTGGGAGCTTATCCGATGAATTGGATAGATATTGGAGTTGCAGCACTGGGAAATCTTGTCAACAATATTATGCCGGAAGGAATGTTAAGAGATTTGCTGGTAAACGGCATCATAAGTGGTGCCGGCAGCGTTTTGGTTTTTCTGCCCAACATTCTTATTCTGTTTTTCTTTATTTCGCTTCTGGAAGGAACGGGTTATATGGCTCGTGCAGCTTTTATCATGGACAAAATCATGCACCGCTTTGGGCTTCACGGGAGATCCTTTATTCCTTTGATTATGGGATTTGGATGTAATGTTCCTGCAATTCTCGCAACCCGGACGATGCGCAACCGTGGTGATCGAATATTAACCATGCTTATCATTCCGTTTATGTCATGCAGCGCAAGGCTTCCGGTATATATTCTTATCATATCAGCATTTTTTGACAAATACCATACGCTTTACCTCGTTGGAATCTACATGGCCGGAATTATATTTGCCTTTTTAACTGCACAAATTCTGAATAAAACCGTTTTTAAAAACAAGGAAACTCCTTTCGTTATGGAACTTCCGACATACCGTTTACCTACTTTCAGAAATATTATTTACCAGATGTGGGATAAAACCCAACACTATCTTAAAAAGATAGGAACGATTATTCTTGTCGGAGTGGTTATAATCTGGGCTTTGGAATATTTCCCGCGCCATACCGAAAAAGCTGCACAATATGAGCAGCAATTAGAGCAGGTTCAGCGCAATGACAATCTCTCCGGTGAATTAAAAAAGGAGCAAACAGCAACATTGGAGCAACAAATTGAATCCGACAGATTAATGAACTCCTATTTGGGAAGATTAGGCAGAGTTGTTGAGCCAGTAATGCGACCACTTGGCTTTGACTGGAAAATGAGTATTAGCCTTCTTGCCGGACTGCCGGCCAAAGAAATTATCGTAAGTACAATGGGGGTACTCTACCAAACAAATAGTGACGAGAGTACGGTTAATCTGCAAAAAAAGCTAAAGGATGAAACCTACGAAAGCGGAAAAAGACAGGGACAAAAAGTTTTTACACATCCCACAGCCCTGGCATTTCTGATTTTTATTCTTATATATTTCCCTTGTATCGGAGTAGTTGCAACTATAAAAAATGAATCAGGTTCCTGGAAGTGGGCTGCATTTACCATTTTTTACACCACAACACTTGCGTGGACAGCTGCGTTTGTTGTATTTAACATCGCTCAACTTATTTTTTAGATTGTCATGGTGCAGGAGCTAATAACTTATATGATCATCGGTGCTGCAATTGCGGTGGCAGCATTAAAAACGATAAAAAAATTCGGCAAAAAAAGAGCGAAACAGAAACATACAACAAATTGTAACACATCAAAAACGGCTCACAATTGTTCCGATTGTTCCGCCGAATGCATGCTGCGAGATGCGGTTAATCCATTGCCGGAGGGAGAAAACGAAAAAAACCTTTGCCAAAAAATTGAAATTAAATCAAAGTAGTTTCAAATTCTTTATTGTTTCTATAGAATTTTCAGCATTAAAAACAAAACTACCTGCAACCAAAACATTTGCACCTGCCTCAAAAAGCTTTTTCCCGGTTTCGTAATTTACTCCGCCATCTACCTCTATCAAACAATCCGGGTTAAATCTTTCCGTTAACTCTTTTAACTGGGCCACTTTTTTATAAGTATTCTCAATAAATTTCTGGCCTCCAAAACCCGGATTTACCGACATCAGCAAAACCATGTCCAGTTCTGCAATAATATCTTCCAAAAGCCATACCGGTGTATGTGGATTTAAACATACACTGGCCTTTACGTTCTGCTCCTTTATCGACTGAATAGTTCGGTGCAGGTGCGGACACGCCTCATAATGAACTGTTAAATAGGAAGCTCCGGCCTTTGCAAAAGGTACAATAAACTTGTCCGGATTTACAATCATCAAATGCACATCAAGCGGTTTTTCCGCTATTTTATTGACATCTTTGATAACGGGAATACCAAATGAAATATTAGGTACAAATACACCATCCATTACATCAAAATGAATAAAATCAGCTTCACTTTGATTGATGGTTTGAATAGCTTCTCCCAAACGATTAAAATCAGCGGAAAGGATAGAAGGTGCGATCAAACGTTTCATTCGCAAAAATTATTTTCCCAGGTATGATTTTAACAACCTGTTTCTGTATTGATTTTTTAGTTTTTTTATTGCTTTTTCTTTTATCTGCCTTACTCTCTCACGGGTCAAGCCAAACTCATCGCCTATTTCTTCCAGCGTATGCGCCTGATAACCGTTCAGGCCAAAATAAAACCTTAAAATTTCTGCTTCCCTGTCTCCCAATGTAGAAAGCGAACGTTCTATTTCCTTTCGGAGAGAACTGTCGATTAAGCTGTTATCCGGACTCGGAGAGTCATCGTTTAGCATCACATCATACATATTGTTGGCTTCCTCTTCGCGAATAGGAGCATCCATAGACACATGCACACTAGAGAAATTCATTGAATCCTCTATCATCTCAGGTCTTGCTTCCATAATCTCGGCAACTTCTTCAACTGTTGGCTCTCGCTGAAACTCCTGTTCGAGTTTATTAAAAGCTTTATTAATTTTGTTAATAGAGCCAATCTTATTCAACGGAAGCCTGACGATTCTTGCCTGTTCGGCAAGCGCCTGCAAAATTGATTGCCGAATCCACCAAACAGCATACGATATGAACTTAAACCCACGAGTTTCATCAAATCTCTCGGCTGCTTTTATTAAACCAAGATTTCCTTCGTTTATCAGGTCAGGTAAACTTAGTCCCTGGTTTTGATACTGTTTTGAGACAGAAACCACAAAACGAAGATTTGCTTTGATTAAGGTTTCCAGAGCCTGTCTGTCCCCTTTTTTGATTCGTTTGGCTAGTTCAACCTCCTTTTCGGCAGACAACAATTCAACTTTACCAATTTCATGAAGATACTTATCCAACGATAAAGTATCACGATTGGTAACTTGTTTTGTAATTTTTAGTTGTCTCATAATTTAATGGTTAGTAAAAAAACTTTCGGGTTGAATTTATCAATCCTTTTTGTTCCCACAAAAATAACATTTAAAATCTAGTAAACTATACGTAGAAATACCCGATCAGTTAACAAATAAAACGGATTTGTTTAGAATAAGTTTAAAAATATTAGAAATTTCTATTATAAAGCAAAAATTTCTTAAAATCTGAATATTTTTTGTATAAAAAACTTACTTTTCGTTTTCCTTTCATAAATGCTGCCAATTTATCCGGAAGCGCAACATTTCCGGTTCCTATAATTTGCTCTATTGTTTCCGTAAACTTGGCAGGATGAGCTGTTTCCAGAAAAACACCTGTTTGATTCTCCTGTAAATAATCGTCAAGCGACTGAAAACCACATGCGCCGTGTGGGTCACATAAATACCCATTTCTTCTGTACACTTGTTGAACAATTTCCCTGATTTGTTCGTCGGAATATCTGAAACCTATAATTTTTTCCGCAATTGTTCTATAGGAATGATTATACAAATCCAAAATGCGGGCAAAGTTACTTGGTGCGCCCACATCCATGGCATTGGCAATTGTTTCCACTGAAGAACGCGGGTTGTACTCGCCCGTTTTTAAATATTGATAAACAATATCGTTCTCATTATTTGCAGCAATAAATTGTTTTACCGGCAATCCCATTTCCTGTGCAAACAGCCCGGCCGTTAAATTGCCAAAATTCCCACTGGGAACTGAAACTACCAGCTCTTTTGCTTCAAGGGCACCAATTTCTTTTAAACGGGCGTATGCATTAAAATAGTAAAAAGCCTGGGGGAGAAAACGGGCAACATTTATTGAGTTAGCCGATGTTAATACAAGTTTCTTATTTAACTCTTCATCCAAAAATGCAGTTTTTACCAGGTGCTGGCAATCATCAAAAGTCCCGTCAATTTCCAATGCTGTAATATTTTTCCCGAGCGTAGTAAACTGCGATTCCTGAATTTTACTCACCTTACCTTTAGGATACAGCACATATACATGAATACCTTCAACCCCTAAAAAGCCATTGGCAACCGCGCTTCCTGTATCGCCTGATGTGGCCACCAATACATTGACCTGCTTTTCTTTTTCTCCCAAAAAGTGATTTAATAAACGAGCCATAAAACGGGCACCAACATCTTTAAATGCCAGTGTAGGACCGTGAAAAAGTTCGAGTGAGTAAATATTCTCCTTTACCTTTACCAGCGGGCAATCAAACTGCAAGGTATCAAAAACAATTTCTTCCAGTTTGGCTTCTTCGATATCTTCTCCAAAAAACTTTTTTGCCACCTCAAAAGCAATTTCCTGAAAAGAAAGTTTATGGATGGAGTTAAAAAATAAAGATTCAAATTTTTCAATCCGCTCCGGCATAAAAAGTCCGTTATCGGCTGCAAGTCCTTTTACTACAGCTTCTTTTAACGAAACCGGCGGTGTATTTTTATTGGTACTGTAATATTGCATCTTTTATTTCACTTCATTGGCGATGACAAAAATAACAAGCCTGTTTTCAGTTTCAATCAATACAGAGTTTCAACAACAAAGATTAAAGTATTAATAACAAAAACATGACTTTTATCAGAAAACCACAAGTAACTATACCTAAATATTTAAGAATGTCCGGATAAATTCATCACCTTTTAATAAACCTATCGAACCATTTTTCACATCAAATTCATCGTATACTCCCGTTCTGTCGGGTTGAATTCCTCTTTTATAAATTATAAACGGAACCGCATCGCGGGTATGCGTTCTTAATGCACACGGAGTTGGATGATCAGGCAAGACAGCCACTGCAACCTCGTCGTCCATCTTCTCAATTTCCTCCAGTATATATTTTACAACCCGGGCATCAAGGTATTCAATTGTTTTTGTTTTTAATTCAACGTCACCTTCATGTCCGGCTTCATCACTTGCTTCAATATGAAGGTAAACCAAATCGTTTTCTTTTAACGCGTCAACAGCGGCTTTTGCTTTCCCTTCGTAGTTGGTATCATACAAACCGGTTGCACCTTCTACATGAATCACTTTCATCCCTGCATAAACACCAATTCCCTGGATTAAATCCACAGCCGAAATAACTGCCGTTTTTTCAAGTCCAAACATTTCTTTTAGGGTTGGCATGGCGGGTTTGTATCCGGGCGACCAGGG
This sequence comes from Maribellus comscasis, assembly GCF_009762775.1. Lineage (GTDB taxonomy): Bacteria > Bacteroidota > Bacteroidia > Bacteroidales > Prolixibacteraceae > Draconibacterium > Draconibacterium comscasis. The sequence continues at coordinate 5,620,573 of NZ_CP046401.1, read as the reverse complement.
CCAGATACTGTTTGCAGGCTCCTTACCAACTTGTTTCCTTTTTATATTTACGGGATGTTCCGCAAGCCATTTTTGTGATTTAAAGATTAAATTATTTAATAAATCAGCCGTTTCCTCTGCTTTAGCGGATTTTGCTTTGATCGCCACTTCAACAAAAGGAGTACCTGGCACATCGTGCGGTGGGGTACATTGTAAATCTTTTTTTCCATTTTTTATCACCAGCAAATGTCGATAGGAAACACCGGAATAAAACCGAACTTTCTCACTTCCCAGCTTTTCATTTAAAAAAGAAATCAGCTCAGAAGCTTCTTCCGAAGAAATATGACCTGCCGAATGATTTTTTATTTTTTCATCTTCAACGGTAATCAGATTACAGCGCAATCCTAAATCATCGGGCCCAAGTTCGATTCCAATACTTGCTGCTTCGAGCACTCCCCTGCCCTCAAAAACTTTTTCCACGTCGTAACCTAAAACCGCCATATTTGCCACCTCGCTTCCCGGATGCATGGAATCGGGTACCGTAATAAACTGTCCGGCCTGGCCATTTTTAGCTAACCAGTCGATATGAGGCTTGTTTGCCATTTGGAGCGGCGTTTTTCCGCCATAATTTTCAAGAGGTTCGTCCGACATTCCGTCGCCAAGAATTATAATGTACTTCATAATTTCAGTTTAATCGAAAATTCCAGTTCCGAAATTTAAATATTTGACACTTTTATTAAATCGGCAAATACCCCGGCAGCAGTTACTGAAGCGCCGGCTCCATATCCTTTTATCAGCATCGGAAACTCCTGATACCGTTCCGTAGTGTACATCACCAGATTATTGCTTCCTTCCAGATCGTAAAAAGGATGAGTGGAACTTACTTCCTGCAATTCCACTTCTGCCAACCCATTTTCGTATTTCGCCACAAAGCGCCATTTTTTATTTTCTTTTTCCAAAACTTTTCGTTTCGTCTCAAAATCAGCATCCAAATCCTTTATCTTTTCCCAGAAATTTTCCAGCGAGCCTTCAAAAAAGGAGTCGGGCACAAAACGTTTGATATTAATATCTTCCATTTCTACAGCATAACCTGATTCGCGTGCGAGAATTAAGATCTTGCGTGCCACATCAACACCACTCAAATCGATGCGCGGGTCAGGCTCTGAATACCCCTCTTCCTTTGCTCTTTTTATGGTTTCACTCAAAGGCACTTTTTCTGAAATAGTGTTAAAAATATAATTTAGAGTTCCAGACAATACCGCTTCAATCTTCAAAATTTTATCTCCTGAATTTACCAGGTCGTTTAAAGTATTTATAATGGGTAAACCGGCTCCCACATTGGTTTCAAATAAAAACTTAACACCTTTTTGTTTTGCCAGTTTTTTTAATTCAGAATAATTTGAAAATGAAGACGAGGCCGCCACTTTGTTTGCCGCCACAATGGAAATATTTGAATGAAGAATATCTTTGTAAATATCTGCCACCTTATCTGAAGCAGTGCAATCCACAAACACAGAATTATAAATATTCATTTTTCTCATTTCATCGACAAAACCAGTCAAATCCGACTTCTTTTCTGAATTATCAAGGCTTTCTTTAAATGTTGAAATTTCAATTCCGTCGCGGTCAAAAACCATTGTCTTTGAATTGGCAACACCGGTAAGCTTTAATTTCAGATGTTTCTCCTCCAATAATTTTTTCTGCTGCATTTGTAACTGCTGCAACAGATTTCCACCAACGGTTCCAATACCCATCAGAAAAACATTTAATTCCACATTTTCGGAAAGGAAGAATGATTCATGAACCACATTTAGTGTTTTCCGAAGTTCCCGACTTTCAACCACCCAGGAAATATTTAATTCTGAAGCACCCTGAGCTATGGCAATTACATTCACCCCGTTCTTTCCGATGGTAGAAAACAATTTCCCGGCAATACCGGTGGTATGTTTCATATTTTCACCTACAATGGCCACAATCGAAAGCTCACTTTCAGCATAAATTTTACTGATTTGTCCCGAAGCTATTTCTTTTTCAAACTCTTCCCGAATAGCAAGTTCGGCTGCATCAAGCGCATGTTCATCGATAGCAACACTGATTGAATTCTCGGAAGAAGCCTGTGAGATCAAAATGACATTAACGTTTACGCTGGCCAGTGCTGTAAACAACCGCATAGAAATACCGGTTACCCCCACCATTCCGATTCCCTGGAGGGTTAAAAGCGTAATTCCCGAAATGGATGAAATCCCTTTAATAGGTCTTTCCTTTCCGTTTTCGGCTGTTTGAATGATTCGTGTCCCTTCACTTTCCGGCTTAAACGTATTTTTAATCTGAATCGGGATTCCTTTTTGATACACCGGCAAAATAGTTGGAGGGTAAATTACTTTCGCTCCAAAATGCGAAAGTTCCATTGCCTCGGAATAGGTCAGTTTTGGGATGGTGTATGCTTTCCTGATAACACGTGGATCGGCTGTCATAAAACCATCCACATCAGTCCAAATCTCCAACGAGCTTACATCAAGAGCTGCGGCAATTATCGAAGCGGTATAATCTGAACCACCTCGTCCTAATGTCGTAAATTCGCTTTTACTGTTTTTTGAAATAAAACCGGGAACTACTGCAACGCCTGAAAAGTTTGCAAAAGTTTTTTGAATGTTCTGATTTGTAATTTTAAAATCGACGGCTGCTCGTCCAAAATTACTGTCGGTTTGTATAAATTCCGACGAGTCCTTCCGAACCGCCCCCGGAATGTATTGCGCGACAATATGCGACGAAATTCGTTCTCCGATTCCGGCAATCCGATCCAGTGTCTTAACGGTAAGCTCTCCCACCAGGGTAATCCCGGTTAAAATCTGTTCCAATTCATCCAGCAATTCATCAACAATGTATTTTATTGAGCCGGTCCCGTTAAAAAGCGTTTCAATGGCATCGTAGTGCGCTCTTTTTATTTCCGTCAGTTCCGCATGAAAGTTTTGCGTTCCCGTAGAAGCTTGCCTGGCAGCATTCAAAATTTTATCTGTAATTCCACCCAAGGCAGAAACTACGACAACTACATCCTCATCCTGTTTGAGAACAATCTCCTTTACCCGTTTTATATTTTCGGCTGAACCGACTGAGGTTCCGCCAAACTTCAAAACTTTCATACTTTTATAAAAAATTGGTTATAAAAAAACTGGATGAAACGACAGAAGCCGCTCATCCAGTACATTCTGTCTTATTTAAATACGTTTTATTCGCTTGTAATTTTTCCCGTAATCGTCTCCATTATTTTTGTTTCGAGTTCCTGTGCCAACTCCGGATTATCAAGAATCAGATTACGCACGGTTTCTCTTCCCTGTCCCAATTTAGTTTCACCATAACTAAACCACGAACCGCTTTTTTTAATGATGTTAAACTGGACTCCTAAATCGATAATTTCACCTGATTTTGAAATTCCTTCACCATACAAAATATCAAATTCTGCTTTACGGAATGGCGGAGCAACTTTGTTCTTCACCACTTTCACACGAACATTATTTCCCTGAACCTCATCACCATCTTTTATCTGTCCAATCCGGCGAATATCCAAACGAACCGAAGCATAAAACTTAAGTGCATTTCCTCCGGTTGTGGTTTCAGGGTTACCAAACATCACTCCTATTTTTTCCCTCAACTGATTGATAAAAATGCAGCAGGTTTTGGTTTTATTGATGTTTGCAGTAAGCTTACGCAGAGCCTGCGACATTAAACGAGCCTGTAATCCCATTTTTGAATCGCCCATTTCTCCCTCCAGTTCAGCTTTTGGAGTAAGTGCTGCAACCGAGTCGATCACTACAATATCCAAAGCTCCTGAACGAATAAGATTATCGGCAATTTCCAGGGCCTGCTCTCCGCTATCGGGTTGTGAAATCAATAATTCATCAATATCAACTCCCAGTTTCTTTGCATAATACGGGTCAAAGGCGTGTTCGGCATCAATAATAGCGGCAATTCCCCCTGCTTTTTGCGCTTCAGCAATAGCATGAATGGCCAGGGTTGTTTTGCCCGAAGATTCCGGTCCGTAAATTTCGATTACCCTTCCTTTGGGGTAACCTCCAATTCCAAGGGCAACATCCAAAGCAATGGACCCCGATGGAATGGCAGGAACATCTTCAACTGCGCGATCGCCCATACGCATGATGGAACCTTTACCATAGCTTTTTTCAATTTTATCCATTGTAAGCTGAATTGCTTTCAGCTTTTCTTTATTCATTTGGTTTTTTTCTTCTTTTGTCATGTTTAGTTTTGGTTAAATTTTTAAAGCTTTTTCTATTTGGTTTGTATGGTCCTTTGTTTTTACCTTTTCAAAAATTTCAGTGATTACTTCATTTTCATCGATAACAAATGTGGTTCGTAAAACTCCCATGTATTTTTTACCATACATACTTTTCTCTCCCCACGCTCCATAGGCCTGCAAAATCTCCTTTTCCGTATCGGCAATCAAATTAAATTTCAAGCCGTATTTATCGGCAAATTTCACGTGCGACTACACACTGTCGGGGCTCACACCTATCACTTCATAGCCTTTGTTTAACCATGAATTGTAGTTGTCATTCAAATTACAGGATTCCGCTGTACATCCGGGCGTATTGTCTTTTGGATAAAAATAAAGAATCAGTTTCTTTCCTGAAAAATCGCTTAAACCAATCTCCTCCCCTTTCTGGTTTACTCCATTAAACTCAGGAGCTTTATCTCCAACTTTTAAATGTGTCATAAAAAATCTGTTTTTTCAGTTGTACAAATATACGTTTTATAATGATAAAAATCAGGTAAAACACCACTTCATTCCCATCAAGAAAATCCGTATTTATTTAATGCTTCGGTCAAAATTTGTACCTTTACATTCTATTAAAACCGGAACCTTAGGGGGATTGTCAATGGCAAAAAAGATATTTTTTCTAACAATATTTTTGGGCGTTTTGTTTTCCATTTCAACGGATAGTTTTGGAAGTAATCAGGATGACAAATTATCAAAAGCACTTGAACTGTTTGATAATAAAAAATATGCAGACGCCGAGCCTTTGTTTAAAACATTGATTGAAGAAAAACCGGAATCACTGGAGTTATACTATTATTACGGTGCCTGCAGAACTGAAAACCAAAACTATTCTGAATATGATCTTATTCAATTACTAAATGCTGATCCGGCGGAAGCACCCCTGAAAATTAATTATTACCTCGGCATACAATATCAGGCGCAGGAAAACTGGGAGCAGGCACTAAAAAACTTTAATAAGTTCAGAATGGATGCCAATTCAGAAGAACTGGAAGCACTGGATGTGGCAAGTAAAATACAACAGTGTTATAACCAGGAAAATCCGTACAAAGAACTGCTTAAAAACGTTACAGAAAGCTCACTTGCACAAAGCTATGCCGATGGTACTGAAACAGACACTTCCACTGCTGCAATTGAGCCTTCTGTTCTTCCAGATTCAGCAAATACAGTTTTTACAGAAGAAAATGAAAAAGTTGCAGATGTTCCTGCCGGCCCAGACGGGACTCCTGTTGAATTTATCGTAAACAGCCGGATTACTTATTATAACACCAGCCATTTTCAAACCGAAGAAGGCCGGGCTTTCTTTAATGAAAGTAATCAAAACCAGCAACGTCTGGATTCGATTTTAACCAGAACCGACGAGTTAAGGGAACAATATCTCCAGGCAAACAGCGCTGTATTAAAAGATGCTTTAGGCAAAAAGATAGTTACACTGGAAACAGAGTCGTACCCATTACATCAGGAAATTACAAACCTACTTCTGCAAGCCCAAAACAAAGAGTTGGAATACTGGAATAAGGCTTCTGAAGATGAAATTGAAACGTTTTTTGAGAAAGTTGAGAACGAAAAAGAATATCGCGAAACAGAAACAACAGAAGCTCCTGAAAAAAATATGGAACCTGACACTTCCTTCATAAATCCGGAAATATTTCTTTCGGAAGAAAACAACGATATTTTGCTGGAAGAGCCGGAACAAAAAGACGAGTTGATATACCGTATTCAGATTGGCGCCTATAGCAGAGGCCTTCCGACTTATGTTGAACGACTCTTCAAAAAACTTGCTGTTCTTCGTAAAATTGACAATTACACCGACGACCGTGGTGTTGTTGTATATACTACCGGAAAGCTTACAAATCTGGAAGATGCGGTTAAAATGCAAAAACAAGTTCGGCAGGAAGGTGTAGAAGATGCATTTGTTGTGCCGTATTTTAACGGAAAAAGAATAACTTTGGAAGAGGCAAAAAAAATTGAAAGCGAATTATGACATCAGAGCAGACCAAAAAACGACCTGCAGATGATTTCAAAGAAAAAGTTTCTGAAGAAAACATTCTGATTTTACATAACGACGACGAACATTCGTTTGATTATGTAATTAATGCGCTCGTTGATATTTGTGAACACGAATATGAGCAGGCTACACAATGCACCATTATTACGCATTACAAGGGAAAATGTGATGTTAAAAAGGGAAAATTCAATGTACTGAAAATCATGAAAGATGCCTTAATTGAACGGGAATTAAACGCTACTATTGACTAACGAACTGCCATGACTGTTTTTGCAATTATACTTCTGATTTTACTGGGGCTTTTGCTCCTGCTTATCGAGTTTGCCGTGATCCCGGGGGTTACCATCGCCGGAATCGGAGGTTTTCTTCTTTTGGGGGCCAGCGTCTATATTGCTTTTTCTGAATATGGAACCGGGCCGGGCTTTCTTACCTTAACCGTTGTATTGATTGCTGCTCCCGCCATGATTTATTACTTTTTTAAATCAAAATCGGGAAAAAAAATGATTCTTGAGTCCAACATAATCGGAAAAGTAGAGACGATAAACACAGAAAAAATAAAAGTTGGCGATGTTGGTAAATCAATTGGCAGACTGGCCCCTTCAGGAAAAGTAAAAGTAAATGGTGAAGTTGTTGAAGCCCAGTCGACAGGTAGTTTTGTCGATCATAACAAAGAAATAAAAGTATTAAAAATATTGACCAATAAAATTATTGTAGAACCTGTAAAAAAAGAATAACATGGTTGAATCAGTCGGTACGTGGGGATTAATAATTGGAGTTATTGTCCTGTTATTTATCGTTCTTTACTTTATTCCAATCGGGCTCTGGTTTTCAGCGCTGGTTTCCGGTGTACGAATTTCGCTGTTACAACTCTTTCTTATGCGCTTCCGGAAAGTCCCGCCGGGGATTATCGTTCGTGCATTAATTGAAGGAACAAAAGCTGACGTTCATTTGAGTCGGGATGCTTTGGAGGCACATTATCTTGCGGGAGGGCATGTAGCCAATGTGGTGCATGCACTGGTGTCGGCATCAAAGGCAAATATTGATCTGCCTTTTAACATGGCTACGGCTATTGATTTGGCCGGTCGCGATGTGTTTGAAGCGGTACAGATGTCGGTGAATCCAAAAGTTATAAACACACCTCCTGTTACAGCGGTTGCCAAAGATGGTATTCAGTTGATCGCAAAAGCAAGGGTAACGGTCCGCGCTTCCATTAAACAACTGGTGGGTGGTGCCGGAGAAGAAACCGTTCTTGCCCGTGTAGGGGAAGGAATTGTTTCATCAATCGGTTCGTCACATTCACATAAAGCTGTGTTGGAAAATCCTGATTTTATTTCCCGGGTGGTTTTGGAAAAAGGGCTTGATGCGGGAACAGCATTTGAAATCCTTTCCATTGATATTGCCGATATCGACATTGGTAAAAACATTGGGGCGGTATTACAAATCGACCAGGCCGATGCCGATAAAAATATAGCCCAAGCCAAAGCGGAGGAGCGCAGGGCCATGGCTATCGCTCTTGAACAGGAAATGAAAGCCAAAGCACAGGAAGCACGTGCAAAAGTAATTGAGGCCGAAGTGCAGGTGCCACTGGCAATCGCCGAAGCATTTAACAAAGGTAATCTGGGTGTGATGGACTATATGAAATACAAAAACATTATGGCCGACACATCAATGAGAGATTCCATTGCGGGAGAAGAAGGCAGAAAAGGAGAATAGAAAATAGTTAAAAGTCAACGCAGACCTGATATCAGGCGATGACTTTTTTAAAAAAACAGGGGCCAATCAACGTTAAGTCGGTTGGCCCCTGTTTTTTGGTTTAACATTGATTTAAGATATGCTGCAAAACATATTTTTTAATATTTAGTTAACCTACAAATGTGTTTTATAGCATACATTTGTAGCAGAGTTTTAGTTCATAAGTTTAGGTTTGATTAGTTTTATTGGTTTAGTTAGTTGAAGAGGATAGGTGTTGACCTGTCCTTTTTCTTTTTATAAGCTTATACCTGGCTCAGCAACAGTTCTCCATAGTTTTACCCACGATAACCAAAAGCAAATTCCCACCAGCGCCTATAGATATAGTCGAATTAACATAGATTTTACATATGTTATAGAGCATGTTTTTTAACATTTAGTTAACCTACATCAATGTTTTTCAGCATATATTTGTAGCAGAGTTTTAGTTCATAAGTTTAGGTTTGATTAGTTTTATTGGTTTAGTTAGGTTGAAAAGGATGAGTATTGACTCATCCTTTTTCTTTTTTAATCATCCTCTCGTTTTTGTTCCTCCAAACATCATCCTTAAAAATCAATTCAAATACAAAATGTCAATAAACAGTACATTTTAAAAACACATCCATAGACCTAGTCTATTAATCATAGATTTTAGATATGCGTTTATTCTTCTTTTTAACATTTAGATAACACACAAATATGCTTTTCGACATATATTTGTCATAGAGTTTTAGTTCATAAGTTTAGGTTTGATTAGTTTTATTGGTTTAGTTAGGTTGAAAAGGATGAGTATTGACTCATCCTTTTTCTTTTTTATTATCCTCCCGCTTTTGTTCCTCCAAACATCATCCTCAAAAAATCAATCCAAATACAAAATGTCAACAAACAGTATATTTTAAAAACACATCCATAGATTCCACCTATTGATAATAGATTTTAGATATGCATTTATTTTTCTTTTTAACATTTAGATAACAAACAAGTATGCTTTTCGACATATATTTGTCATAGAGTTTTAGTTCATAAGTTTAGGTTTGATTAGTTTTATTGGTTTAGTTAGGTTGAAAAGGATAAGTGTTGACTTATCCTTTTTCTTTTTATAAGCTGGCCAGAGATTAAACGATACAATCTGTTTTATGACAAAATCAGAAGACTCCCCGCCCCTCCCTCTACCTGCAGAATGAGACAATACCGGGCACCCGTATCAAAATAAGTATTAACAAAAAGAATTATTCTTTTCGGGGTTATTTAGCGAAAGCATTCAAACGATCCGGATCCTTTTTAACAATAACTTCGGGGAAATTTCTTAAAAATCCGAAAAATATATTTTAAAGTATCGCCTGCATCTCATCGGGATATTCAATACCAACCAGAAACAAACCTTCTGCCGGTGCTGAGACTCCTGCTATCCTCCGGTCTTCAGCTTCAATCACATTTTTGAATCCATCGACACTCAATTTCCCTTTTCCCACTTCCAGTAAGGTTCCAACAATGGCGCGTACCATATTCCGCAAAAAACGGTCTGCCTTTATAGTAAATACCAATTGTGTTCCTTCGCTTGTCCACTCCGCCTGATAAATTTTGCAATTGTTGGTTTTCACATCAGTATGCAAACGGCTGAAACTGGTAAAATCGGTATAGCCAAATAAAAGCTTTGCTGCATTATTCATTTTAAGAACATCCAGCTCCGGCGAAAAATGATAAGTAGTTTCGGTAGCAAAAGGGTCTTTTGTTGTTGAGATGTAATATTTATAAGTCCGCGAAAGCGCATCAAAACGCGCATGGGCATCATTTTTCACCCTCCAGACTCTTTGTACGGCAATATCCTTTGGTAAAAAACGATTGAGTTTATAAGGAAAATTTTGCACATCGATGTCTGAATTTGCGGCATCAAAATGCAAAACAAAAAAAGAAGCATGCACTCCGGTATCGGTTCTTCCTGCTCCCACCACACTCACATTTTCACGCAGCAGGGTCGAGAGGGCTTTTTCCATCACCTCCTGGACAGACAGGGCATTGGGCTGAACCTGCCAGCCGTGATAGCTGGTTCCCTTATAACTCAGTTGCAAAAAATATCGTTGTGCCATCCTGTTTTATTGCCTTTGGCAAAGTAACTATTTTATCGTGAGAATTCAACCGGGGCAAAGGTGAATGTTGCGTTTGAACAATTTGATAGTTTTTATCCTTTTGGCTTCCGCTTCTCTTTTCCGGCAGGCCATTATTCAAAAAAAAACCGCCTCTAAATTTTGACGTTATCGCGAAGTCAAGTTTCATTTCAAAACCATCAGTAAGACTAAATCCAAAAGCAAGCTTACCTCCTGAAAAATAATTGTATGCATAGCCACCCAATGCAAAAGAAATAATTTGAAATGTTTGATTAACGATTGAATATATCAATCCTCTTTTGCATTCTTTTCTAATAAGTAAACTTCCTGCTTTTAATGATAAACAGTATAACCCAACTGCCATAAAGTAAAATAAAAGCATCACACCATTAATTTCATCAGTGCGAAGAAGAAGCCAGGCGATAAGATAAAAGCCCAAGATAGCTCCAAATACCTGGTAAAGTCCAAGTACTAAAACTGTTGTTTTTGTTGATTTTATTCTGAGCTTCATAAGTATTTCAAAGTTTCTATAAAAGCTTACGCTCACTTGTATTTGGTCGGGCGGGATTTCTGGAAGAAATCCTGTCAGACCCGCAGGAAAGCGGGCACGAGGTCTGACTTTTCAGACCGCTAAGTAACCCGCCTGTCATATACAATTTGTTAGGCAAGTTAGTTTTTATCCGCTATATTTATTTTCAAATTTTTCTATCAAAATATCCAATTCATTTCCAAATACAGTTTTTGCATTTTCATAGGTCTGATTAGAAAAAAAGGCTAGGAATTTTTCTTTACCAAATTCGCTTATCAATTCATTTACAAACAGCCCTGAAAGTGGATATGTTAATTCGTGAGGATATTTTCTCCAGTTTGCCCAAATATCCTTTATATCTATCTTTTGATTATTTTCTTTAATCCAGTCGAAAACGAGTTTTTCATCATTCCTATTCGCAAGGTCAAAACACACCGATGTACCCTCATTTATTAATCCAGTTTTTTGAGTAATTTGATTTGAATAATTTGAAATAACATGTGTAAGTTCGTGTCCTTTGGTTTGTTGGAAATGAGAATGTACAATACAATATGCAGGTTCAGCAAACCCCAAATTTGCATGAACTATTCTTTTAGCATCATCTCTTGAGTTCCATACAAAAAAGTCAATTTTTCTAGGCACAGAACTTTCAAAGAATTTATTAATCTCAACAAAGGCTTTTTCTCTTGATTCTATATATAATTTGATTTTTTGGTCACTCATGTTTTGAAAATGAAATCGAATATGCTTCGATTCTTTAACAGTCCAGTCTTTGTAAAAACTGTCATAACCAAAAATCCCAAGTCTTCTGGCAGAATATCTTGTAGCATTTTTTGTAGCATTTAAATTAATACAAGACTTTAAAGCAGACTCCGACTTGTCAAAGTCTGAAAGCATATAATAGCATGTACCTAAATATCCAAGTCCCCAAGCCTTTCTCCATGAGTTATCTCTGTCAATAGCATACTGAAGGTGGGATATTGCTTCTTTGTAATTACCTTTATCTGTCAATGCTCTCCCTAAAATCACTTTATAATCCAGATTCTCAGGGTCACTGTTTAAATATTTATTTGCCTTTTCAATTGTTTGGTCATATTTTCCAGACATGTAAAGTTTTCCCAGCTCCTGTACTTGGGGGCTTTGTCCATTTGCAAGAAAGCAAATGAATAATAAGAAGAAAGTTAATTTGGTTTTCATTTTATTGTATTTTTTAATTCGGATTGCTCATTTTCTATTTTGCCTAACACCGACCTGCAATATGTACCTTGTTATAGGGCGTATTTTATTCATTTTTTTAATTCAACTTTTATTTCTCCAAAGCATAACTTAAAAATTGCATATCCTCTCTTGAAATTACGTACATTTTAATCCAACCATATTTAAATCGGGAATCAATTTTCATTCTAATGCCTATATATTTTTCTTCATTTGTCAAGTTATACCAAGGACCGTATGGAGCAGTGCTGACTGGCGGGATAGCCCACATTGTTCGAGTTTCATTATTTTCTGACCATTCAGACCATGTATCAATTCGAGTTTTATAACTCAATGCGTCAACCCAATTAACATCATTAAGTTGTCCGTGTCCAACAGGATAGGATTGCAATTTTGTTGCTACTTGCAAACCATTTTTTAAGGTTAGCCTGTAAAATGGAAAATGGTCATATGATGGAGTTTCTGATTCGGGAGGAAGATGAATTCGATGACTAATTATTATATCATAAACTCCGTCCTGATTTATATCTATAGAATCTTCTCCAATATAGTTGTCGGTTAACGTGTCTAAGGATAATTCAACTTTTAATGGAGGAGAAAATTCATAATATAATAAGTCTGAATCGTAAGTCCCAGCTATTATTATTTTTCCTGTGTCTTCTTTTGAACAAGAACTAAAAATGAAAAAAGTTATGAAAAACAAATATGATAAGGTTTTCATCTCATTTATTGTTTTAATATTTCCAAGTTTTAGATTCATAGTAGTCTATTTTTTCAACAATCTGTCAACTTAATTCTTCTTGTTCAATATGCCCTAAAACTAGTGTACATATTCACCTGTAATATTACCTTCTCTCTAAAAAAATCGGTATCAACATCCGTACTACATATGGTCATATCTGTAAACATTAACCAACGCATCAACATCTGTTTTAACTTTTCCAGGGGGCTCCCTCACATGTTAATTAGAAAATTCTCTGCGGCCCGGGTTGTTTTTTTTGATTTCTGATGTCAAATATATACAAGCTACTGAAATTCAACAACAAATGAAATAGTGTTATTGAGCAGGTTGTTTGGGAGAAATGATAAGAGAGACAGCGGGCACTCGCGGGGAATTTTTGAAATTGACAAGACAGGGGCTTATTTACCGCGCATTATGTGGTTTTGGAAGATCGGCGGATAAGCGAGTGTTCTTACTTTCAGATTTCTGTTTAGCCCAACAAACAAATTATTTTATTTCCCAGCGGGTAAGCATTTCTTTGCTTTTAACATAAATTTCAGTGCCTGTCACCAGCGGAGTTGCATACACCTCGGTATCGGAAACGTTGTAAACAGCCGCTTCGTTGTATTTTTCGGAATTGGCTTCAAAAATCAAAATTTTGCCGTTTGCCGACATTGAAAGAATATGGTCGCCCAGGTTGAGGGTTGCCATAAAACGATGGTTTGAATTGTCATCGCTCCAGGCCAACTCACCGTTTTTTGTGTCGATACAGTATGCTTTTCCCATTCGCGCCTCATGTCCGTACAAAAATCCGTCGTTTAAAACCGGAGTATTGTAATTGCCGCCCAATTCGCTGTTGTGCCAGTTTTCTGAAGTTGACCAGGTATTCCCCGTTTTTTCAATTTTAAAGGATTTTGTTCCTATACCTTGTCCGCAAACGATTACATTCCGGCCATCAATTACCGGAGTTGCCGAATTATAAAACCGCTGTTCTCCGGGCGTAGGAATCTTCCACAGTAAGTCGCCTTTTTTTGACAGTCCGATTACATCGGTTTCGGTTTGAAAAACCATTATTTCCTCGCCGTCAACGGTCATCAAAACCGGAGAAGCATAGGTTGCCGGTTCTCCTTTTAATTCCCAAATGATAGTGCCATTATCGGCATTAAAAGCTACAATGGTACCGTTATCGTGTCCGTTTAAATGGGCAAAACACATTCCGTCAACAATCAGCGGCGACATGGAAGGATAAAATTTTGGAACTTCCTTATAAGCCAGGTTTTTCCAAATAATTTTTCCGGTACCTGCATCCAGACAAAACAACTCTCCTCCTGTTCCCAGGGTATAAACTTTGCCATTTTGCACCTCGGGTGTTGTTCGCGGGCCCGGGTGAGAAGCTCCGCCGCCCTCAAGCGCGATGGAGGGATGCAGCGGCGTTTTCCAGATTTCTTTCCCTGTATCCGGATTGATACACAATGCCACGTGCTGTCCATCCTGTTCGGTGAGTAAATATAACTTTCCGCCAACTCTTGAAACAGAAGCATCGCCGAGACCCACTTTTACTTCCCATATTTTTTTTAACCCGTCCGGCCACTTCCCGGGAGCTATAAAGTTATCCACTTTTGCGTCTCTGTTTTTTCCGCGCCATCCCGGCCAATCCTGCGCCTGGCCTGCTAAAACAACAAAGAGTAAAACACAAATACCTGTAACGTTCTTTAATAGCGTTTTCATCGATTTTAAGGTTATGGTTTTCCGATAGTAATTTTGAAATAAAAATAAAGGTTTATCGGGCAGAAACCAATACGTATTGACAAATAACAATTTCGCAACTTAGCGGGAGTAATATCAGCATTTTATGAAAAAAACGTTCAATTTGCTAACAACCCGGTGTAAATCTATTGACGTTTTTCTATCTTGCACCCGATAATAAATTGAAATTTAAAACAGAATAAACATGAATCCACAGGCCGAGGAACTTAATGTTATCATCAGAGAAAAAAGTACAACGGTTTACGAACTTCTCTCCGAAAGGGGAAAAAACATTTTCTTTCCGAAAAAGGGCATCCTTGGACAGACTGCCGAAGCCAAGGGCACCAAAATAAATGCGACCATTGGTGCTGCCATTGAAGACGATGGAACCCCGATGCGTCTGGACACCATCGCCTCAAAAATTAACATGGATCCTTCGCTGGTTTTTCCATATGCACCAAGTTTTGGGCGCCCCGATATCAGGGCAAAATGGAAAAGTATGATTTATGAAAAAAACCCGTCGTTAAAAGATGTGGAATTAAGTTTGCCTGTGGTTGCCAATGCATTGACTCATGGTGTTAGTATGGCGGGATATATGTTTTTGGACGAGGGGGATGAAGTGATTGTTCCCGACCTTTTCTGGGGGAATTATAACCTGATGCTTAATCATGCCTATGGGGCCAATCTTGTAAAATTTAACCTGTTTAAAGCGGGCGCATTTGACCTGGAAGCTTTTGAGGCCAAATTAAATGAAGGCGGAATTGGTAAAAAAGCTGTTATCCTGAATTTTCCAAACAATCCGTCGGGATATACGCCAACGGTTGACGAGTATAACTCCATTGTTGACATTATTAAAAAGGCGGCTGAAAAAGGAAACAAAATTGTAGTTTTCTCCGACGATGCCTATTTTGGTTTGGTTTATGAAGAAGGGATTGCAGAAGAAAGTATTTTTAGTGCACTTTGCCGGCTTCACGAAAATGTGCTTGCTGTAAAAATCGATGGGGCAACCAAAGAAGATTATGTTTGGGGTTTCCGTGTTGGTTTTGTTACCTACGGAATTAAAGGTGGTGATGCTGCGTTGTACGGAGCACTGGAATCAAAAACGGCCGGAGCAATTCGCGGAAGCATTTCCAATTCGGCAAATATTTCTCAGTCGTTGCTGCTGGCTGCTTTTAACAGCCCGGAATACGGCGAACAGAAAGTGGCGAAATTCAACATCATGAAAAAAAGATATGATGCTGTTAAAGAAACACTAACAGACAAAAAATACAAGGAGTATTTTGAAGCCATCCCCTATAACTCGGGATATTTTATGTGTATCCAACTGGCTGAAGGTCTGGCTGGTGAAACCATTCGAAAAATACTCATCGACAAATACAGCATTGGTACCATAAGTTTAGGTAATGTTCTTCGTATTGCCTACTCTGCTGTGGCCGCTAAAGACGTAAAAGAAATGTTTGAAGGAATTTACAGTGCCTGTAAAGACAGTATTGCCGCCAGGAGCTAAGTTACTACAACCGAATGCTCCGGGCACAAAAAAGCCGTTCCATTAAATAAATGAAACGGCTTTTTTTATTTTATTTGTTCAATTTGTAAGCATTTGTTTTTGGCTGTAATAACCAGACCACAAGCTATTCCTCATTTTTAGGTTGATCAAAATTGAGGTAATATATCAGGCTGATTTCACCTATTTGATTCAGGGAACCGCTAAAAGGCTCCGAATCACTTCTAAAGATATTTATCATACTTTGACTGACTCTTCCTTCAATCTGAAATATTCCTACCGATGAACGCCTTGAAAGTCCAAAAGCCCCGCTTACTCCATACTCCAGATGATTATCTATATCTGTACCATAATATTCTTTTACTTCCTCTTCACTTATTAAATCCATTTTTTCACTTTCGGAAAGAAGATAAGATACATAGGGTCCGATATTAAAAAAAACTCTTGTTTTACCGCGCCCGATATTAAAATGAGAAAGAAACGGGAGTTGGATATAGTTTAAATGTCTGGAATAATCATTGGGATTTGCCAGGGTTTCATTCCAGCCGCCCTGCATATAGTTTAACTCAATCTGAATTCCCAGATTTTTCTGCGATATGTGACGAAATACAAGGCCGCCATGAAACCCGATATTGTAGGTTTGCTCCTGCACCGGGTCAAAAGACACGCGTGATACATTTCCTCCCAGTCGGATTCCCCAGTCGGTTTCTGTTACAAAATCATTTTGCGCCTGCATCAACGATGCTGAAAACAGCAGAAGCGTAAAAACCAATATTTTTTTCATTCTATTATTTCAGGTTTTTCTGATCCTTTTAAATCCGGAGTGGCTTTTTACAAAAAAAGCACAGTATTGCCCCATATACAAAACTACTCAAATAAGTTTTCATCTCTTATTATCATCAAAATAGCAGAGTGTGGCAAAATAATGTATTTTTCATTGTTAAACTCTATTTCATAGCCGCTTTTATTCAGGTAAATGGCCAGGTCGCCAATATGAGTTTGTAAGGGAACGTATTTTATGTCTTCCTTTTTCTCCTTCCAGGCTTCATCGTCTTCAGCAACAGCAGGAATGGGATATCCGGGGCCGACCTTTACAATGTAACCACTGTGAATTTTCTCATTTTCCTGAACCGTTGGAGGTAAATACAAACCTGTTTTTGTTTTACTGGTAGGATTTTTGGGTTTTACCAAAACCCGATCGCCCACCATGATAAATTTTTCCAGATCTTTTTCTTCAATTACCAATGACATCGTTTTGATTTTTTGTTCCGTGCGCAAAGATATAATTTTCTGCATTTTTGAAATAAGTAATTTATTTTGGTTCATCCGGTGCCTCCTCCCAAATATTATATATTTTTATGCTGATCTAAATTACTGAACCATGACTGATAAACTTATTTTATTGTTCTCCTTTTTTTACTCATATACACTTTGGGGCGCTTTTAACCCTACCACAGAAAAAATCCAGGGGCTGGAAAAATCGGAAATTTATGTTCCTGCACGTGCGATAACCAATGGTCCCAAACATCACTGGTTTGGCTATTACGACAAACTACAGTTTGACCCGGGCAACAGGTTTGTATTGTGTATGGAGGTTGATTTTGAAGGACGTTCACCGGAAGCGGATGATAAAATCTCGATCGGAATGGTTGATCTGGAGAATAATGACGAGTGGATAAAACTGGGCACATCAAAAGCCTGGGGCTGGCAACAGGGTTGTATGTTACAGTTTGTTCCGGGAAGCGATTCACTGGTTATCTGGAATGACAGAGACGGAGACAAATTTATTTCGCACCTGTTTAATATTTATACCCGCAAGGAAAAAATACTTCCGTTTGCCATTTATGCATTAAGCCCTGACGGCGAGCACGCTGTCACCACCGATTTTGAACGAATCCAGGACACCCGCAAGGGGTATGGTTATGCCGGAATTGCTGATCCTAACCGGGATGATATTGCACCGGACAATGCGGGGATTTATGTATGCAATTTAAAAACAGGCAAAAAGAAACTGATTATTTCCTATGCGCAGATGGTAAAAATGCCCATGCTGGCCGATGACAATGCCAATAAAGACAGGGCTGAACAAAAAAACTGGTTTAATCACCTGCTTTTTAATACCGACGGAAGCCGTTTTATTTTTTTACACCGCTGGAAAGCTGTAAACAAAAAAGATGTAGGTGGTTTTGCAACACTGATGTACACCTCTGATTTAAAAGGGAAAGACATTCGTCTGGTTGATCCATCGAACTATACTTCGCATTTTATCTGGCGCGACAAAAATCATATTGCAGCGTGGACACGTCAGCCGTCTCATGGCCCGGGTTTTTATGTTTTTACAGATGGGAAACCGGAAGAAACCTATGTTCTCAACCAGGAAAGAATGCCGGTAAACGGCCATAATACCTATCTACCCAACAAAAAAGACTGGATACTAAATGATTCCTATCCTGATGCAAACAGAAAACAACATGTTTATCTGTATAATGTCGTTACGGATCAAAAAATCCCGCTTGGTGATTTTTACCTCGCACCAGAATACAAGGGAGAATGGCGCTGCGATACACATCCCCGCTCAAGCAATAACGGCAAGCTGGTTTGTATAGACTGTCCTACAGAAAATGGCGGCCGGCAACTGGTTTTAATGGACATTTCAGAAACAGTAAAGTGAACTAAACATCTACGCCCCAAAAAAGTAGTAGCTTTGGGATAACCCAAAGGGATAAAATACGAATTGTTATCGTTCCTGCTTCGTGGTATGTTATGCTTTTGAGTTTTAGTGGTAATGTTTTTAGCCACGAAATCAACAAAACCCGAAATTAAACAAAAGGGAAAAATGCAACCCCGTTCAGAAAAGGTGGGATTTTAAACTTAAAGTATCTGCGACAAAACAGTAGTTTTTTTAAGCTCTTACCAGACAATAAAATACTTTTCTGTCTGTTAACTTGGTTTTCAATTAATGATTTCATAACTTGTACCATATCAATTCATTACAAATCATTAAATCGTAAAATTATGTTATCGAATGAACAAGTAGTTTACATTGCTAACAAAATCAATGAAAAAGTCAATCTGCCTGTACTTGGCGAAAAAGCTGAATTTTTTATCATTAAAAAAGCAGTTACCAAAGTCCTCGACATTCTGGAAGATGAAATCCCGGAGGAATATCTCGATTTTCTGGAAGATACCGCCAAAGGATTTGATCCGGAACAAGGTGCAAACATTCAACTGATAAAAGACAATGTTGTTGAATTTGTAAATCAAAAAGTAAATATTCCTTTGCTTAATGAAGAAACCGAAAAAGAAGTTTTTGGCGTTGCCATCGATGTACTGGTTGATGCAATGACAAAAGATAAAAAGCTAGAGCAATAAATACGAATCGACTGCAGATCAGAAAAGTACGTCGCGGATTTTTATTTATTGTATAATCCGGTATTACCCTTCTCCCAGAGAGGGGTTAATTTTTTCACTATTTCCGGTTTTTCTGCGGCAATATTTTTTGTTTCATTTGGATCTGCAATATGATCATACAATTCCACTGTTGGTTTAGCATTTCTGAAATATTTTGTAAGGCGGTATCTTTCTGTTCGTAAAGAAATCCCGTTGCGGAAATAGCCATATGAAGCTTCAGTCCAACTGGCTACACGATTATCAAGCAAAGGCACTATACTTTTGCCATCCGTTTCATGGGGCATTTCCACATCACACAAATCCAGCATTGTTGGATAAATATCCACTGTACTAACCACTTTGCTGATGGTTCTGCCTTCTGTCTTTCCCGGGGCCCGGATGATAAAAGCACTTCTCAGCGCCCGTTCAAAAATGGTATGTTTTCCCCACACCAACTGGTCGCCCAAATGCCAGCCATGATCGCCCCACAATACAACCACTGTATTTTCTGACAGACCCAATTTATCCAGCCCGTCGAGCAGCTTTCCAATTTGGGCATCGGTATAACTTACACAGGCAAAATAAGCATGTCTTAATTTTCGGGCATATTCATCGGATACCGGACCTTCAAGAGTGGCTTCCTCATCTCCCAGTTTGTACCCATTAAACTCCCCACTGCTATGCAAACCGGCTTTGTTTACATTCTCAGGAATATAAGGATTGGGAGACAAAGGCAGCTTACTTTCTTCATACATATCCCAGTACTTTTTGGGGGCATTAAAAGGAAGATGCGGTTTAAAAAAACCCACTGCCAAAAAGAATGGTTCTTCTTTTTTCGCCAGCTCATCCAACTTATCCACTGCCAGTTCAGCGGTTAATCCATCGGGGTAGCCCAAATCACCCACATTCCCCATTTCATAAGGTTTTACCTGGCGGTTGAGGCTCTGCCGGTTACCGCCGTCAGCATATCCGAAAAATGCGTTCCAGCCGGTAACCCATTTCCCGGGATTAAGCAACATTTCATCCCAACTGTGTGGCAATTCGTATTCTGTGCCTACCGGCTCGGTGTATCCATACAACAAACCATCCACATAATGACTGATTTTTCCTATTCCCACAGTATAATATCCGTTTCGTTTTAATTGATGGATAAATGTTTCAGGTTCTTCTGTTTCAGGTTTTCCTGAAATAAAATTGTGGCAGGCTTCATTGCTTAAATGGCCCCCTGTTTTTGGAAGCATCCCCGTTAATAAGCTGTAACGCGAAGCTCCACAGGTAGGAACCTGCACATACTGATTGGTAAAAACAGCTCCCGTAGCAGCCAGCTTATCAATGTTTGGGGAATGAATGTATGTTTTGCCGTAGCACCCCAATTCCGGACGAAGGTCGTCCACACAGATAAAAAGGACGTTGGGCTTTTGCTGTTTCGGCATTTTCGTGTCAGCAATGTCTTGTTTTGCACAACTAAAAAAAGAAGAGAGTATCGATAAAAATGCAATAAAAATCATAATCTTCATAATTTATTAAACCTCAGGATATGGGAAAAAGCCGCTCCTCAGAAGCGGCCTTTTATTTAACTAAATAACCAAACTAACTTAATCTTCCTCTGTAATTTCTGTTTTCGGAGGAATATTATTTTCAACACCAGGATAACCTGTATTCTGATTAATTGTCCCGCCCTGATTATCATCAATTACATCTTGAGGAACAGGCCAAAGAACGTGAAAGGCTCCAATTTTAAATTCGTTAGAACCCCATGTATAACCCACATTATAAAAATTATTTTTATCCTGAACCCGATCAAACCAATAATTATCCTGGTCAAAGTTGTCAATTGAATATCCATTCATATTGTTATCGGCCATGATAAAGGCAATACGAGTCAATTCGCATTTCCTTGGTTCCTCTGTATACAATTCGCGAGTTCTTTCATCTAAAATGTACTCAATACTTACATCACTGGATTCCACTGGGGGAGCTAAAGCACGTTCCCGAATTTTATTTATGTCGGAGGCAGCACTGGCCATATCACCTTTCCACACATATGCTTCCGCGCGAAGGAGATAGGTTTCTGCCAATCGAAAAACATACCAGTCGCTATGGCCACCATAGGGTTGATCCGGGCGTTCTTCATCTTCAATGTAAATTTTGTAGTAGGGCCATGGGAACCACGACTGAAATGTATCAATCGGATTTGTATAATCTTTTGTAACTGGCTGTCCATAATATGCCGACTCGGGATTATTATGAAGTAATTTTTCCATTGGCATCCAATTAACCACCGTGTCATGCCTTAAATCCGCCTTACAATTTTCCCACACCTCATAGTTTACATAATTACTAGGTCTGGCATAGCCAACTCCCCTGCCCCACGTTATAACCTGCTGATCACCACGGGCATCAGTACAGGCAGCCTTACCATCTGCATCTTTTAAATAAATACGATGCCACCATAAGGGCGCATAGTTTCTCATAGAAGTTGTCCCCCCTCCTGCTTCTGCATCAGGATATCCATACTTATCCTGACAAACCAAAAGAGCTTCTTTGTTTTCTGCTAAACTTTTATTCTCTTTTTGATGCAAATCCCATATTATATTATACTTATCATCACCAGCATATTTTCCAAACCTGTTTGTCATAAGCGAATGAATTCCATCATCAATGGCGGCACTTGCTGCTGAAATTGCTCCATCAAAATCACTGTTTGCTAAATAAACTTTTGCCAGCAGGTGATTTCCAGCTGCCCTGTTTACCTTTCCTGGATCTACTGCTTCAGGTAACCATTGAACCGCGAACTCCATATCACTTTGAATCTTATTCAAGATTGTTTTTCTGGAATGTGTATAAAAATCAATCTTGGGTTCGGTATATTCCTTATTCAGAAAAGGCACATCACCAAACTGATGAACCAAGCGGTAATACCAATAAGCCCTGTGAAAATAGGCTTCTGCCAAAATTTCATTTTTATCTTGTTCACTACTCCATTCAGGCGCATCGATTCGTGAAATTACTACGTTGGCATTTCTGATTTGATTGTAACCGACATCCCAATGGGTAAAAAAATTGTACTGCCCTGTTCCTGTTGGCATTACCTGAGTGAAAAAATTATGTGTCGCAGAAGTTTGTTTATTGCCAGCCACACACAGGTCTGAGGTTATCAATTCATTCGTTAGTTCGTTAGCAGCTCCATAAAAATCGTGGCGAAGATTTTTACGCATTGTTAGTAAAACTGCATCCATCCCGGCTTTATCGATATATATACTTTCAGGCACAAAAATTGAAAGTGGTTTTGGTGTTAGCCACTCATCGTTACACGAAATAGCCAATAAAGCTAAAAAGGTGATCAAAGTATATTTAAATATTTTTTTCATTATTCTTCGTTTTTAAGTTTCAACTATAAACTTATATCAATACCTATACTGGTGTACATGGGCATCATATTAGTACCTGATTCAGGATCATAATGCTCCCACCCGGTTATTGTCAGCAAATTTCTAAAACTTGCAAAAATCTTTAGGTTCTGAATTTTATATTTTGAGATTTTTGATTTTGGTATGTTGTAAGAGACTAATAAATCCTGTAACCGAACAAAAGAACGATTTCCCCAGTAATTAAAACCTGGAGAATCAGTATCAGAATTCAATCGAGCATAATCGTTGATTGGATTATCATATGTCCAGTATGGTCTGTACATACGATTTCTGCGTTCAAAATCAGTATTCGCCCCTGAATTTAAGTGCAAATTATTAACACCGTAATATCCAAGATCTGCTCTAATAAAAGCCGAAATTTCAAAATTCTTAAAAATGGTAAAATCATTTCTAAAACCAATACGGTATTGAGGGGTTTTATATCCCTGAAAAACTTTATCATCAGTCGGATTTAAGATTCCGTCTTCATTCACATCTCTAAGTTTCATATCCCCCGGCTGTTTACCATAAACCGCAGCCTCTTCTTCTTCTCCAAGTTGCCAAACACCCAGAATTTCGTAGTCCCATATCCGATCGAGCGACTCACCGATAAACCATCCGTTACCAATATCATCTGCTTCTTGTTGTCCGATTACGTTTCCGTTCTCATCTAAAACGTCTATCATTTCACCATATAGATGTTTAATCTTGTTTCTATTAAAAGAGAAAACAAGATTTGAATTCCACCTTAGATTTGACTTGTTAACATTTGTGGAATTCAGAGTAAGCTCAAACCCTCTGTTACCTAACTCCCCTAGATTGGCTGCAACACTGCTGTACCCTATTATCCTTGGTAAAGATCTGTTGAGCAACAAATCTTTGGTTGTCATATCATAATACTCCATGGAGCCAAAAAGCACGTTGTTAAATATTCCAAAGTCGATACCAAAATTAAATGCCTCTGTTCTCTCCCAGCGAAGATCACTGTTTGCCATTGTACTACTATAAACACCGGTTGCTAGAGTGGTCCCATAAATGTACTTTGTAGTACCTAATCTGGCTAAAGCATCATACCTGCCAACTGCCCTATTTCCGTTTGCTCCCCACGATATTCTCATTTTTAAGTTATCAATCCAATTTACGTTAAAAAAATTCTCTTCAGAGATTCTCCAACCAACTGCAGCAGAAGGAAATTCAGCATATGGATGCTTCTGACCAAAAGCAGAATATCCGTCACGACGCCAGGTACCTGTTAGGATGTATTTATCCATCAAGGAATAATTTAAACGAGCCATTAAAGCATTTCCTGTGCTGTACTGATCGTTATCATTTAAATTTGGACTTATCCCCGCTTGTAATGCGTGATATGAAAGAGCACCACTGGGAGCAAATTGAGAATTCTCCTGCGAACTCTGCCAATATTGGTATTTTTCTGCGTTGATAAGAAAAGTGGCATCAAATTCATGAATGCCTGCAAATGACTTTTTCCATTTAAATACATTGTCTACTTGCCATTCGTATGAAGAACTTTCAACGCGGCTTCCGTATCCCTGATTGGAAAAACCGTTTGGAGTAGTTATTGGGTCAAAATAATAATTTTTTCGCCATGTATATCGATTTACATAAGATACCTTGTATGAAATACCAAACGGAAATTTAATTTCACCAAAGATTGTTGCAAATAGTGTCTGTGTTTTATCGAGTTTATCCCGATATTCATAGTACAATAGTGGATTTAGAGAGGTATTATCACCGTGAGGATAGAAAGTAAGTGTCTTGCCATCCTCTTCATAAATATTCCCATAAGGACTTGCGGATATAGCATTTCCAAGACTGGTACTTTGAGAGCTTTGATCACGGTCGGCATATTGTACGTTCGCCCCGACCTTTAAAAAATCTGTCACATCTGCATCAATATTTACACGAGAACGTACATTCTTGTAATCATCTCCAAGAGTTACGCCCTCATTATCAGTATATCCAAACGACCAATAATATTTTAATGATGCAGTTCCGCCAGAAAGACTGAGATCATAATCCTGTCGCAAACCATTTCGATAAACCTGATCATACCAATCTACTGTTTTTCCTGCCTTATAATTATCTAGCTCTATTTGAGTCATGCCCATCCTGTCAAACCACATCTGAACAACATCGTCACTCGGTGTAGCATCATAATTCTTCCATTCTTCGATAGCTAAACCATCAGGCAGATTATTGGGGTTGGTATAATAATAGTCTGGCTTATCCTGATTCACATCAGCCCAATAGTCACCGCGCGACTGCAAGTATTCTTCCGGTGACTGAGAGCGCATATGATGAGTTAAGCCTGTCACTCCAATTTTTGTACTAAAATTGACTGTTGGCTTTGAAGTCTGTCCACGTTTAGTTGTCACAATTAAAATACCTGAAGCTGAACGTGCACCAAAGATAGCGGCGGAACTTGCATCCTTAAGAATGTCAATACTTTCAATGTCATTAGGGTTTATATCGCCAATATTACCGTTGTATATAACTCCATCCAAAACGACCAGAGGATTTGTATCAGCGGCTAAAGATGTTGGCCCCCTCACTTCCATAGAGCCTCCTCCTGCCGCAGAAGTTCCTTGCGTTGAGTTAAATCCAGCGACAGTACCATTCAGCATTTCAATCATACTTGTATTTTGTTGAGCAGCATATTGTTCTGCGTTAACTCTTTGCACAGAGCCAGTCAAATCACTTTTTTTCATTACGCCGTATCCTACTGCTATCACCTCATCCAAGCCAATAACATCCTCTTCCATCTGAACATCTATATTTGTCCTGTTATTTAATTCTACTTCTTGTGTCTTTAATCCGATAAACGAAAAAGTTAAGGACTCTGCTTTAGAAGGTATTTCAAGTTCAAATGTACCATCTGGATTTGTGACTGCACCAATAGTTGTACCCGGAACCAAAACGGTTACTCCCGGAAGCGGTACTCCGTTTGAGTCGGTAACTTTTCCTGTTACTTTAATCTGCTGCTCCAGTTGATTTGTTAATACAATCATCCGGTCTTTGAGTACAAAATCAACGTCAGTACCGTCAAAAATCTGCTCCAGGACATTCTCTACTTTCCTGTCTTTACAATTCACAGTTACTAACCTGTTAACATCAACCAATTTATTGTTGTACAGAAAAAAATAATCTGTTTGTTCCTCGATATCTCTCAATACTTCTCCCACAGAGCTGTTTTTTATATTGAGCGAGACCCGTGCATCCTGACTATATCCTGTTGTAGCAAACGTTTGGAATAACGACAAGAAAAACAGAAACAATGTAAATCTCATAATTAGTAGAGTTTTACGACTTGGAATGCAGGCACACCAAAGCCGCATGAATAAATTTTTTTTCATAAATTTGAATTGTTTTAAGTTAGACTTATGCTCTTCTGAGCGTATTTCTTAATAATTAACCGGGATGTGCTGGAACCACTTCCCGGTTTTATTTTTTATTTTCTTTTACTTTGTATGCTTACCTTTAATGTTTCATATTCATTATTTTCGTTTATTTCTCTTTTTTCCATGTTATAATTAATTGGAGATGTTATGGTTATCAACTCCAGTATTTCGTTTAATCCCTGATCTCCGAAAGTTCCGGTGATTGAAAAATCTTTTAATTCCTCATCTTCGATTTTTATATCAGCATTAAACCATCTCCCCAGTTTTTGGCAAACGTCTTCCAGCGGATCATTACGAAAAACAAATTTTCCGGAACGCCAGGAGACATGTTTATCTATGTCGTCGTTTTTAAGGACAAAACGATTTGATGAAGGCTCATATTTAAGTGTTTCCCCGGGTTTTAACATATACTCTCCCTGGGAAAAACCATCCTGAATCCGGCTTATTTTAACAGAACCTTCTGTTAAAGTGGTTTCTATCAGATTGTCATTTTTATATGCCAGGCAATTAAATTCGGTTCCAACAGCCTGAACATGTATTTCTCCTAAATCCACAATAAAAGGTTTTCTTTTATCGTGCGCTACTTTAAAATAGGCTTCACCTTCCAACGTGATTTTGCGTTCATTTCCTTCGAAGGCCAGGGGATACCTTATTTTTGTATTCCCGTTTAACCAAACTTTCGTACCATCTGGAAGTTCAAAAACAGAACGAAGCCCTGACGGTGTTTCTATGTCATTATAAACCAATTGAGCAGAGGTTTTAAACAATTGTTGAGGGCTTTTTACAAAAAACTGGAGGACACTTAACAACAACAGCGGGAGCAAAAGTATTGCAGCCGTCTTTTGCCAGTAATAAAACCATCCTTTTTTCTGCTGAGCTTTTTGCAACCGCTCCTTTACTTTTGCAAAAGCAGAATGGGTATTCACCTGTTTCATCATTTCCAGGTCTGCGATTTGCCGAAGCAGCTTTTCTGAATTGTCAAAATCTTTTTTTAAAGGCTCTGAAGACTCTGTCAAAACCTTTAACTGTCTTAATTCATCATCCGAAGCCGTACCTGCCAAATACTTATTTAACAAGGTTTCTTCCTTTTTCTTATCCTTTTTTGAATCCTTCATTTTTTGTTCGTTATTAGCTATGACGATGTTCGAACACTTTATACGCGCTCTATCCAAAAAAAAATTAAATATCCGGGAAAGATGGAGAGAAAATCCTTTTTAAAAGTGTATGATTTTACTAAAGTCCTTTTGTCAGAATCAGCAGAAGAATTGAAGGGAGGTAAGCCTCAAGTTCCGTTCGAAGGATACGTATGGCTTTGCCAATATGTCCTTCAACTGTCCGCACTGATATATTCTCATATTTTGCTATCTCAGCGGGTTTCATTCCCTCAAACCGGTTCATTAGAAAAACTTTTTTACACTTTTCAGGCAATTTTTCTATTGCTATTTTGATCTGCTCTTCAAGTTCGGCTTGTACCAAAAAATTTTGCTCCTCGTTACCCGTTCCTGCCCGTACATAAGACAATTCTTTTTCAATCCTGATTCCGATCTTTTTTCTTTTCAAAAAATCCAGACTTCTGTTTTTTACCGCCGAAAAAAAATAGCTCTTGAGCGATTGCCGTATAACAAGCTCTTCACGGTTAAACCATAAACGAAAAAAGAAATCCTGAACGATATCTTCGGCCGTATCCATATCTTCTACCAAACGATATGAAAAAATAACCAGGCCCGAATAATAATAATGAAAAAGGTAGTCATAGATTTTCGAATTACCTTCTCTCAACCCATCAATCAAAATCTTCTCGTGCAAAAAACTTTCAGGCATTTATCTTAGTTATAGTTTAAGTTTTAAAGTCCGCAAGAATAATTAAATAAAGCCCGGCAAATTATTCATAGATTTTTAAATCTAAAAATCATAAAGTAAGTTTCTGCAAAATAAATTCATTAAAAGTTATTTTGACTAAAAAAAGAAAGCGAATTTAACACCCACATAAACAACGGTATACAACAACAAAATCGGCTCAAATAATACTCACAATAAATACATCAAAAACATATTTTTCAATACATGTATTACATACTACAATGTATAACAAGATACATTTTAAAAAAAAGTTCTATTAAAATGTAACGAAATAAAATTTCAGGCGTCTTAAGAATGAAAACAAAAACAGAAAACATTTCGTCGCAGGAGGATTTAGTCATGAAAACAAAAAACAATGTTCAGAAAGCAATTTTAAAATCACTGGCAGTAGCAATAAGTTTCGTTTTATTAAGCATAACAGTTAATGCGCAGGTATTCTGGAAAACTGTTTTGCAGAATAACAGTCTGAATCAGATAGCAATGGCCATGATTGAAACAAAAACAGAAACAGGAAAAGCTGACATTAAAGTAGAAAACTTATCAGTGACACCGATGTTCGCAGAATTTGCCGCTAAAGAAACCGAAAATTCTTTGGAATTGGAACACTGGATGACCAACGAAAATGCGTTCGACTTAAAATTATGGAGAGTGAACACTGAAGCTGAAGCAGCACTCGAATTGGAAGATTGGATGCTAAACGACAGTTTCACCGGAAATTCAAAAATAGTAACTGAAAGTTCTATTAAAGATTATGAAACGGAAAAGGATTTCAAACTCAAACTGGAGCCCTGGATGTTAAACGCAAGCAATTGGAAGTAAAAAACCAGTATAACATAAAAAAAAGCCGGTTAATTCCGGTTTTTTTTTATGTTATACTGTACTCATCATGAACATCTGTCAAAACTTCAAAACCTGTATCTGTTACCAGAATGGTATGTTCAAATTGTGCAGAGAGCTTATTGTCAACAGTTCGGGCTGTCCAACCGTCGTTTTTGTCGATATTTGTTGATGCCCTCCCCTGATTAATCATGGGTTCAATTGTAAAAATCATTCCCGGTTTCATTTTAGGCCCCGAGTTTCTGCGCGACGTATGGTCTACCTGGGGATCTTCGTGGAATTTCACTCCCACTCCGTGACCGCAAAATTCGTAAACCACACTAAACCCCTGTGCACGGGCATACCTGCTGATTACAAATCCTATATTTCCAAAATGATTTCCCGGCTTAACCTGCTGAATTCCCAAATCGAGGCAATGTTTTGTTACTTTAACCAATTTTTCAGCTGACGGAGAAATTTCCCCCACCGTAAACATTCGCGAAGTATCACCATAGAATCCATTCAAAATAGTTGTAATATCAATATTTAAAATATCGCCACCCTTTAAAATGGTTTTTTCCGAAGGAATTCCGTGACAAACCACCTCGTTTAATGAAATACAGGATGATTTTGGGTAACCGTTGTATCCTTTGGTTGCCGGAATTGCACCATGGCTTATTATAAACGCTTCAATCTTATTATCAATTTCTTCCGTGGAAACCCCTTCTTTTACAAATTTTCCGGCATAATCCAGCGTTTCAGCAGCCAGTTTACTACTGTTCCTTATGCCTTCTATTTGCTCTTTGGTTTTTATAATTATTCCACTCATTTTGTATTAAATTTTGTGCAAAATTGGCTATTTCCAATTGTATTTCAAAACCGAACAATAAATTTGCATAAATGTTTAATAAAGTTTGGAACTGAGAAATAAACTTCTGCAGTATAAAACAGACGTTCTGCAAAAGTTAAAAATCCGGTCTTCCTACTTCTTACGCTTCAACAATGAAACACAAAATTGAACTGAATACAAAATCCTACTTCATCAACCGGTTTGGGAAACTTTCAACTTCATATTTATTTTATCAAATGCAGGATATTGCCTGGGAGCATGCCAACATTTTGGGATTTGGATACGATAATTTAAAAAAAGAACATCAGTTTTGGGTACTTTCAAAGTTATTGGTAAAGATTGACCGTCGTCCGGACTGGGGTGAGGATTTTACGCTGGAAACATGGTCGCGCGGAACAGATGGATTTTTTGGATACCGCGATTATAATTTTGCAGACAAATCGGGAAAGAATATTATTTGCGCAACCAGTGCATGGCTGGTACTTGATTTACAAACAAAACGAATTGTCAGACTTTCGGAATTTAAAGATTTCCCAAAATATGAAGAAAGTGTTTTTGGTGAAAATCCGGCAAAAGTAAAACCGCCAAAATCGGAAGAAGAACTTCAATTCACCCCCGTACTTTTTAACGAAATAGATATTAATCAGCATTTTAACAGTGGCCGCTATCTGGAAAGGATAATCGACAGTTATGATTTTGATTTTCATGAACAAAATGAACTGGCCGAATTTGAAATTAATTTTTTGAAAGAAGGTATGCCTGCAGACAAACTGGCAATAAAAAAGCAGATTCAGGACAGCCAAAATCATTTATGCAGCGTTGTTCGTGAAAGTGATGGAATAGATTTAATTCGTGCCCGACTGGTTTGGAGGGATAGAAACTGATACTAACCTTTCGTATTATTTCAATTTTCTACTCCACTAAAAATCTAACTACAATCACCTGGCAATTTACTTTTTTATCAGCCCGTCAATTTTAAGCGGTACTTTAATTTGTTTTGCTGATTCACGCCGGGTTAAAAGCATCGGAGCTGAAACCCCCAAAGCAAGAGCCATCAAAACAAAAAAAGCCTTTAAGCCATTTGTAACCGTATCGTCGAGCAATTGAGTGAATGTTGTATGATCTACATCTCCTGTCAGCTTAATTATTCCCAGCATCATTCGGTAGGCAAAAGCGCCGGGCACCATTGGAATTACCGATGGAATAGCAAAAACAAACGGAGGGGCATGACGAAAATGCGCAGCAGAAATACTTAAAAATCCAACCAGCATGGCACCAAAAAAAGAACCTAAAATAATTCCGCCTCCCATTTTCATGGTCACAAGTTTTAATGTTCCGCCCAGTGCACCAAGTAAAAATATTACCCAAAGGGTACGAAGGGGAACATTAAAAAGAATGGCAAACCCTAAAGAGGCAAAACCCAGCCAAATCCAGCTTTCAAAAAACACAGACCACTCCATACTAAATATTGTAAATTAAAATTGAACACAACATTCCAAACGCAATTGCAAAAGCTATTATCAAACCATTTGTTCCCCGAACAATACCGTTCATGATGTTCCCGTCGAGTAAATCAGACAACGAATTAATTAACGGAATTCCGGGAATGAGATATAAAACCGATGTAGCAAAAGCATACTCCGGTTCGGCGCCTAAATTCAACTTTACGGAAGCTCCGGAGATAAGACAGGAAGCCAAAGAGGCAAAAAATATACATAAATAGCCGTTAAAATTTCTTCTGGTCACTTCCTGCCGGACAAAAAGTCCTGTAAAAGTTGCCACAAAAGCCACCAACATTTCAACAGGCCCGCCGCCAAACAGCCGGCAAAAAGAAGCTCCCGCCAAAGCAACTGTAGAAAGCACGATTAAACGCGGATAATGAGGTAACGACTTCAAACGATTAATTTCGCCCCAAATCTGTTCAAAGTTCCAGTTTTCATCAACAATACGCCAACTCATGCGACTTATCCCGCTCACCATTCTGAAATTTGCTCCGTGAGGAGAAGTTCTTTTTAAACTACTTTGAAAAAGATCATGCTCATCATCGGAAACTGACACCATTAAAGCACGATGGGTAATTAATAATTCAGCATTAAAACCGTATGCTTTGGCAATACGCATAATCGTTATTCGTATGCGGGAAGAATTGGCCCCCGAGGCCATTAATAAAGCCCCCACTTCCAATAAAATTTCACTTAACTCTTTACTCAGGTTTAAGCCTAACTTTTCCATAAACCATCCATTTTAGCCGCGCGAAATAAATACATTTTACCGGTTAAAAAATAATCCGTAAAAGATTTTCTTCTGAATTTAATTTTAACTTATTGATGAATAAAAAATGCTTCTTCTAATTTATTACAATAAATAAAAGCAGCCAAATCTCATCCGAATTTCAACGAAAAGAAGCCGGTGTTTAAATTGTATTGGGAATTTATTTTGAAAATAACTGCTGAATTTTCTCCAGTTTCTCTTCCAGCGGCATGTAACCGTCGAGCCAGCAAATTTTTGTACCGCGTTTTTCCATGCCGCGAAACCATGTCATTTGACGTTTGGCAAACTGGTGGATGGCAATTTCCAACTGGCGGAACATTTCGTCGTACGACAAGGTACCGATAATGTGGAGTGTTAAATATTTATATTCCAGACCATAATAAATCAGTTGCTCAGGGGTTACACCTGAATCCAACAATTTTTTTACTTCATCGAGCATTCCATCTTCCAAACGCTGTTTTAAACGCCCGGTAATTCGTCTGCGACGCGAGTCACGATCGAACTTAATCCCAATATTCAAGCTGTTAATCTCCGGCATCGAAGTGTCAATCTCCGGATGTTCCTTATAATACATTTCTATTTCGATGGCGCGCACTGCCCGGCGGTCGGTTTCCACATCGGTTATGTTATGCAAACCGGGCTTTATAGATTTCAAAATTTCTGTCAGTTCCTCCAATGATTTCCCCTCCAGTTTTTCCCGGAGTTTTTTGTTTGGCGGCACCTGTATCAATTTATAATCTTTGAGAACAGCTTCAAGATAAAGTCCGCTCCCTCCACACAAAACCGGAAATTTATTTCGTGATTGGATAGCTTCAAAAACTTCAATAAAATCGGTTTGAAAACGGTACACGTTGTAATGCGCACCGGCATCTTCAATATCAACCAAATGCGAAGGAACTTCCACACCGTTTACAAAATAATCTTCGTAATCTTTTCCGGTTCCCAAATCCATTCCGCGATACACCTGGCGCGAGTCGGCAGAAATAACTTCGCCGTTTATTTTTGCTGCCAAATGTGCTGCCAGTGTTGTTTTTCCGGTGGCTGTAGGTCCGAGTATGGTAATAATATTGTAGCTCATAATGTTAACCTTCGCCGACAAAATAAAGAATTATTCTTCAAAACGAAGATATTTTTCCGAAATTGCAGACGTTTCATTTATTTCCTTTTTTGAAAATGATAAAAGAAGCGTGTGTTGAAACTTTTGAAGAAGCGGTTCTGGCAGAAAAACGCGGCGCCAACCGGATTGAACTCTGTTCTGATTTGGCAAACGATGGCTTAACTCCGTCAGTTGAATTATTGCAAAAAGCCTGTGCAATATTAAAAATTCCGGTAATGGTTATGATTCGCCCGCGCGCCGGTAATTTTGTTTATTCTGAACAAGAAATTGCTCAAATAAAGCTGGAAATCGACGAGGCAAAAAAAGCGGGTGCCGCAGGTGTGGTCTTGGGCCTGCTGACCCAGAAAAATCAAATCGATACTCGCAATACAAAAATTTTGGCCGAATATGCGCACCCACTTCCGGTTACTTTTCACAAAGCCATTGATCTTATGGATAATCCGGTTGAAGGAGCAAAACGATTAAATACGATTCCGGGAATAACGCGAATTCTTACATCCGGGGGAAAACCAACGGCGCTGGAAGGACAGGAAACCCTTCGAAAAATGATAGAAGTAGTAACCCGGGGAAAGATAACGATTCTGGTTGCCGGGAAAGTGCTGGATACAAATATCAAAGAAATTCAAAAATTAACCGGAGCTGATGAGTTTCACGGACGAAGAATTGTGGGAGAACTTGACAGTCGCAGTGAACAGTAAAAAATATAAATTAACGGTAGCAAATGAAAAAGCTGATTTTTATTATTCCTTTCCTTTTTACATTTATCGTAAAAGCGCAATTGGAACATGAAGTAACCGAGTATGTTTGGCCAAGCGATGAGAAAGTTTTGCAAAAACTGGAAGAGTGGCAGGATCTGAAATTTGGGCTCCTAATGCACTGGGGGGCATACAGCCAGTGGGGAATCGTAGAATCGTGGTCGATTTGCCCGGAGGATTATGGCTGGTGCAAACGCGAAAAAGGCTCTAATCCCGACGACTATTTCACCTACAAAAAGGAATACGAAAATCTGAAACTTTCTTTTAATCCGGTAAATTTTGAACCTGAAAGATGGGCGGCGGCAGCAAAAAATGCAGGAATGAAATATGTAGTTTTTACAACCAAACATCATGATGGTTTTTGCATGTTCGACTCAAAATACACCGATTACAAAATTACTGACAAAGAGTGCCCGTTTAGCGTAAATCCCCGCGCCAATGTCACCAAAGAAATTTTTAATGCTTTTCGCTCCGAAGGTTTGTGGGCCGGTGCTTATTTTTCAAAACCCGACTGGCACAGCGAAAATTACTGGGATCCGAAATTTCCGCCAATGGATAGAAATGTAAACTATGATCCGGAAGAATATCCTGAAAAATGGGAAAAGTTTGTTGAGTTTACCCAAAATCAACTTCTGGAACTGTGTACCGACTACGGAAAACTCGATATTCTTTGGCTCGATGGAGGCTGGGTTTCAAAAAAATCGCCCGAACAAATTAAAAATTACTACACCAGAATTGCAGAGAGCACCACTTCAGGCTTCCCAAAATCACGTTCGGTGAACCAGGATATCCGGATGGATGAGCTGGCAGCCAAAGCGCGGGAAAAACAACCCGGGTTAATTGTAGTTGATCGTGCAGTGCGCGGGCCCAATCAAAATTATCTTACTCCCGAAAACCGTGTTCCCGAAACCCAACTCCCCTACCCCTGGGAATCTTGTATAATCGCCGGCGGAGGCTGGGCATGGGTTCCCAATCCACAGTTTATGACCCCCAAACAAGCCATTCACATGCTCATTGACATTGTAGCCAAAGGAGGAAATTTATTGTACAACATTGGCCCTGCACCCGACGGAATCTGGCCGGAAGATGCTTACAAACTGCTGGAAGCGATGGGTGACTGGATTACGATAAACGGTGAAGCCATTTATTCCACGCGGGCCATTTCACCTTATAAAACGGAAAATATTTGCCTCACCCAAAAAAAGGATACCAAAGAAGTGTATGCCATTTATCTGGAACAGGAAGATGGCTCAGGAATGCCTGCCTCGTTTGAAGTAAAAGGAATTTTTGCAGCAAAAAATGCCAAACTGAATTTGCTCGGAGCAAAAGGAAACCTGAAATGGGAAAATACCCCGGAAGGTGTTAAAGTTTTTATTCCACAAAAAGTCAGAACAAATCTGCCTTGCGATTTGGCCTGGGCCGTAAAAATTTCAGCCGTTCAGTAAAATGAACTCATTTAAAGCTGAATTCTAAAACAGGCTACAGTTCCTGAAATAATATTTACGTTTTGAATTGTAAAACTTTTATAAAAAAACCCAGCCTGACACCGAATACTCGGTATCGTCCTTAGAGGAAAATCTGAGGAGACCTTGTTTAAAGTTTCCTCAAGCTGGGAAAGTTCGCGCGACCCCTGGGGGAAGATTCCACCAAAGGGGAAAGTCTGCGCGAGGGCTGGCTGAAGGTTTCGGCGGCTGCCGAAAGCTTGCCCGAACCCTCGTTTGAACTTTCGGCAAGTGCAGAAACGCCGCCGGAGCTCTGGTGGACAAACCGGCAAATGACGACACCCTGCGCGAGGCCTGGCTTCGCCTTTTTCCCATAAAAACACCGGGTGAAACGATTTGTAATCGCATCTGCGCACCCTGTTTTCTATTCCCAACCGTTATTTTATTCCTTAGCCTCACCGCTGTTATGAAATAATGTTTATTTTTAAGAAGTTAAAACCAAAAACAATACCCGGAACAACAGAAAACAAACAATTATATTTTAGAAATTTAGCATAAAAGGTGTTGTTATACCGACAAAACCAGAGGTGTAACATCACCTCAAAAAATAAGATAAGAAAAATAATAGCACTTGGTAATGATACATATTAGTTATGCATAATGCTAAAATAAACAATGCAAGATTCAAAATTTAATATAGATATCGACTCTGCAAAACTTAAGGAAATTATATCAGTTTTTGATAGCGAAACTTTTATCAAACATATTGCAGATATAATTACATTAATTCAACCTCCAAGAGTACCTTTCAAGCCTTTTGTCGGTCTTGATTCGCCTTTAATGCAACTTCTTTATATCGCAAGTTTAAATATATCATCTGCAAAAGAAAAAGCTCATAAAGATAAAATTGAATATTCTGACTGGCACGAGATAGTAAAATATGCAATTAGAGTTAAGGCTGGGTACTACGATGCACTATTACCGGAAGAGGATGATAATGAAATCGAGTTTTATGAGAAATATAAAATTGTCTTGCCTGTTTTTATTGACTATTTCAATTCCGGCTCGTTGAATTTTGAAGAACAAGAAATAGAAAAAGTAATTTCTATCTTTTCAATTTTCGACAATGAAATATATAATCAATATGGATTAAAAGTTCTTGATTTTATAGAAATATATAATCTTATTGACAATAATATCATTCAAAATTCAAACGGTCATATCGAACTAATCAACAAAGATGAAGAAACCAAACTATTTTGGGAATCTCTTTTGAAACAACAAAAAAATCCTGACGAATGGACCTATAACGGAGATAACACCAACATAAAAAAACTCATAGACTTCTTCAATAAACCTTATGAAAGATTCGTGATTAATAAAAGTCATCTTCAAAAAACCTACGATTCTGATAAAATTGATTCTTTCTTTAAGATATTTTCTCTAGAAAGAGAGGAACGGAATGACTACAAATTTTATACTTCTCCCATTATCTTAGCCCAAAAACCAATTTTTTGTGTTGATTCAGACAAATTTATTGTCCTCGATACGAAACAAATAATTCATGCAATTTATCAGGAATTGACTAAGTTTTGTAAAACGTCTTCAATAGAAGAAAGATTTTACAAACGAAGAGGAAAATATTTACAAGATAAGATTGTAGATTCTTTGAAAATCTATTTTGGAAATGACAGTGCTATTTTCAACGAATATAAAACCTCAAAGAATAATAAAGGGCAAGACATTATCGCTCTGCACAAAGGTTTATGCTTGATTATAGAAGCAAAAGCAGGGAGAGAACCTGAACCAAGAAGGAATGCCGATGTAAAAGAATCATTTAATACTATTGTTCAATACTTTAAAAAAAATCTGCAAAAAGCTTATGTGCAAGCAGACAGAGTTAAAGAACTTTTTGATTATAACGAAGATTTCCAAATTTTAGACGGAAAAAATACTACTCTCTATCACGTCAGAACAAAGAAATTCCACTCTGTCTTTTCAATATTAATTACTCT
This sequence comes from Maribellus comscasis, assembly GCF_009762775.1. Classification (GTDB taxonomy): domain Bacteria; phylum Bacteroidota; class Bacteroidia; order Bacteroidales; family Prolixibacteraceae; genus Draconibacterium; species Draconibacterium comscasis. The sequence continues at coordinate 5,583,402 of NZ_CP046401.1, read as the reverse complement.
AGACAAATTCAGGGAACCACAAATAAATCTTAACAACTTACTCGAATTAAATGAAGGAGATGAAGATTATCCAATATCAATTTGTATCGACGATTTCGAAGTCTTATTACTTGCCCTCAAAAAGAAAAGAATAAGTATTCAAAAGTTTATTACATATTTAAACTACAGAAAAAAACTACAGGGAAGAATACAGACAAATGATGAATTACAAATTTGGGCAGATTTCATTTTAGCCAAAAAATTTAAAATACCTGATAATCCTAACTATCATTATTCTCCTAGTGTGTCGGGAGCTGACTTATTTGATGACCTATATGAACAAGGATTAGGTTTTAAGCATGAGAAGTTTTTAGCTGATAAAAAGCAAGCCCGATATTTAACGTATAGAAATTTTATAAAAAAGCACTATGCATAATCGAGTGGGAAGCCGCTAGACTAAAAGCCTAGCGGAGAACCCCTCACACCACACCGGCGTACGGGTCTCGTACCTGGTCCCGAGGCTTCCATTAAGTCGTCGGGAAACCGAGGGACAGTTTTCCATCCCATTTTACAGATTTAATTTGTAGAGTTCCGGCAACAATTTCAGTTCAGAAATACCAAAGGCATATTCAAATGAGAATAAATCGTGTAAGATGCGTAGTCACTGTTTCTTTTACCGGTAGCAAAAAGATAAAAACGGTATTGTAACCATCAATACAAGCGCTACAAATGACTTTCTTTAGATTTATTTTTATATATTAGATTTGCAACATGAGAACAGAAGTAAATATCGATGCAAACATTCTAACCTGGGCAATAGACCGGGCAGGATTTGATTTGCATGAATTTACTTTAAAAGTTCCCAATGTTCAGAAATGGTTGGACGGAGAAAAAAATCCGACAGTAAAACAACTTGAAGATTTTTCTAAAAAAGTTTATTTACCTTTTGGTTATCTGTTTTTGAAAGAACCACCAAAAGAAGATTTGCCAATTCCATTCTTTAGAACGAACAATACAAAAGCAACAAAGGTCAGTGTAAATGTATATGATACTATCTTACTTTTACAGCAAAGGCAAGATTGGCTAAGAGATTATTTATTAGATAATGAATTTTCAGAACTTCCTTTCGTCGGCAAATTTGCCAATTCAAATGATATTAACGGCATTGTTCATGATATTAGACGAACACTTAAATTATCTGAAAATTGGGCAAGTGAGTTTAGAACCTGGCAAGAAGCACTCAACCATTTATCTGAACAGATTGAAAATGCTGGCATAATTACAATCTTTAATGGAATTGTAGAAAATAATACAAGACGAAAAATCCCGGTACAAGAATGTAGAGGGTTTATTTTAGTTGATTCTATAGCACCATTCATGTTTATTAATAATTCTGACAGCAAGTCTGCACAAATGTTTACGTTAGTACATGAATTGGCACATATATGGACAGGACATAGTGCTGGTTTTGATTTTCGGCAACTTCAACCAGCTGATGACCCAATTGAAAAAATTTGTGATAAAGTAGCTGCAGAATTTCTTGTACCAAAAGAAATATTCAATCAGTTATGGAATGAAAATCCGAATATAAAAGCGATAGCAAAATTTTTTAAAGTTAGTGAGATTGTTATCGCTCGCAGAGCATTAGATACGGGAAAGATCACCAAAGGACAATTCTTTGCATTTTACAACGCTCATACACAAAGAGAAATTGAGAAAAAAGAAAATCAAAGCCCGGGAGGTGATTTTTATGCCACTACAAAAAAAAGATTGAGTATAACATTCGCATCTCATGTGTACAATGCTGTAAAATCTGGAAAGCTATTGTACCGTGATGCATATAAACTGACTAGTTTAAAAGGAGATACATTTCAAACTTTTTTCACTAAACACCTATAATATATGAGTGTTTACGTGATAGATAGTAATTTCTTTATTCAAGCTCACCGGGTATATTACCCTCTTGATGTAGCATATAGTTTTTGGCAAAAGGTCAAACAACTGGCACATGAAGAAAAAATAATAAGTATTGACAAAGTTAAAGATGAAATTTTTGACCATAACGATGAGTTGGAAGAATGGTGTAAAGAAAATCTACCCGATAATTTTTTTAAAGACTCATCCTCTACAATAGTCGAATATAGTCAGGTAACCGCCTGGGCTATTTCAAAAAATGACCATTTTCTTCCTCAGGCACTAAATGAATTTTTGGATGCAAATGAAGCCGATGCTTTTATTATTGCGTTTGTTTTAAACGATTCAAATAAAATCTTAGTAACACAAGAAACAAGTGAGCCGTTCAGAAGAAATAAAATTAAAATTCCAGATGCCTGCATTGCACTAGATGTAAAATATCTAAATGTTATGGAAATGTTTAGACAATTAAATGAGACATTTTAAAATACCCCCGATTCTGTGTGCTAACGGAGCAAATAAACAGCTCGCTAAAATACTTCACGTCTTAATCTAAGTAAAAACGAAAGCAAAATTCCTTCCATTCAAAAGCAATACTCACTAAACCCCTCTTTTTCAGCAACGAATTCTGCTGTAATATTTTCCCCACTTTACCACAACATTAACAATCCCCTTAAAAACATGCTGTAAAACATCGTTTTTAAAATAAGCTCTATCTTCGCGCGCTTTCTGCCAAACAGAAAACTTTTTAATAACGACCCGGAAAATGAGGCCGGTAAAAAGTAAACAACATGAAATTTCAGTTCAAATTTATTGATAAAAAGCAGGGAAGTATAAAAGACGATATCCTTTCGGGATTAACCGTGGCGCTGGCTTTGGTTCCGGAAGCGGTAGCTTTTGCATTTGTTGCAGGAGTTTCGCCCATTGTGGGTTTATACGGCGCTTTTATGATGGGACTTGTCACTTCTATTTTTGGCGGGCGGCCGGGAATGATTTCGGGAGCCACCGGAGCAATGGCCGTGGTAATGGTTAGCCTCGTACAAAAAGGCAACGCCATGGGCGACGGACAAGGCCTGCAATACCTGTTTGCGGCGTTAATTCTGGCCGGCATTATTCAGGCGTTGTTTGGCTTTTTCAGGCTCGGAAAATTTATTCGTTTGGTCCCCCACTCCGTAATGATGGGTTTTGTAAACGGACTCGCCATTGTTATTTTCCTGTCGCAGCTCAACATGTTTAAATCGGGCGGCGAATGGTTAAGCGGCGCCCCGCTTTTAATTATGCTGGGTTTGGTTGCTCTAACCATGGTTATTATGATTGTGCTTCCGAAAATAAGCAAAGCCATTCCCGCCGCGCTGGTGGGGATTTTAGTGGTTTCCGCAATTGTTATTTTCGGAAATATTGAAACTGAAACGGTAAAAAGTTTTATTCAGAATGGTGGCGGTGAGGGTATAAAAGCCGGGCTCCCCTCGTTCAATATCCCTGTCATTCCTTTTAATCTGGAAACACTAAAATTTATATTTCCTTTTTCACTGATCTTGGCGTCGGTTGGTTTGATTGAGTCGCTAATGACATTAAACCTGGTGGATGAGCTCACCGAAACCCGGGGAAGCGGCAATCGCGAATGTGTTGCACAGGGAACCGCCAATATTATTAACGGATTTTTTGGAGGAATGGGCGGTTGCGCCATGATTGGGCAGAGTATTATCAACATCAAATCCGGCGGGCGCGGACGTTTGTCGGGAATTGTAGCGGCCATTATGTTGCTGATGTTTATTCTATTTGCTTCAACTTATATCGAAATGATTCCCATTGCAGCGCTGGTGGGTGTAATGTTTATGGTAGTTATCGGCACATTTGCCTGGAGCACGTTTAATATCATCAATAAAATTCCGGTTTCCGACTTAATTGTAATCGTGCTGGTTACTGCCTTAACCGTTATTTTCGACCTTGCTATCGCAGTTTTGGCCGGCGTAATTGTTTCGGCGCTGGTGTTTTCGTGGGAAAACGCCAAACGAATCCGGGCAAAGAAAAGTATTGATGAGCTTGGCTACAAACATTACGAAATTTATGGCCCGCTTTTCTTTGGTTCTACTGCTTTGTTTCAATCAAAATTTGATGTTCAGAACGACCCGGATGAAGTAATTGTTGATTTCAAAGAATCACGTATTGCAGATCAATCAGCGATTGAAGCCATTAATAAACTGGCCGAACGTTACCAGAAAGTAGGGAAAAACATTCACCTGCGCCACCTCAGTAACGATTGCAGGAAACTGATTAAAAAGGCCGAAAAAATTTGTGATGTAAACATTTTGGAAGACCCGAACTATTTTGTTGCCATTGACCATTACAACCGACTGGTAAAAGAAAAAGCATAAAATTTACGACTTTCTATTTTGAAAATGTTTTGAATCGCCCCACTCGTTGTAGCCAATTTCGCTGCCGGCCAGTTCAATGCGGGCTTCCAGACAATTCCGGCACAACTCAGCGTCCTCATCTAAACAAGGTTTGTCTTCATAAAGCAGGTATTCTTTCCTATAGTCGCAAGGTGTTAAATTGGGCATTATAACATTGGCTCCCACTTTCAACGCTTTTTCGCGCCCTGCCGGATCTATTGCTTGCAAAGCAGTGGCGGCAGCAATATTAATATCGGGCATCAGTATTCGCAAAACAGCAATCATATTCAGCGCCAAATCAAAACGCTCCTGTTTACTTTTTAACAGATGCCGGTATTGGTAAAGCGGCGTTTCTTCGTGTTCAATATAAGGCCCCATTCCACACATGTCAATATCCATCTTTTTGAAAAACAAAAGATCGTCTGCTAAATCCTCGTAAGTTTGAAACGGTAACCCAATCATCACACCCGTGCCCACCTGGTAACCGGCTTCACGCAAAAAATGCAACGCTTCGATTCTTTTCTCAAATAAATGCTTTTCAGTGTTTGGGTGAATTTTATAATACAAATCCCGGTTGGAAGCTTCTATACGCAGTAAATAACGATGCGCCCCGCTTTCAAACCAGCGCTGATAGGTTTCGAGGGTTTGTTCGCCGCAACTCAGCGTAATTCCCAATTCGTTCTTCGACAGCTTTTTGATTCCTTTCAGCAAATCATCAACCCGTTTTACAAATGCCGGAGACGACAACTCCCCGGATTGTAAAACGACTGAACCAAACCGGTTTTCCCAGGCAAAACGACACGCCGCCAGGATCTCCTCATCAGAAGCATTATAACGAACCACCTTTCCATTACTTTTTCTTATTCCACAATACAAACAATCTTTTGAACAGATATTAGAGAATTCAACCAACCCACGGAAATAAACCTTATTACCAACCGCCGCATCTTTTATTTCCTGTGCCCTGTTTAATAAATCCGCTCTCTCCCTGTCCGAGCTTTTTAAAAGTTCTGTTATTTCCTGTTTGTCCAATTCTACTTGTATTAAAACATCAAAATTAAAGTATTTCTGTTCAGAAATATATGTTAAATCTTAGCAATTCTAAAATAAAATTGATAGGTTTACCTCAAACCAAAAACAACAAACATGAAACCCAGACATTTCATCCTTTTCATTTTTATTCATTTATCCTTTCTTTTTTTGAATTCTTACCCGCAGGTGATTGTAGGGAACAGAGTTTTGAAAACAGAACCCCATCCTTCATTCGAATACAAAATAATTGTAAAACTATATGATATTAAAAGCCGCGGATTGGTTGAACAGTGGACATTTATCAATCGGGCCGAAGAAATTACACCTGCCAATTTTAACCAACTGCTAAAAGAAGGAAAAATTATACCCGATGGGAAACACCTTTTGTTCCATCCAAACTTAAAAGTAATGTTGGAAGAAAACTTTTCTTCCGGTTTTAAAACAGGGAAAATAATTGGATATTACGAATCAGGAGAAGTAAAGTTTAAAGGAAATCAAAATTTAGCACTTAACGGGAAACTGACTCATTATTACAAAAATGGAAATTTAAAAAAGGAAGAAAATTTTAAAGGAGGCATTCTAAGCGGAAAAACCATAAGCTACTTTCCCAATGGAAATATAAAATCGAAAGCAGAATTCCAAAACCTTTTATTAAATGGCAAATATACATCATATCACGAAAACGATTTGGTAAAAAGAAAAGCCACCTTCGAAATGGGAAAAGCCGTTCATGAAAAATGTTTTGATGAATCACATGAAAAAATAGCTTGTAAGGAATTTGTGGTTGCTCCCCGCTTTACTGAAGAAAAATACAATTTTAAAACAGAACTGCGCAAACTGGATCTTCATTTTCATTCCGGGCAAACCGATACTTCATATCTTGAAATAAACCTAAAAGTAGAACCATCGGGCACTGTTTCTTTGGAAGGATTGAATTTTGGAAGAAAAGAAGAATTAAGCCCTTATTTAAAGCAATGGCTCACAGAGTTGCCCCGGCTAAAGCCGGCAACTATCGATGGGAATCCAATTCCTTGTTATTTGCAGTTAGGAGTTCCGGTTACCGGAAACAAAATGCTTTTTGAATCAGAACCTGACAGTTACACCACCACTTTCCGCGACTTCGGAACTCAGGAAAATATAACGACATTTCATCAGGAATATAGAAATTTGGCAAATGAGCAAGTTTTTATTATTGTAGACAATATGCCTCAATTTCCGGGTGGAGAAAAAGCGTTAAGAAATTTCATCAGTCTCAATATTCGTTATCCCGAGCTTGCACAAAAAAGCAGAGTTCAGGGAAAAATTTATGTAACATTTGTCATTGATTCGAAAGGAAGGCCTGGCAATGTAAAAATCTCAAAAAGTGTTCATCCATTACTTGATGCCGAAGCAATCAGGGTTATAAAAGAAATGCCGGATTGGAAACCCGGCTCTCAAAAAGGGAAGCCCGTTAATGTAAGTTATACCGTCCCAATCAACTTTGAACTTACCACTTCCACACAAAAGTCTGTTCCACGTTATTACCGAGGCACTATTATTTCGCAATAAACAGGTTGAACAACATATAAACTTTGCGACATTTCTCATATAATTCTGAACATTTATCCATTACTTTTACAACAGAATCCTGCGGGAAGGCCAACGGCTGACTTTAGGGAAAATTGAAAGGAATAAATTGAAAGGATAGAGGATTAGTCTGAAATTCAGTTGGTTTATTCAATCGCTTCCCAAAAGAGTTCCCGCATAAAATTTTATACGTGAAAGAAAATCAAAAAAGACTTGGCTTTGTCGGAATTATTATTGATGACCGCGAGAAATGTGCAGGTGTGGTAAATCAGGCATTAAGTCAGTATTCTGATATTATTTTGGCCAGAACCGGATTGCCCAATGCCAAAGGAAATACTTCGATTATAACACTGGTAATTGATGCAACAACAGATGAACTTGGGACATTAACCGGAAAATTAGGAAATATTCAAGGTGTTTCTGTAAAATCAGGACTGGCAAAAAAGTAAGAAGGTTGACGGGTAAAATCTTCAAAAAATTGAAATTTTCTACTACTACAACAAATAAAAACTACGACCATGTATAACGTACCTGCAAATTTTATAAACGAACAAAAAATTTGGGATACTCTAAAAAACCATCAGAAAGCTGAGAATGCGCAAGTAAGAGAAGTACTTTCAAAAGCACGGGAAATGAAAGGCCTGAACTTAGCCGATGTTGCTGTTTTAACGGGCATTAGTGATCCCGAAATGTTGGGGGAATTATTTAATACAGCAAACGAAGTAAAAGAAACAATTTACGGGAAACGGTTGGTTTTGTTTGCTCCGCTCTATATTTCGAATATGTGCTCCAACGAATGTGTTTATTGCGCTTTCCGGGCTACCAACAAAGATATTGTAAGAAATGCCTTGTCGCAGGAACACATTGCCCGCGAAGTTGAGGTGTTGATTAACCAGGGACACAAACGAATCCTTATGGTTGCCGGCGAGTCATATCCCAACCAGGGATTTCAGTATATTCTCGATTCCATCCGAACTATTTACAGTGTTAAAACCCAACACGGCGAAACCAGACGAGTAAACGTAAATATTGCCCCATTAAGTACCGAAGAATTTAAATTGTTAAAATCAGAAGGCATCGGGACATATCAAATTTTCCAGGAAACCTATCACAGGGAAACTTATAAGACAGTTCATTTGGGAGGGAAAAAGCGCGACTATAACTGGCGCGTATGGTCGTTGCACCGTGCGATGGAAGCCGGTATTGACGATGTAGGAATTGGTGTCCTTTTTGGCTTGTTTGATTATCGTTTTGAGATTCTGGCAATGATGCAGCATATTTTTGAACTGGAAGACAAATTTGGTGTTGGTCCGCACACCATTAGCGTTCCGCGTTTGGAACCGGCTACCGGAAGCGACCTGGCATCCCATCCCCCGTTTCCGGTTTCCGATATTGATTTTAGAAAAATAGTTGCCATCCTGAGACTGGCGGTACCTTACACCGGAATCATTATGTCAACAAGGGAAACTGCAAAAATGCGCCGCGAAACCTTTGCATTGGGAGTAAGCCAGATTTCTGCAGGAAGTCGAACAAATCCCGGGGGTTACGAAGAAGAAACCGAAGATGATCCTTCCGGCCAGTTTAGTTTAGGCGACCACCGTCCCCTGGATGAGGTCATTCGCGACGTGGCTTCCATGGGATATGTTCCGTCGTTTTGTACAGCCTGTTACCGTTTAGGCAGAACCGGCCGGGATTTTATGGATTTGGCAAAACCAGGAGACATAAAATTACATTGTGCACCAAATGCTTTGTCTTCTTTTAAAGAATATCTTCAAAATTATGCCCAACCGGAAACTGTTAAAACCGGAAATGAACTGATTCAAAAAACGATTGCAGAAATGGACGGAATTGCCAGACAGAGAGCCGAAAAACTGGTAAAACGTGTTGAGGCGGGAAGAGATGATGTGTATTGTTAAAACCGAGAATTGGAAAAACAGTTTGCGAATCAAAAAATATACAGATCAATATGTTAACGAAATTTAGAACAGAATCTGACTATTTGGGCGAAAAACAAATACCCGCTGATGCTCTTTGGGGAATTCATACAGCGCGCGCAGTGGAAAACTTTCCAATTACAAACAGAAAAATGCCTTCTGAATTTATTTGTGCATACGGTGAAGTAAAACTGGCTTGTACACAAATCAATAACGAACTTGGTTTCTGGGAATCAAAGGATAAAGCTTCAGCCATTGAAAAAGCATGTTCGGAAATGAGCGCCGGATTGCTGAACGAACATATTTTAGTTGATGTATTTCAGGGGGGAGCAGGCACCTCAACAAATATGAATGTAAATGAGGTAATTGCCAACCGGGCGCTGCAAATCTTAGGTGAAAAGCCGGGAGATTATCAAATCATTTCACCTCTCGATGATATTAACCTTCACCAGTCAACCAACGATACTTATCCTACAGCACTGAAAATCGCCGCAATTCGCCTGCTTCGCGACCTGGAACAAAAAGTACTTGAGCTACAGGAAATTTTTCAGCAAAAAGAAAAAGAATTCGCACACATCATAAAAATTGGAAGGACTCAACTACAGGATGCTGTTCTTACTACACTCGGACGCGAAATGAGTGCATATGCGGAAGCATTTAACCGCGACAGATGGCGGATATATAAGTGCGAAGAACGTTTACGAGTGGTCAACCTGGGAGGAACAGCCATCGGAACCGGACTGGGAGCCCCTAAAAAATTTATTTTCAGAGTAGTCGACAGGTTACGTGAAAATACAAACATTGGATTGGCCAGAAGCGAAAACCTCATTGACGGAACACAAAATGCTGATGTTTTTGTTGAAGTATCGGGGATTTTAAAAGCACACGCCTCCAACCTCTTTAAAATAAGTAACGATTTGCGTTTGCTTTCCTCTGGCCCGGATGCCGGATTAGGCGAAATCAATCTCCCTCAAAAACAGGCAGGTTCCTCTATTATGCCGGGAAAAATAAACCCGGTTATTCCCGAAGCGGTGGCACAGGTTGCTTTACAAGTGGCAGGAAACGACCAGATTATCTTTCAGGCCTGTAGCTCAGGAAATCTGGAATTGAATCAGTTTATGCCAATCATAACAAATGCACTGTTGGAAAGTCTTCTGTTTTTAAAAAATATATGCGATGTTTTTAACAAACATTGTGTTGCCGGTATCACTGCCAACGAAAAAGTTTGTCTGAGGAATGTTGAGAGTTCAACCGCTACTGTAACTGCTCTTATTCCAAAAATTGGTTATGAAAAAGCAAGTAAAATAGCTCAATTGTCAAAAAAGGAAAACCTTTCCATTAAAGAATCGGTTTTAAAATCAGGCGTGATGACACCAAAAGAATTTGAGCATTTAATTACACCGGAAGCCGTCTGCAAACTCGGGAATTAACATAAAACTATTAACAATTCGTTAACTTTTACAAAAACAACTAAAAAACAACCAGTTACAAACAATTTATAATTAAAACATAAAAATATCTTTTAATTCTTTTGTATTAATTAAAAATCTTATTATAATTGAATCTAAATTAACATTGAGAATTAAAAAGTTTATATTTTATAACTTAAAATTAGAAAATCATGAAAAAGGTATTATTTGTTCTGGCATTGGTTGCAGTTTACGGAATCTCAGTTTCAACAGCAAGTGCAAAGATGGTTGTTGTTGACAATAATAGTGTAACGGTTGTTGCAGACGACAACAAAAAAGCACCTGAAGGTGATGAAACAAAAGCAAAAGAAGCGAAAGCAACAAAAAGTGCAGGATGCGGAGACAAAGCAGTTAAAACTGCCAGTGCATCTGCAAAATCAGCGGGCTGTGGTGATAAACCAAAAGCAGTAGGTACTGCATCTGCAAAATCTGCTGGTTGTGGCGACAAAGCTGTAAAAACAGCGGAAGCAAAAACCGGTAAAGAGAAAAAATCAGAAGAAGGTACCGAATAACGACATAATTTGTAATATACAAGTAAAAAAGCTGTCCATATGAGACAGCTTTTTTTGTGATTTTTTTTTTGCAAACAAATACAAAACAATATTTTTTGTATTTTGCAACAAACTAAAAATCAAAACATTCAAGGTTGTAAACAAAAGTTCAATAGAAGTATATTACAAATCGTTAAACTATTATGATTATGAAAAAATTATTACTGATTTTTGCACTGGTTGCAATTTACGGAGTCTCTGTTTCAAATGCTTCATCTAAAATTTTAAACACATCGAAAACAGAAATTTCTTTTGTTGCAGATACCGATAACCATTCACAACCAACAATTGAAGACGACAAAAAAGATAAAAAGAAAAGCAAAGAATCAGCAAAAGCTGTAGTTACTAAAACAGAAACCTCGTCGGGTTGCACGGATGCACAGAAAAAAAGCTGTGCTGCATCAGGTAAAAGTTGTGCAGCTTCGGAAAAAAGTTGTTGTTCTGAAAAGAAAAAAGAAGAAAAAAAATAAACTTTGTTTGATTACTTTTCAAAGGGTGCAAATTGCACCCTTTTTTTATGGTTAAAATATGAAGAATTCGTACTTTTCCATTCACAAAAATTGTACATGAGAGCACCTAAAACATTTCGTTTGCACATTGGGATTTTCGGGAGAAGAAACGCTGGCAAGTCAAGTATTTTAAATGCATTGACTCAACAAGATGTTTCCATCGTTTCTGAAATTGCAGGCACAACAACCGACCCTGTGGAAAAGCCAATGGAACTTTTGCCGTTAGGCCCGGTTTTGTTTATCGATACTGCAGGAATTGACGATGAGGGAGTGCTTGGGGAAAAAAGAATTCAAAAGACGCTTCAAATTTTTGACCGGACCGACCTGGGAGTGATCGTGAGCAATTTTAATGATTGGGGCGAGTTTGAACACCAATTAATTGAAGAATTTAAAAACCGGGAAATTCCTTTCATCGTTGTTTTTAACAAAAGTGACATTCACGGAGAGAACATCGACATCGAATCACAACTGGACAGCGTAAAAATTAGATATGCCCTTACATCAGCAACAAAATCAACAGGAATATCCGGGCTAAGACAATTGTTGCTCAAAACTGCCCCTGCAGATTTTATTAACCGACCAACAATTTTAGCCGATTTGGTGGGCCCTGGTGAGGCCGCAGTACTTGTTGTTCCGATTGACAAAGAGGCTCCCAAAGGCCGGCTGATTTTACCACAGGTACAAAGCATCCGCGATTTGTTAGATAACGACTCATTTTGTACTGTTGTGAAAGAAAGGGAACTTCGTGAAGCGCTCTCTCTTTTTAATAAACCGCCTAAGCTGGTAGTAACCGACTCACAAGCCTTTTTAAAAGTAGCAGCGGATACTCCGGCTCAAATCCCGATGACCTCATTTTCGATTCTTTTTGCCCGTTTTCAGGGAGATCTGAACGAGATGGTAAAAGGTGCTATGAGCATCGACAAACTTAAGACAGGAGACAAGGTACTAATTGCTGAAGCCTGCTCCCACCACCCCATCGGCGAAGATATAGGAACGGTAAAAATCCCAAGATGGCTAACACAATATGTTGGTGGAAAACTTCAAATCGACAGTATTCGGGGACACGACTTTCCTAAAAATATTTCGGATTACAAGCTGATTATTCACTGTGGTGCCTGCATGTGGAACCGCCGCGAAATGTTATCAAGAATTATAAAAGCAAAACAGGCCGGCGTTCCGCTTACAAATTACGGATTAACAATCGCCTATTCTCTTGGAATCTTTGAACGGGCATTACAACCCTTTCCTGCTGCTTTAAACATTTACAAGGAGGTTTATAAAGACTAAATAAAAACTAGTCCTTTAGATTAAACCTCTCAATCCCTGCGCCGTCAAAAAACTTTACTAATTGACCGAATCTATATTTATGAAAAGACAAATCTTTCTGATTTTTGCCTTTACTTTAACTATTGTTGTGCTTAAAGCACAGGAAACAACAGAACCACAAGACAGCCTCCGAAAAAATGCAGTAAAATTATTTATCGATTGTGATTATTGTGACATGAACCACATCAGGAGGGAAATCCCTTATGTCAACTATGTCAGGGATATCAAAGAAGCACAGCTTTATTTGCGCGAAACCAGGCAAAATACCGGAAGCGGTGGCAGAGAATATTCCTATTTCTATTTTGGTCAGGACAAGTTTGCAGGATTAAACGATACACTCGTATATATATCCAGACCTGATGACACCAGAGAACACCAAAGACAAGGAAGAACAAACATGATAAAAATGGGTTTAATGCGGTATGTTGCAAGAACTCCCATTCACAAAGAGATAATTATATCACACGACGGTAAGCAGCAGGAAGAAGAGGTAATTGGCAGGTGGAACAACTGGGTTTTTGAATTGGAAACCAGACCTCGTTTTGAATGGGAGGAAACCTTAAAAGAATATACTTTCTGGAATTCTTTTAACGCTAACAAGGTTACTCCTGAATGGAAACTAGAGTTTGATTTCAGTCACCGGTACACAAAAACAAAATATATTTATGATGATTCGACTTATGTAGCAACCAAGGTTCAGGTGCAATTTGAAAACCTGATTGTTAAAAGCCTGGGGCAACATTGGTCAGTTGGTGCAAAAACAGAGCTTCAAACCTCCACATTCAACAACTATAAATTTCAGGTCGAAATTTTCCCTTCAATTGAGTACAATTTATTTCCTTACGCTGAATCAACACATCATCAGTTGCGATTTTTATACGGAATTGGTGCCTCGTTAAACCAGTATAACGACACCACGATTTATGAAAAAATAAAAGAAAATCTACCAAAGCATCAGTTACAAATTGCATACGAAGTACAGGAAAAATGGGGAGGCATTAATGTTTCGCTTGAAGGTTCCAATTATTTAAATGATTTTTCGAAATACAGGCTTGAACTGGACGGAAGTATCAGTATCAGAATCTTAAAAGGACTTTCATTTAGTATCCGCGGCGGGGTAGCTAAAATCAGCGATCAACTCTCGTTGGTAGCCGGCGACTTGTCTGAGGCTGACATCCTTTTGCAACTGCAGGAACTGGCAACAGCCTACAGAGTTGATGGAGGAATTACACTTACTTATACTTTTGGATCCATATTTAACAACGTAGTAAATCCGCGATTTGGAAACGGAAGAAGAATGATGAGATTTTAATCAACATCAGCCGGGAACAAAAAAGCACCTCAATTTATAGCCCTGATTTCCTTTTTATTTGATTATTCTTTTGCCAATTCCCTCTGAAAAAAGCCAAAAAACTCAATTCTTCCAAGAGCATCTTTCTTTAACAATTTTAGATTCTCTCTTTCTATGGCAAACTGAAACTCGACATTGTCACGAAAATTATTCGGATGAACCAACGTGATAAAATTTCTGGTTCGGCTCCAGGTCCCGTCAACAATTTTAGAAATTAACGGAACATCTAGATTTGTATTGTGACTATAATTTTCATTACCATCAAACTCAATCTCCCAAAAAAAGTTTTCCGCTTTTAGCTGGTCTTTGGATATATGTATCAATTCATTTTCAGGTTCGTGATAAAACTCAAACAAAAGCCATTTCCCGGGCAGCTTTTTTGAGGGCCGGGCAAACATTTCTGTAGAGCCCAACCACTTTATTAGTCCTGAAAAATTGATTTTACTATGCATATCATCCGATTAAAACAACTTTTTTTTGACTGCAATTCAATTCAATAGTTTAATCGGACCTCAAAACGCTTTTTCTAAAAACAAAATTCAGATTCACTTTGTGTCAAAGCTATTGTAAACTGACACATAGAATCAAGTTTTAGCAGCAAAATTCTTTTAGCAACTGTCTGACTTCTGTAACATTTTCCACCTTGTACTTTGCAATTGTCTTTGCAAGTCCAACTTTAATCGTTATTGCAGAGTCAGGGATTTCTGCAAATAAAAATTCATCTGTCCAGTCGTCTCCGATAGCCACAATTTTTTCAGCCGGAAATTCGTGTAGTAACTTTTGTGCTGCACGACCTTTGTTAATACCTCTGTTTTTAATTTCTATTACTTTGTTTCCTTCTAATATTTCCAGATTCAGGTTTGTCACTAAACTTGTAAGTTCATCTTTCAATTCAATGGCCCTGTTCACTCCCAGTTCCGGGTCCGATTTTCTGTAATGCCAAACCAAACTGTAATTTTTCTCTTCAATAAAAGAGCCCGGTGTACGATCAACATAAAACTCCAGCGATGAGCGAATGCTCTCTTTCCAGGAATCGTCAAGCGGTTCAATCATCTGCCACGTTTTTTCGGGCGACCTCACCCAAACACCGTGTTCTACTATAAGTGTATAAGGTTTGTGGCCAAACCACTTTTCAAATGTATCTTTATCGCGCCCGCTAATTAAAACTACTTTATTCTTCGGATTTGCATCAAGTTCATCAAGCAAATCGTAAAGAGCTTCATCGGGTTTTGCATGACCGGGATTATTCTTAAAGCCGGTTAATGTTCCGTCGTAGTCAAGAAAGAAAACCCGGCTATCCGAACCACAAATATCTTTCACAAGCGATTTCTGTGCAATTTTTGTAAGTTTTTTTGCAAGATATATTTCCTCGCTCATTTTCACTTTTTCCAGACTATTCAAAAAGTCATTTGCCCATTTTTCAACGTTATAACGTTTTAACCTTTTTTGAAGAATTGTATTTCTTTCAATTTGCTCTTCATCCGGCATTTCGATAGCGGTTTGAATCGCTGCTGCAATTTGGGCTTTGTCATTCGGATTAATAATCAATGCTTCACTCATCTCTTTTGAAGCACCGGCCATCTCACTCAGTATCAACACTCCCCTCCCATCCGTTTTTGAAGCGATAAATTCTTTTGCCACCAAATTCATACCGTCGCGAATAGGAGTTATAAGTGCAATCTCGCAATAGTTATATAAATCAACCAAATTTTGAAAAGGCAAGGACCGATAAAAATACCAGATTGGCATACGGTTTATCGATGAATATTTACCGTTTACCCGTCCAACGATTTCGTCTACTTCACTTTTCATTTGCTGGTATTGTTCAACTCCTACTCTTGAGGGTACCGCAAGAAGAACCAAGGTTACTTTGTCGCGATACTCGGGGTATTCCTGCAAAAAATATTCAAAAGCTTCCAAACGATTAATCAAGCCTTTACTGTAATCGAGCCTGTCGATAGACAAAATAAATTTGGTCTCGGGATACAGAAGATAATATCTTTCCAGCTCTTTTCTGACTTCGGATTTATCACGGACCGACTTTTTCTGGGAAGCAATAGCTGCATCGTGAAATTTATCATAATCAATTCCCATAGGGAAGTTATCTACTTTTACAATTCTTCTCGGGAGACTAATTTCATTGATTTGAATATCATAGCCCAAAAGCCGGCGAACAGAACTCATAAAGTGTCTTTCATAATCAAAAGTGTGGAAGCCAAGTAAATCGGCACCAAGCATACCGTTTATAATTTCGTTTCTCCAGGGTAGAATTCGAAATACCTCGTATGATGGAAAGGGAATATGCAAAAAGAAACCAATGGTAACTTCAGGGAATCTTTCTTTTATCATTTGTGGCAGAAGTAAAAGATGATAATCATGAACCCAGATTTTATCCACTCCTTCCATATTTTCAGCAATAACATCGGCAAATTTTTGGTTCACCGCCTTGTAGGCCTGCCACTGATCTTCCTCATATTCAACAAACTGACTAAAATAATGGAATAAGGGCCAAATGGTTTTATTGCTGAATCCTTCATAATATAATTCAACCTCTTCTTCTGTTAAATTTACATCAATACAGTTTTCTTTTGCCAGGGCGTTATCAACTTTCTTTTGTTGTTCGGAGCTAAGGTTTTGGGCCTCTACTCCCGACCAACCTATCCAACTGCTTTTAAAGGATTTACTAACTGACTGCATCCCGGTAGCCAGTCCTCCCACACTTGGAGTTACATCTATATTATCGTCGGAAATGGCGATCTGCACTGGTAATCTATTTGAAATAATTAGAAAACGCTTCATAGTTTTTTTATATTTGTTTTCGAGGGATAATACGGAAAATAAGTCGAACCACAAAATTAATTTAGTTTTCATAATGATAAATTTAGATTACGGAATAGTAGGGAATGGAAAAAGTGCGGCGTTAATATCAAAAAATGGTGCAACAGAATGGCTTTGCCTCCCTTTATTTGACTCCGCATCGGTTTTTTCGTCACTGCTTGATAAAGAAAAAGGTGGAAGTTTTGAAGTTATCGTAGACAAAAGTTATTCAACAGATCAGAAATATTTACCCAAAACCAATATACTTGTTACTCGTTTTACAAATGGTACTGATACTTTTGAAATCATCGATTTTATGCCCAGGTATCATTACCGGAATGGCGGAGATCATATTTATTCTCCCCCTGATTATATTCGGTATTTTAAGTGGAAATCGGGAACGCCGACATTCAGAATTAAATATGAGCCTAAATTGGAATACGGCGAAAAACCGACAAAAACACAAATTCAGCCTGAATTTATAAAAAGTAAAACAGTAAAAGGGCCGTATGATTCACTTTATTTGTATACAAATTTGGACAAAAAGAAGGTTGTAAACAGCGAAGAAGTAACCATGAAAAGCGACCTTTTTTTTCTGATTAGTTATAACCAAAAACTTTTACCCCAAACGCAGGCACGAGCTTATTTAAAATTACAACGAACAAAGGTTTACTGGCTGAACTGGTCGGAAGAAACACACCGTTTTAGTCACTATAACGACGAAATACTGCGTAGCGCCCTTGTTTTAAAATTACTAAGCTATGACAAAACAGGTGCAGTTTTGGCTGCTGCAACAACATCGCTTCCCGAAACAATTGGTGAAATACGCAATTGGGATTACCGTTTTTGCTGGCTCCGCGACTCATCGATGGTGATTAAAGTAATGACTAAGTTAGGACATTGGCGCAGCGCCAGCCGTTTTCTGAACTTTATTATTGATGTTGTATCTGACAAGGATGAAAAAATCCAGATTATGTATGGTATCAATAAAGAGAAGAATTTAAAAGAACGAATTCTTACACATTTTTCCGGATATGAAGGTAGTGCTCCGGTACGCATTGGAAATGCGGCCTACAAACAAAAACAGCACGACATTTACGGGATTTTGATGGATGTAATCTATCAGCAATTTAGTCTCTTTGATGTGTCGTTGGAAAACAGTGAAGAATTGTGGACCATTACCAGGAGTATTGTCCGGATTGTAAAAAATAACTGGAGAAAACCGGATCGCGGGATTTGGGAAATAAGAAATGAACAAAGACATTTTACCTTCTCAAAACTACTTTGCTGGGTGGCTGTTGACCGAGGAATTAAAGTTGCAAAGCTTACCAAAAGAGAGGAATATATTAAGCCATGGACGAGGTTAAAAAACACCATTCATGACGATATTTTTGAAAAAGCGTGGAACGAGGACAAACAGGCTTTTACACAAACGTATGGAAACAAAGATTTGGATGCTTCAACACTTTTGATGGAATCATTTGGCTTTATTGAAGCTTCCGATGAAAGATATATCAGTACAGTAAAAGCAACACAAAAAGAGCTCTCAAAGAACGGACTTATGTACCGTTACAGAAACGAAGATGACTTTGGACTCCCGTCATCATCTTTTACTATATGTACGTTTTGGATGATTCAGGCTCTTTTTAAAATTGGTGAAGAAGAAGAAGCACAAAAACTTTTTGATCAATTATTATCTTATAGTAATCACTTGGGATTATTTAGCGAAGATATTGATTTTGAGACCAAAAGATTGTTAGGGAATTTCCCGCAGGCCTATTCTCACCTGGCTCTGATAGAAACAGCAATGTTGTTTTCAAAGGATATACATTTGAAAACAAAATTTTAAATACATTTCGGTATCAGACATAAAAAAACAGGTATTTTAGGAATACCTGTTTTTTTTATCGTTTTTTTGTGCAATCCTCCTATTTTACAAAGGAAGCTTTGTTCAAATAATCAAAACATTCTTTTACTCCTTCAAACTGAGTCATACCGGCTTTGATTCCTTCCAATTCAACAAAATATTCATCAAGCCCGTTTTCGTAGGCTTTTGTGAAAATATTTTTAAAATTCATCATACCCGATTGTCCAAGAACTGAGCGGTCTTTAATATGTAAAACCGGGAACCTTCCTGCATATTTTTCGAAATATTCCAGCGGATCATTCTGTCCCATAACAGTCCAGTATACATCCATTTCAAAGAAAACCAGGCTTGGGTCTGTCCCTTCAAGCATCAAATCGTAAACTACGTCGCCAACCGGCATCCAAGGATTACGTTGCTTGGCTTTATCTTCTTCTTTTACCACCCTTTCAAATTCGTGGTTGTGATTATGGTATCCCCATCTGATTCCGGCATCTTTTGCAATTTCACCGGCTTTGTTAAAAACTTCGCATACAATAGCGGCATCATCATGGTTTTCAATTTGCGGCATCCCTGGTTGAACCAAGGTATTAACCCCAAGTTTTGCATGGTCTTCTACGGTTGTTTTCCAAAAATCAGCAATTTCGCCCATGTTATCCCTGGTATATTTACGAACCGGGGGATTTACATGCGAGCCCGTAATTTCCAGACCGGCATCATTGGCTACTTTTTTAAATTCGGGTACGTCATAGCCATACATTTTTCTTTCACGGTAGCTGGCAGCCTCGGCTCTGCTATATCCGATTTCAACAACTTTCTTTAATCCATTGGGAACATCTTCAGTTAATTCTCTTCCAAGAGAATACAACTGTAAACCCACAACTTTTTTTGGGGCAAACAAATTACCTTTGGAATTTGATGCTGTAGCCGGAGCCATCGCACCTCCTACCACTCCTCCAACTGTGAGAAGCCCAAGTTTCTTTAAAAATTCTCTTTTTGTCTCCATAATTATTTTATTGGTTAGTTGTATTACAATTTATATGAACCTCTGTAATCATAGTGATATAAACGGTGATTCCATGCTTCTTTATCTTCGCCAAAACTTTGAGTAGCAGGATTCCATTTTACCGTACGTTTCAGTTCGGTTGCCATATTACCCAAACAACAAAGAACAGCAGTACTGGCACCAACTTCAATTGGAGCAATTGGCTTTTGCCTTGAACGAACTGCATCGATAAAATTTTCCATATGAGGTGCACTAATTTCAAAGCTGCCGCTTCCTTTTGCCTGAGCTTTCTGCATTTCTTCATACATTCTCTTCCGTTCTTCAGGAGTGAGGTTTCGGGGCCTTCTTCCAGCCAGATTTTCAGGAACAAGCGAAGAGTCGGAACATCCAAGATATCCACGTGCGACTTCTATCCAGCCTTTATCTCCAATAAATTTAATTCCCTGAGCTTTGGGCATGTCTTCCAAATAAGGCTGTTCAGTCATTACAATACCATTTAAATATTTGAATGTCAAATATTCTGCTCCGTTGTATCCTTTGGGAATAATTTCAGCTGGTCCAGAGCCATCCATACCAATAGCAGCCTGAGCAATGTCAAACATGTGTGCACCCCAGTCGGCGGTATAACCATTTCCGGTTTCAAGATACCAGCGCCATGCACCCCACAACTTCTCTCTTTCCGGCGGATCCAAAGAAATTGGAGGGCAAAGATCCGGATGGTAATGAATTTTCGGATCGTTTAATGGCCCCATCCATAAATTAAAATTGAGGTTACCCGGAATTGGCTCTTCAGGAAGATCCAATGGGTTTGGTGGATCACCCACTTTGGCATAAATCTTATCGATGTGGCCAATAGCACCGTTTTGAACCAATTCAATAGCTTTCTGGAACTCACCACTTGATCTTTGCTGACTACCTACCTGAACAACACGCTTGTTATCGTTGGCAACTCTTACCATTTTCTGAGCCTCAGTAATGGTAAAAGACAATGGCTTTTGAACATATACATCTTTTCCCGCCTGACATGCGTGGATTGTTTGTAAGGCATGCCAATGGTCGGGAGTTACAACTTCAACTGCATCAATGTCTCTTCTTTCCAGTAATTCTTCATACTGTTCGTACATATCGCACCGAGGTGAAACCCCCTGTCCTTTTTGCCATTCTTCAACCGTTTTTTTGAAACGCTGTTGTTTCATACTATCAACGTCGCAACAAGCAACAACCTGAACACCAGGAACACTGCTAAATCCTCTAAAATCGGAAAGTGCCTGTTGACCACAGCCAATATAACCAAGTACAACTCTGTCACTTGGAGCTATTTTGATACCATTCATTGTCCAGCTTGGTAAAACAGTTAAACCGGTTAAACCCAACGCGGACAAACCTAAAAATCTTCTACGATTTAGTTGATTTTTTGAAGTTTCTTCCATAAACCTTAGTTTTTAGTTCATTAATTAGAATTTAAAATTCGAATGTAAGGATTTCTCTTTACACAATGTCGATTGCAAAACAAACAAAAATAATTTATTAATTAAGTTATTGAATAAGTAACATTCGTTTATTTATGCAGGAATAAACGTATTTTTATGACTTTATGAATTGTAAAAGGTTTAACCTCAAATTTTCAGTTTTATTCATGAGCTGTCACATAACACTTATTCAAATAAAAATCAGGGCAGCAAAAAGCTACCCTGTAATTTCGTTTTAAGGAATAAAAAAGATAAAAAATAAGGGTACTTCAATAATAAAAAAGAAACTGCAATTAATTTAATCCTTTGTCTCAAACTTATTAACATAAGGTAGTGTATTATTTACGATGACACTTCAAAAAGAATAAATTACACATATAATTGAAACAAGAAATCACACCGGGTAAAAGAATACAGAGTTGATATGCAAACTCAAAATAACGACGCGGATTAAAGTAAAAGCAAAATCACAAAACACTTCTATTTAAAACCATTCAACTAAAACAAAAGGACTGCTGCTTTTCAGACAATAAACTCTTTTTTAAGCAAGATACACTTTGTAGTTTAAATCTAAAAGTCGTAACTTATTACATGATTATAAACCATAACAACCTAAAAGAGACCAAACTATAGAATTTTTATACAATTATGACAAACTTATGAACTATGGCCGTGCCATAATTAGGAAACTAAATTATCAACCAATCTATGAATCAGAAGCAAATAAATCAGCTCCTCAAAATTAACTATTCATTTTTTCAAGTAAAAAATACCACTCGGGCTTACTGAAAATGATTGTTAACGAACTAATCGATTAAAATTTTAAAAAATTCCAACCATTAAATTAAAATTAACTACATGAAAAACGAATTTAAAAAGTTCACAAAAGAACAAGCTACAGTGTTAAAACAACGCATTGTTTCGGTTACCGAAAATGAAGTGCAAAAGTGGTTTACAACCGAAAAAAAAGAAGTGAAGTTTAAAGTTCATGCAAAAACCCATCAAAATATGGCAGAATTGCTTGATGAAGATTTAGATTTAAGCAACGATGCGATAGAAAAACTGGAAGCCAATGAAATTGAAGACGACGACCTGCTAAAAAAGATCGACGAGAAACGTGACGAAAACAAAGACTATGAAACCTTTGAAGTCACTTTAATTCATCCGGAAGATTTTGATTTTGATCCTGAATTGGATGAAGAAGATCAGAAAAGTGAAAAATTAATTAATGATGATACCGTAAAATTTAAGTCTTATTATGCACAGGATACACTGGAGGCACCAACCGACTTAAATATTGTAGAGTCAGAATCAATGGGATTACCTTCTACAATTGATCACCGAAGCGACCAATCGCCCGTTAAAAACCAGTGCTCTCGGGGTACCTGCGTTGCCCATGCTTCTTGCGGGGTTTTGGAAGCGTTTGATCATATTCCGGATGATCTTTCGGAACAATATCTTCATTACAAATTCAATGAATTTATAGGTCGGCCTCACAGTCAGGATCAGGGATTAAAAACTACTGATGCAGCAAAATATCTCGCCCGGAGCGATGGAAAAATTTGCCTGGAATCAGAGTGGCCCTATCTGTGTAACCAGTCTCAAATAAATAGTTTAATAAGTGCCGGAACTTACGGCCCGTCATCGGATGCAACAGGAAATCAAACATACGGAATTAAATATTACAAAATTATTCAGGACAACGGGCTTACCGGAGAGAGTATTAAAAACACCCGTTATCTGGAATCGCTGCTTTACCAGGGTTATAACATTGTAATCGGTACGTGGGTTGCCTGGCAGGACACCGATAATGACGGCATTCTGGATCCCAGATTTTCAAACGGAAATCCAATTTATCAAGGGGGGCACGCCATGCTTGTTGTTGGCTACAATAAAATCCAAAACTACTTTATTGTTAAAAATAGTTGGGGACCAGGATGGGGACATTCCGGTTATGCCTATTTGAGTTACGATTACATTCGTACCTACTTCAAATATGGATTTGTGGTTAAACAACCCGTACCTTTTGAACCACAAAGTGTTCCGGGAAGACTTTTGCGGGCACCCTATTCCTATTCCAAAATCAGCAGAACCAGATTGCGTGCTGCCATTATTGCCTTTAAAACCTCAAAAGGAAGATACGCAGTTTGCGAAGCCTATGCAGGATACAACCTCTACCTAAAAAACCTGGTGGTATACAATGCAAACGGAACTGTTCATCTGAAACGCAGCGGCTTGGTTGTTCGTGGTACTTATTTATGCGACATCGACAGTGGTCGCGAAACATCGAATGATGCAGACTTCTGGTGGGAAGCTGTTAAACCGGGTGTTAATTATCTCGTTCCTAGAAATGGCGCCAAAGTTTGCATATTGTATGATATGAAATACCTGACAGCAAGCAGAATTAACAGTTATTCAATTAATGATGCAGGTATTCCATCAAGTAAGCTTAATTTTGCCGTTGTTGTTGGAAAAACAACGACCAATCGCCCATACAAAGCAATTATGCATTTGGAATCCAACAACCAGCTTGAAATTTCTTATCTTGAAGTTTTGAATAACGACGGCACAAGATACAAATACAAACGGGGAATTATGGTCCCCTCGTCGTGGACTTATAATCTGGATACGCTGCAAACCGGTGGCGGAAAATATGCCGACTTGTGGTGGCACGTTATTTCAGACAATGTAGGTTTTGTAGAAAAATATTCCTGGGCAAAAATTGAGTTACTGTTCTATGTCTGATAAATCAACGGGCCGGGAGAAATCTTCCGGCCTGTTTTTTAATATATCAATAAAAAACAATTTTACTGATGGCTCAGCAAACCAAAATAGTTGTATCTTAAACTCACTAATTCCAATTTTTAAAATAATGAAATTTTTAGCTGAAAATACAGACCAAATAAATCTTAAAACAGGAGATGAATTTACCCTGGAGAATTACAGTGTTGCTGTTGTCCCGCCACATCTTAACCTGGAGGCATTTATACATCTTCCGGAAAATCTCATTTTACTCAAAACGGATTACCCAGAACAGGAAGGCACTTTTGAAAGTATCTTTCACATCAAAGCAAATTCATCCGGAAGTGGTGCCATAAAAATAGGATATAAAGATTGGGACACAAACAGTAATGCAAAAGAAAAAACTATTGAAGTGACTGTTTTCTAGTTCTATTTTTTTAGTCATCGCTTTCCAATTATATCTTTTTGATAATTCAATTCATTATTTAGAATCGATCTATTGCTTAAATTTTATATTTAACAATAAAATACACCAATAATAAATAAGAAAAAAGGAGTATGAACTGTTATTATACCCTTTTCACTCTGTCTGGATGTATGGGAAACGTTTTTGAAAATTGTACTCCCCCTCTTTTAAATTTCAAATAATAATTAGAAATAAAGAAAAGCGAAAGGTTGTTTTGAAAGCACATATTGTGCAAATTTTGTGCAAATAGACAAAAAAACCAAGACAGCTAACTTGTAACTTCTTGGTTTTTAAGTGGGAACAACTGGATTCGAACCAGTGACCCCCTGCTTGTAAGGCAGGTGCTCTGAACCAGCTGAGCTATGCTCCCAAAATATATTGTCTGTTTCTCTGAACGCGCCTCCCTTTCGGAAAAGCGTTGCAAATATAAAACCTATTTTCAGTTCTGCAAAAAAAATAGAAAAAAATAGCTATAAAATTTCTGCAACAACAAACGTACTCCCTCCCACGTAAATTAAGTCATTTTCTCCGGCTTTTTTTTGTGCCTGATTAAGCGCCTCAAACACTGAAGAATAACTTTCACCCTTAAATCCGAATTTTAAAGCCTTCGCCTTTAAAACTTTTTCATCCAAAGCGCGCGGAATATTTGCTTTGGTAAAATAAAAAGTCGCATTTTGGGGAAGTAGCGACAAAACTTTTTCAGGTTCTTTATCATTTACCATTCCAAATACGATATGCAAATTCTCAAATGGCGTTTGTTCAATTTGTCGAACAATCTGTGAAATTCCATCGGCATTATGAGCTGTATCGCACACCATTTTAGGATTTGCGCCAATAATTTGCCAGCGCCCCATTAAGCCAGTCAATTGAGCAGCATCAGACAAACCGTCAAGAATATTTTCATCGGAAAGCAGCCACCCTTTTTGTTGCATCA
Source organism: Maribellus comscasis (assembly GCF_009762775.1). Classification (GTDB taxonomy): domain Bacteria; phylum Bacteroidota; class Bacteroidia; order Bacteroidales; family Prolixibacteraceae; genus Draconibacterium; species Draconibacterium comscasis. The sequence continues at coordinate 5,558,080 of NZ_CP046401.1, read as the reverse complement.
GTTCAATCGTTTTCAAAACTGCCGGTAAATTCTCCAGCTGATACAGTCCAAGCAAATCCAGTTTTAATTGTTCAAAAAACATTCCGCCATTCTTTTCAACTTTCATCACTTGTTTTCCACTTAAATCCTGCATTGAATAAGGAATTTTATATTCCTGATCGGCAAAAAATATTTCTGAACCTGTTTTCGTTGCAATATCCATAAAAACAGGACCTGTTTCTTTTTGTTTTTTTCCAACCACAACCGGGACACCAGGCTTTATTATCCCGCCTTTTTCTGCAGCAATTTTTTCAATTGAATCTCCCAAAAGTGCAACATGGTCAAGACCAATATTGGTTATCACACTCACTTCAGGCCTGATAATATTTGTTGAATCGAGCCGGCCGCCAAGACCTACTTCCACAATCGCAATATCTACCTTTCCACGTGCAAAATAGTCAAATGCCAAAGCCACCGTCAGTTCAAAAAAAGAAGGCTCAATTTTCCACAACTCATTGTTGATTCTAAAATTCTCCACCCACTGAACAATCTCATTTTTCGGAATCATTACTCCGTTAATCCGAATTCTTTCTCTGAAATCTTTTAAGTGAGGAGAAGTATACAATCCGGTTTTGTAACCGGCTTTCTGAAAAACTGCAGCCAGCATATGCGACACAGAACCCTTGCCGTTTGTTCCGGCTACATGAATGGTTCTAAATTTTTCATGGGGATTTTCATAATAATTGTCCAACAAAATGGTATTATCCAGATTGTCTTTGTATGCTGCCGGACCGGTTCGCTGGTACATCGGCAACATCGTATATAAATAATTGAGTGTTTCTGTATATTTCAACGTTAAAATAAATTTATTAACCGTTGCAAGTTTATTAAAAATAAGATTGGTCAAATATAAATCTGTCGAATTTTTCTACATTTAAAAAATTCATAATCCAAAGTATGTTGAACGCAAATAGCAAGAGTAAAATTTTCATTTTAGACACAAATGTAATTTTACACGACCACACCTGCATTTACCAGTTTCAGGACAACGACATTCTACTCCCAATAACTGTTTTAGAAGAACTGGATAAATTTAAAAGAGGCAATGATCTCATCAATTTTCAGGCCCGGGAATTCACCCGTCTGCTGGATGAAATCGTAGGAGATGAGTTATTTAACGGAGGGAAAACCCTGGGAAAAGGAAAGGGAAAACTGCGAATTGAAACAGGAAAGCCATTTTCCGATGAATTAAAAGCCTCCTTCCGTGAAGATATTCCCGACCACCGCATTTTGGCTATTGCCGATTATGCATCTAAAACATATCCAGACAGAAAAACAATTCTTGTGAGTAAGGATATTAACTTGCGGATGAAAGCCAAATCACTGGGAATTCAGTCGGAAGATTACAAAACCGACCAGGTTACTGATGAAAATGTCCTCGACAAAACAATAACTACGCTGGAGAATTTTGACGACCGACTGATTGACTTATTGTATGAACAAGGCTCGTTTGCTATCGAAGAAATCAAAAGTGAATTTAAGCCGGAAGCCAATGAGTGTTTTATTTTTAAAGGCAACAATTCAAGTGTTTTGGCCCGTTACGATGCAAAGGCAGATAGAATTTTCAGGGTAGAAAAGAAAACAGCATATGGAATTAAACCCAGAAATGCCGAACAAACATTTAGTTTAAATGTATTGATGGATCCGGAAATAAAACTAATTGCTTTAACCGGAAAAGCGGGAACGGGCAAAACACTTCTTGCTTTAGCGGCAGCCATCGAAATGCACAAAAGTTTTGACCAGATTTTGCTGGCGCGGCCGATTGTTGCCTTAAGTAACCGCGATTTGGGATTTCTGCCGGGAGACGCATCAGAAAAAATAAACCCTTACATGCAGCCTCTTTTTGACAATCTCGGAGTGATAAAACATGTATTTAATCCCCGCAGTCAGGAATATCAAAAAATAGAAGAACTGCAAAAAGAAGAAAGACTGGTAATTACGCCGCTGGCTTATATTCGCGGACGAAGTCTTTCAAACTCGTATTTTATTATCGACGAAGCACAAAACCTGACTCCACACGAAATAAAAACCATTATTACACGTGCGGGAGAAGGAACAAAAATGATATTTACCGGCGATTTACAACAAATCGACTCGCCTTACCTCGATATGAAATCAAACGGCCTGGCATATATGACCGACCGGCTAAAGAATCAGGATATATTTGCTCATATAAACCTTTTAAAAGGCGAGCGCAGTTATCTGGCAGAATTGGCAAGCAACTTATTGTAACCGCTTTGCTGTAAGCAGCTTTTTTCTACCTTTGCACTTTATTTAGAATGATTCAATTTTAAAGGGATGGATTACAAGGGGAAGAAGGCTGCTTTTTATACACTCGGCTGCAAATTAAATTTTTCTGAAACCTCAACAATTGCTGGAGGTTTCCGGGAAGTTGGTTTTGATCGTGTTGATTTCAAAGAAAAAGCAGATGTGTATGTAATTAACACTTGTTCGGTTACAAATCAGGGAGATAAAGAAAGCCGCAACATAATCCGCAGGGCAATCAAAAAAAACCCGGATGCCATGGTAATTGTTGTGGGTTGCTACGCACAGCTAAAACCGGAAGAAATCGGTCATATTGAAGGCGTGGATTTGGTGTTGGGAACACAGGAAAAATTTCACGTTCCGGCCTATTTAGGAAATCTTAAGAAAAAAGAGAAAACCGAAATTCAGACCACTCGTCTGGCCAATATAAAAAGCTATCATAAAGCATTTTCGTGGGGCGATCGCACCCGTAGTTTTCTAAAAATTCAGGATGGATGCGATTATTATTGTTCATTCTGCACCATTCCGTATGCCCGGGGACGCAGCCGTAACGACACCATTGAAAACACAGTTGCAGAAGCAAAAAAATCGGTGGCAAAAGGATTTAAAGAGATTATACTGACTGGTGTAAATATTGGTGATTTTGGTAAGTCAAGCGGAGAAAATTTCCTTGACCTGCTAAAAGCATTGGAAAAAGTAGAAGGTTTGGAACGCTTGCGATTGGGATCCATCGAGCCCAATCTTTTAAAAGATGAAATTATCGAACTGGTGGCACAATCAAATACAATTATGCCACATTTTCATATTCCCTTGCAAGCGGGTTCCGATGAAGTTTTGTCGTTAATGAAAAGAAAATATTCTACTGAATTGTTTGCTCGCAGGATTCATAAAATACGTGAAATTGTGCCTCATGCATTTATTGGTGTTGATGTAATTTCGGGCACAAACGGTGAAACGGAGGAATTGTTTCAGGAATCCTATGATTTTATTAACGGCCTCGAAATTTCACAGTTACACGCATTTACCTATTCCGAACGAAGCGGCACCCAGGCATTAAAAATTCCGTGGGTGGTGGACGTGGAAGACCGGAAACGCAGAACGCAAATGTACATTAATCTTTCCGAGAAAAAGCTGCGGGCATTTTATGAAAAAAATTTGAGTTCCGAGCAAACCGTTCTTTTCGAGTCGCAAAAAAACGATGAAAACATGTCGGGGTTTACCGAAAATTACATAAAAGTAGAAACGCCGTACCATGATGAGTTTGTCAACCAGCTCAAAAAAGTAAAATTAAAATCAATTCTTTCCAACGGTCATGTTGCTGTTGAAGTAAAGGAGTAATTTTAATTAATTTTACCTCAAACCAAAAAGATATGGATTATAAAGAGCTTTGTTTTCAGGTTCAGGAAATTGCAAAAACAGCAGGTACATTTATTCGCAATGAACGCGAGAAAGTCTCATCTGACGATGTAGAGTTAAAAAGTGTAGCCAGTCTGGTTACCTATGTAGACAAAAATGCAGAAAAACAAATCGTTGAAGCGCTGCGCCAGTTGATTCCTGCCGCTGGTTTTGTGGCAGAAGAAGGCACAGCCGATGCATCCAATGAAAAATACAAATGGTTTGTTGATCCACTGGATGGAACAACAAATTACATTCACGGAGTCCCGCCCTACTCTGTAAGTATCGGACTTTCGGAGAACAATAAAATGGTTTTGGGAGTGGTTTTTGATGTTGCCCACAATGAACTTTTTTACGCCTGGGAAGGAAGTCCGGCGTATTGTAACGAAAAAGAAATAAAAGTAGCTGTAGCAAAAAAATCGGAAGATACTTTAATTGCCACCGGTTTTCCGTATTATGATTTTGAAAAAACAGAATTGTACATCCAAGCCCTAAAAGAACTGATGAAAAACACACGTGGAATAAGGCGTCTAGGTTCAGCAGCTGTAGATCTTTGTTATGTGGCTGCCGGACGGTTCGATGCTTTTTATGAACATGCACTGCATGCCTGGGATGTGGCTGCCGGTGTTTTTATTTTACAACAGGCCGGCGGAAAAATCACCGATTTTAACGGAGGGGATAATTGGCTTTTTGGAGGGGAAATCATCGCAGCCAGCAACAACTACTTCTCTGAATTTTTCAAAATTATCAACAAATTTCTGGGCAAAAAATAACTTTTTGGCAGTGTTCCTTTTCCAGCTTTACAGAACAGAGATTTATATTTTGTGTTACAAAGTAAATCCTTTGAAGCAGTTGGTTTAAAACGGTAAAATCTAACTTTTTTACGTAGATTTTGTAAATTGCAGCCATCAATAATAAATCAAACAATGGCCGAAAAAGAAATTGCCCTTTTAAAAGAACAAATCACCCGGCTCGATGAAAAAAATTTCGACCTCGAAGCCTGGAAAAATCATACATTGATTTTTTTGGAACGTATTTTTGGCAAAGACAGTTCCAAAATAAAAATGATTAAGGATTTACATTACGATTACTCAAGCTGGAGCCTGCGCGATACAGCTGCTGCCGGAAAAACAAAAGACAAAGATCCGGTACGTATGCAGGCCGACGAAATTTTAAGGGCAACCGTGGCGGAGCTGGAAAGCCTGGGATTACCTGAAAACAAAAAAGAACAGGAAAAAGTATGGGAGCTGCTTCAGGATGAACTGACAGGGAAACAGGTGAAAGAAATTGAAGCACTGCAAAAATCGGAAGATCCGGAAAAGACAGAAAAAATTGCCATTATTCTTGAAAAATTGGAAAAGGAGAACCTGGCGTTAATCATTGCGAAACTCCTTACTACTTAAAATTTATAAATGACTCAGATAAAAAAAGTTGCCATTGTAATTTTAAACTGGAACGGAGCTGCTCTTTTTGAAAAATTTCTTCCTTCTGTAATTAAAAATTCCACCGATGAAAATGTGGAATTGTATGTGGCTGACAATTGCTCCACTGACAATTCAATTGAACTTTTAAAAACAAACTTTCCATCGGTAAAAATTATTCCGTTAATTGAAAATTATGGTTTTGCCAAAGGATATAATTTGGCGCTGCAACAAATTGAGGCTGATGTTTTTATTTTGCTGAATTCCGATGTAGAAGTTACTCCTAACTGGATAAGTAAATGTATTCTGTTGTTTGAAAAAAATCCAAAAATTGCGGCAATCCAGCCTAAAATATTAAGTTTTGAAAAACCGCATTTATTTGAATATGCCGGAGCAGGAGGTGGCTTTATTGATAAATACGGATATCCGTTTTGCCGGGGCCGCATCCTCAACCAAATGGAAGCCGATCTTGGGCAATACGACTCAGCTACTCCCATTTTTTGGGCCAGTGGTGCGTGTATGTTTATAAAAGCGGAAGCATTTGAAAAAGCAGGTGGTTTGGATGCTGATTTTTGGGCACACATGGAAGAAATCGACTTGTGCTGGCGACTCAAAAATTTAGGTTACGAAGTGTGGTACCAGCCTGAAAGTGTGGTTTTCCATTTGGGAGGAGGAACACTTTCCTATGGAAGTCCGAAAAAAATATACCTGAATTTCAGAAACAATCTTTGGATGATGTTTAAAAATCTCCCGAAATACAAATTCAAACGAATATTCTTTTCGCGTATGGTTTTGGACGGAGTGGCGGCAATCAAATTTATTGCCGGTTTTAATTTCCGCGAATTTTGGGCTGTTTCTAAAGCGCATATCGCTTTTTATAAAGGGCTTCCAAAACTTATCAGAAAAAGAAAAATGGTTCAGCAGCAAATGATTGTAAAAGACCACGATGAAGTTTATAACAAAAGCATCATGTGGAAGTTTTTTATTCAAAGAAAAAGAAAATTTTCTGAACTGAATTTTGAATCACAACTCGGACAAAACAGTACAGAAACAAAAGTCAGACATATTTAGACGATGAAAAAACTGGTTTACGAAGAAAAAGTATACACCTATCAAATTGATATCGTTGGACATGTAAACAACATCATTTACATTCAATGGTTAGAAAACGGAAGGGTAAGATTACTGGAAGCAATGGGAATTCCTGTCACAGACCTTACAAAAACAGAAGGAATTGTTCCTATTTTAACTGAAACGAACATTTTATATAAAAAGCCGTTTTTTATATACAACTCGGTTCGTATAGAAACCTGGGTATCAAAACTAAACAATGCCTCGGCAATCCTGGAGTTTCGGTTTTACAACGAGAAAGATGAACTTTGTGCGTCGGCCTGGCAAAAGGGACTATTCATCAATATGGCGACAATGAAACCTACTCGTTTAAGCGATAAACACCGGGAGGCTTTTGAAAAATATCTGGTGAATGAATAAAATAAATTGGAAAGAAAAACTTCGAATTATTATTGAAGATAACCAAACTCCCGAGGGGCGATGGTTTGATCTTTCCATTCAGGTATTAATTGTACTCTCGCTCATTTCCTTTTCGTTGGAAACCATTCCCAACCAGGAAGAAGAATTTTACCGGTTTCTGCGCATTTTTGAAATTACCTCGGTTATTATTTTCACCATTGAATATTTGCTTCGTTTGTTTGTTTCAGACAAGAAGCTTAAATTCATTTTTAGTTTTTACGGACTCGTGGATTTAATGGCGATTTTGCCTTTTTATCTCACTTTTGGTGTTGATTTAAGGTCGATCCGAATTTTTCGCCTGTTTCGCTTATTCCGCGTTTTTAAAATTCTACGTTACAGCAAAGCAATTCAACACATGGCCCGGGCCTTTATGTCAATCAAAGAAGAATTGGTTCTCTTTATGATTCTCTCGTCTTTTCTTCTTTTTCTTTCATCTATAGGAATTTATTATTTTGAAAACCCGGTACAACCCGAGGTATTCGCCTCCATATTTCACAGTTTGTGGTGGGCAGTGGCAACACTAACAACAGTTGGTTACGGCGATATCTATCCGGTTACCGTAGGCGGAAAAATTTTTACTTCAGTAATGCTTTTTATCGGCCTGGGAATCGTTGCTGTACCAACCGGTTTGATTGCCTCTGCGCTTACCAAAACCCGTGACGAAAAAAATCAAAAAAAACAGGAATAAGTCTTCTTCTTTTGCGGAATTCAAAAAAGCTTTTTAATTTTGACCCGATATTTATGCAATGGGGTGCCTAAAAATATTTAGGGCTGAGATCATACCCACAGAACCTGATCCGGTTAGTACCGGCGGAGGGAGGGCAAAAAGGGATTCGTCCCGCTCCATTGGTTAGTTTTTAACCAAATTAAGTTTTAACATGAGAAAAGTAAGTTTACTGCTACTGATGCAGTTGATCGCATTTGCAACATTCGCACAGTTCACATTGTATGGCGTTGTAAAAGGAAATGAGGAACCGCTTGCCGGGGCAAGCGTTGTTATTAAAAACACTTTTTATGGTGTTTCCACAAATGAAGATGGTAGTTTTTTGTTCCGAAACTTAAAAAAGGGAACGTATCATCTCAAAGTTTCTTTTATCGGATTTGAGACCAAAGAAGTTCAGGTAAATCTGAACGGAAACAAAGACATTCTTATTGAATTACAGCCCGACGTGGTTTTAACAGATGAAATTCTGATTTCTGCCACCCGCGCGAAAGAAAAAACCCCGATGACCTACAGTAATGTTACACAGGAAGAGCTGGAAAGTAAAAATCTGGGGCAGGATATTCCTTATCTGCTTCAGCTTACCCCGTCATTTGTCGCAACGTCTGACGCCGGAGCCGGAGTAGGCTACACCAACTTCCGTATTCGTGGAACCGACTTAAACCGGATAAATGTTAGCATCGACGGGATTCCGATTTCTGAAGCTGAATCTCACGGCACCTGGTTTGTTGATATTCCCGACCTGGCATCTTCGCTTGAAAATGTTCAGATTCAGCGTGGTGTGGGAACTTCTGCAAACGGGGCAGCTGCGTTTGGAGGAACCATTGATTTGCAGACCAACACTCTTCAGAAAGATGCCTATGCGGAATACCGAACCGCTTATGGTTCTTTTAATACCTTCAAAAACACTATTTCCGCAGGAACCGGTTTGATAAATGGAAAATTTACCTTTGATGCCCGTCTTTCAAAAGTTTCGTCCGACGGTTTTATTGACCGTGCTTTTTCCGACTTAAAATCATTCTTTTTATCAGGTGGTTATTATACTGAAAAATCAGTCCTGAAATTGAATATTTTTTCCGGGTTTGAAGAAACTTATCAATCATGGTGGGGAGTTCCCTCGGTGCGATTAAATAACGACATGGAAGGCATGCAACGTTATGCTGACCACTGGCTTTATTCAGAAAAGCAAACCGAGGAAATGATTAACTCAAACAGCAGGACTTACAACTACTACACTTACGAAAATCAGGTAGACCACTACCAGCAGGACTATTATCACCTGCATTTTTCACATCAGTTTAATGAAAACTTTCATCTGAATACAGGATTACACTACAGGTACGGCCGCGGATATTATGAAAATTATGAACCGGGTGAAGATTTTGCCGATTACCAGCTCCCCTATCCTGTGGTTGGAGAGGAAACAATTGAAGCAACAGATTTAGTGAACCGCAAATGGCTGGATAATGATTTTTATGGTTTTGTTTATGCTTTAAATTACAATGGGAATATCAGCAATTTCACATTAGGCGGAGGATGGAATACCTATGACGGAGACCATTTTGGTAAAATAATATGGGCCCAATATTTAGGCGAAGTGGATATAAACAGCGACGATTTGAAATGGTATAAAAGTAAGGGGTTAAAAAAAGACTTTAACATTTATGGAAAATATAACATTCAACTGGGCGATATGCTAAATCTTTTTACCGATTTACAATACAGAAAGATCAATTATACTATTGAAGGAATAGATGATGATTTAAGGGACATTACACAGGAACACGACTTCAACTTCTTTAATCCAAAGTTTGGGATATTTCTTCAGCCGGAATCCAATCAGAAGGCCTATTTTTCTTATGCTGTTGCTCACCGCGAACCCAACCGCAGTAATTATGTAGACGCCGATCCAAACGGAAAACAGCCGGTTTATGAAACACTTCGTGACTGGGAAGCCGGCTATTCTGTTCAATCGTCAAACTTTACAGCCAGCGCCAATTTTTATTATATGAATTATAAAGACCAGTTGGTTTTAACCGGTGAGATTAACGACGTTGGATCCGGGATTATGGTAAACGTAGATAAAAGCTACCGTACAGGTATTGAACTACAAACCGGTTGGAAAATTTCACCAAATATTCAGTGGAGTGGCAATGCTACATTCAGCCGGAATAAAATAAAAAATTTTACGGAATATGTGGATGATTGGGATAATGGAGGCCAGCAGGCCTTTAACCTGGGAACGACAGATCTTGCTTTCTCTCCGAAACTTACCGGAAACAGCCAATTTGCTTTTTCACCAGCTGACAATATTAATATCAGTTTTATCTCTACTTATATCGGGAAACAGTACATTGACAATACATCGAGCGACAAACGCGCTCTGGATGCCTATTTTGTAAATAACCTGAAAATGGACTATAGTTTTAACACCGGTTTATTTAACGAAATAGTTTTGCATTTAATGATAAACAATCTGTTTAGTGAAAAATATGAATCAAATGCATGGGTCTATTCCTATATTTTAGGAGGGGAACGATATGAAATGGATGGCTATTTTACGCAGGCCGGCACCAACTATATGATAGGTGTTGATTTTAAATTCTAGCTTGCTGATTTTTTGTGTCTGCTTTGCGAACTTCAGAGAAAAATAAACGAAAGAAACGCAAAGCAGATACAAAGCTTTCCTGAATGGATAAACTTTCAAAAAAACAACTTTACTCTAATATTACTTTCCCTTCAATTTCAACCAATAAATCATTTCTGCAAATATCAGCAATGATGTATACAACCGGAAGATTTCCGTAAAACTTTTTGAATGTTCTTTTTATAGCATGAAAATCCTGCCTCTTTTTGATGTAAACACGAGCATGTCCGTAACGGGCAGCCAGATTTTCATCGGAAATTTTGTCCAGCACTTCCGGTGAATACAAACGCCGGATATTTTTAATAGTAACCTCTGTTTGTTTTTCCGGATCACCAACACCGACCGTATTTTCTCCAATAATGGAAGCAGTTCCCGAAATAAAAACCATCTTTTTCCCAAATAACTCAAGATACCTCGCCCTTTCGAATTTTGGGGTGGTTTTTAAAATGCATTCCTCGCCAACTAAAACATCTTTGCTGTAATGATGAGCTGCAATCTGTTCGGGATTATCTACCGGTTTTGTTGCTGCTTTCTCCGACTTAAGCGCAACAAATTCGATTATCACACCGCCCCTGTTCATTCCAATTCCCGTCGCCGCAGGAAAGCCAGTGTCATTAAAATTATCAGCGTAAAATCCTGAGCGCACATCGTTAAACTCCTGGTACCGCTGTTTATCAATATCAAATCCCAAAATATCTTCCAGATAATTCCACTGGCGAATGATTGAATTTACAGGAAATTTGAATTCGGAAAACAGTTCTGCCAACCCGGCAAAAGCGCGTTCTGCATTTTCTTTACATCCTCCTCCCAGATTAGCCTGAACATTTCCAACCAAAACCTCCGTGTTATCCCTTCGAAACAAAGTAGCACATCCAAATCCGTTGGAAACAAACTCTGAATCCCAAAGCGTATAGTCGTAAAAAAAAGCTTCAACAATGATTTTGCAGGTTAATGGAGGTTGTGCAAAAAAACTAAGTAAAATACTTTCAGAAAACTGTTTTTGAACCTCCTGGCTTACTTTTCCTTTTATCGCATCGTATGATTCTTTGGAATTCGCATCAACAAAAAAATTCAGTTTAAATATCCGCTTTTCTGAATTAATTTTCCTGATTTGTTGCAAGCAACTCTGAATCTGGCTCTCCAGTAACTTACAACCATTTTCCGGCTTAATATATAGTCGTTCCCCGTCTAAAAAATACATTCCAATTCCACTTTCTCAAAGGTGTACAAAGATGTATGAATTTTATAAAAAATCAAACGTGAAAATCACAAATATTAATAATCTGCTTCTGCTTTCCCACCATTCAACACCGCTTCTGTTGAGCCAACCCCTAACCTGTCGGCACCTTGTTTCAGAAAGGCCACCGCATCATTCCAGGTGCGGATTCCACCTGATGCTTTCACCTTCATTTTCCCCTCAAGCGTTTTTATCATCACATCGATGTATTCGTGCTTTGCACCTCCGGGGCCAAAACCGGTTGATGTCTTTACAAAATCAGCCCCCGCCATAAAGGACAATTCACAGGCTTTTTCTATCTGTTCCAACGTTAAAAAACCACTCTCCTGAATTACTTTCACTAAAATTCCTTTGGCATGAGCTACTTTTACAACCGCCTCTATATCTTCCACAACATAGTGGTAATCTCCCTCCAGAAATTTCCCAATATTCATCACCATATCAATTTCATCGGCGCCATCTTCAATTGCCTGTTTTGCCTGAAAAGCTTTAACCGGTATCGTATCGGCTCCGTGTGGAAAACTCAAAACACACGATACTTTTACATCGCTGTTCCCCAATAATTCTTTCGCTCTTTTTATATCGCAGGGGCGTACACACATGCTAAAAACGCCATATTCTTTGCACATTTCGGCATTTTTCACTACATCTTCGTCTGTAAACTCGGGTTTTAAAACGGCGTGATCTATAGTTTTTGCTACCTGTTCTTTTGTATACATTTTGTACCTCCCTTTAATCAACTATTGCTTTTACAACTTCCAGGGCTTTTTCTGCGTCACTTTCATTTACAAAAAGACGAATTGCCGAAGGAACACCATCAACAAAGCCAGCTGCGATGCCCTCTTTAAACCTATCTTTAATAAAAGAATTTATTCCTTTCTGTTCCAGTTCAGCTTTTAAGCGTTGAATAATTACTTCACCACCCGTATAAATCAAAATAAGTCCGCTAGAATCTTTCATATATTTTCTAATTTAAGAGTTAATCTTCCATTTCATTTAAAATTTGCTCTACCTGCTCGTTGGTTTTATGCAATTTGTCTTTACATATTTTTAGCAAAACAGAAACCCGTTTTACCTTTCCGGCCAGTTCGTCCACATCCAGTTCTTCATTTTCAATCTTATCCAAAATCTCTTCAATTTCGGTTATGGCCTCATTATATGTTGTTTTTTTTGCTGCCATTATTTTCCTTTTTTGTGATTTTACTTTTTACTTTTCCATCGGCAAAGCGGGTCTCAATGTTATCTGCAATCTGCAAATCGCTTACCGATTTTATTATTTTTCCTTCTTTTAACGTAAGTGTATAACCTCGTTTCAACACATTCTCCGGATTTAATAAACGCACACTACTCTCGTTTAAATGAATCCTTTCTTTTTCTTTCATAACAAAATTCTGTACTACTTTTCCGGTTAAACTTTCCAAATTCTTCACCTTCGATTTTTCCTGTAAAAGGACCTCGCCGGCCACTCTTTTTAAAATCCTTCGTTTCTGGTTAAACCGGTTTTCTTTTTTTATACTCCACATTGAAACCGCCGATTTCACATCGTGTTTAAAGTTACTTAATTCCACACTTCTGCGAAAAGAGAAACGGTTGATATTTTGCTGAAATTCGTTTCCCAATTTGATTAGTCGCATATTTTTGTCGGAAATAAATCCGGAGACCAAATATTGAAGTTTTTCCGCCATTCTTTCCATGTTACCGTGCTGAAATTGCAGCGTTTCGCGCACCAAGCTGAGTATATCGTTTTCCAGTTGAAGTAGTTTTTCATAAAAACGTTCCATTCCTGAAACAAGAAATTCAGCAACTGCTGTTGGGGTCTTTAAGCGCGTGTGTGCCACTAAATCGATAATCGTATCATCTTTCTCGTGGCCAATTCCCGTAATTACGGGCAGAGGAAATTGTGTAATGTTAAGTGCCAGTTCATAATTATCAAAACTACTTAAATCGGCTGTGGCTCCCCCGCCCCGGATAATCACAACAGCATCAAAAAAATCCTCATACTGAAAGATTCGCTCCAAAGCTTGAATAATTGTTGGCACAGCCTCAGCTCCCTGCATATAAGCTTCAAACAAATGGGTATAAAACTGAAAACCATACCCGTTGTTATCCAGTTGATTCTGAAAATCCTGGTAACCTGCTGCCGTTTTTGATGAAATAATGGCTATTTTCTGTGGAACCAACGGCAATTCCAGTTCTTTATTCATACTAAAAACACCCTCATTTTGAAGGCGTTCAATGATTTCCTTTCGTTGTAAAGCGAGGTCGCCAACAGTATAAGTCGGGTCAATATCCTTGATATTCAGACTTAAACCATACGACGCATGATACTCCACCGTAACCTGCACCAAAATTTTTATTCCCTGGGTAAATAACTGCCCGGTGGTGGTTTCAAAATAAGGTTTTAACATTCGGTAAGTATACGACCAAATGGTTGCCCTTGAACGTGCTACAATCTCCTTTTCTTCCTTTTCAATCAACTCCAGATAACAATGTCCGCTCCTGTTTTCTTTCATTTCACTTATCTCGGCCACCACCCAAACCGTTGACGGGAACGCATCAAACAGCGCTTCTTTAATCAAAGCGTTTAATTGAGAAAGTGAAAGTTTTTGCTCCATATTAACGGACTTTACTCAGTTTTACCGATTCAGAACCTGTTTCTGAATCAATCCTTAAAATTAACAAACCCGGTGGAAGCAATTGTAAATTATTTAGTGAAATTTGTGTTGCAGCTTCTCTTTCTTCTTTGAACAACAACCGTCCGTCTGCCGAAAAGATGGAGATATAAATCGTTTGATTCTGCATTTTTCCCGTGTTTTGAATTATTAAATTCCCGTTAAAAGGAATGGGTGCCACCCGCCAGTTATTATTTCCGGTTCTGTTCTGCTCAGTAACATTATACACAAGTGTAGGATCAAGAATCTGCTGAGCTGTCTTCATATCCGGAATGCCGTATCCTAGAAGAGAATCGGGTGAATCGTATAAATGTGCGCTTTGCTCCAGGGCATCCTTTATTTCCTGTGCCGATGCATTTGGATTGGCCTGCCAAAAACAGGCTATCATCCCGGCCAAAACCGGAGAAGAAAATGATGTTCCGTTGCTGTAGCCCAAATTACCACTGCTGCGAACAAGGTAGGTGTTCCACCCTACAGCCGATAAATTGGGTTTAATATCACCGTCGGAAGCCGGGCCGTAGGAAGTAAAGTTGGAAGCAAATCCAAATTTATTTGTAGCTCCTACGCCAATTACATTATCCCCGTCAGAAGGTGCGATAATGTATTTCCATTGGGTATTCCCTTCGTTTCCGGCACTGTTAACGACCAGCATACCACGGGAAAAAGCAATATTGGCTGCCCTGGTTACCCGTGTGGTTTTCCCGTCCATATCCGCGTAAGTATGGTTTGTTACTGTGTCATCAAACTCATAATAACCAAGTGACGAATTAATGATATCTGCTCCTGCACTATCGGCAAACTCAGCAGCAGCAACCCAGTTGTCTTCTTCAATAATATATTCAGAACCTGTTTCTTCCGACCGAATTAACCAATAGGATGCTTCCGGAGCAGTTCCGATTAACTCTCCGGGCACAAAGCCGCCCATGCATGAAAGAACACTCATTCCGTGATAATTTGTCTGAAAAAAATCGCTACTGTCGTTTACAAAATCATACGTTCCTAAAATTCGGTTGTTCATCCACAGACTATCAAAAGCAGGGTAAATATCGACATTTAAAAACCCGCCATCCAGCACGGCAATTTGTTTTCCTTCGCCAAAATAATCGAGTTGATGTAAATACTGTCCGTTTAATAATCCGGTTTGATAAACTGATGGCCCGTACCAACTTGTGTCAATGGGCAAATTATCACTCCATGCATCAGGTTCATCAAACTTATTAACGGTACTCTTTACGATTAAAGCCGGCTTCGTCAGCTGAACTTCTGTAACAAAGGGAAAAGACGAGGCTACTTGCTCAAAACTATCGATTTCAACTTTAACAGTAATTCCGTTTAACCATTTTGAAGAATGTACCAGAGAAACTCCTGGCCGGATAATTTGCGAAATGTATTCCTGATTAACGGGCAAATCCAGCGAATCAATAGAAATGTTCTGCACTTCGCGACGCTGAATTGCTCTTTCTGACAAATATTCTTCAGGATTTTCAAACGAATAAGCTGTGTTGTTTTTATCTGAAAATGCAATCCAGTAAAAATCCTGAGCCTTTATCCCGTTTATAGCAAACAATAACAACAGGGTGAAAACAGGTAGTTTATTTTTCATTACTGGCTTCTCATTTTTAAGAATGACCAAATTACAAAATAATCCTGTATTACCTGTAAATATTCATTTTCATCATGTACTCCGAAGGGTCATCCATATATTTCTCAGGGTCGATTATCTGTTCCTTTCCGCTTTCCATACTTTTCATCCGAAGATTGTCGATACTGTCTCTTACTTCCGGATTCAACAAAACGCCTTCATTGTAAAACAACGAATAAAGAGAATCGCCACGTGGATTAAAATATTTCCACTCACCGTGGCGCAGGCTGTTTTTATATTCGGCTTCCATTTCTATATCCCCACTTTGGTAGTATGAGATACAAAGTCCGTTGCGCATATTGTTGCTAAACTTACACTGCATAAAAGGCTGTCCGTTTGTATAAAACAACCGGTAATCGCCTTCCTTTCTCCCATTTTTCCAATCGGCTTTCTCCAACACTTCACCTGTGTTATAAAACTTAAGGCATTCACCGTCCTTTATCCCATTTTTATATTGTTCAAGAGCAACTTTTATATTGTTGGCATATAAAGTCCAGCTGCCCTCCTTCTTTTCTTTTACATATTTCCCTTCCGCTACTTTTTTTCCCCATTCATCAAACAGTTGAGTAAAGGCAGTATCCGAATTTTCAACATAATTAATAATGGCCTTTACCTGCCCTCCTTCGTGAAAACGTTTCCATTCGCCCACAGGTTTTCCGTCTTTAAAATAACCTTCGTAGAGTAAACGTCCGTTTGGTTGCTGCTTTTTCCATAATCCCTGACGCAAACCGCTTACATCGGTTTGATTGATTTGCGAAAAAGAAACAACCGGCAGAAAAACCAATAAAAATATAAGGCTCCTTTTCATATTGATCGTTTATAAAAAAACTGCAAATTAACGAATTTATTTTATGGTATTTTCCTTTGATGCTGAACGTCCATTTCAAAAAATTAAAACTCACTGAACGTAATTTGAAATTTTTGAAAATCCTTGAAAAAGAACAGGTATAAATTTATTTTCCTGATATGCTTTGCTTATTTTCGACCGTTTAAAGTTTTCTGTTGAAGTAATTTTAATAAAAAAACAGCACCATGAAAAAACATGATTTGAAAATAATAGCCTTTAGAGATTCATTAAAAAAGCAAATCGTGGATGTATGGGAACAATCGGTTAGCGCTACCCACAACTTTCTAAAACCTGATGATTTTGAGGGGATAAAAAAACTGGTTACCGAAATGGATTTTAGTGCTTTTGATCTGCGTTGTTTGATGCACAACGACAAGGTAATTGGCTTTGTCGGCGTTGCGGGTAAAAAAGTAGAAATGCTTTTTCTTTTGCCAGATTATTTTGGGCAGGGACTGGGAAAAAAACTAATGAATTTTGCGTATACTGAACTCGGAGCCAGTGAGGTTGATGTTAATGAACAAAATACCGATGCTGTAGCGTTTTATAAAAAAATTGGTTATAAAATTTACGAAAGAACAGATAAAGACGAGCAGAAAAGAGATTACCCGATTTTAAAAATGAAACGAAAAACGAACAAGCCATATGGAGCCCAAAATTAAACGATTGGAAGAAACTAAACTGGTTGGAAAAAGTGTAAAAATGTCGTTTGCAACCAACAGGACTTTTGAGTTGTGGCAAAATTTTATACCGGAAAAAAACACCATAAAAAATAGAATTTCCGATGATTTATATTCGGTTGAAATTTTTGAGAATAGTCACTTTTTTAAAAAATTCAACCCTGAAAAGAAGTTTCAAAAATGGGCTGCTGTAAAGGTCAGCGATTTTGAAACCATCCCGGCAAATATGGAAAAACTTATTATTCCGGAAGGAACGTACGCTGTATTTTTTTATAAAGGAAAAGCAAGTAAAGCGACAGATAAATACCAGTATATTTTAAAAATATGGTTTCCAAATTCGGAATATGAATTGGATGACCGGCCACATTTTGCTTTAATGGGCGAAAAATATAAAAATGAAGATCCCGATTCGGAAGAAGAACTTTGGTTCCCGGTAAGAAAAAAATAAAAGCTCCGCCCAAAAGGGCAGAGCTTCTGATTTGTCAAGGCAATGTATATATAGTTATGCTAAATATGACTCAAGCATCCAGATTTGTTTTTCTGCAAATCCGATCCAATCACTCATGAGTGACGCTGTCCCTTCATCCCCTGCTTCTTCGGCTGCTTCCATAATTTCGTTAAAGTTTTCCAACAAAAACCGGGTGTTTTCCAAAACTATCTCAACGCCTGCTTTGCCATCAGAAACATTTTTAACCTCTTTCAAAGTTGCAGTTTGAACATAGTCTCCAAAAGTGTGCAACGGCTCTCCGCCTACCATTAAAATACGTTCTGCAATTTCATCAATTACTTCCGACGCCTGACCATACAATTCTTCATATTTTTCATGAAGCATAAAAAACATAGCACCTTTTACATTCCAATGCAAACCTCTAAGATTCTGATAATAAATTTGATAATCGGCCAATAACTTGTTTAGTTTTTCTACTACTTTTTGATTTTCAGCTTTCATAATATTCAATTTTTTGTGATTACTATTTTTTGTTAGTTCAAATATACTATAATTAATATTTACTACTTTTATACTACTATTATTATAAATTATAAATATCTATTTTGAACAAATGATTGATTTAAACTATGAATTTCACACAGCTTGAATATTTAAAGGAATTGTATGTACAGGGAAGCTTCTCGTCGGCTGCCCGGCACCTGAAGATTACTCAACCTGCCCTGAGTCTTCAGATCCAGAAACTAGAGGAAGAAATTGGCTTTAAATTACTTGACCGGACAAAACGCCCCTTGCGGTTTACCGAGGAAGGAAAATATTTTTACCATAAATCCATTGACATATTGAAGATGGTGGAAGAGCTAAAGCAAACAAGTTTTGAATTGAGCGAGGAAGTTAAAGGAAACGTACATGTGGGAATTATTCCAACTTTGGCCCCCTACCTTGTGCCATTGTTTATAAACGAATTAAACCGGTCGTATCCGGATTTACAAATTGAAGTTACAGAGTTTAAAACCGAAGATATTATTTCAAAATTAAAACTCGGAGATTTGGATTGCGGTATTCTTTCAACCCCTGTATCAGCTGGCGGCGTGCTTTTTGAAACGCTTTTTTATGAACGCTTCTTTGCTTACATTTCTGAAGACCACAGATTATTTGACAGCGAGAAGATTAACATAGACGAATTAAGTGAAGAAGAAATCTGGTATCTGGAGGAAGGGAATTGTTTCCAAAATCAGGTAAATTCTATCTGTAAAATCAATTACCAGAAAAAAACTTCGCAAAACCTGATTTACCGGAGCAGCTCTATTGAATCGTTACGCAGGATTGTGGAAAATAAAAACGGAATAACTTTTTTACCGGAACTTGCGACAATTAATATTCCTTCAGAACTTGAAGAATTGATAAAAGAATTTTCGGGAGAACAACCGGTAAGGGAAATCAGTTTGGTCGTTTCAAAAAACTATTCCAAAAAAAGACAGATTGCCGCTCTAAAAAAAGTTATTTTGGATAGTATCCCGCAACGAATGATTAATCAGCCCGAAAGCTGGGTGGTTGACACCATGTTACAGGTAAAATAAAAAGCCCTCCCGCTTAAAGCAGAAGGGCTAATCTATTTTTTTTAATCAAGAAATTATTTTACTTCTTCAAAAATAACGACTACTGAATATCAGTCAATTGTAGACTTATGGTACAAACAAGATACTAATAAATTTATTTATTCAATGAATCTGAATTCCAATTATAGAGTGTAAATATACAATTTTTACTCGCTTTACTTGCCCATACAATAACAAAGTAAATACCAGCTAAAAATTTAAATTAGTTTAATTGTCCATTTTAATAATTGTTTGATTGATTAATCAACTGCTTGATTAAACGTTTGAACGTTCAAACGTTTAAATAATTTCTTTTTGAATTTGTCATGCGCTCGCAGTCATGTTATCAGAGTTTCAAACCCGTAAACACTCCCGGCAGCATTTTCGGAAAATTTGCAAAAGGAAAAGGAATAAATAGAGAGTGTAGAAATTGCATGTGTTGATGCGCGGTTTCAAAAAAAGGTTTGATTGAAGTTTACGGAAATCAAAGGTTTTTGAAACGGGCTTGTGCGACGGAAAAAATCAACTCTTGCAATTTCGGAGCGAATGGTTTATGCCGGAAGCTTTTGAAAACCCGGAGGGCTTGTTTTTCGAAAATGGTAGTATCTTGTGTGAGGGTTTGAGTAAACTTTTATTCCTCGTCTTTTTTCAAGAGTTTTAAAAACAAATTACCTTTCTCAGTAATCCGATATTTCTGATTGGAACTCTGTTCTGTATCCGGTTCAGTCCATTCTACTAAATTGTCTTTTCTAAGCTTTGATACTATTTTCTTTAGCTGTCCTGATACGGATTTCTGTCCTAGTGCAACCGACAATTCTTTTGTTGATAATGTTCTGTTTGATACCAAACGAAGTACTTTGCTGTATAACGTTTCTTTTTGCAACTCGTGCTGCAACTCGTGCTGCAACTCGTGCTGCAACTCGTGCTGCAACTCGTGCTGCAACTCGTGCTGCAACTCGTGCTGCAACTCGTGCTGCAACTCGTGCTGTAACTCGTGCTGCTGCAAATAGTTTTTGTTGGTGAAAACAACCCGGAATGCAATTCCCGGTTCTTTCCATGATAATTCTATTTCAGGATAAGATTGCATTTCACTGGCAATTAATCTCAAGCCATTACCCCATTGTTCAATAATACCCAAACGTTTAAAAACAGGTGCCAAGACTTTATTCCGAATGTCGGACTGCCCAGAATCCATATCGTTAAAATCTACTGTTGGCATAAGTTTGCCAGGACTGGTAATTTCAACTTTATCATCGAAAATAGCAATTTTAATGTCTTTGCCGGAAAGAGAATAATCGCGATGAATCACTGCGTTACGGATAACCTCCCTGATGGCCACTATCGGGTATTCCCATCGGTCATTTCTGAAAACTCCCTGATAATCGGTTGTACCTTGCGAAATATGGCGTAAAATAAATTGATAGGCTTGCTCAGCT
Source organism: Maribellus comscasis (assembly GCF_009762775.1). Taxonomy (GTDB): domain Bacteria; phylum Bacteroidota; class Bacteroidia; order Bacteroidales; family Prolixibacteraceae; genus Draconibacterium; species Draconibacterium comscasis. The sequence continues at coordinate 5,537,505 of NZ_CP046401.1, read as the reverse complement.
TGTAACCCAATATTTGAATCTATGGTTTTCTGGTCGATAAAATTACCAGGGACAGTTCCTTTAAACCTGGCACATTCAATTTTTGCATATGGAAACATCTGTTTTCCCAATTCGTCATCAGAAAGCAGTATTAAAGCATTAGTTGGCAGTTCCTGCCCCTGTTCGTTTTTGAATAATTCTAATTTCTGAAGAACCTGCTTACTTAGTTTCTCCCCTGTCTTTTCAACGAATAATGCTTTAAATGAATCAATATTAATCTTGTCCAATGTTTTTTGGAAAACCAATTCGCTGTCGAAAGAAATATTCTGCTTTTGTCGTTCAAGTTCCTGAATTATCTCTGGACTTGCCTGCCGGTTTGAAGAACCAACCCGAATAAAAGTTCCGGATTCAATTCCTTTATTTTTCAGGTGATATGGGGGAGCGCTTCCTTTATAAACTTTGGTGCGTATTACATGTTTCCCATCTTCATTTAGAAATACTATTTCGGGCAAAATTACGGGAGAACATTGGTCATGGATAACGTTACTTATTTTTTCTTCAAGTGCTATCAACTCCTCTTCCTCAATCCCCGTAACTTCCCGTGGATCATCCTGAATACCCAGATAAAATTCACCGCCGGCATCATTGGCAAAACTTACAATGGTTTTAGCTAATTCGGCATTGGTTGGCAGTTTCGCCTTAAACTCCAGTCGCCTTCCTTCGGGTTGTTGTAATATCTCTTTTAACCGTGTCATATTTGAATCTCAAATATCGGTATTTAATCAACACCCACAAAAATAAGTATTCGATTAGGGCATACATTTTTAAACTATTCTCCTTTCGAAATTATTTAGAATGAAGTGTTTTTTTGCTTTTGAATATGGTTATATTTCAAGCCTTAAAGAATTACTCTCTGGTGATTTTTGATTTGTGAATAATTCATAATCATGAGGTCGGCGGTTCAAGCCCGCCTCTCGCTACTGAAAATCAAGAGGTTACAAAATTAAAATTTGTAACCTCTTTTCATTTGCACACAATTTGCACACAAAATAATATTTATTTGCAATTACAGGCTGGTAGTTCAGATGCCTCATGCGAATGATTGTTTGAAAGGCCAACCGGCTTACTGATTAAACATTTGAACGTTCAAACATTATTTTGAAGTAATTATTTTCTCTTGATTTTGTCATACACTCGCAATCACACTATTATAGATTCAAATTATTAACTTAATTATGACGGGATTTATAACTTCATTATGATTCTAAATACCACATAACTCTCTAATTTCTTTTATTTTATATTATATCGCTTCAGGTTTTTGTATTTCCGGTTTTCAAGCGGTTGAAGATCATGCCATTTCCCAGAAGAATTGGGAAAACATATTTTGTTTTATTTTAATCTGATTTAGCGTCTTATTTCAACCGATATTCCGGCATAAAACATAGTTCCAAATACAGGAGCGTACATAAAAGCTGCATCATCGAGATATTTTTCAGGCTGGATATAATTGAAAATGTTTTTTGCCCCGGCATACAACTTGAAATCTTTGATTTTTTTTGAAACTTTTGCGTTAAAGAGCATGTACGGATCTGTATGTTTTATTTTACTCAATTCTTCCGTTTCGCTGTAATAGTCGATATACATACTTCCCTGGTAATCCCCGTCAATTGTAAAAATCCAGTCTTTGGGGCTGTATTCCAGCTTAATATTCCCGGTAACGGAAGGGAAGCGGGAGATGTATTTACTATCACCTTCATATTCTGTCCCCTTCCAGTCATCGCGGGCATGGTCATATTCTCCCTGGTTAAAGGTTAAGTCAACGCCCATTCCAAAATCAGTGACTACATCCGCCATTACTGATACTTCAATCCCCTGGACAAAAGCATCATCAATATTCTCCCACTGATAATCATATCCTAAAGAAGCAACATTTTCACCGGCATCGGCAAAAGCTATTTTATCTTTCAGAGCAGTTCTGAACAAATTAGCGCTAAGCCTCACTTTTTCTCCGTAATAATCAGCAGACAGGTTGTAGCTAATCGATCTCTCCGGATCCAAATCTGAGGATTTCCATACCCTTGGAGAACCGCTACATAAATGTAAATCTTCAGAAAATCCGTAAGGGGCCCTGAAGCCTGTACCGACATTGGCACGCAGTGTTACCCGGTGAGAAGCTTCATATTTCAGGGCAAGCCTGGGACTGAAACTGTTTCTGTCGAATTTGCTTTCAGGGAAAGAACTTGTAAATACCTCTTTATCTGCTTCATAATCTTCTTCTGAGTGGTGAATATCGAAACGTACACCGGGAACGGCAGTCAGTTTATCAGTTATGTTCCATTCGTTCTGTAAGAAAAAACCAAATTCATGAGCCGATTTATTGCCGATCGATTTGTAAGAAGTTCCATAATAGTCACTTTCTTCATCTACAATAACATACATTCCTGATTCTTCCAGCTTGTCATAAAAACCCTGTGCCCCGATTAAAAGATGGTGGTTGCCTAATCGTTTTCCGTAAGTCAACGTCCCTGTTACTGAATTTTCATCGGCCAGGTAAGGTCGCATATCCCTGACATCGGGAGTATTGTCATCATGGGTGGCCATATAGTCGCCCAGATAAGTATCGTTGGTGGCCGTACGGTCGTGGCTGGTATAGGCTACCGAGAAATTCAGTTCGGAAGCATCTTTAAACATTTTGTTATAAGACAATTCTGTTTCATAACGGTCGGTGGTAATATTTTCAGTTCCATCGGTAAACGGGTTACGGTAATAATCGTCGTCCATTATACCCCCTTCCCGTTTTTCATAGATGTATCTTCCACGGAGGATTAGTTGATCATTTTCTGAAAATAAACCATCGACATACAGTCCAAAGCCTGCGTTATTCAAATTTGAAGCAACGCGGTCAGAAATCCCGTCTTTATGTTTTACTTCATCTTTGCTTGTCCCTTCCCCTGTTTGGTCAATGGCATCTCCCGTCAATTTTTGGGCATTGATTGTTAGTCCAATATTCCCTTTTTCATTTCGTAATGAAGAATAAACACTGTATTTATTGGTCCCAAAATTTCCAAACTCAACATCTGCACTTATTTCCGGCACAAAAGAAGGTTCCTTTGTAATAATATTGATGGCCCCAGCAATAGCGCCGCTACCATACAGGGCAGAGCCGGCCCCCTTGGTTATTTCTACGCGGTCAACATCATCGGTCCCCATTTGTTGCAACCCATATACACCGGCCAGCCCGGAATAAATAGGCTGCCCATTAATCAAAACCTGTGTATTTTCTGAACCAAGCCCCTGCATGCGTATCATTGAAAAATTACAGTACTGGCATTGTTGTTCCACCCGTATTCCGGGAGTCCCTTCCAGCGCTTCATAAAGGTTTGCGGCGTTTCTATTTTCAATAGACTTTGCCGTAATCACTTCCGTGCGAATTGGAACATCTTTTATATAGTGTTTCGTCCGGGTTCCGGTAACAACAACCTGTTCAAGGTTCATCATATCTTCTTCCAATTCAAAAAACAGCTCCACTGCTTTCCCCCTTTCCATAAATACTTCTTTTTCCTGTATTTTATACCCAAGAGATTGAGCTGCAATGACGCATTTTCCAAGCGGAAGATTGGCCAGTTTATAATGACCGGTACCATCCGTTGTGGTCCCCATTCGTGTTCCCTTTACAATGATTGTTACGTACGGTATGTGTTCTTTGCTGGTGGATGATTTTACATCGCCAAAAAGCATGGCATCGGTTTTTTCCTGTGCCTGGGATTGTAGCAATAATAATAATCCAATGATTAATATAAAAGTCCTTTTCATTTTTGGTCTCCTTGCTGTTATAACTGTTGAAGACACAAAAAAACAGAAACCTATAGAAAAGTACAATCCCCAATAAATGGGTTTTTTAGAAGGGGAAAAATCCCCCGAAGATGGGATAAACGATAAACTTTATTCCTGGTAATCTTCTATATTGATGATATTATTGGAAATGGCATAAATGGTTAGTCCCGACTGGCTTTTTATACCTGTTTTCTGGACAATGTTTTTACGGTGGCTGACAACCGTATGGATACTGATGTTTAACTGGTCGGCAATTTCCTTGTTTGACATACCCTGTACAAGATGCTTAAGCACATCGGTCTCCCTGGGGGTAAGCTGCTCCCTGGATTCTGTTTTACACTGGCACTTTAAAGAAATCAAATTATGTATGGTTCGGGTAATTGCCTCGGGGGAATCGGTTATTTGGATAACTGTGTCGAATAAATCAACGATTTCCTTTTCAAAAAACGAATAAATAAGAGCCACCCACGGGACTGAATTGCCTGTTCTTTTTTGAGAATTAAAAGTTTTGATATTACCTTTTATAAGCGCTGGATTTGCAATTACCAGGTCGATTTTACCTGTCGGTATTTCGCAGGAAATTTCTTCTATATTGTCGAAATGGTAAATGTTGTAATGGCTACACCCCTCCTGCAACAGAATATTTGATAACCCTTCGTATATAATCGCTGAAGGTTCGATAACAGCAATATTTATCCTGCATTTATCCAATTTTTTTTTGCTTTTCTATTTTTTTGATCAATGGTATCAATATTGATTCTTCTATAACTGAATGTATCGTCAGGTCATATTCCAGTTCAAAAAGACTTGTCAAAAGTTTTCTTCTTAATGAACCATCCTGTTTTAAAGGAATATGTTTTAATAAAAGATTTTTTAATTCGCCAAGTTTCGTTTCAATATCGGTATGATGTTCCCTGTATTCTTCTGCTGAGAATTTTTTGTCTTCTGAATCATAATGCTCTCTGTTATTAGCCAAAGCACTGAAATAGGGAAAAGCAACCACATCCTCATAGTTAAGATGTTCCTTTACTTCCTGTGAGTATTCATCAAAAAATCTACCAACAAGCCTTATCTCCGGGATATTGTTCTTCGCATATAACCCGTTAATACAATCATGAATTTCAGGAATCTTTTCATCTAAGTAGTAACGATGGCTGTTTTTTAGAAAAAGAATGATTGACTCTGTATCCGATCTATCTATGTCTTTAGTGTTGGCTATATTAAATCCGTTATACAAATTTGCAACATTAATAAATACCTGCTGGTTGATTTGGTTTTCATTGCATATTTGTTCCACTGTTTTGTTCCGTACCACAATATTCATATCGAAATGTTCCATCATTAATAGTAAAGAAGGATTTTCGAATATTAAATCCAACATTTTCATTCTGGGCTTAATGAACGTTTTTTTTGTCTGGTACATGGCCTTTGTTCTAAAATTCTCCCTAAAAATATTATTTTTCTTTTGAATATGTGATGTAATTGCTCTTGCTGAAGTTACTACTCCTTATCTTTCAACAGCCTGGATTGCATATCTGTCCCTACCCATTTTACCTGTGAAAAAATTCAAAAAACTCATGAAATCCTATTTATTAACACAAAACAAAGTCTTATTTAAAAAGGGAAGTTTACTCAAAACCTATCGATTTGTTTAAAACTATATTCAGCAAAATCAATTCAAAAGATTTAAACTTGTAAAATGATTACGGTTTATTGTCAAGATAATCTTTTGACGATAAGAAATAGGGAATCCCGTGAAAATCGGGAGCTGTACCCGCAGCTGTAAGTCCACTCTAACGTTTTTGAAACTCTTTCGCCACTGTCTTTGTAACAACAGGACGGGAAGGCATCAAAAACCGGACAAGCCAGAAGACCTGCCATAATCAATTTTAATTAGGCTTTCGGGAGCTATGGCCTGGTTCGCGGTTAAGTAAATATTTTCGTATAAAACCATCGAATTATTCTATTTGCGTACCTCATAGCTTCCAACCCAGTTAAACAACCAGTTAAGTTTATATATGTACCAAAGTAACAAATTATGAGTAGCACAGAATTATTAATCGTAAAGAGAGATGGGAAAAGAGCTCCGTTTTCTCTTGATAAAATTAAAAATGCAATTCGAAAAGCATTTCTTTCGGTTGGAAGTTTTGCAAGTGACGAAGATCTTACCAATATTTTGCATCGGTTGAATATTCGAAATGAAATGAATGTGGAGGACATTCAGAACCAGGTGGAACGTTCACTTATGGCTGAGAACTATTTTTCAGTTGCCAAATCATACATGCTTTATCGCCAGAAACATTCGGAAGACAGGGAAACAAGGAACCGTGTAAAATTCCTGATTGATTATTGTGCTGCCGGAAATGCTGCCAGCGGAAGTAAGTTCGATTCCAATGCCAATGTCGACAAGAAAAACATTGCAACTTTAATCGGGGAACTTCCCAAAGGTAACTTCATCCGGCTAAACCGTCGTTTATTAACGGACAGGCTATCGAATATGTTCGGGAAAGAACTGTCGGATAAATACCTCAGCTTTTTAAAACAGCACTTCATATACAAAAACGATGAAACAAGCCTTGCACCATATTGCGCAAGTATAACCATGTATCCATGGTTACTGGATGGTACATCAAAAATTGGGGGAAACTCTAGTGCCCCAACAAATTTAAAGTCGTTTTGCGGAGGTTTCATCAACATGGTTTTTATTGTTTCCAGCATGTTGAGCGGCGCCTGTGCTACACCCGAATTTCTAATGTATCTGAACTATTTTATTGAAAAGGAATACGGAAACGACTACTATGAGCATAGCAATGAAATTGTTGACTTGTCAAAAAGAAAACGTTCTATAGATAAAATCATCACCGACTGTTTCGAGCAGATTGTTTATTCGCTAAACCAGCCAACCGGGGCACGTAATTTTCAAGCTGTTTTCTGGAATATAGCCTATTACGATAAATATTATTTCGAAAGTTTATTTGGCGAATTTGTTTTTCCTGACGGTAGTAAGCCCCAATGGAAGTCACTAAGTTGGCTGCAAAAAAGGTTTATGGTCTGGTTTAATAAAGAACGTACCAAAACGGTGTTGACTTTTCCTGTAGAAACCATGGCTCTGCTTGCCGATAACGGAGATATAAAAGATGAAGAATATGGCGATTTTACGGCCAAAATGTATTCCGAAGGTCATTCGTTTTTCACGTATTTAAGTGATAATGCTGACAGTTTGAGTTCGTGTTGCCGGTTGCGTAACGAAATTCAGAACAACGGTTTTAGTTATACTCTTGGTGCAGGAGGGGTTTCAACAGGTTCAAAAAGTGTGTTGACCATTAACCTGAACCGCTGTGTTCAACAAGCTAAAAAGGAACGGATTCCGTACATTAATTTCCTCGAAGAAGTGGTTGATTTGGTTCATAAGGTTCAATTAGGCTACAACGAGAACCTAAAGGAATTGCAGGAAAAAGGAATGCTCCCATTATTTGATGCCGGTTACATAAACATGGGGCGCCAGTACCTGACTATTGGCGTAAACGGCTTGGTTGAAGCGGCTGAATTTTTGGGCATTGAAATCAACGACAATCCGGAATATGCATCATTTACCGGCGAAGTATTGGGTCTCATCGAAACATACAACAAAAAGTACCGTTCAAAAGATACCATGTTTAACTGCGAAATGATTCCGGCAGAAAATGTGGGGGTAAAACATGCCAAGTGGGACCGCGAAGATGGTTTTTATGTGCCGCGTGATTGTTACAACAGTTATTTTTATGTGGTGGAAGATGAGTCGCTAAATGTGATAGACAAATTTCGGGTTCACGGGAAAAAATACATCGAACATTTAACCGGCGGCTCTGCATTACACATGAACCTGGAAGAGCACCTAGCGCCCACACAATACAATCAATTACTTCGGGTTGCAGCAAAAGAAGGTTGCAATTATTTCACCTTTAATATTCCGAACACTGTTTGTAACGATTGCGGACATATCGATAAACGCTATCTGAAAGAATGCCCGAAGTGTAAAAGCAAAAACATCGATTACCTGACACGCATTATCGGTTACATGAAACGGATAAGCAGTTTTTCTGATGCCCGCCAAAAGGAAGCTGCCAAAAGATATTACGCCAGTAACACAGAACAGGAAAAGGCAAAAAAAGTAGAAGAATATGCTTAAATATTATAACTACGATATTGTTTTCCAGGAAATTCCAAACGAAGTTACCCTCGCAATTAGTATAACAAACTGCCCTAATCGGTGTAAAGGCTGCCACAGTCCACACCTGCAGGAAGATATTGGAGAGGAGTTGAACGAAAATAGAATCGTTTCACTAATGGATAAATATGTTTCAGCAATTACCTGTTTCTGCTTTATGGGCGGCGACAGAACCCCTCAAAAAATTGCAGAACTGGCTAACTTTGTGCGTCTTCATTACCCCGCAATAAAAGTGGCCTGGTACTCTGGCTGTGCAAAACTACCCGATGGATTTAATAACAAAGATTTTCAGTATATAAAATTGGGCGGGTATATTGAAAAAATGGGACCCCTGAAAAGTAAAACCAGCAATCAACACTTATTTCAGGTGCAACAAGATGGCTCTATGAAAGATATAAGCTATTTGTTTAGAACATTCTAATGATTAGTTTTAAATAATTTTACCATTTCAAGAATCAATAATATGGTTCAACCATATACAGATAAAAAAGATAACGCTTCGCGTTGCTTTTATTGCTTGGAAAAAGTAGTAACCACCGAGAATAGTGTTGAAGGAGTGACTGTTTGTAGCAGTTGCAGGGATAAATCCGTTAAAGAAGTCATTTATGATTACTGCCTCGCTTCAGACAGCATAGCTCCAATTGAAATAGCAACACACTTGATGAAGTTCCCGGGGTTTAAAATGCACTGTCCTGAACACCATTTTCTTGTTCCTGCCGTATTACTTTCAGCATATAGTAATTGTGTTAGCAACGGAAAAGACAAACTGGAGAAGTGGTTAATAGCCGCCAGGCAGCGGTCGGAAAAAGTACCGGGAGCTTTTTGCGGCACACACGGCAGTTGCGGGGCTGCGGTTGGAACTGGAATGTTCATCAGTATCATTACCGGGGCAACACCATATAAAACAGGGGAGTGGAAGCTTGCCAATTCGATAACTGGCCGCTCGTTGCTGAGAATGGCTGTTTACGGTGGCCCAAGATGTTGCAAACGGGTTTCATTTGTTGCCATTCAGGAAGCATGTAACTTTTTAAATGAGTCTTTTGATATTGCACTTTCTGTTCCTGAAAAAATTGAATGTACATTTCATACCGAAAATCAGGAATGCTTAAAAAATGATTGTCCTTTTTATCCTTTATCTTAAAATAGCTTAATATGACAGTACGAATATTTTTTTGCTTTTTTATGTTGTCAGGAATATTTAAAGCTTCCGATACGGAAAAACAGATAGTACAGTTTATCAACAATGAATTACAACACTATCCCGAAGCACAATTGGCGGATTTATACAAAAATTATTTTCAGGATGCTTACGGCCCCGGTCACCTGATACCCGACACAACCCAAGCCGGAAAATACCTCGACTGGGAACTAAAACAACCCGGATGGACAGATACATTACCATATCAGGCGTTGGGAATTAACCACGATTATTACCGGATTAATCTTCAACTGGTAAAAAATGGAACTATCCCGCGCGATACGTTGTTACTGGCAATGGTTGAAAGTGCAACACTCGCCCGGAACCCGGATTTGGAAAGCTGGAAAAAGGAATGGAACGAGGTTCTTGCCGTTATAAAAAAAGTAAAACCCAAACTCCCTGGTATGAAATCGGATGAAAAATTGATTAACCAGGTCCTTTCAGATGGTGATGTAGTGATGCATCATAGCGAGAATTATGAAGAACTGTATCACCCGCATTACCGCATTGTTCACCGCTCGGTTTTTGAACGATGGAAAGGGAATTACCTGGCAAAATAATGCACGGGAACAACAGGGTAATTTCTTAGCTTACTTTCCCAACGCAAAACAAACGCTTCTGTTTGCGACAATTGTTTTATTATTTTCTATCCCCGCAGGTTCTGATGTTCCTACAGCTTACGGCACAAAATTATGTAAGTCGGATTTTTTACAAACGCTGGCAGTATTTCGTTTCTCTGAACGCTTACAATTATTTTGCAGTGTCGTTTGTTCTCGACAAGCAGTTAATATGTAAATAAATTCTATTATTTGTTATACTTGAATATTGCCGAGCATGGACAGTGAGATTTGACCAGCGTCCTGAAGCCGCTGGGTCGTATTACCGTTCTCCTGATATTAACCGAAGATTGGCGGGCTTCCTCCGAAAATTAGTAATCAATTTTTAAGAAATTTTTGAAAAAATTGTAACAGGAATATTGTGATAAATACACTATTTTAGATACAACAGTCAAAGAGTCTCTGTAATGTATAATATTGATTTAATTATTTGAAAATGAAAATTATTAAACCCTTCTTTTTTATACTCGTTTTACTGGTTACTGTAAACAATGTAACTGCAAAAATCAAAACAACCTTGAGATTTGGAGAAAACGGAAAACTTAAAATTGTGCAATTTACCGACATTCATTTTAAGTATAACTCATATAAATCGGACAGTGCGCTGGCGCTAATGAAAAACGCGGTAGAAGCTGAAAAGCCCGGTTTGGTTATTCTCACCGGCGATGTGGTTTGTTCTGATAACACAAAACAGGCCTGGCTTGCCCTGGCAAAAATATTTGTGGATTCAAAAGTTCCGTGGGCTGTAGTTTTGGGCAACCACGATGTGGAATATGAACTTACGAATAATCAAATCATGGAAACAGTTTCAGAATTACCATATTGTGTTTCTGTGACGGGGTCGAAAAAGTTATCGGGGAGTGGAAACTATATTATTCCGGTGCAGTCGGCTGATTCAAAAGAGACAAAGGCAATTTTGTATTTTCTCGATTCGCACTCCGGGCTTGGAAAGGAAAGTACACTGGGCTCGTATGACTGGATTAAAAACGATCAGGTACAGTGGTACCGTAATGAAAGCGCTTCAATGACAAAAAAGAACGGTGGAAAACCCTACCCGGCGCTGGCGTTTTTTCATATTCCGCTTATCGAGTACAATGAAGTGTGGGGCAAAGAAACAACTGTGGGTGTAAAAGAGGAAGATGTTTGTTCGCCTGATATAAACTCGGGAATGTACAATGCCTTCCTGGAGTCGGGCGATGTGATGGGCATGTTTGTCGGACACGACCATGTAAATAATTACATCGGGTGTTTACACGGAATCTGCCTGGCTTACGGACAAGCCACCGGTCGCGAAACCTATGGCAATATCGGAAAAGGTTACCGTGTTATTGAATTGTATGAAGGACAGCGCAAATTCGATACGTGGGTACGCATCAAATACAACGCCGACAATGAAAAAAACCTCTGGGACCCAACTAATAAAACCGAAAAGGAGTTATTTGTAACTTATCCCGGTTCATTTCAGGAAAAGAAATAAATACGATTGGAGGCCTATTTCTTTTTAAATCACAAAATGATTTAAGCGAGTTAATACGGCAGGAATATTTTTGTGTTTACACAATCCAAACCGATTCAGGTATTCCGGCGGCTTCCAGCATAAAATTATGAAGGTCGGAATTTTTTACAAACATTGGTAATGCTTCGCTTCCCGGTCCAAACATTGCTAATTCAACATAATCAGCCGAATGATCCATTCCTGACCAGCCAATAGAAGTATAATTTTGCTGAATAATGGCTAATTCTTTATAAGGCAGTTTATAGTCGTTGTAAAGGCCATCATTTTCAAGCGATTCATAATGCAGCAAAATGCTTTTAGCTTCTTCCTTCGATACGGTAATTTCCTGGGCAAAATTCAAACGTTCAATCAGATGCGATGGCGTATCTGTTTTCCTGATTCCGTGCAATACCCACTCATTACTGTACTTCGCGCCTTGCATCAAATCAAATTTAGCATCTACACCGTGGCTTTTTATCAATCCCGGATTTGAATTTCCATGGTCTGTAGTAATTACCACCAGTGTGTCGTTTCGTCCTTTTGCAAAATCGATTGCTACAGCCACTGCTTCATCAAAGGCAATCTGGTCGTAAATTAAGGCCGATGCGTCGTTAGCATGGGCAGCCCAGTCCACTTTTCCGCCTTCAACCTGTAAAACAAAACCCTCACCGTTGCCTTCCATAAGAGAAATTGCTTTGCGTGTCATTTCTGCCAGTGTAGGTATTTTGGCTGCAAGTTCCGGTTCCGACTGCATATCTACGGAATAAGGCAGTCCATCTTCATAAAAAACACCAAGCACAGGTTTTCCCGGCGTTGCCTTTTCCATATCGTCTTTAACACGCACAACCTGGAATCCATCTGCTGTAAAATCACTAAAAATATCCTTTTTGTCTGCTCGCTTTTTCCCGTCGAAATACTCCTGCCCGCCGCCCATCATCACATCAAATTTTAGATTGAGGTAGTCCGAGGCTATTTCGTCTTGTCTGCTGCGGGTTTTATTGTTCACACAAAATCCTGCGGGTGTAGCATGGGTTATCGGAACAGTTGTAACGCAGCCAACCGACTTACCGGCTTCTTTAAATTTTTGCAAAATCGGTTTGTTAAATGAACCGTCGGGGTTTACGTTTAGTGAGCCGTTATTAACCTTTTTACCACCTCCCCACGATGAACTCCCTGCTGCCGAATCGGTAACCATTGAGTCGGCTGAAGAGGTGTCCATAAAGGCCCTTCTTGCTTCATTTTTTCGGTACAAATCCATCCATCGGCTTCCCCGGCCTTCTTTCCGGAAAAGCAGTAAATCGGCCATCACCGGCGTACCGATACTCATCCCGTCACTAACAAGAAAAATTATATTTTTCGCCTGCCCACTACTGCGTTTTGTATTCGTTGGATTACTACATCCTGTTAGTAAGGTCGGAGAAATTATTCCCCCGGTTAAAGCTGCCAGTGCACCAGCCTGTAAAAAATTTCGACGTTTCATTTTATTGAGATTGAATTTGAGTTTCAAAAATTGCGAAAATATAATAATAACAGGCCTGAGAGTCTATTAATATTATATTAATAATCGCTTTGTATCAAAAGTAGGACATAAATCAACCAAAGAAATGAATTAAACCATATGTATCTTTAAAATATTGAGCTGAATTTTTATCTAAAAAGTCGGTTACCTTTAAAAGGCAACCGACTTTCAATACAATGCAATCAATTATCTTTTAATCAACTTCACAGTGTTCGTTTCCTGTTTCAACAGATAAATACCACCTGGCAAACCAGATGCATCGATACGATTGCTGCCAGTTTGCAAAAGCACATTAAACATAGCTTTCCCCGATAAACTGTAAACAACAGCATACCCCGTATTTTTCGCATCAACAATAAAATAATCGACAAACGGATTTGGATATACTTTCAGTTTACTCACCTCCCACGATTCTATTCCGGTAATTATTGTACGCTGAACGACTATTGCTCTTTCAGATTTATTTCCGGCTTCATCAAAAGCTTCCACCTCAAACGTATATTCCGTATCAGCTTCCAAATTAACTACAGTAAAGGTAGTATCAATCACTGTCGCAATTGAATCGCCATTGAGATAAACAATATAACCAGTTACACCAACATTATCTGCCGAGGCTATCCAAGAGAGGACGGCACTTGTGTCAGAAGCCACTGCCGAAAGACCTGAAGGAACCGACGGAGCTGTTTCATCTGTTGTAGAAACTGTCAGCAATGCTTTCTCGGATTCATTTCCAGCTTCATCGAAAGCCTGAACTTCAAATGTATATTCTGAAATCACATCCAATCCTGTTACAATAAATGTAGTTTCAGTAACCATATCAATAGAATCACCATCAAGATAAATAATATAACCTGCTACTCCAACATTATCTGTCGAGGCTGTCCACGAAAACCTAATGCTTGTTTCGGTAGCTGTCGCAGCAAGGTCGGAAGGGACAGAAGGTACCGTTTCGTCGATGGTTGAAACCACTAATAACACTTTTTCTGATTTATTACCGGAAGCATCGAAAGCTTCCACTTCAAATACATATTCTGTTAAAGCATTCAATTCTGTTGCATTGAATACAGTTTCAGTTACTGTATTAATCGAATCGCCATCGAGATAAACAACATAACCTGCTACTCCAACATTGTCAGTTGAAGCAGTCCATGAAAACGAAACACTGGTTTCGGTAGTTACCGCTGCAAGGTCGGAAGGAGCTGAAGGTGCTGTTTCGTCGGTGGTCGAAACCGTTACCGATGCTTTTCCCGATTTATTACCGGAAGCATCGAAAGCCTCTACTTCAAATACATATTCTGTTAAGGCATTCAATTCTGTTGCATTGAATACAGTTTCTGTAACCATATTAATAGAATCGCCATCGAGATAAATAACGTATCCAGTTACGCCAACATTATCTATTGAAGCTGTCCATGAAAGCTCGATGCTCGTTTCAGATGGGATAGCAGTGAGATTTTCCGGCATAGACGGTGGCGTTTCATCATCAGTAGTTAAAATTACTAATAATGCTTTTTCTGACCTGTTTCCTTCCGCATCAAAAGCCTCCACTTCAAAGGTGTATTCAGTTCCCGGATTCAGTTTATCTGCTAAATAATTTGTTCCTACTACACTGGTTTTGAAAACTCCATCTTTATATATATTGTATCCTGTTACGCCAACATTATCTGTTGAAGCAGTCCATGAAAGTGAAATACTCGTTTCTGAAGGGCTACCTGCAAAATCAGCCGGTACCGAAGGTAATTCATCATCAACAACAGTAACTTTAAAGGATGTTTCCACATACTTAACTCCGTAGGTATTGTGTTTGGCCGAATCTTTCACTGTAATAAAAACTTCACCTGCTTTGTTTGGAGCTATCGACAGCGTAAGTGTATCGTTGACAATAGTGGTTGTTATTAACCCTGAATTTGTATTTCCAGAAACGGTCTTCCCAAACGTTACTCCGCTTGATGAAGTGTTTGTAAATACGTTTACTAATGGTATTTGAATATCCGCACTGTTAACCGCCACAATCGTATCGGCAATTGGATTTTTCACGACCGGTTTGTAAACACGTGGCTTTATGGTTATATCAAAAGTTCGCGTTACTGAAAATCCATAATTATCAATTGCATCTACCGGAATTGTAATTACAGAATCTTTATCTATCGTATTCGAATAATAAGCGTACAACTGCTTGTTTCCGGAAGTCGTATAACCTGTATTCCATGTTAGCCAGGAAGTATGTTCCAAGTACCTGGGATAGATTTCAAAGTTATCTTCTCCATCAGTAAAGCGGTTTTTATAAATGATGACGGACGTATTACTTGTTGCCTTTTCGTAGGCCGTAAAGTTGCTCATGCTGTATGTGAGATTCGGTGACGGCTTTTCGTTTGCTTCTAAAGCCTCAACACATTTTATTAAGGCAGGAGCGGTTTCTACACTGTCAAAACCGGCGACTTCAGCAAAATTTAAATCAAAAGCTAATCCTTTAGATTCTGTTTTAGCGGCATTTGAATAACTCACGAAATATTTACTCAACGAAGCATGGTAAGCGATTGCCGTTGGATAAAAATCATCGGCAGTTTTCATTAACACATCGGTACCAAAAGTTTTTGTTGAAATTGTATAAGCAACATAGCCTTCACCGTTAGTAAGCAAAATGCTATCGCCTTTTACCACGGCATTTGCATTTAAAGTATTGCTAAAATTATTATTTGCTTCCGATACCGAATACATGTTATTTTCCGTATCATATTCCATTACAGCTGTTTTCCCTGAACCGGAGGTTGTTCCTGTAATGTACAATTTTGTTCCTTTAACAAGGGTTTCCGAAACAATAAGCCCGGCTTCAGCAAGTGTATACTCACTTTCTGCCTTCCCCTCGATTAAATCAACAACCACAACTTTATTCAGCACACTGGTAGTTTCACCGGAGAGGAAAACAAAAGCTTTACTTCCGACTACTTTTACACTATGGATTTTGCCTGACAATGCAATTTTCCTGCTTAATGTTAAATCGGTTTTATAGTAAATGGCAAGATTTGATTGTTCAGTAACCAGCAAAAGGTTGTTATACATTGCCATTGCACTGTTTCCTGTTTCGTCAATACCAATAGTGTTTTCTTTTTCGTATGTTGTAAGATTATATTTCGACAGGAAATTTTCACCCAAAACAAAAGCAAAAGCTCCGTCAACAAGAACATCTTTTACCGAATAAGCATCAAGCTGGCCGTCAATCACGTTTACCGAATCCAAATCAGGGGTATAAGCATTTAATGAAGCTTTATCAGGATTTTGGGCCCGTGCATTATTTACAAACAATATCTGCGCATCCTTTTCATATCCATCCGGTTTATAAATAAACGCAACGCTTATTGTTGTATCCTGTTTGTATGAAGTAAGATTAAAAGTTAAGGTGTCAGTTCCATAAACACCAGCTGTAAAATTACACTTCAATACATTCTTTTCGATAACAGGACTGGACAAGCCGGTTTTCGAAACTACGGAATTAAGATAAGTTACCGAGTTTGTTCCGGTAGCAAAAAGCTCGCTACTCGTTTTTTCTCCCACTGGATTATAATATGAAATTACTACCGGATTATTTACCGGGCTTAGTTTCGGGGTTTCGTTCACAATAACCAGTATTGAATCAGACAATTCAGGATTGGCGTCAGAATATGCATGAACCATTGTCCTTCCAACTTTTTTCCCGGTAAACAAACCATTATCGATTGTCCCTATTTCAGGATTTGAAGTCGTCCAGGTATAAGTATCGTAAACAAAACGGTTAGAAGTGCTTCCATTTAAAACATCGCCGATGTTATCCAAGCCCTGGGCTGTAATGCTGATACTTTCGCCAACAATAAGGCTGGTACTATCAGACGAAGCGGCAGAGTTTCCTTCCATTTCCAGGTGAACACCTTCCAGTTCAACCACCAGTAAGCGGATAGAATCGGTAGGAATATCGCTTTTTTGCGAAAAACGCAACCATGTTTCACCATCGGCAACAGCAGTAAACAAACCGGTATTATCTACGGTCCCAACTTCCGGATTAGAAGAACTCCATTGTTGTACACCATCAGTTTGCGGACGGCCGTTTTTAAACAAAAATCCTTCAAACTGGCAGGTGTGGCCTTTTAATACTTTTAGTTGTGTTATTCCGATATAATTTAAATAATAATCTTGCGCAACATAATCCGGGTCTGGTGTTGTTATCCCTACCCCCAATACTTCCGAAGACCATTCTCCCAACCATCCTGCATTGGCAAAACCACCTGTATATATTTTCACAAAATCGATTTGGTCCAATTCTTTATGATTACCGTCTCTATCTACGGCCCAACTGATATCAAACCCATCGGCAGCATTTCCTTTTTCATCTTTAAAGTATGGATTTTGAGGGTCTGTTAAATCAGCGCTATTCCCGCGACTATCGCAATACCCAAAAAACGGGGCACGGTAAAACTCGATATAACTTGGGGTACTCATATCGAGCGAGCTTTTTATAATATTCCCTTCATAGGTCATTGAGTCTTTATTGCAACCGAAATCAAACGGGTCGGGATAATAAGGGTGGCTGTGAAATGAATTGGATAACATTGCGCCCGTTTCTCCGTTATCTTTTTTCCAGGGAACAGTATAACGTTCATTGTAATGTGGATTGTAATAGGTCATTTTTACATTTTTCTGGGTACCGCTCATATAGTAATCAGAACCAGCCAGTTCGTACCACTCTCCGTCATTGGGGACACCATCGCCATTGAGGTCTTTCATAACACGCACAGCAGCAGGTTCAGTCCAAACACCATAAAGGTTGGCTGCAAACGAATTTCCTTTTACAGAAAAATCTACACCGTAAGGATTTTGCGGATTATTTATGATAGGTTGGTCAAACCCATAGACGACATACCCTCCGAAAGCGCCTAAACTTATCATTCCACCTTGTGTCCCAAGTGTCTTTTCTGCCGAGTTGCTTTGCCCGATGCTTTCGTTGGTAAACTGTCCGGGAGCAGGCATAAATTCGATAACACGGCTTGCATACGAATTCATGTGAATGTTTATTTTAACGGTTGCTGTGTCATAGTGGCCTTCAACATCAGCAATACGATATTCAAAATTTTCGAATGAATAATTAGGGGTAGCACTTTCATTTACATAGGTTAGGGTTCCATCAATATTATTTGTGAGTGCACCATAACTTGTATTTTGAAGAATTTCCAGACTTGTTTTATCAAGATATGAAGATGGGATATCATTTCCGGCAACATTCATTCCTAACGTTCCTCCTATATCGATGGTGTAAGAATCGTCGCGGGCAGATAGTGGGGCCAAATTGGCAATAACCAAAGCTTTAGATGTAAAACCATGATAGTCGATGCTAATGGTCAGCGTATCTGTCCCATAGGCTCCTGTAGGAATTTTATAATAAAAGTATTGGCCGCTGGATGAACTATAATAGTAGCCATCAAACAACAAATGATTTTCGTTTGTAGAATTGTATGTAATAGCTACATCGCTGGATTTGGAAATTTCCGTTTTGATGTTGTAACCGTCAGGATAATTGAACAAGTCGGTAAACTTTTTGGTCACTCTAAAATCGCTGGCATCCCGCGTGCGATTAACTATTAAATTATCTTTAAAAGAAAACGCCAATCCAGCAGTGCTTTCTCCTGAAAGAGTAACCGGAGTTTTTCCTGATTTGTTTCCTGAAGCATCCTCGGCATCAACTTCAATCAGGTATTCAATACCAGCTTCTAATCCTTTAATTGTATCGGTTACATTGACCGTTGAATTTAAGAACTCGCCATTTACATATACATTGTATTTAGTTACACCAAAATTATCGGTAGAAGCTGTCCACAATAACTCAACTCCATTTTCAGTTGCTTCTGCAACCAAATTTTCAGGAGAATCAGGAGCGGTATTGTCAACAGGTGTTGAAGCGGTAACTGATGCTTTCGCCGATTTGTTCCCGGTCGCATCTTCCGCTTCTACCTCAAACTGGTATTCGGTATTCGGTGCTAATCCTTTGATGGTGTCTTTTAATTCCGTAGTAGAACCGGTCAGTTCTCCTCCTAAATATATGTTGTATTTTGTAACTCCTGTATTGTCGGTTGAAGCAGTCCAGGATAATATTATTTCATTTTCATTCGTAT
Organism: Maribellus comscasis; assembly: GCF_009762775.1. Taxonomy (GTDB): domain Bacteria; phylum Bacteroidota; class Bacteroidia; order Bacteroidales; family Prolixibacteraceae; genus Draconibacterium; species Draconibacterium comscasis. The sequence continues at coordinate 5,518,516 of NZ_CP046401.1, read as the reverse complement.
TTGCCTGCAAATTACCGGGAATCGTTGGAGCTTCTGTATCAATTATTGTTGATAGTGTTTCTGCCACTTTGTCCGATTTGTTTCCTGAAATATCTTCGGCCTCTACTTCGAATAAATATTGGGTATTTTCAGCTAAACCTGTAATTGTATCTGTCGTTTGGGAAGTAGAGCCTGCCAGATTACCATCTGCATACACATTGTAGTTTGTTACACCAACATTGTCGGTTGAAGCCGTCCACGACAGTATCATGCCGCTTTCTTTTGATATTCCTGTCAAGTTTTGCGGGACAGAAGGGGCGATATTATCAGCTAGGGTTGTTGCGGATACCGATGCTTTTTCCGAATTATTCCGGTCGCCGTCTAAGGCTTCCACGTCAAAGGTATATTCTGTTGAAGGAATCAACCCGTTTACCACATAACTGGTCGTTGTAACGGTATCTATAATTGTTCCATCCAGGGAAACCCGGTAACCTTCTACGCTAATATTATCGGTTGAAGCTTCCCATGAAAGGGCTACAGAAGTTAAGTTAGGCTGGGCAGCAAGTTCTGTCGGAGCCGTTGGGGGAACAAGGTCGCGAATATAATCTGTCAGACAAAAATCCTTAATATCAGGAACATCTCCATCAGGTGGAGTTCCGCTTATATTGTTGGGCGACAAGCGGGTGATAACCAATTGTACCGTACCTTCAATTTTCAGATTATCATAAAAGACTTCGTTAAAGACCAATTCTTCGGCATCCGGGTTAGATATAGTCTCTGTCCAGGCAGTGGACCATACTCCGTCAATTTCTTTTTGAATTTCTATTCTAAACGAAGGATAACCAAACTCATAATAATCATCTTTGGCATACTTAAAAGAAATGGAATTACAACCGTTGGATAGAACCGGAGATTTCAGAACACCGAACAGACTAAGAAAATCCTCATAACGCTCGGCATAACTTGCATACCAACCGTTTGGAGTAGTTAGTCCATCATCGTAAACATCTTCTGACATTGTTAAAAAATCATCTGAATTATCGCATTCCGTTTCTAAATAACTAAGCAGGTTAGCGCTTTTGACTTTGTTTCCAGAGTCGCCGGAACTTCGTGTACTGCTGTGCGGCAAATCTGTTTTATATGTAGATTGCCCCAAACTAATTTGGCTTGCCAGCAAAAAGCACAAACAAACCAAAGAAAAAAAGTAGTTTTGTTTCATAATACTGTTATTTATTTTATTAATGGTATTGCAACTCGGGAACGGTAGTTGGTTTTGGCGAACGCTACCGTTCCTTTTTTTATTATTATTTATGAATGATTTATGCAGAATTTCTTAAAACAGGAGCTTTGTATTGAACAAACTCGAATATCCCGAACAATGCCCCTGAATAAGCCAAATCTCCTATCAGCGTATTCTTAAAAAACGGTAATCCGGCAGCATAGCAGGTTATTAACCCCGGGAAGGTATGGGGATACATTGTACCCGAAGCCCACACCCCGAAATTTGATATCAGAAAAAATACAACTGACGCCAAAAGACTGGCAATTAACAGTTTTGCCGGGCGAACTTTTTTTAATAGTCCAAAGCCAACAAGGCCAATAAATATAAATGCCGCATAAGTCCAGTAAAAACCGCCGTAAAACCACACAAAGTGGTCGAAATACTGTCCGTAAATTACATTGTTCAACACCAAATCACTTAACCACATGGCCACAACTGGCACAATAAAAGCCAGGTATTTTCGCGAAAAATAAGCTGCCCCGAAAAGCGACATCGCTCCAATCGGCGCAAAATTTGGAGGATGTGGAATTAAGCGGCTAAATGCTGCCAGTAAAACGACCAGGGATAAAACCCCGAAACGGATATTAATCTTCTCTTTTTCCATTGTGTTTATTTTTTATTGTATTGACTAATAATTTTATTTTATAAGCTTAAATGTATCTGTACCACAGCTGACCAGGTAAACTCCTTTTTTTATTTCAGACGTATTAATCTGTGTTATTCCGGCTTCTACACCTATTCGCATCACCACTTTCCCGGAGACATCATAAATTAGTACTTGCTGATTTTTTGCTGATTTGATAATAATGAACGATGAAAACGGGTTGGGAAAAACAGTCAGTTTGTTGTTGTTCAATGATTCTATTCCCGTTATGATAGTACTCTGAGTAATTGTTATTCTTTCTGACTTATTTCCCGCTGCATCAACGGCTTCCACGCTAAAAGTGTATTCCGTTCCGGGACTTAGTTCTGTTAATGTGAAATTCGTTTCTGTTACATTGTCAATCGAATCTCCGTTGAGGTATATATTATAAGCGGCAACGCCCACATCGTCGGTTGAAGCCGACCACGAAAAGACAATGCTTGTTTCCGAAGCTTCGGCAATAAGATTGGTTGGCGCAGACGGGGCTGTTTTATCTGCCGGAGTTGTTGTTGAAACCGTTATTTCCGATAGTACCGATTCATTACTGGAAGCATCAAAAGCCCCCACTGCAAGTGTGTATTCTGTATCCGACGATAATCCGGTTACGTTAAGATTCGTCTGGTTAACAGTTGAAATCAAAACGCCATCAAGATAAACCGCGTAACCCAAAACTCCCACATTATCAGTTGAAGCCGTCCACGAAAAAGCAATGCTTGTGTCGGAAGGAACAGCTACAAGATTGGTTGGTGCTGTCGGTACTTCATTATCAATTACCGGGCTTGTTGGAATGTCAATTTCTACCTTTCCTGATTTATTTCCTGCTGCATCAAAAGCTTCTACCGCCAGGAGATAATCTGTACCAGGCGATAACCCTGTTACAGTAAAACTTGTTTCTGAAACAGTTTCAATTGAATCGCCATCGAGGTAAACAATGTAGCCTTCAACTCCAATGTTGTCTGTTGAAGCTGTCCATGAAAGGGCAATACTTGTTTCGGCAGGAGTAGCTTCGATTTTTTCTGGTGTTGTTGGGGCAATATTGTCAGCAATGGCTAAGGTTGCGACTGTTACTTCTGCTTTTCCTGATTTGTTTCCCGCTTCATCAAAAGCTTCTACTGCCAAAGTATATTCTGTTCCTGATGTTAATCCGGTAACGTTGAAGTTTGTTTCTGAAACAGTTTCAATCGAATCACCATCAAGGTAAACAATGTAGCCTTCAACTCCAATGTTATCAGTTGAAGCTGTCCATGAAAGAGTAATACTTGTTTCAGTTGGGATAGCGACTAGATTTGTTGGAATTGTTGGCGAAGTTTCATCAATATTTGAAGTTGTTGAAACAATCACTTCCTGCACCCGGTCAACCGTCTTTCCATTCGAATTAAACCGCACAATAATTCGGGCTGTTCCGGATTTTCCTTCTTTTGCCGTAAGTGTTAGGACGTTGTTTTTTATGCTTGCCGAAAGAATATCTTCATTATCATTTGTAAGAATATTTTTGGTTATGGCTGCCGACAAATTATCCCGGTCGCTTGCCATGTCTTTTAAATTAATTGTTACCGGCTGTGTATTATTGAGTGTGAGTGAGGAAAGCTGCGACACTTCCGGCGAATAATTATCAGGGAAAATAAACATGGCCGGAAACCAGTATCGCTTAATCGGCTCGAAAGTTTTCAGCAAATTGCCACTGTTATCTAATTGATAGATAAAATAAGTTTGATTGATGTTATCGAGGTATAAAGCGGCATATATTTTATCGTCCAGCGGGTTGATACGAAGACTTGCCCCATAAAAGTAGCGTTCTTCATTTTCACTATCGTATATCAGTGTAAATTCGTTATTGTCAATATCGTAACGATACATTTTGGATGTGGTAAACCAGTTCCAGTCGCTTTCATTGTAGGCAAAATAGAGTGCGTTTTCTTTGGCGCTGGCACACAGTGAACCGGCTGTCCATGCATACCAGGTTTGGTTAATGCCAGCGCCTGCACTCATATTTATAATCTCTGTGGCTAAAGTATTCGGGTTAATTTTTAACAATTGATTACCATCCCAATTTTCACCAACAGTTCCATAAGGATATTGCTGGTAGGACATATTTGAGTTTTTCCCAACCCACACCGTTCCATCTTTACTTTGCGTTAGAGTACTGTAACATCCATTAATTACCTTTATTACAGTATCCGATTCCGGGTCGATAACCAACACACCTTTGTCCTGTTGAATGGCAAAAACATAATCCGATGTACGGCACATCATCCCAATCTGGTTGTTGTATAAAGGGCCAACACCATCAGCATTACTTTCTCCTCCTGAGATTAAAGGGTTTTCTGTGCCTTCAATTCTTCTTTCAATTTGAAAATTGGAGAGATTCATAACGAAAATTCCATTAGAGGTACCTACGTAGCCCTTATTCTCGTTTACGCCCACAAAACCACGGCCGTCAGCTGCTGATTTTCCATTAATCTCAAAAATTACAGGAATTCTTTTCTTTACTTTTAACGTTTTAGCGTCGGCTACTACAATTCTTCCTCCACTCACCGGATTGGTTTCGCCAGGGTCCTGGTCTTGTTTAGATATCACATAGAGATTATTTCCGTATATTGTCCCGAATTGTGCCGTACATCCCAACGAAGCGCCTGCGTTATCTGCATTTCCCTGAAGTATGAGGTAGTCGAATTCCCCTGTTTCAGGATTTAAAAAATTGATTGTGCTGTTATTGTGACCAAACCAATCTTCGTTGAGAATAAAAATCCCGTTTGTATAATCCTGAGCTTTTACGCCTAAAAACAGCGATAGGAAAATGGTATAAATGAATAGTTTTTTCATCATCTGAATTATTATGGATTAGGTAATATTGTTGGGTCTTGAATATGTAAATCTTCTGCACGGGCAAGCTCTGTCGATGTTTCGCCCAACCAGCCACACTGCTGGTTAACACCGGTATAAACCCGGATGAAGTCCACACCGGGTAAATGCACCGGATTTCCATTCCCATCCACAGCCCAGCCGATATCGAAACTAATTTTATCTTCGTATTCATTGGGGTGATTGTCAACATATCCCCAATCATAGGCATAAAGAACATAATAAGAACCGTTTTTGCCGGCACTTTCGTCAACAGCATTATTTGCCAGGATTGTCCCATTGAAAGCCAGTTGGTCGCTATCCAGCCATTTCGGGAAATAATCCTGCGTGTGATATACATTTTTTGCCATGTATCCCTGTTGCCCCAGGTTGTCGGTCCAGCGTATATAAGTTGTATCCGAAATCGGGCTGTTGGGTTGTGGTGTGGCTATTTTATCAGCATCCGGCTTGTAATAGGTTATTTCGTAATCATGTTTAGTTTCGGGCTTGTAATATTCGCTGCCAGCCAGTTCGTACCAATCGTCATCGGGAATGCCATTATCGTTTTCATCTAAAGAAACCAGCACAATGCCAGGTTCGCAACTACCACCTTCTGCCGGTGCATCCGGGTTGGGATTAGAAGCCGCATAAAAAGAATTGCCCCGGACTTTAAAATCTTTTTTGCCTTTTGCATTAACAACAGTGTGGTCGAACCCGAAAGTTATATACCCGCCAAACCCCCCGAGCGAAACCATTACATCATTTTTCCCGGAAATGCTTTCCTGCGCTTTTTTTCGCATTGTTTCTTCAGTATCCCCGTCCTCATATTCGGGCATGGTGTTCACAAACTGACCGGGGGCCGGGCGGTATTCAAAAACCTGTGAAACATAACGACTGTAAGCAACCTCTTCTTCCCACACAACAATTTGAACGGAATGTTCTATAGGGTTCTCAGAATCAATAATATTAAGTTTAACAGAATAATTCCCCGGTTTTTCGGCAACAAAAATGTAGTCACGCTCTGTTGAAACCACCGAGTCCTGGCCATTTGTATTCTTCATACTCCACTGATATTCACCTGGAAATTCGGGGTGAAGAATGACCTTTTTCATCCGCTCAACCGTGTAAACATCATCTATTCCCAAATTAACCATCGGGATTTCCTGTTTACACGAAGACCAAAAAGCAGCAAGTAACAGTGCAAGTATAATTTTCTTCATAGGCTTAATTTTTAAACAGGAAAACCATGTGTGCAGGAATATCGCCTGCACGTACACTCCACTTAAGTTTCCCATTGCGATTGTAACAGTGCACAACTCCGCTGGATACATAGTTCTTAGCATCTGTTACATAAATATCCCCATTGGCAGGATTGATTTGCAACCCGTACGGAATCGTTATATCCTTTTCGGTCCCGTCGGTAATAAAATGGTCGGTAACCAGTTCTTTTGTTTTTACATTGATAATTCCATACGAAATTGTGTTTTCTTCGGCCTGCTCGTTCCACTCGGTACTGTAGAAATAAAGCGAATCTCCCTGAATACACATATTGCTGCACGGAATATCAAGGGTGTCAGTTACAACCATTTCGTTTGAATTCTGGCTTTTTCGTTCCAACACAAAAAGGTTGGAAGGGATGCTGTTGTAATCGCCTCTCGACGAAACCCATAGTTTTCCGTACTGGTCTTTGCGCAGGCGGTGCAAATTGATGCCCACGGGTATTTTCTGCACCTGTTTCATCCCGTACATTTCAACCACCGAAATTGTGTAGTCGTAGTTCGGAACACGATAGCCTCCTGAGTTGGCAACATAAATGTATTCGCCCATTACCTCCAATTCATCCGGCTGGTAACCCACTGTTACTTTCCCGGTAATTTCCAACGAAGTTGTATCAATACGGTAAACAGCCCCCAACTGCGCATCGGGGTCGATGGCTACCGGCCCCACGTAGGCAGAAACATAAGCATTGCCACGCGAAAAACGGATGTAACGGCAATTCGGAATATCCACCTGCCCGAGCCTTACGCCGGTTTTGGCATCCATCACCTCAACTTTGTGCGAACAATTGATTACTGCATACAACTTGTTTCCGTATATCTGAATATCATTTCCAACATCGCCCAGTTCTTTAATTACATTCGGGTTTCTTTCGGCATACAGGTTTCGGATATAATACGCATTTTTGAAGTCCACAAAATCAATAGATGCCTTATTGCTCCCCATGTTCCCTTCGTTTAAAATATACATTCCAATAGGGTCGGCATCAGAATTTAGTTCGATAGGCAAAATGTCGTATTCAGTGGGAACAACCAGCTCGTCTTTACGGCAGGAATACAACAGAAAAATAAAGAACAGTATGTATATGATTCGATTCATTTTCTTGCTTAAATTTCAATACTCATGCGAAAACGATAGTTGCGTTTTGGCATCGGATAATTGAGGATTACATCGTAATCCTGACTTAACAGGTTATTTATTTCAGCTGAAAATTTCAGAGAAAAGTCCTTCATTTTTAATGATTTTGAAAAAGAGATATCGCTGGTGTACCAGGGTTGTGTATAGTTGTAGCGAATGTTTTCCTGCTGGTTATAGCGTTCACCAACATAAATATAGCTATAGTTCATCGACCAGCTTTTCCAGTTAAGCATGGCAATGGCCGAGCCACTGTGCCAGGGAATGTATGGAATCTGGTCGCGGTAATACGTGTCGGCCGGGTCGGTTATATCAATCGCTTCCTGATAGGTATATTGCAACTTTGTGGTTAGTCTCCAATCATTCAGAATAAGAAAAGTGGCCATTGTTGTCAGGTCGATTCCCCGGATATCAACTTCGCCCAGGTTTAGCATTGTCCATCTGAACTGTTGTCCCTTGGGGTAGGCCACAATTTTGTCTTTTACATAATTGTAGTAAACGTCAACTCCGATATGAAACGATTCAAAAACCTGGTTTTCGCGGTTGATATCGTATAAAAAGCCCAGATTGTATTGCTCTGCATATTCGGGACGGAGGTAAGCATTGCCCATATCGGTATAATACAAATCGTTGAAGGTAGGCATGCGAAAAGATTTCTTGTAGAAAGCGCGGAAAACAAGGTCGGTTGCAGCAAATGGCTGGTACGACAGAAATACTGCCGGAGTGAATACCTGTTTGTTCGGAACTGTGTCCCGTTCGCGGTTTTCTTCGTTTACAATGGTTTCCAAAACACTGGCCTGAATTTTCAACTGGTTGGCCACGGTAAAAGCGGTGGCAGCCGAGAACCAGTGCGTTGTCCGGGAAACATTTATGAACTCAGACAAGCCATTCCACTGAAAATCGTAAGCCGCAGAAATATCCCAGTTTTTACGCAGTGCATATTTATTTGCCCACGAAAAATAAAGCTCTTTTTGCCTGTAAGTATTATCAACATGGATCAGTTTATCGTCGTTATTGATGTAATGCGTCAGGTCAACAGCATATTTCATGTTTAGTTTGGAGCTTAACTTCGGGCTGAAATCCTGCTCGTAAACGCCCTGGATAAAAGAATTGTTATCCCACAAACGCTCACCGTTTCGCCACACATTGTTTACGATAGCGCCCGGAACTCCCCGCTCCGAATCATAATGATATAACTGTACTTTCCAAAACCCCGAAGGTAAATATCCGTTCAGGCTTCCCTCCAGCCGGACAGCGTCGATATCGCCGTTTTGCCGGACTGCCGTAGTGTCGTATGCAAGCTCGCCGGAAGGGGTAACACGCCGGTAGCGGAATTTGTATTTGCCATCGGCATTAATCCATTCGGCGCTAAATGTGGTATTTATTTTTTCGCTGATTTTATATTCATAAAGAACGGAAGGATTAAACAGCCCAAAAGAACCGGTTCGCATGGCCGCTTTGATATTTGTATCTTTGCCTTTCTCGAATCGTGGACGGCGCGTTGTCAGGTAAATACTTCCGGCAGAACCAAACTCTTTGGCCGATTGGAAGATCTCACTTTTTTGTCCGTTGTACAGCGAAATCTCTTCCACGTTTTCTAACGAAAACTTGCCTAAATCAATTTGTCCGTTTTGTGCATTGCCTAGTTGAACTCCGTTGTAGAAAACGCCCATATGATTGGTTCCCATACTACGAATGTTCACCGTTTTTAATCCGCCAATACCCCCATAATCTTTTATTTGTACACCGGAAAAGAAACGAATAGCATCGGCAACAGAATAACTGTTTAGTTGCTCCAGTTCCTTACCTTGCAAGGTTTGTGCAGGAATAATTTCTTTGTAGCGATTGGCAACTACCTTTACTTCTTCGATGTGCTGAACGCTGTCTAATTTGCTTTGTGAAAACGCATCAATTGATATTGCAAATAATGCAAGCCCACAAAAGAACCTAACAAAATACATAAAAAGCCATTTTAATTTTTCAACCAAAACAGCCTTCGAAGACCTTAATATCGGGATAAACTTGGAGCAAAATCAGTGATTCTGCCTTTGTTTGTCGCCAGCTTTTATTCCTCGAAAGCCTTCAACTATAATCTTGGCAGGTCTTCTGACTTACTCCATCTTTGAAACGCCCTTCCCATCCGTCAGATGACGGACAGTGGTTCTGAGTATTGTTCAAAGACTTTGGCGGAGCTTACAGCAGCGGGTCTGTTCAGGACTTTCACCTGATTCCCTTTTCACCGTTTTTTCGTTTAATGAAAAACGCGGCACCAAAATCGAGAGTAAAGGTAGTATAAAATATTAGAGTCATATATGTTTTTTACCGAATCAATTATAAAAATAAAATATGATCTTATGATCACTATTTTTTAAGCAACAATCTCTTTCGTTCAATTTCCTCAGTCCGCTCCTTAACCATGCGTTCGTAAGCATCAACCTGTTCCCTGATTTCAGAGATGCTATCCCTATTTTTGCTGTAAGTAAAAATTGTTTCAAGTTGGAGCAATGTTTTTGCGGTTGCTTCACCTCGCGTTTTTACATAACGATATTTCAGGTCGTTATCCTTTAGTTGATTGTTATTTATGAATTGCCAGATATTTCCGCCCCATGAAAGCAGTATAATTAGAGCCATTGAAATAATAGTTATAGCCGTCTTGCTTCTCCGAAAATCTACAACAAAAACATGCTCCTTACGAATAACCATGTTTGTTGGAGTTTGTAACCGGCTAACCTTTTCATTAAGTGGAACAACTACGGCTTTTAATTCAGTCAATATGGTACCAATCCTGTCATTGACTTTCCCCAGAGAGTAGCCCGCAACCTGTACCAGAATATTCTGCAATTCCTTTATTTGCTCAGGAGAAAATTGTTTTTGATTTACTCGTTCACGTATATCGTGCATCAATAAGACAATTTCTTCGGTGTCAAAGTTGGACTTTGCTTGATTATCTGAAATTTCGCCTTTACTTAACTGCTCTATCTTTTGTTTTAATTCTTCAAACAAAGTATAAACTGCCGAAGAATCCATTTTGCCTGTACCCATTGTTATTGATTTTGGTGTTTATAATCTGCGTCCTTTCTTCCTTCGTTTTTTCTTCAGCGCCTCCTGTCTTAAATATTCGGCACGGTCTTCATCATAACCAGATGACGGATTCAGTATGTCGAACAGTCCTCCCAAAGAAGAAACCGTTGCTCCAACTGCATACGAAAAACCTTCATTGTTGCTCTGACTGCTCCGGTGTGCAGATTTGGATTGAGCCGCCATTGATAGCGCATTTTGCTCAAGTTGGTAACTAATTTTAGAATAGCTGAATGCCCGGTCAATTTTGGAGCCGTTGAATTCATATCCGTTTTTGCCAAACCGTACTCCCTGGATTTTGTCTGTACTCCCGTTTTTTCGCAATTCAGCGGTAACTCCTGATTTTCGAAGTTTTGCATCCAGTTCTTTCCAGTTTCGACATTTAGGAATGGTTGATTGAAGTACCCGATAAATCTCATATTTAGTTTTATCCGGTTCTTTGAGCCGGTGTTCTTTTACATTCTCCTTTCCAGAAGCAATGTAAAGCCCGTGTTTTTTCGTTAGCTCCAGACAAACTTTTGTATTACGAAGCTTTTCGTTTTTATCAGAAATCCGGTTCCCTTTATTGTCAATCCGATTTATCACCAGGTGGATGTGTGGATGGTCGGTATCATGGTGTCGGGCAATGATAAACTGTGTATTTTTATATCCCATTTTTGCTAAGTATTCATGCGCAACACCAACCATAAATTTATCGGTTAACCGGCCTTTGTCCTGCACTGAAAAATCCAGTGAGATATGTGCTACCGGCTTTGATATTTTAGGTTTCAATTTACTTTGGGTAATAAAACTTTGAATGACGGATGCTTTATCCTTTAAGCGTACTCCTTCGGCAAAAAGCAAACAGGCATTCTTTTTATCCAGTACATAATTCACGACTCCCCTGAAACCACGTCCCTGTACAATTTTAGCAATCATCTTCAATGCGTTTAATTACTTTGTCCAGGCGTTCACTCATAATAAGACAATGATTGTGCACTTCAATATATCCGGCAGCATTCGCTGTGCGGGCAATTTGATTGACATTGTTAGCCATACCGGAAAGCTGGCGGATGTGTCTCATCAGTTCTGGGGACAACCGCTGTTTTATCACAGTTGAGCGGATGCACTGACGGATAAATTCGCTGCGGTTAATTCCTACTAAACCAGCTTTAGCTTTCATCGAATAGTATTCTTCGGTAGCCATTTTTACGGTTATTTTATAGCCCTTCTTTTCGGAAGGTTTCTTAGCTGGCCTGCCATTGGAGTTTCTGTTTTTTATCGTTTTCATTTGAATTTGCATTTAATAATTAGTGAGACCGGCGGGATGTTTTTGCCTCGCAGAGCAAGGTTTCGGGCTGACCGAAACACAAACTTGCTCCGCTGAAAAAAGTCGCTCTTCTGAGGCTTTAAACTCTTCTGCTTTCACCGGGCAAAGTGATGAAGTTGAACATGGTTTTTAGCCGGTCGCCAATCATCCCGCCATAAAATTCATCCGATGAAAGTGTATTCAAAATAAAATTGGTAGTTCCATGAGTAAGTGTTCCAGCATCACTTCTCAAACTCAGGAGTTCAGAAATAGGACGGATGATGTTGCCGTAATCCTGAATCCTTTTTGATTCCCGCCCGAATTCGTCGATGATTAGAGGCCGCCGAACAAACATACTAACCGATTGTTTTCTGATTTGCTCTTGTAATTCCACTGATTTAATAAATAAAAGCAGAGGATAGTTCAAACAAAACCTTTTCACTATGTGGTTGTGAAGCAATGAATAAGTTTCCAAAAGAATAGTTTTACCGCATCCGTATTTACCTTGCAATAGAATTCCTTTTGTTAAATCGCCGGAAAAAGAGGAATTGTTGGTTGCATAATAATAGAGTTGTTTTATCACGGATTCGTTATTCCCATCAATGACAAAACTTTTATTCTGATTCCGGTTAAGTAAACAAATAGTTCCGAATGAGATAAACAAATTCTGAAAATCGGAATATGCAAGTGGCAGAAATAAACGATGTTTCCGTATCATTTCTTTTTCACCGGCAATAATTTCATGGACATCTTTTTGTACAGTATGATAAAATTCTTTGTTAGTCAAAATCACTTCCTGTATGGACAAATCCTTTCTTTTCTCCATGAGAACTAATTTTTAAATTATTGTCTTTAGCTTTTAAATAGTAAGATGAGAGTTTAAGGTTGGACCTAGGTGTCAGAATCTGATACTTAGTTTTGACCCTAAAACCGCCCCCGGGAATATAGTTTAGAAGCCCGGCTTCTTTCAGCCTCTCTCTGGCGGACTTCAACACTTGCAGCGAGATATTGGCATTAACCACCATTTTTTTATCTGCAAATTCAATCCATTCCGGCCAAAACGAGCGGTTCGCCAAATGAATCAGAAAGAAAAACAAACGGGTTTCGTTTCCGGTAAAGTTTTTCTGTTCGTCCACTCGCCAAAAATTGGCTAATAAGTCAAACAGATTCATTTTCTTGTTCCTCTGAAATGTTTTTTGTAATCTGCTTCTACCTCTGATTCGATTTCCTGTAAAGTTTTCTTTTTGCCTTTGGAAATCCATTCCAACAGCTCATCTTCAAAAAAGTAGAGTTTCTTTCCGTTTTTGTAGCAGGGAAGTAGTCGTTTACGGACAAGTGCATAAACGGTTGGTTTAGCTTTGCCAATAAGTTGACAAGCTTCTTCGATTCCAATAGGGATACGCTTCTGAGGGACAACAGGTACCTGCCTTTTTTCTACTAAAGATTTGATTTCAGCCACTTCGCTAACTAAATGGGCTACTGCCTTCGGCAGATTTTCAAAAGAAATTTCATTTGCATTCATAACTATCGTTTTTAATGGTTATGGTGCAAATGAAACAGGTGTTTTCGTTGTGTTTTACTTCACATGAGAAACACGCTCAAAACACTGAAGATTATAAGAAATTGTGATTGTTGTTATACAGAAAGGCTCTTCTGTATTTTAATAGTACCTTTCAACTCGTCGTCTTTTAGGTGTCGTTTGATAGTTTCGATTTCAACATCTTTGAGAATATCGGGAAATGCATTTTTGAGGAAATAAGCGATATCTATCTGTTTGCCTATTTTGAAATGGTTCCAAATATTCCACCCAAAATGATAAATATCGAGACTCACTAATTCTTTCACTTTAACAGCCCGGCTAATCTGCAACAATTTCCTTTCGGAGTAAAAACCTATATACTGACTAAGCAAAGCTAAATCTTCATCTGAAGTATAAGGAGCAAATTCCTTTTGTGCGTATTTAATAGCAATATCTTTATTGTCCTGCTCTTTGTTATCTATCTGTTGTTGTTGTTCTGACCTAATTTTGTCGAAATTTTCAATTCTGGTGGCTTGTCCTTCAAATGTTTTGGAAAGTTTCTTTTGCGGGAACAGTTTTTTTACTGTTGCGATAAAAAGTCCTTCGATAAGAAGAGTAAGAACAGCATAAGCTATCACTCCCAGAGCCGTAACTGCTCCAAATACGATATTTGCAGTAAATTCATCAACCCCAATGCTAATAACAAATACCCTTGCAAGAGCACCTAATAATACGCACACAACTATAACTGACAAATAAACTACGATATATTCAAAATACTTGGGATGCATTTTTTAGATATGGTTTTTGGGTTTGCAACTACTTTAGTTTGTATTCTGTATTTTATCAATTTTTATGGCATGCGCCGCTTTATTTTTCTTCTCGTCCACCACTTTGGCATAAATCTGTGTGGTTTTCACATCAGTGTGCCCAAGCATTTTACTAACTGTATAAATATCGGTTCCGCTTGAAAGTTGCAAGGTAGCAAATGTGTGCCGAAAGCAATGGAATGTAATGTTCTTTTTGATGCCTGCATCTTTAATCCATTGTTTAAGTGGTCGGGAAATCCACGATGGGTCGGGTAAATCTTCAAACACGAATTGTTCTGGTTTCCCTGACTCTCCACAAAGTTGTAATGCCTGTTCTGAAATGGGCGTATATTCAACACCTTTTGTTTTTTGCTGTGTGAAATGAAGCCTTGCCTGATTACCTTCCATGCTAATTTCACTCCATTTGAGATTTTGGATATCGATATGCCTCAATCCTGTAAGGGCAGAAAAAAGTGCTGCACGTTTAAGGACACCCCTTTCACAGGGTGTAGCTACAAGTTTATTCAGTTCTTCTAATGTCAAGTACTCACGACGTGATTCTTTCTCCTGAATACCTTTAATTTTAGCAGATAAATCACTTCCCAGGTATCCATCAACAAAGGCTTGTTTAAGGGCTGCTTTAAAAATGGAAAAATAGGTTGCTGCAGTATTTTGAGAAATAATTCCACTTTTGTTGCCTCCCTGTGGTGCTGACAAAAGAAAAAGCCTAAAATTTTCAGCTAACGCAATATCTATTTGGGAAAACAAAAGGGCATCTCCTGCAAACTGTTTTAGAAATTCATTTGTACGCTGCCAATTTATTAGAATAGACTTCGAACTATTGGCATGGCGTTTAAAAGTTACCTTTTCAAAATATTCGATGAAATTATGGTGTAACCTTTCCTTCAGTTCAGCCTGAGCAGTTTCGGTATCACTGTACAAATCAGCATGGTCATATTCGCGTTGACGTAGTTTGCGAGCACCATCTGCATATAGCAAATTTTCTCTATCCATTTCACTCCGGCAAACAATTATGCCATTGTCATCACGTTTGGGTTTATATGTTTTAGCTCCATTTGAATCGGTTCGGGCAGTCCTTTTCTTATCCCATTCCACAGAGGTAACACTTCTGTTCAGATACTCACGAATGCGTTGAGGATTAGTTTTACCTGGGACAAATACGGGATAACTTTCCAGGTAAATGTACCATTCCTTCCGGTCTTCTGCTTTTCGAAGTCTCACTGTTACTCTTGTTTTTGATAATTGCTTCATGGAGTGTTAGGTTTTACTCACTATTGTAAATACTGTCGATTTCAGATTTAGGAGCATAAACATATTTTCCTATTTGCCTAATTGGAATAGAAAACTTTCTAATATGCTTGTAAACAGAACTATCGGATATTCCGAATTTCTTTGAAATTTCACCGATTGTATAGCAATCTTCAGGTTCAAGACGATATAACTTTACTGCGGAAAACTCTTTCATTCCAGATGTGTCTTCTCTAATCGGAAACATCTTTTCAATTGTTGCACGGTCAATTCGCACAAGACGTGTACCTAAATTGATTGCAGGGATTCGTCCTTGACGTATATGCCTATACAGTGTACTTTTCGCCACTCCAAAAAGAATTATTGCTTCTGGTACAGAAATGTATTTACGTTCGTCCGGGATTCTACTAGCAACCGCTTTCCGTTGTTCTTCCTTTTTCAACTGTACTTTTCTTTTACGGTATGCAGTATCACTACAGATTTTACAACAATAAATAGAATTTACCGTCTTCGGAATAAACGGCTTCTCGCATATAGCACATTGTTTTTGAATCTTAGTCATCACCATCTTTAACTACATTTAAGGTTCTATAAGTATTCATAAGAACTCATAAGTTCCACTTCGTCGTTAATTAAGTTCCGGTACAGTAATGGTACAAATATATGGCAAAAATTAACAATAAACTATTTAAATAAATAATTTATCACAAATAAAAAACGCAGTAAATCAAATATTTACTGCGTTTTGTTAATTATTGACTATTGTTAATAATCGCTATTTATTTGACTTCTTCGAAATCTACATCCGTAACTTCGCCGTCATCTTTCGACTTGCTTTGCGACTGTCCACCCTGGTCGCCTCCGGTTGGTCCTCCCTGTGGTCCTCCCTGAGCACCGCCACCCTGGGCTTGCTGCGAAGCATTATACATTTCCTGAGATGCTGCCTGAAACACTGTATTCAACTCATTCATAGCAGTATCGATGGCTGCCAAATCCTGACTTTTGTGTGCTTCCTTTAGTTTTGCCAACGCATCTTCAATCGGTTTTTTCTTGTCGGCCGGAATTTTATCACCAAATTCTTTTAATTGTTTTTCCGTTTGGAAAATCAAACTGTCAGCCTGGTTAATTTTGTCAGCTTTTTCTTTTACTTGTTTATCTGCTTCAGCATTTGCTTCTGCTTCAGCTTTCATTTTTTTGATTTCGTCATCCGACAAACCAGATGAAGCTTCAATCCTTATGGATTGTGATTTTCCTGTTGCTTTATCTTTTGCATTAACATGCAGAATACCATTGGCATCAATGTCAAAAGTTACCTCAATCTGAGGTATTCCACGTGGTGATGGCGGAATTCCGTCGAGGTGGAATCTCCCAATTGTTTTATTACCCGAGGCAATTGGGCGTTCACCCTGAAGAACGTGAATTTCAACAGAAGGTTGGTTATCAGCTGCAGTGGTAAAAGTTTCCGATTTTTTTGTTGGAATTGTTGTATTGGCTTCAATCAACTTGGTCATTACGCCACCCATGGTTTCAATCCCCAAGGAAAGTGGAGTAACATCAAGCAGCAACACATCTTTTACTTCTCCGGTTAAAACACCGCCCTGAATAGCAGCACCAACAGCTACAACTTCATCAGGATTTACGCCTTTTGAAGGATTTTTTCCAAAAAAGGCTTTTACTTTTTCCTGAATTGCCGGAATACGCGTTGAACCTCCAACCAAAATTACTTCATCAACATCACTTGGCGACATTCCTGCATTTTTTAAAGCTTTTTTACAGGGCTCAATGGTTGCATTAATCAATGTGTCAGCCAATTGTTCAAATTTTGAACGCGACAGGGTTTTTACCAGGTGTTTTGGCACACCGTCAACCGGCATAATATAAGGCAGGTTGATCTCAGTTTGAGAAGAGCTTGAAAGTTCAATTTTTGCTTTTTCAGCTGCTTCTTTCAAACGTTGCAATGCCATTGGATCTTTTTTCAAATTTACACCTTCGTCTTTTTTAAACTCATCAGCTAACCAATCAATAATAACCTGGTCAAAATCATCACCTCCAAGGTGCGTATCACCATCGGTTGATTTTACTTCAAAAACTCCGTCACCCAATTCGAGGATTGAAATATCGAAAGTACCACCCCCCAGGTCGAATACCGCAATCTTCATGTCTTTGTCCATCTTATCCAAACCATATGCCAATGATGCGGCAGTAGGCTCGTTGATAATACGACGAACATTCAAACCGGCAATCTCACCAGCCTCTTTTGTTGCCTGGCGCTGTGAGTCGCTAAAATAAGCAGGCACAGTAATTACGGCTTCACTTACTTCCTGTCCGAGGTAATCTTCAGCTGTCTTTTTCATTTTCTGAAGTACCATAGCTGAAATTTCCTGTGGTGAATATTTTCTGTCGTCGATTTGTACTCTTGGCGTATCATTGTCACCTTTCACTACTTTGTAGGGCACTCGTTCAATTTCTTTTGAAACCTGCGCATATGTCTCACCCATAAAACGTTTAATAGAGAAAACCGTTTTTTGCGGATTGGTAATGGCCTGACGTTTCGCCGGGTCTCCAACTTTCCTTTCTCCATTTTCAACAAAAGCAACAATAGAAGGCGTAGTTCTTTTTCCCTCGCTGTTAGGAATTACTACGGGTTCGTTCCCTTCCATTACGGATACGCATGAATTTGTGGTCCCTAAATCAATTCCAATTATTTTTCCCATTGTATTATATATTTCGTTATCAATTTCAAAATTTCGATTCTATTTAATCAATGACTATGCCATGCCGTTATCCGTGATTAATGGCGAAATTATGACACGGATAAAATTAGAATTCACAAAAATTCTGTCAAATCCGGTGACAAAAAGGCAGAAATAAAAAAGTTCAGCATTAAAAGATTGCGTAATTGATTCCGATATGATTCGTAAAACTAAAACCCCTTATATGGCTCTGCCGGATACTCTCACTCCATGAATAATATACAGCCATAAAGAAAGATGCTCTTAAACGCGGCGAAAAGTAGTAGCTCAAGTTCCCACTCAGAGAACAATAAGCATTATTTGAATCATAATGATTCTCATCATTTTTAAGGTAATCAAAAAAGTTAAACTGTCCGTTTGATCCTAAATATGCACTGGTTCGGGTGTTTAGAAACCAACTATAACCATAAATGAATGAGCCAATTAACACATTATAGTTACCCGCCAAAGGATTTTCATTCATGTCCGGATAATATTTGTTATAGTAGAAATTTGTAGAAAAATAACGTTGCCAATTTAACCCAATCGGTTTATAGGAATCGAACAATAATTCCAATCCCCAAAGGTTATTATAATACTTTGTTGAATTCTCATTTACAATCATTTCCGAATCGGGGACGTAATTTTCGATTCTTGTTTTACCAAAATCGCAAAGCAGTTTGCCTGACACACTAAACTGAATGCGTGTTCCTGAATGTATTGATTCATTTCCATTTAACCACATATCATTTAATGAAGTGAAATATGTTGCGTCCATTTCATCAGTTAATCCCAGGTTACCCAGAAGTGAATCGAGGCTTTTTATTTCATAAATACTTCTTAAACGCGAATCAAAAAAACGTTGATTCCGGAGTTGAGCTATTTTGTCTGTCACTTGCAAAATTTCGTTTTCATTTGGAAGCCGGGTTAAACGATCGTTTTTAAGTAAGTCTTCAAAAATATAAATAGCTTTACGCAAATCGTTAACCGGTTCAATCCGACCAAATCCTCCGCCTAATTTTATTTCTGGTTGAAAATCAAGATTTCGTGAAAAAAATTTATCACTTTTTTCATTGTCATAGCCTTCCAATTCTTTGATAAAATAAGAATATCTCCTTATATACAAATTAGGAGACCAAAGAAAGAACCATTTGTCCTTGCTGTTAAGATACATCCTTCGAGCCAACCAGGCATTCACGGTAAAAATGTAATCATCATTTTTTTCATAAGGCACATCACCCGATTTCTGCCAGTCCAATTCAATATCTGCAGAAAAATCAAACAATCCCTCTATTTGAACTTTTTTTGAATTTAAATAGTACGAATAAAGGGCATCAAAATTATTATTCAATTTGAATCTGGAAAATTCCGAAGAATTTCCAATTGAATTTCCGTGTGAACTCTGGGAGTAATCATTGTTATATTGCAAACTAAAATCCAACTGATGTATTTTAATCTCCGGCAATTTGTAGGCTGATAAATCGATGTTCTCGAACTGCGCATTTGTTGTAACAAATACAAAAAGAAAAAATGCAAAGGGTATAAAATGTTTCATGACTTTACTTTTTGGTTTAGTTTGGAAAAACAAAATCCATTCCAAGCATACGGCTGAAAAGTTTAAAATCATTCTTAATATTTATATAAAAAAAACTTAACAAACAGAACAACATCTGCACCTTTTACAAAAAAAATACTACATTCAGTTTTCATTTTTTAAACCGAACTGACATGACAAATAAAAATACACGCACAGAGCCTCAGAAACGACTGCATTCACTTGATGCCCTGCGTGGTTTTGATATGTTCTGGATTACAGGGGGAGGAGTACTTGCAATTGCTGTTTCGCAAATGACGGGTGCGGCATGGCTGGAAGAGCAGATGGAACATGTCCCCTGGGAGGGATTTCATTTTTATGACTTAATTTTTCCGCTTTTTATGTTTATTTCCGGTGTTGCGATTCCCTTTGCTGTAAAATCGAAACTGGAAAAAAATGTACCCAAAAAAAAGTTATTCAGAAAAGTATTTAAACGATTAGTCATTCTTATTCTTTTAGGAATATTGTACAACGGAACTTTCAGAGATGGTTTTGAAGGCGGGAGAATTGCCAGTGTCCTTGGCCAAATCGGGATAGCTTATTTTTTTGCTTCATTAATAGTTATTTATTTTGAATCGTTCAAAAGCCGGCTGATTTGGCTTGGCGGAATACTTGCAGGGATCGGGATTATTCAGTTGCTTATTCCGGTCCCGGGTTTTGGAGCCGGGGTACTAAGCCCCGAAGGTTGTATAAACGGATTCATCGACAGACACCTCCTTCCGGGGAAATTGTACAGAGAGACATTTGACCCTGAAGGACTGTTATGCAGTTTCTCCGCAACCGCTGTAACTCTAATGGGAACAATTGCCGGAAATATTCTTAGGAAAAAGAGTACCACTGACTGGCAAAAAATTGGCTACATGACAGGCGCGGGAGTTTCAGGCATCATTCTCGCCCTGATTCTTTCGACTTTCTACCCCATTATTAAAAGCTGCTGGACATCGACTTTTAATCTACTTACCGGCGGAATTGGTTTTTTATTGCTGACACTATTTTATCTGGTTATCGACCACTGGGGATTTAAAAGCTGGGCATTTTATTTCCGGATAATTGGGATGAATTCTATATTTATTTATTTGTTTACGCGGATTGTGGATTTCAGAAGAATTACTGAATTTTTCATTGGATGGCTGACCAAACCTATGGGTGAAGAAGCCGGCGGGCTATTTTCTCTTCTTGGCGGATTGGCATTGCTTTGGTTGCTGTTATACTACATGTATAAGAAAAAAATATTTCTTCGGGTGTAATTAATATCTGCTTTTATAGATAGCCAGCGAAAATTCAGGCCCAGTCATCATAAACTCCTCGCCGTCTCCTATTTTCCATGCAAAAGAAAAATTGACGCGTGTTTTTGAATTTACCTGTCTGTAATATTCAATATAAGGGATAAAATTGTGTTTTACCGGGTCAAAATCATCCCAGTCGTATATCACTAGTCCCGGAATATATTTCAGGCCAAATCCGAATTGTGATTTCAGATTCGGATAATATGTCCACCCGATATTGCTCTCCAGTGTTGCCCAGTCATGATGTTTGTAATGGTTGTAACTTAAATTTATACTAAGATTACTGTTCCAGTTTGTATTTACATACTTGGCTTTGTCATACTGCACAAAACCACCGTAATAAAAGTCAGGTTCACGATTGTAATAATTAAAAAACGGCCCCAATTCCAAACGCGAACCATTTAAACGAGGCATAAACTCTCCCAGTTCCCAATCTGTCTGAGATATTTCCGGATTAGCCAGAAACATTGAAGTACGCAGAAAATCTGCAATTTCAGATAGTTCAGTATCATAATTTCGCTCAACAGAAGGATCGCGCTGAAGTTTTAATTCTGTAATTTTGTTGGCCAGTCTTTCAATTTCCTCATCTGAGAAAAGACGCCCCTTATAATATTTGTTTAATAAATAATCGGCTGCCATATAATGGTTCATCGGATTCAACTTTCCCATTCCCCACCCCGCATTCGCCGAGAAACCATACCTAAATTTATTGTCCAGGCCCTTCTCATCAAAATCCGACCAGGTTTCGGAAGAATCCCGGGTTGAGCCGTCAATACTCTGGTGAAACAAATCATCGCGAACCCATGCATTAACTTTAACAAGCGTATAATTTCTGTCGTCGTAATAAAACCGGCTACTGTAATCAACAGCCAATTTGCTTCGCAGACCAATGGTTGTCTGGTCTCCGTCAACCATTTGTAACGAGGTACTGTCACTCCAGCTGCCAATACCAAAAAAAGGTCCGACATCCAGTGTCAAATCTATAAATTCCTGTTTGTAGCTTAAGTAATTCCATATGCGGTTTTCAAACTGAAATCCTGCTGAACCGGTAAACAGCTCCTCGTTTTGTTTTGATTCATCGGTACGTATTTCTTCTCTCTCGTTTGAACCACTGAAATAAACACCGGTATTCAATTCCTTTTTTATAAAAAAATATACTTTCGAGGTATCTTTGTTCTGGTTACCATCGCTACTTGAGGCAACTCCATAAAAACTTCCACAAAATGTAAACAAAAGAAAAAAACTGACGGTGATAAGTTTCTTCATATAATTCTTTTTCTAAATAAAAACGCAAAGTAAATAAACCATAATTAATCTGAATCATTCATGCGGTTAATAAACGTTAAGCAGGCGAATTTAATATGCGAAATAAGGATTAGTTTTGTCAGGGTAAAAACCTTTGGTTATTTTTACCGGATTAATTTGAAAACGAAATTCTATGTCAGTACATAGTGAAATTAGAAAAGTAACCACACATCGTTTGTCGGAAATGAAATTGCGTGGTGAAAAAATATCGATGCTAACGGCCTACGATTACAGTATGGCTCAGTTAGTCGACGAAGCCGGTATTGATGTAATTTTGGTTGGCGACTCAGCATCAAATGTGATGGCGGGAAACGAAACTACTTTGCCCATTACCCTTGACCAAATGATTTACCACGGAACGTCGGTAGTAAAAGCCGTTCAGCGTGCTCTGGTTGTGGTCGATCTTCCTTTTGGCACTTACCAGGGAAATTCGCGCGAAGCGTTGAGCTCTGCCATCAGAATAATGAAAGAAACAGCCGCCGACGCAGTAAAACTGGAAGGTGGGAAGGAAGTTCTTGAATCGGTGAACCGCATTCTTTCGGCAGGCATCCCAATTATGGGGCATCTTGGATTAATGCCGCAATCGATTCACAAATTTGGCACTTACACTGTACGGGCAAAAGAAGAGGCCGAAGCTGAGAAACTGATTAGCGACGCAAAATTGCTGGAAGATGCCGGATGTTTTGCTATCGTTTTGGAAAAAATTCCGGCTAAACTCGGGAAACTGGTAGCTGAAGAAGTAAAAATTCCGGTAATTGGAATTGGTGCCGGTGGCGGTGTGGATGGGCAAGTACTTGTAATACATGATTTACTTGGCATTACACAACAATTTTCACCTCGTTTTTTAAGAAGATATCATAACCTCGCGGCTGAAATAAAAGGAGCTGTTGGGAATTACATTACAGATGTTAAGTCACAGGATTTCCCCAACGAAAAAGAGCAGTATTAAAAATACAAATAAGACGAACAGAAATCAGACAAAGTGGTAAAGGTAGTTTACGAAGACAATCATATTATCGCAATAAATAAGGAAATTGGAATTGCCGTTCAAAGCGACATTACCGGCGACGAAACACTTCTGGACATTGTTAAAGCTTACCTGAAGAAAAAATACAACAAACCTGGCAATGTATATTTGGGTTTGCCCCACAGACTCGACAGACCAACCAGTGGGCTTGTTATTCTGGCAAAAACAAGTAAAGTGTTGCCCCGGTTAAACAGACTTTTCCAAACCAGAGGACAGGTAAAAAAAACATACTGGGCTGTTGCAGACAAAAGGCCTCCCAAATACATGGACACACTGGAACATTACCTCACAAAAAACCAGGAAAAAAACAAAAGTTTCGCCTACAACCAGAAACGAAAAGACACCAAACTTGCAAGCCTTACCTATCGCCATGTGGCAAGTTCCGACAGGTATCATTTATTGGAAATTGAACTACACACGGGCAGACACCATCAAATCAGGGTTCAGCTAAAACAAATTAAACTGCATATAAAAGGCGACGTAAAATACGGATTTCCAAGACCAAACAATGACAAAGGAATTCATTTGCATGCGCGTAAAATTGAATTTATCCATCCGGTAAAAAAAGAACCTTTAACAATTGTTGCCGACCCGCCGAATGATGTTTTATGGAATGAATTTCTGAAAATGTTTCGTGATAATCGGTTTAGTCCAGTGAATCCGGTTTAAAAGCAAACGGAAGTAAACTATCCACACCATCAAAAACAAGAATTTTACCGTCTCCGTCGAGGATAATACGGATAGGTTTCTGAAAACGCATTTCCGTTTCAACCATCGCCTGCCTGCACGAACCACATGGTTTAACCGGATCCAGTACCAGACCTGAACTGTTCTCTGCGGTAACAGCTATTCTTTTAACAGCTACATCCGGAAAATTTGCATTGGCATAAAAAAGCGCCGTTCTCTCGGCACACAAACCAGAAGTGAAAGCAGAATTCTCCTGGTTATTGCCGTTTACAATTTCACCATTTTCAAGTTGTATTGCTGCTCCAACGTGAAATTTGGAATAGGGTGCATAAGCATTTTTAGAGGCTTTTCGCGCCGCCAAAACCAACTCCCTATCCTCTTTCTGCAACTCCCCTATATTGTCAAATTCAAAATGGACAATCCGTAATTCGCTTTTACGCATATCTTTTGTTTTACTCAAAAATACAATTAAAATTGTTAAAAAGGGACGAATGCTTTTGTCTCACATCATAAAATAAGCATCGGGACGTTAATTCACTAAAACTTGTTTATAAAAAAAAGTTACAACACGCAATTAAATTGTTGAAGTAATTATTTTTACCCGGCGTTTGAAACGAAACAACTCATGAGAAATATATTTTTATTCATTCTATTCATATTTACAATACAATCTGCTTTTTCACAACAATCCCGTCACGATTATATAGCCAAATACCAAATGCTGGCCATCGAAGAAATGAACCGAAGCGGAATTCCGGCAAGTATAACCATGGCGCAGGCTTGTCTTGAATCCGGTGACGGGAACAGTGAACTGGCCCGTAAATCGAATAACCATTTTGGAATTAAATGCAAATCAAACTGGAAAGGGAAAAAAGTATACCACGACGATGATGCCAAAAACGAATGCTTTAGAAAATACAAAACGGTAGAAGAATCGTTTGTTGACCATACTGATTTTTTAACGAATAATGCACGTTATAGTTTCTTATTCCAGCTTGACCCAACCGATTACAAAAGCTGGGCCCGTGGATTAAAAAAAGCCGGCTATGCTACAGCCGGTCATTACGACAAAACACTGATAAAAATTATTGAAGACTTTAAATTATTCAGGCTTGACTATGAAATTTCGTTTGAGCAAATTGGAGCTTACCGGGATAATCCAATTACCAACCAGGGAATCTCAAACACGCTTACAATTAATCCTTACAGGGCACACAAGGTAATAAACATGAATAATTTAGATGCTGTTGTTGCAAAAGAAGGAGATACTTATGAAATCATAGCCCAGGAGTTTGATTTGAGAAATTGGGAACTTTATAAGTTTAACGACCAACCCAAAGGATATGTTCCACTGGAAAATGAAGTAATCTATATTGAAAATAAAAAAAGAAAGGCATCACGAAAAGATAAAGTTCATCGTGTTGAAACGGGAGAAACCATGCACTATATTTCACAAATGTATGGGATAAAACTCAAACCTCTTCTGAGAAGAAACGATATGAAAAAGGGAGAACAACCACAACCCGGAGAAGTGATTCAACTGCGGAAAAAAGTAAAAAAATAACTAAGCTGATTTTAACGACATTTTATAAAACAGATACCGAAGCAACACCCGATCGGCAAACAAAATAAAGATAACAAGAATGTTAATTCCGGCTACCCACGAAATATTTGATAAAAGAAAAGTTGTCCATTCTTTCAAATCGGCTGAAAACCAAATAAAAGCCATTGCCGCAGCCACTGCTATAATTCCTGCAATCACTCCCAGATAAATCAGGAATTCCTTAAAATACGATTCCCACGCAAATTTACGACCCGCTTTATTAGCTACCATGTCTGCAAAATTTCCGGGCAACGAATACTGCGGCTCCGATTTTAATATTTCATTTAAAATACGTTCTGAATCTGTAGATGTATTTTTATTCCGCATAATGTACAAAAATATTTGTTTTTTCATTTTTTGCTACCTGTTCCAGCTTTTCTTTTAAAATTTTCCTGGCCCTCGACAAATAGCTTTTTATTGTACCTTCCGGCATACCTGTAATTTGCTCAATTTCTCTGTACGAAAATTCTTCCAGATGAAAAAGCGTCAATACAGTTCGGTAATGCACCGGAAGTTCTTCAATCAACTGCAAAAGGAATTTTTTAACCTCTTCCTTTTCTACTATTTTCTGGTTTGGCGATGTATCCTGTTCCCCTGAAATTAGTGCAGGTTGCTCATCATACGAATGTTCCGCCTGTCGTGTTTGTTTTCTGACATGCGAAATACTTGTATTATATGCTATTGTAGCAATCCAGGTTGAAAGCCGCGAATCACCCCTGAAACGTTTCAGTTTCCGAAACACTTTAATAAACACTTCCTGGCAAACATCCTTTACATCGTCCTGCGATTGAATAATACGCCCAACAACATGCAAAACAAGCCTTTCGTGCTTTGCGACCAAAAAGCGGAAAGCATTTTCATTTCCACTTAAAACCTGTTGAACCAGTTCTGTATCATTCATATTCATTGTATCAGACTCAGGGTTTCAAAAAATGTTGCAAAAAAAATCATGTTTTTTAGCTTGGCAGGCAACCGGGCTTTCCGTTTTAGTTCCCTTGCAGGTTTCTGTTCCGGCAACGCCCCGAAAACGAGCTTCCAATGGTCGCAGTTTCGGGTCGGCCGTCACACACACCTGCGGCGGTAAGCTGTCACTTCAATCCCTGCCCGAAAGTTTTTTCAAAAAAAAATTCAAAAAGTTGCAACATTTAACTGCGCACAAAAGTCAAACAGTCAGAATGTCAAATTATAAAAACAAAATAAAATGAATGTAATGGGAGATGTTTTAATACCTGCAGTAGTTTTTTTCGGAATGTATCACATCATTAAACTAATTTCTGAACACCTGCTAAAAAGAAAACTGATTAAAGCGGAACAATATGACAAAGCTGGAATTCTGGAACCACCAAAATCTGTTTCGGAAGAAGGGAACAAGTATCCGTCTTTAAAGTGGGGATTGGTTGCCTTAATGAGCGGGCTGGGATTTATCATCATCGAAGTAATGCGCCTGGTCAATCCAAATTTAATCGACTATCACAATGCTGTTTTGCCTATTGGAATTTTGCTGGTATTTGTTTCTTTGGGCTTCCTTATTTATTTCTTTATTATGAACGGGAGGAAAAAACAGTAGAAAACAATGTTCTAAAAAATAATAAGGGCTCTGTCTTTCAGGGCCTTTTTATTTGAATTTACATTCGTCAATTTGCTGAAAACCCCTTAAAAAATCGCCTGTTTTCATCCGCTTTTTACCGGCAATCTGCAAATCGGTAATTTCCAGCCATCCATCATAACAAGACACAGCCAAAAACGTTTTTCCATCGATTCTTATAGTACCCGGTTCAGCTGAATTCTCTTTTTCACTTCTTTGTGCAAAAAATATTTTTGTTTGCCACTCATCACCTGTTTCTTTGTTAACAAGTATGGTCCATGCGGCCGGATAAGGCGATAAGCCACGAATCAAATTTCGGACTGACTCTGTACTTTTTTCCCAATTAATTTTACAATCTTCTTTAAAAATTTTAGGTGCGTGTTTTATTTCACTTTCTTCAATCAACTCCGATTGTGAAACAGGCTGAATGCCTTCTTCTGCAATTGCATTTACCGTTTCCACCACCAGCTGGGCTCCGATTTCCATCAGGCGATCATGAACCTCTCCGACTGTATCATTTTCTCCAATTTCAATTTCGCGCTTAAACAAAATTTTTCCGGTATCTATCTGCTGATCCAGCAAAAATGTAGTAACACCTGTTTTATTTTCACCATTTATAACTGCCCAGTTTAAAGGAGCCGCTCCCCTGTATTGCGGCAACAATGAACCATGCAAATTAAATGTCCCAAAACGGGGCATTGCCCAAACTACTTCAGGCAGCATCCGAAAAGCAACAACAACCTGCAAATCGGCTTCCAGGGTCCTTAATTCTTCCAAAAAGACAGGATTTTTAAATTTATCGGGTTGTAACACATTTAATCCCTTGTCAATTGCATATTTTTTTACAGCCGACTCTGCCAGTTTCTTCCCTCTTCCTGCAGGTTTATCCGGAGCAGTAACAACACCAACAACATTATAACCGCCTTCAACCAGAGCGTGTAAACTTGCCACAGCAAAATCGGGTGTTCCCATAAAAACAATACGAAGCTCTTTTCCTTTCATTTATCCTCTTTTTAAACCGGTACGTAAATTTGTATTTCCCTTCTGAGCTTTTGGCCAGTAAGGACAGTGTCTGCAACCATTCGAACAACAATAACCACGGTTAATCAGATAACGTTCTGTCATTACACGGTAACCATTTTCCAGATAAAAATCAACACCTTCTGTTAAATCGCTGTTGAAGCCCAAATCATTACCAAAAATATCGTCAAAATACCCCATTCAAAAATTTTTCCCAAAACTAAACATTATCTTTAAAACAAAAACGAATAAAAATGGGAATCGAAAGAGACTATCTTATGAGACAACTAATGATGCTTTTCGAAGTAATTCATAAAATACTCAGGCATCGAAAAAAAGGAGAAAATGAAGAAGCGGAAAAAGAGATTCAATACTTTTATGAATGCCTGAAAATTGATGATGATATCCACCAACTCAGCATTGAAAAATTTATTGATGTTTTGGTCTCCCAAAAAAAACTTACCAACGAACACCTTGAAATGGTTGCTTTTGTTATGAAAGAACAGGGAGAAATGGCGGAAACTAAAAAGAAAAAACTAAATTATTTTAACAAGGCCTATTTTTTACTAAACAAAGTTGAGATGGAAAGTACTTCATTTTCAATGGACCGTCAAATGAAACTCGCAGAATTAAGAGAGAGTTTGCCCGATTAACTGTTAAAGAAAAAACAATGCCACACCGCCAACAGTAATAAGGGCACCTAAAATTTCTTTCCAATTTACTTTTTCACCAAACCAAATAACAGAAGGAGCAATAATAAGAACCGGCGAAATTGCCATTAAAGTTGCTGCCACACCTGCCTCTGTATGTTGAACTGCAAGAAGAGAAAAAGAGACCCCCAAAAACGGGCCAAAAAATGCACCAAGTGTTATTCTTTTCATTGCCGGAGCATGTTTTAACGCGGCCCAGACACGCGGCCACCGTTTCATAAAAACAAACAAAACTGAAAATCCGGCAACTCCCGCTAAAACTCGGATTTGCGAAGCAGAAAAGGCATCGTAATTTCCCATTCCTTTTTTACTCAAAACCAAACCTGCCGCCTGCCCCATGGCACCTCCCACGGCCAGCAGAATTCCCTGGACAGAATAACCCGATTTTAACTTTCGAATAATCTCTCCGTTCTGTTCTGTTTTTTCTCTTTTCAAAATAACAAGTACAATTCCAGCCATTGTAACCATCATTCCCAACCAGTTTGACAGCGTTAGAGTTTCTTTCAATATAAGCCAGCCAATAAACGCTGTAAAAGGTGGCGCAAGCGCCATCATCAACATCGAAATACGGGCTCCAATAACTACAAATGCCTGAAACAAAAGCAAATCACCAATAACAAAACCAACCAAGCCTGAGAGAATTAACCATTTCCACTGGAAAACAGTAGCATCTGAGGGAAAGAAAAAACCACGGGAAAACCAACTGTAAAAACCAATAAAAAAGAAGGCTATTACCAGCCGGATTAAATTGACGGCCAAAGAGCCCACTTTCTTTCCTGCCGATTCAAATGCCAAACTTGTTACCGTCCAAAAAACGGCAGTCAGGATACCCGCTATTTCACCAAAATATTGTTGCATAATTTGGTGGCAAATGTAATCATTTCGCGTATCGAAACCGGTAGAAAAAATGCCTTTTTAAAGAGGAGACAAAAAATTTCGGATAAAAACAAAAAGGCAAGCCTTTCGACCTGCCTAAACCTTGTTTTGCATCTTTCTTATTACCTTATTTTTTATCTTTCTTACTTTTTAATCGTTGCTTGTTATCGCATAAATAAGTTGCCCGAAGAAATATTTCCTGCCGACATCTACAAACTAACACCTGACAGCAATTTATTTGTATTATCCAACTCAACAGGAATCTCTCGTTGCAAACTGTCCCAGCTCTGCGTTACAATTGAAGTATAATTCAACCATAAATTTTCATCCGTTGCAGTCCCAAAATCCACTTCTTTTCCGGCTTCTCTGTCATTCCTTGATTCTACGTCAAAAAGGGCAACCGTAGGGATGTTGATTTCAACACCATGTGTTGCTTCATCCTGGTCTGTATCACCTTCGCCATTTCCGCCCTGTTTAACTGTTGCCATTGTTAAACTTGAGATTAATAAACTTGCTGCGATTGTTAAAACAGACTTTTTCATACATTTTTTAGTTTGTAAATCCTTTTGTAAAACATCAAGCATCAATGTGCCAGAATTATTACAATACAGATGCCAAAACACATAAAACACTAACAAACAACACCTTACAAACATAGCCATACAATTCAATAAACCCAAAATGAAACATATTTCCCATATATGGACATTATTTATTTCAGGGACACTCTGAAAAACTTACTCTACGGGGGACAAAAAGCCGGTGATAACAAAAAAAAGCAGAAACAATCTATGCTTCTGCTTTTCTATAATTCTTCTAATTTACTATTTTATTATTCCAGAAATTCAGCAACCACTTTTCTTAGTTCTTCCCCCCTTTTATTTTTTGCGATTATCTTTCCATTCTTGTCTACTAACAAACTAGACGGAATTGAATTTACAGCATACAGTTGTGCAGCCGAATTTTGCCAGTATGACAGATCAGAAACATGTTGCCAGGTCAAACCATCGTCTTTGATAGCCTTCTGCCAATCCTCCTTTGTTCTGTCCAACGAAACTCCGAAAACACTAAACCCTTCATCTTTATAAGAGTTGTACACTGAAACGACATTGGGATTTTCCGCTCTGCACGGACCACACCAAGCGGCCCAAAAATCAAGAAGTGTCAATTCATTTTGCGAATATACATCAGAAAAACGCACCGGGTTTCCGTCCGGATCGTTTTGGGTAAAATCAGGTGCAACTTGACCAACAGCAACCGTTTTTAGTTTATCTATCCGCTCTTTCAGACGAATAATACCCGGCACTGAGTCCAACTTCGGATCCAATGCGTCAACCATCTCAACCAACTCATCCAAATCTTTTGAATACTGAACATTTGAAATAAAATAAGGTGTTACATATGAACCCGGATTATTTTTAATAAAATCTTCCTGCAGTTGATTTGCACTTTCATAAATCTCGTTTACCTTGTCCATCAATTCTTCAGCTTTTGCTGTATCGCGCTGCATTAACGATTCCCGCGACTGCTGATAAAGCGCCATATATTCATTAGAAAGCTCCTTTATCTGATTATCGATTCCTTTATATTCATCGTGCGTTTTTGAACCTGTTACCAAAACATTATCTAATGAATCAACAGCTCCTGTTACCGTCATTTTCGAATTCTCAACAAAAATCAACATCTTATTTCTTTGTCCCAAAATTGACAGGTAATAATCTCCCGGTCTTTCCACTTCTCCTTTCAACACCGCCACACCGTCAACAACATCTGCAGTATCAACAGAAATCCAGGCATCAGTTCCACGTTGTTCCAACAGCATTTGTCCTTCTGCGCCGCCAATATCCACTGTTATCTCAAAACCTTTTTGCTGAGTGCAGGCAAAAATCACACCCCCTAAAACCAAAATCCAAAGTTTCTTCATAATAATTATTCTTTTGTTATATTTTCACGCTCAAAATAAAAACCCATTCTATTTGTCTTTCAAACAACTAAAATATAACTTAAAAATAATTAAAATTGAAAAATGAGTTTTTTTTGATTAAGATTTGAATAATTTATCTTCTCATTTTTACTTTGTAGTCTATATGAATGATTTAAAGAATATTTTAATTATAAACAGCGCAGAACCCGGAATCACAGCATTCACTGTCCCGTTGGAAAAAATTGTCCAGAAAGCGGAGCTTAACGCTACAACGATAGAATACAAGGATTGTATAAACTTCAATCCCGAAAAAACAAAAGGCGTTATTATTTCAGGATCGCCACAAGGGAACGACATTGTAGAACACCATCTCCCCTATTTTGAATGGTTAAAAAATTACAAACACCCCATTTTGGGTATATGCGCTGGTCATCACATTACAGCTTTTATGAATGGCGCAAAAATACTGAGAAGCGAAGAACCGGAATCAGGTGATTTTACAGTCAATATTATCAGAGACGATGAGTTACTAATCAACCTCCCAAATGAACTCAGAGTAAAACAAATGCACAACGATTCAGTAACACTACCTGACAACTTTGATTTACTGGCTACATCGATAACATGTAAAAACCAGCTAATGAGACATAAAAAATATCAGTGGTATACCTGCCAGTTTCATCCGGAGTACTACAACCACGACCTCATAAAAAATTTCCTGGAAATATGTAAAAAAAATGCCGTCTGAAAAACAGACGGCAGCTATACATATAAATTCATCTTACTTTTTAATATCATCAAATACTGCTCCTTTTGAATGAACAGTACTTACAGCGCGGCCTGAAGGATCTGCATTTCCCTGAAAAGCTGCATCCCAAAGCAAAGCAGTTTCAGTACTACACGCGATTGACGGAACAGAGGGAACACATGATGCCGCCTGATCGGACGGGAAATGTTCACTAAAAATTGACCGATACATATACTCTTCTTTATTCATCGGCGTATTTACCGGAAAACGATACTTCGCATTAGCCATCATTTCATTGGTAACCTGCTCGCTTGCAATTTTTTTCAACGTGTCAATCCATCCATATCCAACACCATCAGAGAATTGTTCTTTTTGCCTCCATGCAACGCTTTCCGGCAAAATGTTTTCAAAACCTTTCCTCAGGCACCATTTTTCCATCTTACCATCCTTTGCCATTTTTTGCTCCGGATTAAAACGCATCGCCACATCAATAAACTCTTTATCTAAAAAAGGCACACGACCCTCAACCCCCCATGCAGCCAGGGATTTATTTGCACGCAAAC
The DNA here is from genome assembly GCF_009762775.1 of Maribellus comscasis. Lineage (GTDB taxonomy): Bacteria > Bacteroidota > Bacteroidia > Bacteroidales > Prolixibacteraceae > Draconibacterium > Draconibacterium comscasis. Next base: position 5,485,736 of record NZ_CP046401.1, on the reverse strand, counting down.
AATCGTACTGATGCAATCTGCTTACCTTCCTCACACTTTCATTATGAAACTCTTCTGCATTTGGTGCTTTGTGAAAATACAGATAGCCACCAAAAATCTCATCAGCTCCTTCGCCGGTAAGCACCATCTTTATCCCCATCGATTTGATTACACGAGCAAGCATATACATTGGAGTTGATGCACGCACAGTAGTTACATCATAGGTTTCAATATGATAAATCACATCCCGAATGGCATCCAAACCTTCCTGTATTGTATAATGGATTTCGTGGTGAACAGTACCAATATAATCTGCAACTTTTTTTGCTGCCGCCAGATCCGGAGATCCTTCCAGGCCAATTACAAACGAATGCAATTGAGGCCACCATGCATCTTTTTCATCTCCATCTTCGACTCTTTTACCAGAATACTTTTTTGCCAGTGCCGAAGTTATTGACGAATCTAGCCCTCCCGAAAGCAGAACTCCATAGGGAACGTCCGACATCAACTGACGATGAACTGCATCCTCAAGCGACTTGGCCAACTCACCTATATCTGCCGGATTATCTTTTACATTTTCATACTCTGTCCACGTTCTGCTGTACCAACGCTTCACTTCTCCATCTTTACTATACAAATAGTGCGCAGGCGGAAATTCCTGAATTTTTGTGCAATACCCCTCTAACGATTTCAGCTCAGATCCAACATAAAAATTACCAAATTTGTCCCACCCCATATACAATGGAATAATTCCAATATGATCGCGTGCAATTAAATAAGCATCTTCTTCTTCGTCGTATAAAGCAAAAGCAAAAATTCCGTTCATTTCATCCAAAAATTTTTCCTTTTTATCACGATACAAAGCCAGAATCACTTCACAATCAGAACCGGTAAGAAAATCATATTTCCCTTCATATCTTTTACGAATCTCACGGTGATTATAAATTTCGCCATTTACTCCTAAAATTAATTTTCCATCCTTACTATACAGTGGTTGTCCTCCCGATTCGGGATCAACAATGGAAAGTCTCTCATGGGCAATTATCGCTTTATCACCACAATAAATTCCTGACCAGTCGGGTCCGCGATGACGAACTTTTTTCGACATCTCCAAAACACTTGGTCTCAAAGTCTGAGCGTCAGTTTTTAAGTCAAACGCGCCTATAATTCCACACATGCTATTTTAAATTTATTTTATCGAATTTAATATTTGCCAAAAATAACCACTTTGTTAATATTTCAAAATATTTATTGACACTTTTCCATCAATGATAACACAAATGATACAAAATAAAAATTTTATTGGCATTTTGACATCTTTTTTACAAAATGACACTTTTCCTTATAATACCCCATTCTATTCGAACTATTTTCCAGAAATACACAAATATTTTGACACCCCCCCCTTTCCCGAGATACCCCTCCAGCAGTTTTTTACAACTTTCTTACCACTAATACCGATCAAAGAATCTGTTTTTTTTCGAATATCAGTTACAAAAGTTTAAAATATATTTTAAAACAAATTAATCCAACTCCATACTTTTCATTTCCTTTTATAACAAAATTCATTTTTAAAAGCTCATTTGTTCATTTTATATTGAGTACAAGTTAGTGTATTTTGCAAAAACACATACCAGGCTCACTACCAGAGTCTTACTTCACAATAAACAGTTCTGCAACTCTCCTCTTTCAAAACGTAACTTATACAATATCAGAAACTTAATATTACTAATATGTTAAATCGATACAATATCTGCGAAAACAGAAATTTTCTTCCCTCAGCATTCATAATTTTATTCGAAGAATTAGGGGAAACAAAAGTTTATCTGTATAAAATATAATTATTAAGTGAATAAGACATTCTACTTGTTGAAGTAGATGCAATTAATGGTTTAGTTTGAAAGCCTTGCTGTTGAGCAAGGCTTCTTCTTTTATTTTAAATTCATAACATCTTCTCCAAATCTGATGGTTTCGTTCAAAACCTCATTAACACATTCTGAAGTCAGCTCGCAGGCAATAACATGATCGCCTGCTTCGGGAAAAGCCTTGCTGACTTTTCTATCCGGGGTAGTCCCCAACTGTTCAAACATCTTTAACATCGCACTTACCCTGACCGTTTTATCCTGGTTGTTTTCATCCTTATAATAGTATCCCAGAAAAACAGGAGCCGTAACATTTTTATAGGTTTCCTTTTTCATGGTTACGTTTACCAGTTGTTGCAAATAAACCAACGCTTCCACTCTGTATCTGCAATTCCAGTACTGGCATTCTTTTGAATCAAAATCCTGATTTGTAACCCGGTATTTTCCTTCATTTACTTTTCTTCCTATTTGCAGCCCCCAGGGTTTTGATAAAATAAATGCAGCATTATTATTTATCCTGATATTTGGAGAATACAAAATTAAACCTTCGACATACTCAGGAAAATCAGCCGCCAATTTCAAAGCCAATGTTCCACCTGTTGAAGTGCTCATTATTATCACTTTTTTCCCAATACTTCGCGCCACCATCAATGCATTTTTCGCTGATTCCCAAATCCGATCAGGAGTCATATCGATCAAAGGATCTTCGGTATCAATACCATGTGAAGCAAGACGCGAAATGTATAAATTAAATCCAAAATGTTTTGCAAAATTTACATGAGTAGGATACCCTTCATACCACGATGCTGAAAAACCGTGAAGATATAATACTGCATATTCTGTTCTTTCACGGGCAGAGTCGTTTGCCCAGAATATACGGGATTCATTGTCTGTTTTTAAAGTAAGTCCCTCATCATTTTTCCGGACATAATTATCAACAGTTGATAAACTTGCAGAAATGGAGGGTAAATTTTTGTTTAATTCCGGCTTGGGTGGTTTGGGGCCTACAACATAAACTACAACAAGCAGCAGGAACAAAATTCCTAAAAAACGTTTAATTCGTTTCATGAACATTATATTTTTGCCATGAAATTACGACTAATAATTCCTTCCCCAAATAAACGGAGCAAAATTCCTCGCTAAAATTTAATGGTTAACTGAACTGGTTTTGAAATTTGCTCATCGATAAAATTTGAGAGTGTTAATCCCAATAAACGTATTCCTTTTTCAAAATTCTCGCCTGAGAATAAAAGCCGGTCACTTTCCGTTATTAACTGCTCTTTGGATACAAAATAGTCCTGAACCGTGTGACTCCTGGTGTGTTGTTCAAAATCGGAATATTTGTATTTAAGTGTTAATGTTTTTGCTTTGGCTTTTGTTCGTTCATATCGTCGCCACAAAATATCGGCAATTTTTAGCATTTCGGTTTCCAACTCTTCATCTTCAAACAAATCGGTGAAAAAAGTTTGCTCTGCACCAACCGATTTTCTCTCTCTTGAAGGCTGCACTTGTCGATGGTCCTCTCCCCTGCAAATCTCATAATAGTAATTTCCGGCTTTACCAAATAAACGCGTCAATTCCAGTCGGTCGATTCTTTTGAGATCACGGCCAAACCAAATGCCCATATTATTAAGTTTTGCCGCTGTAACTTTTCCTATCCCGAAGAATTTGCGCACCTCCAAATCATCAATAAAAGCCTGTGCTTCGTTTGGTGTAACCACAAAAAGCCCGTTGGGTTTATTTACATCGGAGGCTACTTTTGCCAGAAATTTATTATAAGAAACTCCGGCGGAAGCGATTAACTGTGTTTCTTCCAGAATTCGCTGTTTTATTTCTTTGGCGATAAGCGTTGCCGATGGTTTTCCCTTTTTGGCATATGTAACATCCAAATAAGCCTCGTCGAGCGAAAGTGGTTCTACCAAATCAGTATATTCAAAAAAAATCTCCCGAATCTGATTGGAAACTTCTTTATACCGATGGAAACGTGGTTTTACAAAAATAAGATCGGGACATTTCCTTTTGGCCACCCGGGAAGATAACGCTGACCGAACTCCATATTTCCGGGCTTCATAACTGGCTGCCGCCACTACTCCCCTGTCACTCGAGCCACCAACTGCCACGGGTTTTCCTTTCAGCTCAGGGTTATCCCGCTGTTCAACAGATGCATAAAACGCATCCATGTCGATGTGAATTATTTTACGGTTTATTGACAAGCCTTTAAATATTCTCTGGTAAAAATTTTTGAAACCTACATTGTAAAAAAACAATTCCTCAATAAAAATAAGAGTTTAAAATATTATCTACGCTGCGTTTTCTTATTTACCTTTTCCAGATAATTTGTAGGTGTCTCCCCGGCGATCTCTTTAAAAACACGGTAAAATGTGGAACGGGCTTTAAATCCTGATTTAGAAATCACCGATTCAATAACATAATTGTCAGGAAGTTCTGTCAACAGCTGCTTACTTCTTTCTATTCGAAAATAGTTTACAAACATGTAAAAATTTTCAGAACCTTGTTCTTTTATTATTTGAGAAAGTTTATTTTTTGAAATATTCAGGTTATCAGCCAACTCCTTGAACGAAAGTTCCGGTTTTAAATAAGACTCGTTTTCCAAAAACTTCTCTAAAATTTCATTGAATTCGTCCTCTTTTGCTGAAGTCTTAACAAATTGGATATCACCTTTATCCATAACACTACTCCCTTGCTGAGAAAAAGAAGTAGATAACTCGCCTTGCTGCAGTGCATGTATAAAAAAGAAAAATGCGTAAAATATGGTAAAAATATAAAACAGTACGAGTACAATAGACGAATTATAAATTCCCAACAAGCCAAATCCTTCAAAAAAAACTTCGAAAGGCATCATGAATACCACCCATCTAATCCATACAGCATTTGTGTTCTTCAGTAACGAAGAATTGTTTTTAATTGTTTTTATGTAACTTTTATATAATCTGTAAATTAAAAAAGGATAGATAAAAGCTTGTAAAAACAAAAAAACACGACATGTAACGGCCAAAATATTATGGCGGGGACTATCTTCCCATATCATCCGAACAGAAGATTTTAAGGTCTCATCACTCTGTCCTACAATATCAGAAGCATGCCCGGGAACCAAAATCAATGCGAGAACAATATTTACAAATAAAGGGATAAAATGCCATAAGTCTTTTTTTCTAATCCTTTTATCTTGTTCCGACAATTTTTCAAGATATAAATATGTAAGCGGTATTAAAGATACACGCAAAGGCCCGGTCAAATATGCGGTCCACGATATATCGGCATGAAACATAAGTAGAGCCGGACCGACAGAAAGTAATCCCCGGAAAAAAAAAGACAAATATAAATAAAACAGCCCTTTCTTTTTTTGTATTCTGCCAACCGTAAAAAGAAGTACTGTAAAAGAAAAATACAGTACCAGCAAAATCATAAAAAAAACAGCAACAACAGAATTCATTCTAATTTGTCTCGGGTTTTAGTATCCTGACAAAAATGTAAAATTTGTTCATAGAACCCAACATAAAAATAAAAAGGTTTTACTTAAGTAATCAACAATTTTAAAGATAGCACCAACCACCACTACATAAAACCATAATAATCAACAATTTTAAATACCAGCTACGATTATTGAGACATGGTTAAATATTTAGTGAGACACACAAAATTTGCATACAATTCTAGCTTGTTTCATCTTTAATTCTGTTAAAAGCAAACCTTTTTTATTAGTCTACAAAACCAAAATCGGAATAATGAAATTATACTATCTCCAATTCATCGTTTTCTTTTTGATTATTCAATGTAATACTTTTGCCCAAACAGCAGTAGCTCCGTTAGGAGACGGTTCAACGAACAATCCATACCGGATTGCTTCGCTGGAAAACCTGTACTGGATTTCACAAAATTCTGACCGGTTGGATAAAAATTATATCCAAACCGCCAATATAGACCTGAGTGCTTACAGTAACTGGTCTCCAATCGGTGATGCAGAATCTCCGTTTAAGGGAAATTATAACGGAGATGGATTTGTCATCAGCCACCCTACAATTACAGATGATCAAAGCTATTCCGGACTTTTTGGCTATACCGACTCTGCTTTTGTTTATGGCGTAACTCTCGATAGTGTATCTATCACAAAATCTTCCAATTATGCTGGTTCCTTGGTTGCTTATGCAACAAACTCAACTTTCAAGCAGTGTTCTGTTTCCGGCACAATAATAGATACAAGGAACAAATATGATTATATGGGCGGCCTTCTTGGTTATGGTGTAAATATTACAATCGTTGACTGTCATTCATCGGTAACTATTTATGGAGATTTGTTCCTTGGGGGATTAATCGGTTATCTTCATGATGGACAAATCATTAAAAGTTCGGCAACAGGAACAATTCATTCTAATACAACAAGTCGTTGCCTTGGCGGTTTTATCGGGCTAGGTGATTCGTGTACTATATCCCGATGCTTTGCCACGGGAGACATTACCGACGACGAATTAAGCTATACCGCTTCTGCAAAATTTATTGGCGGATTTGCCGGTCATTTATCATATTGCAACATTAGCAACTGTTATTCTACGGGGAGTGGAAAAACTGGCAGTATAAACAACAATACTTATCAGGGTGGATTTTGTGGATATGCTGGTCATGATACAATTACTAATTGTTATTCTGCGGGAAACATTACAGGGAAACGTTCTCAAGGTACAGTTTATGGTTTTATCGGGAGTTTAGACAGTTATTCAACATCTGAAAATTGCTTTTACGATAGAACGACCTGCGATTTTTTTTCTGACGGTGCAGCTGATAGCAAAACTACCGATGAAATGCAAACACCGGTTACTTTCAGGGAAGGAGGCTGGGATTTTTCAGATGAAACGTATAACGGTACCAACGATTACTGGGGGCATAACATAAACAAAAACAACGGATATCCGTTTTTAGCCTGGCAAGGCTATGAAAATATCTTTTTAGCCTCGCCCATTTATGTTGACCAGACAGCAGAAGGCTCGGCCGACGGAACATCCTGGCCCAATGCCTTTACCAGCCTCACCACTGCATTAGAAAGAACAGGGCCGGGTGATACCATTTGGGTAGCTGAAGGCTCTTACTCCCCCGACAACAACGAGAATAACTTTGTTCCATTTAGTGGAATTATTTTACAGGGAGGATTTAAAGGAACCGAGACAAATTCGTCTCAACGTAACTGGAATGAACATCAAACCATATTAACAGGAGGCACACAATCGGTATTATATTTATACAATATTTCTTCTTTTAATATAGATGGTTTTACAATTAGTTCAGGAGTAAATACTACCTATAACGGCGGAGGTGGCGGCATATATAACTATAGGGGGACGGGTACTTTTCTCATAAAAAATTGTACATTTAAAAACAATGAAGGCTATTCCGGAGGAGCTGTTTTCCAATACGGACTAACGGATTCAAAACTAATTATTGAAAACTGTAAATTCATTGAAAACGAATCGAATTACAGTTCTACTCTCGGGAATAATTACTATATATATGCCGGCGGTGCAGTGGCAAATAAAAGAGGAAAATTAATAGTACGAAATTGCCTGTTTACTGGCAACCATTCCAATTATGGATGTGCAATTTTCAACTATAGTTCAGCAGCTTCAACAGAAATTATAAATTGTACCTTTTATAACAATTCAGGAGTTAGAGGAACAATTTTGGGAAATGACCATGGTGATATTTCTATTGTTAATTCCATCATTTTTGATAACTCTTTGGCATTGGGACGGGACATTTACAGATATTCCAGTAATGTAAAAATTAGTGTATCGTATAGCAACATAGAAGGAAGCGGAGGTAGCGATAACTGGGACTCCGATTATGGTACCGACGACGGCAACAACATCGACAAAGATCCTTTCTGGACAGATGCAGATAACGGCGATTTAAACCCGACAAAATATTCGTGGTGTGTTGATACCGGCACGCCCGACACCACGGGTTTGAACCTGCCTGAAACAGACCTGAAAGGGAATCCCCGTATTTATCAGGGAGATTCATTATGTGTAGATATGGGCGCCTATGAGTGCCAAAACGATCGGAATTATGCGCCTTACCCCCCAGCAAACAACGTAACTTTTTCAGAAAGTACTGATAGTACCATGCGTATTTCATGGTCTCCGGGTGAAGGCGACCAATTTCTGGTTTTCCTAAGTGCCGACACTACCGGCTTTGCTTCCCCAGAGAACAATAAAAGCTATCTTCCCAACACACAATTCCAGCTGGGAGATCAAATTGAAAACTCCGGATGGTATGCCGTGTACGATGGCCCTGATACTACTTTTACCGTAACAGGTCTTGATACAGTTGTTAATTACAAGGCACATGTTATAGCGCATTACACCGGGAAACTGGTTTACAATTGCGACTCAGCAAGTGGTAATCCGGCAATATCAACCCGATGCGTCACAAATAATAATAACTCCGGAGCAGGATCGTTGAACCAGGCGATTGAGGAAGCAAGATCCGGGGCAAAAACCATTTGTTTCAACTTGCCGGAAGGAAAAGACACAATCGTATTAAGTGAACAAATTGAACTTAGAAAAGCCTTTACTTTTGAAGGAAGAAACCGCTCAGGAAGCGGAACAAATATAACCATAACTGTTCCCGAACCCGGGGTGTCAACCTGGAGAGCATTCTATGTTCGTACCACCTGCACCATAAAAAACATGACAATTACGGGAGGTTCAGTCAACAACGGAGGGGCAATGTATATTTATAGCGGTAAAACCACCCTTAAGAATGTAACTGTTTCCAATTCCAAATCAACACAAAATGGTGGAGGAGTTTATGCAAAAAGTGATTTAATTCTTGAAAATTGTAAAGTTGTTGGAAACACAGCCAGTTCCCAGGGCGGAGGAATATATAGCCGAGATTATCTATATATAATCAATAGCTCAGTAAGTAATAATTCATCCAGTTACGGAGCAGGGATTTATAATTCTTCCAACTTGTATATTTACAACACCACAATAAGTAAAAATGACGCTTCTAACTATGGTGGTGGAATTTACAATAACAGTACGATTACAAATTCGAGCAACAATACCATTGTTGAAAATACAGCCAATTTGGGTGGAGGAATCTACAACAGGTACAGAATACGAAACCTGTCATTCAATACCATCAGCGGGAATAAGGCAGTTTCTGGAAGCGGTATTTACCAGGATAATTCCAACAGCGAACTAACTATTCAAAACACGATATTAGCAAAAAACTATTCTGAAACAGGAATACTTGACGATTATTATGGGAAATATGGTGAGTTAACCGACAAGGGCTACAATATTATAGGAAGACAGGATTATTATTCATCTTCTTCCTCTCCAAAATTTACGCTGTCTTCCAACGAAAATATTTATCAACAGGGAACGATGTGGAAAAAGGGAACAGAAGAATTAAATAACCAAAAGTTGGGCTTGGATTCTGTTTTAACCGACAACGGAGGGGCGACACTCACGCTTGCCCTTTCCGATAGCAGTTTTGCTGCAGGTGCGGGTATTACTGATGCCAATGTAGCGTATGACCAACGTGGCGTATTGCGCACCGAGCCCCCAACAATTGGAGCTTTCGGTATTGAGGGTTCTCTTCCGGATGCCGTCACAAAACCGGCTACCGATATTACCGCCAAGAATATTACATTAAACGGAACCGTAAATCCCAATGGTTATGCAACATCTATCACTTTTGAATATGGAAAAACCGAAAGTTACGGGAATACTATAATTGCTTCGCAAAGTCCGCTTTCCGGTTTTGGGGAAACTGAAATCGCAGAGATAATTTCGGGGCTTGATGCCAATGAGACCTACTATTATAGGATTGTTGCAGTAAATACCATCGGGAAAATATATGGAAAAGATGTAAATTTTAAAACGGCCGCGCCGGAAATCAGCTTTTTTGGAAATTCAACAGAAATAACTAACGGAGATAATACAACCAATACTTTAAATGGAACAAATTTCGAAAGTGTTTTGGTCAATACTCCAAAAACTTTCTCTTTTTTGATAAAAAATTCCGGCACCGGCCCGCTTCAGTTAACGGGGACTTCTTTAATCAAAATTAATGGTAGCGACAGCCTCTGTTTTTCAGTATCTAAGTACCCGGCAAAAAGTATTGTCGCAAACGACACGTCTACTTTTGAAATTACATTCACACCAGATACTATTCGTTCATTCTCTGCTTCTTTAAAAATTGAAAATAATGTTCCTGAAAACAATCCGTTTATATTTTCAGTAAGCGGTTCCGGAATTGATACTACCCCCCCCGTTTTTACCGAAACACCACCGAGCAACACATTACAAAGCTGTGATGCTGTAACAGATGCAGTAACCTTAACTGCCACTGACAATTTTGATACTGAAGTGGATATTGATTTTAGTGAAGTCTACTCTGATAGCCTTTGTGATAACAGTTACACCATCACCAGAAAGTGGACAGCTACCGACAACTGCGGAAACCAGGCTTCACACACGCAGGTAGTAACTGTACAGGATACGATTTCACCGGTATTTGTGGAATCGCTGCCTGCTGACACTACACAAAACTGTGATGCCGTTGTAGCCGCTGCTACTTTAACTGCCACCGACAATTGCGACGCAGATGTGGATGTATCTTTTAAGGAAATTTATTCCGATACTATCTGCGATAACAGCTACACCATTACAAGAAAGTGGACAGCTACCGACAACTGCGGAAACCAGGCTTCACACACGCAGGTAATAACTGTACAGGATACGATTTCGCCGGTGTTTGTGGAATCACTGCCTGCTGACACGACACAAAATTGTGATGCCGTTGTAGCCGCTGCTACTTTAACTGCCACCGACAATTGCGATGCAGATGTGGATGTCTCTTTTAAGGAAATTTATTCCGATACTATCTGTGATAACAGTTACACAATTACAAGAATCTGGATTGCTGAAGACAACTGCGGAAACCAAACTTCATACACGCAGGTAATAACTGTACAGGATACGATTTCGCCGGTGTTTGTGGAATCGCTGCCTGCTGACACGACGCTAAACTGTGATGCCGTTGTAGCCGCTGCTACTTTAACTGCTACCGACAATTGCGATGCAGATGTAGATGTCTCTTTTGAGGAAGTTTATTCTGACAGCATTTGCGACAACAGCTATACCATTACAAGAACCTGGATTGCGGAAGACAATTGCGGAAACCAGGCTTCACACACGCAGGTAATAACTGTACAGGATACGATTTCGCCGGTGTTTGTGGAATCGCTGCCTGCTGACACGACACAAAACTGTGATGCCGTAACAGCCGCTGCTACGTTAACCGCAACCGACAATTGCGACGCAGATATGGATGTCTCTTTTGAAGAAGTTTATTCCGATACTATCTGTGATAACAGTTATAGAATTACAAGAATCTGGACAGCTACAGACAACTGCGGAAACCAAACTTCACACACGCAGGTAATAACTGTACAGGATACGATTTCGCCGGTGTTTGTGGAATCGCTGCCTGCTGACACAACACAAAACTGTGATGCCGTAACAGTCGCAGCCACTTTAACTGCAACCGACAATTGCGATGCAGATGTGGATGTATCTTTTGAGGAAATTTATTCCGATACTATCTGTGATAACAGTTACACAATTACAAGAACCTGGATTGCTGAAGACAATTGCGGAAACCAAACTTCATACACGCAGGTAATAACTGTACAGGATACGATTTCGCCGGTGTTTGTGGAATCGCTGCCTGCGGACACGATACAAAACTGTGATGCCGTAACAGTCGCAGCCACTTTAACCGCTACCGACAATTGCGATGCAGATGTGAATGTCTCTTTTGAGGAAGTTTATTCCGATACTATCTGTGATAACAGTTACATCATTACAAGAATTTGGACAGCTACAGACAATTGCGGAAACTATACTTTCCATTCCCAGGTAGTAAGAGTTCAGGACACCACGCCCCCAACCTTTACTACTCCAGATAACGTCACAATATATTCGGATTCGAATTGTGAATATGACTCAAGTGTTGCTCAGACAGGGGATGTAACCAATGAAAAAGACAATTGCAGCACAACCGAACTGGAGGCAACTTTTACAGACAAAACGGAGGCAGGTGAATACCCCGGGGAATGGATTATTACCCGAACCTGGAGCTTGTCCGACTATTGCGGAAATAAAGCAAAAGAGCAAATTCAAATAATTACAGTAAAAGACTCGATTCCTCCGAAGATAATTTGGACACCAATCAAAATATTTTTAAATGAAAATGGAGAATACAAACTGACAGATGAAGATATCGCTGCTTTAACAGAAAAAATCACAGACAACTGTACTCCAAGCGAAAATATCGAAATAGAGCTGTCTCCCAAAAGCTTTAACTGTTCTAACACGGAAGAAAAAACAGAGATGCAAATCGTAGCTGTTGACATAAACGGAAATAGCTCCAAAGTAAGGGAAACAATAACTGTTTCAGATACCATTTCACCAACCATTAACAAAGTTGAAGATATTTCCATCGTGCTGAAAAACAATCCTTGTGATACCTTTGTGAGTATCAACTATCCCGAAATTTCGTTCCGTGACAATTGCGGTGCAACACTGAAACAAATCACAGGACTCGGAAGCCAGGAAGCCTTCCCTGTAGGAAGTACTACAGAAACATGGGTAGTTACCGATAAAAGTAGGAATACCGATACGCTTTCGTTCAACGTAAGCATTATTCCGGGTAACGCTTCTCCAACAATCGATCCCATTGCCGATATGCAAATAAATGAAGATCAGGAACCAGTTTTCCTGAATCTAAGCGGTATTTCCTCAGGAAACGACTGTCTGACTCAGGAGTTATCCATCTCTGTTACAAGCAGCAACAACACACTAACAGATTCTCTCCTGATCGATTATACTCAAGGTGCACCAACGGCAATACTGAAAATTGTCCCTGCCTCAAATATGAATGGCGAAACAAAAATAACTGTTACCATAGAAGACAGCGAAGGAGGGACAATATCTAAAACATTTACAGTTACCATAGAAGCAGTAAATGATGCACCATACATAATAACGTCTATTCCTGACCAAATAATTCATGCTTCTTCTATTTTAAAAATTCCCGTAAGTCCTTTTACTGGACATCTATTTGGCGATATAGAAGATGAAATATTAACCATCAATATAACGTCAGAAGGAAATAATTCATTACCTACATGGGCAACTTTAACCGGTGATACGATAGTCTGCACTCCAGCAATTGCGGATACAGGATGTGTTAACATAATAGCCAAAGCAACAGATGCAGAAGGAGCTTTCGTTACCGATACTTTTCAGGTTTGTGTCAATGGTTTTCCTGTTGGCATAAACAGTGCTGAAAATGAGGAATTTGAAATCATAATGTATCCAAATCCAACATCGGGAGAAGTTACCATAAAATTCTCATCCAAAACTTCCAATGCTGAACTTATCATAACAGACATGGCAGGAAAAACAGTCTTCACGGGACAGGTTAATACCGAACAAAAAATCATGCTCGACTTATCCGATAATGTTTCGGGAATATACTTTGTTAGGCTAATTATGGATAAAAAACAAATCGTCAAACAACTCATTTTAAAAACCAGAAAGCATATCAGATAAAATAGGATTTATATTTCATAACGACAAACAATTTCGATAGTTGAAAATCGAACCGAGGTTTTGGAACGCATACACCCAAAGCCTCTCCATTTTTTTCACATAAAACGATCCGACGTAAAAAATAACCTGGAATAACTGAGAAAAAGTCAAAATCAATAAGCAATTCTTTCATAATTATCTTTGAATTATTTCCATATTTCTCATAGAAAGAAAAAAATTCTGACATAAGTAAGCAGAATAACAAATAAAATATCAGTTTTTAACCCCTTTATTTTCAGCTAGAAAAATACAGTAATAAATTCATTTTATCCTTTACTTTGTTTACAGAAAACGACAGATAAAATAAAAATACGATAGAGGAATAAAACAGATAATATTCCTATTACAAACCCGGTAGAGAATTAATAGTTTGGTTAGATTTTAAGATTTATTGGTTGGAGTTTAAAATTTTTCGGTACGCTTTTAAAACTATCCCAAAAACGGGGTAGTTTTTTTATTGTTCTCTTTCAAAAGATGTATTTATCCTCACATCTGAAAAATCTGATTCATTTGTTTTCGCACTATCTCTTTCTTTGTCAGTCTCCTCACTTTTTCCATATGCAATAAGCGACGACGCCATAATAATACTTGTAGCAATAATTACAACAAACAAAACACCTCTCTCAAAACCCTCTGTTTTTAACGATTCTGGTATCGCAAAAAACAACAAAACTGAAATCAATCCTCTTGGAGCAATAAAAGTTTGGGGCATGGTATCTTTGTTTTCAACAATATAAAAAAGACCGAACCGTAGCGCATACATAACAACCAGAAAAATTAAACTAATTAACCAAACTTGTGTACTCAGCAAAGAATTCAAGGGTAAAGTCATTCCAAAAACAACAAAAAAGAAAGTCCTTACAACAAAAGACGTTTCGACTGTTATCATTTTAAACTGGTCGAAAACAGCATCAATACGTTCATCATCAAGCCATTTCTCAAGCTTCTCCACTAACAATACCTTATGATTTCGAAGCAACAACCCAAACATCAGGATGATAATGAGCGAAGAAAGATGTAATAATTTTCCCACCGCATAAAGTAAAATAAGAACAGCGAGAAAAAGAAAAAACTTTGCTTGTCCCTTTATTTTTTGAATGATGTAAAGAAGAATATAGCTCAAAACAACCGATGTTACAATGGTCAAAAATATATTACTCCCTATCGCAAAACTAAGCTGTCTCATTCCTTCAACATCAATATTCTCAACAATCATGTAAAAAACCATGATACCCAAAATATCAGAAAAGGTACTTTCGTAAATCAAAAATTCCTTTTTGTAATGGTTTAGGTTTGCCACACTTGGGATTATTATTGCGCTGCTCATAATCGAAAGAGGCAAAGCGTAAACCATAGCCTGTAAAAAGTCGAGATTGGGAATAAAAATCTGTATAACAAAGGATATTGCCAACGATGTTAAAGCCAGCGAGAATGATGAAATAGTAAAGGATTTCCATATAATCGGCCATTTTTCCTTCTTTAGCTCCAAATCGAGTGCGGCTTCCAGTACAATCATAATCAATCCGACTATACCAAGTACTTCCAGAACATTAAAATAACTGGGCTCCAAATTAAAATAAAGCAAAAGTTGCTGAATTCCAACACCTAATAAAATAAGAACCAGTACGCTCGGTATATTAGTCCGGCGTGCCAGCATATTGTTAAAAAATGAAATGATAATTACAACACAAAGTCCAATAAGGAATAGATATGCGTTCATAGTGCTCCTTTTTCGGCAATTTACAAAAACTACTTAAAGAGCTAACAATATTATTGTAAAATATGTTTATGTTGAATTTCTGTAGTTCTCACCGTTCAATTATGAATACAACTGCCATGTCATCGACCTTTTTTTTCGGCGTTTCAAGGGCTAATCCCGTCTCATTCAGTGAATAATCTATTTTTTATTAAAGTGTTGCAATCAGCCCAAAAAGGATAGCCAGAACCAACAAAAAGAATCGAATCTATTTCATTAGTTTTATGATGGTTAAAGCAGCTTGTAATTTTCAAATTCCCTGCTAATCCATTTTAAAAATGCGTTCCATTAATTGCCATTTTTCATCGGCTGTTGCTGCTTCCGATGTTTTTTGAAAACGCGAAACATATGCCTCCCATTCCGATTGGCGTGGTTTTGTCGCCAGTTCTGCCATGGCTTTGTCATGGTCAAAACCGGCCACTGTATCCATTATCATAAAAAGCTGGGTGCCATGAATATAAATTTCCATATCGAGTATACCCACATCTTTCATGCCCTGTGTAATTTCGGGCCAAACCGCTCCGGGCGCATGAACTTTTTTATAAGCTTTTATAAGCTCAGAATTATCTTCCAGTTGAAGGGTTTTGCAAAATCTTTTTTGGTTCATCATACTGACGGTTGTTTTTTAAAATCGTGATAGGTTCGGTATCCGTAAATAGCAATAACAACAAAACAAATAAAAGGGAGTATAAACGAGAAGTTTACTTCTGAAATAAATCCAAATATCTGCAAATCATTAAATCCGGTTCCACCGGCATCTATAATTCTTGCCTGAAGCGGTGGCATAAGCGCTCCGCCAACAATGGCCATAACAAGCCCTGCTGCGCCAAGTGTGGCATCATCACCGATCCCGTCGAGTGCAATTCCATAAATGGTTGGGAACATTAATGACATAAAGGCCGAAGTTGCGACCAAAAGATACATTCCTGCCATTCCCTGAAATAGTATTACACCAGAAATGGTGAACATTCCTCCAATTGCGAAAATTAACAACATAAATCTCGGGTTCAGATATTTCATCAACGCTGTACTAATAAAACGGCTGGCGATAAAAATGGCCATTGCAACAATGTTGTAGCGTTGTGCTTCCGATTTTTCAAGTCCAAGGTTTTCACCATATTGAATGATAAAAGTCCAGCACATAATTTGCACGCCTACATAAAACACCTGGGCAATTACACCTTCACGGTATTTTTTATTTTTCATCAATCTTCTAAAAGAATCTATCGCGTGAATCTCGTGATCTGCACTCTCTCTTTTGGGCATTTTTGCCAGAATAATAACCAACAGATAGGCTAAAACTACAAATCCCAGAATAACATAAGGATCGCGAATAACTGCCAGGTCATGTGTTCTTACGGCTGCTTTCTCTGTCGCGTTCAAGGTCTCAAAAATCAAATTCCCGGCGGCATCGCGTCTATCTGAATTCAATGCCGGGAGAATAATCTGAGACGCAACAAACATCCCGGTTATTGAGCCTAAAGGATTAAACGATTGTGCCAGATTTAACCTCCTGGTAGCAGTTTCCGGCGCTCCCATCGATAAGATATACGGATTGGAGGTGGTTTCCAAAAATGCTAAACCAAAAGTTAATATGTACAATGAAACCAGAAAAAAACCATAAATTTCGAACTGAGCTGCCGGAAAAAACAGCAAAGCACCAACGGCGTATAAAGCCAGGCCAATAATAATTCCCAATTTGTAAGAATATCTTTTTATGATTAGTGCAGCCGGAATGGCCATGGTTCCGTACCCTCCATAAAATGCCAACTGTACAAGGGCTGCCTTTGCATTTGAAATTTCCATAACGGTTTTGAACGCCGCCACCATGGGATTGGTAATATCATTGGCAAACCCCCACATGGCAAACAAACTGGTTATCAAAATAAAAGGAACCAGCATTTTTCTGGAAACCACTATATTCTTTGGGTCTTTCATTGTTTTATTGGTTTAAGTTTTAATTTAGTTGGCAAATATTGAAAATTAAGTGATTACTTGTAACCTGTACTAACCGGTACTTCCCTCCACTTTTCGAATATTTGCATATCTATTTTACAGGAATTCGTTCTTTTTCCCTGCTTTGAGTTGTTCCACAATTTTCTTTACGTCTTCAGTTTTGTCGCGCTTGCAAACCAGGGTAGTATTTCCGTCTTTAACAACCACAACATCATCGAGCCCAACAACTGCAATCAATCCTTCATCAGAATATACATAGGAATTTTGGGTATCCAACAAAATGGCTTCTCCTGAGCCGGCATTCCCGTTTTCATCTTTTTTGTCTGTTAAATAAACTGATTCCCAACTACCGAGGTCATTCCAGTCGAAATTTCCTTCCACCAGGTAAATATTTTGGGCATGTTCCATAATTCCATAGTCCACCGAAATTCCTTCCACTGCACGGTAAATGGTATCGAGTGTGGGTTCAAAAGTTTCTTTCCCGATTTCTGCCTGAATCTTTTTCAGGTCGTCATAAAGGTCGGGTGCGAATTGTTTTACCGCATCCAGGAAAACCGACACTTTAAAAATAAACAAGCCGCTGTTCCAGAAAAATCCGCCTTGCTGCAAATATCCTGAAGCTGTTTTTTCATCGGGCTTTTCCACAAAGCGGTCCACTTTAAACTGTTTTATTTTTTCTCCGGAAGTAATCTCATCTGCCGCTTTTATATATCCGTAGCCGGTTGCCGGGTAGGTGGGTGTAATTCCTATGGTAACAATTCCGTCTTTTTCGTCGGCAACTTTTGCGGCAGTGAGGACAGTATCTTTAAATAAATCTTCGTCGGTTATTAAATGGTCGGAAGGTGAAACCACCATAATTCCTTCAGGATTATCGATTTCGGCAAACATGGCAGCCAAACCAATACAGGGCAAAGTGTTTTTCCCCACCGGCTCGTAAATCAGGTTTTGTTTGGGAAGCATCGGGGTTTGTTCCTCCAGTACTTTTGCCTGTGTTTTCCCTGAAACAATATAAATATCCTCGTACTCTGTAAAAGTTGAAAATCGTTTTATGGTGGACTGCAAAAGTGAATCCTCGCCAAAAATATTTAAATACTGTTTTGGTTTTGCTGTTTTACTGCGGGGCCAGAACCGGGTCCCCGAGCCTCCGGCCATGATTAAGCAATACAATTTTTCCATGCTGGTTGTGTTTTTTGTTGAAGGTTAAAAATACGGGTTTTATTCAGAAAATAAAGAATGAACATTACTTTAAGTAAAAAAACAAATCCTGTCAAATTTTAAAAAAGATGACAGGATTAATTCTCTTTACTTTTTGTTCATAATTACCATCCCGGTTTCATTCAAGCTAATCATCTTTTATACAACGTACGGAAAAGCCATCATTAAAATAGCTCTTAGGAGTTCCTACAAAATCATAGCCCATATCAATACAATAATTACGATCATCATTTACAATAGAAGAAGTCCACCAATAAGCATTATTTTTAATTTTTAGGAAACGGCCATCATAAGCCCTTACTCCCGCTGCTCGTGCAGAAAAACCTGTTACGTTGGTGGCCTTCTCATTTGGTCCTGACCAGTATGTTGTTCCTGTTTCTTTTAATTTATGCGTTGCCTCATCTCCCCCAGGTAATTGAATAAAGTTGTCCATTCATCGATTGTAGGCAGATGCCAGCCTTTTGGGCATAGTTTTTCAAGCCGTGCAGCCTTAACATTATATAATGCACCATAAACCTCTTTATTCGCCGGGTTGTTGTCGTACCAGCAATACCCTGCGGTATTAGAGTTAGCCCATTCCTCCGATTTATCCAATTGGGGAATTAAACTACCATCATTGTAACTGGTGGTTTTCAGGTTTTCCGCCATCCAGGTTTGCGTGCCAATCACCACCGTGTCGTAAACATTCCCGTCACCGTCAACCGGCAACCCTTTGAGATCTTCCTTTTCACAACCCAAAAAAGAGATTATTCCGAAGAGAAGTAATAAAAGAATTTTGCATGAGTCTTGCATTTTCATAACAGTTGTATTAGTTGGTCAAACCAAATCGAAATATTAAGAGTTCATTTTGTCTGACCCAAAAACAGAGCCCGGTTTTATTAAAAAATGGTTTCTTTTAAATGTAAAGTTTTAATAAAATTTATCCAATGACATTTATATGTTTTTGAACAAAAGTTGTATTGTAATTTAAATATGAGACCTTTCCCAAAGTTAAAAACCTTAGAAAATTATGAATTAAAAAAATAAACCTTCAAGGTTTTGGAAACCTTGAAGGTTTAAATCAGGCTGATACGAATTTCTCTATAGGAATGCCTTTGGCACAATCGCGTCGAATTACTGCGAAATCTCCCTGGGAGTCCTTTCGGGACCATTCGCCGATCCTTTATTCCTCTTCCCCACTCTCTTTTTTTGAATTGCGCCCCTCGCGCTGCGACAAAACCCGGTAATATTTCTCTACGCGCCGGTTCAGGTCTTTTACAAAACCCGAGTAGGTTTCTTCACCGTTTACAATTATCAACGCACCAATGCGTTCGGTAATGGTATGGTGTATCCTTCCCTGAAATTTTCGAAATTTCCTTTATGAGTAAATCGGCCATAAACCCTGTAACCTCAGTAACAGGGATTTCTTTGTAGCTGGCAAATGCTTGTTTGGCCTCTTCTTTAGTTATCAAGGGGGCAGTACTTAGTCCTTCAATTTTTATATAATTCCCATGGGCAAGGTACATCCTTCCTTTTTCGAAATGAAAATTATAACCTGCGCCATCAACTTTCACCTTGTTATAATACTGGTTATAATGTTCGTGGCGGAAATCTTTGTTCCTCTGTTTTTGCGGCTGTAAAATAAAAGTAGTGGACGGCGTTGGTTTCAGGTATTCTGCAAAAAACTCATTTGCAGTTTCAGGTATTGTTACTTTCTTTGATTCAGAAGATTGAAGGGAGGGGAATTTGACATATTCTACAATCCCTTTGTCATTTTTTTGATTGTGATGCTGTTAGTGTTCTGTCCAGTTATAAAAAGGACGGAACAACTAAAAAGAATAAGTAAAAATATTGTTTCATCGTTGTTTATTTTATTCGTTCAAAAGTAAAGTTGTTATACGTTGCAATAAAATTTGTGTACTTTAAATACATTTTGTTATTGTTTTCGGCAAAATCATAACTGTACTCAAAAAAAGCATATAGTATCCTTCTTGTGGGATATATATATATTCATGGAGCAGAGTATCAATACTGTACTTCTTATAATAATACTCACTGGTTTCATAATCGTATTCTCGGAGTACGCTATCTTTCATATATTCTTTATAACCTGTGGGATTTTCAACCCGGTCATTACCCATATATGTAATTTCCCATTTTCCAAGGATAATTTGGGCAGGGTCGGTTTCCAGCGGTTCATCATCTTTGCACCCTGCCCCGGTTAACAGCAGGAGCAGGGTTATTACGCTTAAGTTTAAAATTTTTGGTTTCATTTTTAGAGTATTTAGTCGTGAGTAATTTGTACAGAATACTTTTGGTATTCAGGGTAACCATAGTTACCGGGTGTGAGCGCAATTAGGAGGGGTGCTGTTTGGAGGAGCGGGCTAAACAACCTTGTTGCTATCCGGGAATGTTTTAAAAAATTTGTTTACGGGGCATGTTTCATTTTTTAGGTTTTTGATAGTTATAAATTTCAGATGAGTTTAATTACCAAAATGTTGCGTTGAGAAACAGGGAAAAGGATATTCACGCCTTCCGGCGTGTAAATAAAGGTTTTTTGAGTGGCGGGTCATGATTTTTTGGTTTTATTTATTAGCTATTTTCAGTTTGTTTCTGTTAGTACATTCCTTAAAACCCGGAAAAGTAACCCTGGATATAAATGTCTGGCAAAATAGCACTGTATTTTTAGCTTTTCTAAATTTGGAAGTTTTAGGTGTTAAAAACCACGCGATGAAATTGCACGGGAGCGGGGAATATAATGCGATGTATTATTTTGTTTTTCATAATCTTTACATTAATAAATTTTCTGCGTGATCTGTAATTTTCTTAAAAAACGTACCATAATCCTGCTCATTAGTTGTTAATGCACAGGTGTTTACAAAGTTTTTTACATAATAAGATTTTTCAACTTCCTGTATAAAAGGTTCGTATTGTAAATGTATCATACATCTGGCCAATAAAAACACACTTGTGTTCATTCCGTAAATCCAAGAAAAATAATTATCATATTTCACTTTGTTATTGTATGTATCTAATGATTTCTCTAACAGTTTCACTAATTCTTCTTGATTAAGTTGTTCCAGAAAGCACTCTTGTGCGAATATCATTTCATATTCAGAATATGAATTTGCAAATTCACCAGGTTCGGATAGCCCACTCTCAACACAACAAGGATTCATCACTGTGTACCTTTGTAATAATCCGGCCCCTGCATCTTTCCTTTCTGTGAGTTCGGTTAAACAATTAAATGATTTTATCATTTTCTCCGTTGCTGTTTGCAAACCTCCACCTTGTAAATCTGAGAATATTAATTCGAACAATAAAGGGTGATCGATACATGTTTCTATTAACCCAGATGTAGAAATTGTTTTTAACAAACTATCTGGTAGTTGGCATGCCTTAATTCTTTGGTAGCCATCTGTAAGTAGATTCCATTCTGCATCTCCGGGACGAACCGGATAAATATAGGTATCTTGTGGAACAGGAAATGAAATACAAATACAATTATTCATCTTCTTCTCTATGTTTTCCTTGCCACAAGAAAATGAGATAAAAACAATGCCTGTAAAAAAAATAAAAAAGAGTTTATTCTGCATTTTTTTCAATTTGGGTTACAAACATATCCTAACAGAGTGTTTTTCGTTCAAGATTAAAAATACGTGTTTTATTCAGAAAAAGAAGGATTGAATTCAACTAAAAATTGTTTTCCAACTTAAAAGGGAAACTTGCTTTTTTAAAAGTCGGAATTTTGGAAAAGAGAAAAACTTTTCCAAAGTTTAAATCCTTAGAAAATAATGAATTAAAAAATCCAAACCTTCAGGGTTTTGGAAACCTTGAAGGTTTAAATCAGGGTGATGCGAATTTTAATTTCGGCGAAAAAAATTCGCCGATCCCTTTCTACAAATCAGCTAAAGTTACCGGCCCCAGCAATCCGGCATCTTTGATTTCCCAGCCTGAGGCATCAAAAGTTTCATATTCGATATTTACCAAATTAATATCGTAAAATTTGCGCCATTCTACACCACGAATATCCAAATCGCGGATGCGGTTGGCAGCCACGTTGCTTACCTCTACTTCAAGTTGATTTGTCCCTGCTTGCAAATTATCTACTTTCACATCATACGATGGCCCCAGTAACGCTCCGTAATCTTTGCCGTTCAATTTTACACGGGCACAATCTTTTACTTTGCCTAAATCCAGCACAGCAGAGCCCGTTGTTTCATCAAGTTCAAATTCAATCTTATAATTTGCTGTTCCTGCAAATCGGCTGGTTTCAGCATCTCCCAACTTTGTCCACGACTGTAATTTATCGGTACTGATGTTTCCAGGATAAACCGGCCCGCCTTCAACAAATTCGATTTTCCAAAGGCCTTTTATCTCTTCGGATGTATTTTCGGGAATCTCGTACACAAACGCCGGTGCATCTACCTGCCCCGATGAACATTTAATAAACACCGACTCTTCCGGATCTAGCTGAATGTGAACCGTTCCGTTCTTTGTTGCTGCCGTTGAAATTTTACCATTCATTGGATTTAGGAAAACATAGGTTTTTGCATCTGCATTTAATTCTATCCAGGCATCCACCGGTTTCAAACTACAGTTGAAAACCATATACCAGTCTTCATTTTCTTTTTTCATTTTCAGAAAATTCAGTCCGTTTTCAGCTAGGGAGGATTCCGCCTTGATCCCATTTGTTTTTAGCAACTCTATTGGATTTCCAACATTTTTGCCGGCCGGAATTTCCGCCTTGAATTGACTCAACTCGTCTTCCCGTTCTGTAAGATTAAACATACCGGGAACACTTTCAGGCAGTGATTGATCAAAAATTACGGTTCCGCCTTCACCAACAAAATCAACCAGTTTTTGCATGGTTGTCAAAGGAATATATTTTGTTTTTGGAACAACTATGGCTTTGTAATTTGCACCCCCTGAAGTTTTAATCTCACCATTAGTCAGTTCGCAGTTCAATAACAATTTATCCGAAATATAATCAAATGTGAAACCGGCATTCATCAGATTTTCTGACAACGGTGAAATGGGATGACTTTTAAACCAGCCTGCATCTTTGTTTACGCCCAAATGATTAAATAAACGTCCTTCTTCAGCCGCCACATCGTAATAGGGCCAGTAAATTAACAGGTCGTTTGCCTGTTGTGCCCTTTGCAACACCGACTGGCTCCGGCCAATGTAGGAAAACAGTGCTGGCAGTTCGCGCCACAACGGATTCCGGTTGTTTACCTGTGTTGATGCATAAAACAGCCAGCCCGGCCATTCGGCATCTTCCGGAGAATAACAAGTTCCGTGAAAAAACATGTGATTAATTCCGGCAAGAAAAAAACGGTTGGTAGCCCGCACCATATCGGAAGTGGTTACGGTCCAGTGTTCTTCCAGCCATGTGTAACTTTCCGATGAAACCAGTTTTTGCCCGGTGATATGCGCTGCCGATGAAGCGTATTTATTTACAAAAACATCCACGGTTCCGGGTTCTACTTCCCTGAAAATTTCGGTTTCAGGAATGTCGCAGGCAGCATACAAATCGATAATATTCCCCGGCGAGCCATGTGCCTGATTACGGTTTAAACTGTTGTGGCTGTGGGCCCATTCAGTCATGGGTTGAATAAAAGATTCCAGAACCAAATCGGCCAAAGTTTCGCGGTAATCTGATTTTACACGAGCTACTGTTTCAGCATCATCACAATCACCGGCTAAAACATACAAATATTCAGCTACATCGTAGCCACGTCGTTTTTTAAATTCTTCGGTAAAATGGGTGGTAAAATCGCCGGTATATTCAAACGAATCATGAAAAAAGCATCGAAGCAAACCTTCGTCAACCCCCAGTCTTTTCCAAAACTCGTCAAGATACCAATCGGTAATTTCTTCATTAAAAGTATCGATTGCCCAGCCTTCTCCGCCATCAGAAGGACGCTTTACTTTATCGCCATTTTTTATTCTTATAGCAAAATAAACCGTTCCGTTTGCCGGTGCTGCAAAACCGTCCGCTGGATTAAAAACCGTAACCTTTTTGTTTTCATCCACAAACGAAGCAGAAGCAACGGCTACATCTGTTGGCATTGTTATTATTTCGCCATTATTCACCTCTTTCTCCCGGATGCGCAACGACCATAATCCTTTTTCTTCGGGAACAAACGGGCCGCCACACCGCCAGCCACTGCCGGGAGGAAGATCAACACCCATTCCCAAACGGTTGGCTTCCTCAATCGTAAAATTCAAAACACGGGTAAATTCCGGCGATAAATATTTAATAAACCGGTCTTCCTCTCCTTTTACACCGTATATCGGGGTAATTTCCACACCGCCAATTCCAACGCTGTTTAACTCCTCCAGCTCACGGGTCAGATTTTTTTCATCCACAGCATTTCCCATCCACCACCAACGGGTCCATGGTTTTGCTTCCTGCGTAAGTTCGGGCCACTCAACTGTTTCTTTACTACAAGAAATACTAAAAACAAAGATTATGGGGAACAATATTTTTATCCAGGATTGAATTCTTTTTTTCATCTGTATAGGTTTAGTCGAATTAATACAACATCTCTAAATTTAGATATTTCGCATCAAAGTATAAAAAATGAGGTGTTGTTTTATTAGATTAGCAAAAATATTTTTGTATATCCTAAAAGGTATCGCAAAAAATGACAGTTTTTGAGAACTCTCCCTCACTCCCTCTCTTCTCGAAGAGAGGGACGATTGTAGCGTAGAAACAATCAGGGTAAGTTTTTAAAATAAATTGTAACAGATTTCAGATTTACAATACTTTAAAAACAATAATTGTGGAAAGAAAGCGAATACCTAAAAAAGGTATTGAAAATTAACATAACATAACCTGAATCATGAAAACCAGAAGAAATTTTCTGAAACTTACATTATCTGCGATTCCGCTTATAACTTTAAAAAAATTGCCTGATGCTATGCTCAATAATCAACTACCCAATGTTTTAATTTTGGGAGATTCAATTTCTATCGGTTACACACCTTTTGTGAAGGAATTGCTGGAGAACCGTGCCAACGTATTTCGCCCGGTTTTTGACGATGGCAAACCGGAAAACTGCGCAGGAACAACAAAAGGTGTTCAAAACATTGAGCGCTGGCTGGGTGACACCAAATGGGATGTGATCCATTTTAATTTCGGGCTGCACGACATCAAACATGTTGACCCGGTAACCGGTGAAAACAGCAGCAATCCGGACCATCCGCATCAAGCCGACCTGAAACAATACAAAAAAAACCTGAAAGACATTGTAAAAAAGTTAAAAGCAAGCAACGCCAAACTGGTTTATGCGACTACCACACCCTACCCGGATAAAACAAATGGCCCGCTTCGCAAACCCGGAATGCCTAAGAAATACAACGAGGTGGCTGAAAAAATCATGAAAAAAAACGACATCACCATCGACAATTTGTATGATTTTGTGCTTCCGCGAATGGAAGAACTGCAGATTCCGAATAATGTACATTTTACTGAGGACGGTTACAAAGCCCTGGCAAAACAGGTTGCTGATAAAATACTGGAAAAGCTGAACTAAAACTATGAATAAACTACTCACTTTTATCCTGCTATTCTTATTCCAGATTACAGCATCTTTGGGGCAGCCCAATATCTTTGAAATAAATACACAAACCGTTGTTGGGAAAAACACAGAATTTTGGAAAGCTGCAGGTTCCGACCATTTATTTTATCATGTGCTTCGCCCGTCCGGACAATATTTGCTCAATCGTATGGACAGCACAAATTCGCATGTTTATATGCGCTCGCACCATACATTCACACAGGATTCCGCTCATGGTGTGGTTCGTGGCCAGAATGTGTATTCCGAAGATACTTCCGGTTATCCGGTTTATGATTTTTCCAACGTAAATAATGTTTTTGCTGAATATGTAAAAAGAGGATTAAAACCGATTGTGGAATACGATTACATTCCGAAAGAACTGGAAATAAAAGATGAAATAATCTCTTCCGGGAATGACGAAGGAATGACAATGCGCAACACCGGACCAAGCGACTGGCAAAAATGGTCGGATTTGATGAAGGCAGTCACACAAAATTTTATAAATGTTTTTGGTGCTGAAGAAGTGCGAACCTGGTATTTTGAAGTATGGAACGAACCCGATGGCTGGCCGGTTGATGAACTGGATGTTTTCTTCAATATGTACGATGTATTTGTTGATGCAGTAACATCGGTTGATGCTCAGCTCCGTGTAGGAGGCCCGGCGTGTTATCATGAATATTTTCTACGCCCTTTCCTGGAACATGTTACAAAGGGTACCAACTATGTAAACGGGGAAAAAGGTACACAAATAGATTTTGTTTCCTACCATATATACGGACTCTCAGGAGCCTGGCTTAATAACGAACCACATATTCAACCGCAGGTACAGCGTTTTTCGCAATCGGTATTGTGGCTGCAGCGCTTAATTTCAGATTACCCGGAATTAAAAGATGTTGAATTTCATTTGAATGAATGGGGAATGTCGTCGAATTACTACCGTACTGTGGCAGATTATCCTGATTTAACCTACCGTAACAACGAGGAATCTGCACTTTTCCTGGTGAAACTGGTGAACTCACTTTTCCAAATTGAAGACAATTACAATTTCCCCACCTCGCTTTTATTGTACTGGGGATTCTCTGGTGAAGCTGATGCCGGCAGTTATTTTCCAGGACAGCGTGAACTCACCACCGGCGACAATTTTCCAAAACCCATTCAAACCGGCTTTGAAATGCTGGCTAAACTACAAAATGAACGAATTGAAGTCATCCGTTCAAAAAAAGATAACCAATTTGGAATTCTGGCCACCCGCGGAAACAGAGGTAATATTTCCTTTTTGGCTTACAACTACGAAGAAGACGAAAATGAACCAGACAAAAGTGACGAATTGGGTATTACCCTAAATGAACTTCAACCCAACACAAACTATGAACTGGAAGAAACAAGTCTGGATGATTCAAACAACAATTCTTATTCAGCCTGGGAAAAGATTGGGAGCCCTAAACAGGCAACAGGAAATCAACTTTCAGTCATAAAAAATGCTGCTCAACTGAACGTCACAAATCACTCCAGTTTCAGAACAAACAATAAAGGTGTTGCCCAAATAAAATTACCGTTAAAACGACGTTCAATGAAACTGATTGAAATAAGTATAACGAATTAAATAAACGCTTATGAAACCGTTTGTCATTTTACTGCTTTCATTAATAGTTTTTTCCTGTTTTGCACAAGATTCTGAAAAAGAACTAAAGTCGGTAAAAGAATTTCAGGACTTGAAGTTTGGAATGTTTGTACACTGGGGGCCGGTGAG
This sequence comes from Maribellus comscasis, assembly GCF_009762775.1. GTDB lineage: Bacteria > Bacteroidota > Bacteroidia > Bacteroidales > Prolixibacteraceae > Draconibacterium > Draconibacterium comscasis. The sequence goes on along the minus strand of NZ_CP046401.1, from coordinate 5,457,987 downwards.
TTTAAAGGGAACTGAAATTGGCTGGTCGCGGGGCCGGGAAGTTCCGGTTGAAGAATATGATAAGCTTTACAAAGAATTCAACCCGATAAATTTTAATGCTGATGAATGGATAAAAACCCTGAAAGAGGCAGGCATGAAATATTTTGTAATCACCACACGCCATCACGATGGATTTAGTTTATGGCCCACTGAATATTCGGACTATGACATTGAAGCAACACCATACAAAAGAGACATCTTAAAGGCCTTGAAAGATGCCTGTGATAAATACGGAATTGTCTTTGGCACTTACTATTCCATTTGTGATTGGCGGCATCCGCTGTATCCACTGGGAAGTCCGGGTGGGAGCACTAATAAAGAAACCGGTAACATGGAAAAATTTATACCCTATGTAAAAGGCCAAACCAAAGAGCTAATAGAGAAATACAATACCAAAATTTTGTGGTTCGACGGCGAATGGGAAGAACCATGGACACATGAAATGGGGCTTGATTTATACAGCTACCTGAAAGGCCTCAACAAAAATGTGCTTATCAACAACCGCGTCGACAAAGGCCGGAAAGGAATGGAAGGAATTACCATTTCTGATGAGTTTGCAGGAGATTTTGCCACACCTGAACAGCGAGTTGGTACATACGACATAGAAAATCCGTGGGAATCGTGTATTACCATTTGCCAACAGTGGGCATGGAAACCAGACGATAAAATGAAAAGTCTGGAGGAATGTTTGTTTACACTTTTAAAAACTGTGGGTGGTGGCGGAAATTTACTTTTGAATGTTGGTCCAACTCCTGACGGCCAAATTGAATCACGGCAGAAAAAACGATTAAAAGAAATTGGAGAGTGGCTTAAAAAATATAGCGAATCGGTTTACGAGACCCGGGGAGGTCCATACAAACCCGGTGAATGGCTCACTTCCACGCGAAAAGGAAATAACATCTATATTCATTTGTTGAAATATAACAAAAACGAAGTCGCATTGCCGTTTCCTTTTCCTGCTGAAATAAAATCATGCAAGTTTTTAAATGGAAAAAAACTCAGGTTTACAAAAACCGGCGGCAATCTAAAAATTCAGTTGCCGGCAAAAAAATCAAATGAACCGGTTAGGGTTATAAAAATTACGTTGAATAAGGATTCGCAAAATTTAAAAACGGTTGAAATAAGTTAATTACTTATGTTTTCAGTAAAAAACAGAACAATAATAGTTACCGGTGCCAGCGGTGTAATTGGCTTTGCCATTTCGGAGGCTCTTGCAAAAAAAGGAGCCCGGATAATTGCACTTGGCAGAAACAAAGAAAAACTCAACAAATCGTTTGAGCAACTCGCTTCATTTGGGACAGAGCATTTGCAAATGGTATGCGATGTGCTCGATGTACATTCCTTACAAGAGGTTGCCCAACACCTGGATAAAAAGAAAATTACAATCGATGCCTTAATCAACGTTGCAGGAGGAGCTGCTCCGGGCGCTTCTGCCAGATCAGAATTTTTATTCGCAGAAACACCTTTGGAAGATTCTTTTTTTGGGCTCGATCTCAACGATTTTCGCTACACCACCGACCTGAATTTTTTGGGAAGTGTTTATCCTATAAAAATTTTTGGTGAAAGCATGGCAAAGCAAAAAAGCGGAAACATTATCAATATCAGTTCGATGGGAGCGATACAACCTTTAAGCAAGTCGCCGGCATACAGCGCCGGAAAAGCTGCCATCACTAATTTTACACAGTGGCTGGCAGTGCATCTTTCAAAATCAAACATCCGGGTAAACGCCATTGCCCCCGGGTTTATTTTAACCGAACAAAACCGCTTTCTGCTTTTTGATGAAAAAAGCGGTAATCTAACTCCACGTGGACAGCGAATTTTATCACATACGCCACAGGGAAAACTTGGAGATCCTGACGATCTTGTTTCTACTGTTTTTTGGTTACTTTCTGAAAAATCATCGTTTATTACAGGAATAACTGTTCCGGTGGACGGAGGATTCTCAGCCTATAATGGAATTTAAAACCGATTTAAATGAATATTGTCATCCTCGACTCTGGTTATAAATCATACGCTTTTGAAAAAGAACTTTTTGGAAGGTATGGATTTGAATTAAAGATTCATCCGTCCTATAAAGGTGAGAAAGCAGAAAAAATAAGGTTTGCCAAAAACGCCGACGGGATTTTGGTGCGGCACACAATTATCGACGAAGAATTTCTTTCAGAGATGAAAAGCCTGAAAGCCGTGGTTCGTTATGGTGTGGGATACGACAACATTGATATTGAGGCCTGTTCAAAACATAAAGTAAAAGTCGCCAATGTTCAGGGTTATGCCGGTCATTCGGTTTCGGAACATGCGCTGGCTATGATGTTTTCTTGCACCCGCGCCCTTTGGAATACACATATGCAACTCACACAGCAATTTGCAGCACCACCAGTCGAAGACATTTTTGAACTTCATGATAAAACACTTGGAATCATAGGACTGGGCAGAATAGGAACAGAACTGAGTAAAAAAGCATTACCTCTGTTCAGAAAAATAATTGGAGCCGATCCCTACAAATCAACTGAATACTTTCAGAAACGTTTTGTACAGAAGGTAAAACTCTATGAACTTTTTGAAAAATCGGATATTATCAGTCTCCATTGTAACTTAACCCGGGAAACCTCCCATATTTTAGATGATAATGCTTTCCGGCTAATGAAAAGAAAACCGGTTATCATTAATACCTCCCGTGGCGAAACCGTTGATGAGGCTGCTTTACTGACAGCATTAAAAGACGGAAAAATTCACAGCGCCGGACTTGATGTTTTTGAAAATGAACCTGTCACCCAGGCACAGCACGAACTCGTTCATCATCCACGTACAATCTGCACCGGACATTATGCCTGGTATTCCGACAGTGCAGCTGCAGAGCTGCAAAAAAGAGCCGCTCAAAACCTTCTTAATCTGCTACTAAAAAACAAAATTAAAGATTCCCTGAACTAACTCTTCACTAATAAAGACAAAAACGTATTATTTTATTGACTTTCACCTTTTATTTCCGTAAATTGTATCTCGAAATCCGTTAAATCTAAAATTTATTCTTCCGGTATTTTAAAATTTCAATCGTCAATCTTATACGTTTAGAAGTTGAAAAACAGGGAGTATAATTTCAATAAAAATATAATGAAAATCGTATTATGGAGGCTCTTTTAAAAATTGCTTTTAATGAGTTGGGAACCGAGGAGATCGTCGGAGACCAGGATAATCCGGAAGTATTAAAATACGCAAAAGAAGTCGGAATTAAAGGAATCACTAACGATGAAATTCCATGGTGCAGCACCTTTGTAAATTGGGTTGCATGGAAAGCCGGGTTACAATACTCGGGAAAAGCAAATGCACGTTCGTGGTTAAATATCGGCGAAAAAGTAACTGCTCCTGAACCGGGCGATATCGTTGTCTTTTGGCGCGAAAGTCCGCAATCGTGGAAAGGCCATGTAGGTATTTTCCTTGGTATTTCGGCCGACAAAAAAAGAGTGTACTGTCTTGGGGGAAACCAGGGAAACAGGGTTTCGGTATCCGCTTACCGGCTTAACACAGTGCTCTCTTATCAACGTCTTGCTCCGGTAAAAAGACTGGATATTCCTGCCCCGACTCTAACAAAAGGCAGTCGGGGAGTCGCAGTTGTAGCGCTTCAGGATGCATTAAAATTGTTAAAGATAGATGTGGGTACTTCAGACGGTGCTTTTGGCTCAAAAACTGAATCGGGGATAAAAGAGTTACAAACCCGTAAACCCAATCTTTCTATCGATGGAGTTTATAATACCGAAACCAGAGATTTACTTGAATCGTTGTTCCAGGCCTGAAACCATATATATAACTGATTAATCAATTTATTAACCTAAAAAGCTTTATCATGCCGACAGCACTAGCTACATTAACAACAGACGAATTTAAAACGTTATTAAACGACTTTTATGCCGAACCTATAAAAAGGAATAAAATGACTGAAGAAGAGATTAAAGATCTCGCTCAACGGTTAAATAAAAAAATTAATGTTCCTTTAATTAGTGAGACCGGAGAAGAAAAAATCTTTATCAAAATCATTTTAAAGATTGATACATTTTTATACGACCACTTGCCAAATGAATTTTATGATCTGATTCGAAGCGCCGATAAAGGAATTGACGACGGTGAAGCAAAACGATTGGTAAGAAGGTTGACCCGGTTAGCCAATGACAAAATTGACATCCCATATTTGCCGGAACCTGCGGAACATTTTGTTTTGAAATTTGTGATTGGAATTGTTGTAAAATCTGCACGAAAAGCACTCGATTTTGAAAAAGTAAGAAATGAATCGGACGACCTTGTTGTTCCCGACTCAGAAGAAGATATTGAAAAAATGGTCGAATAGTTTTTTTATTGAAATCGAAGCTATTCCATTAAATCGTAACTCTCGCATTTTGCGGGAGTTTTTTTATTATTTTTATCCTTGAATAACCTTACCGCCGAAATGAAAAAGATTATACTTACGATTGGAATAATATTTTTATTTGCCATCCAAACAATAGCGCAAACGACAAATGGATTTGTTCCGCTTTTCAACGGAAACAACCTTAATCTTTGGGAAGTAAAAGCAAAACCGGAAGATATAAAACAAAATTTCTGGAAAGTAGAGAACAATGTAATTGTTGTCAATTCGACGGGAAATAAAAATCATGACTATGTATGGCTGATGACAAAAAAAGAATATGAAAATTTTGAACTGAAACTAAAATTTGCAGCTTATCAATCGAGTTCGGGAAACAGTGGTATTCAAATACGCAGCAGATACGATGAAAAAGATTTCTGGCTGGATGGCCCACAAATTGATATTCACCCTCCGTTACCATGGCGAACAGGATTTATGTGGGACGAAACCCGTGGAGTTCAACGGTGGATATATCCGGATATTCCAAAAGGAGAGTGGGTGAATGAAGAAATGAGAAAGAAAGAGGCCCCGATGAAATATTCTGACCAAAAAGAAACCTGGAATAATTTGCGAATCGTTGCCAACGGAAATTCAGTAAAAGCCTGGCTCAACGGAGTATTAATTACTAATTTTGATTCAGCAGAGATTCTAAACGACGAATTTCATAAAAATCGGGAAGTAGGAAAAAAAGGCAACATTTGCCTGCAATTGCACACCGGCGACGAGCTTTTTATGAAATTCAAAGATATCTTTATAAAAGAGCTCTGATGGGAAATTGAAGGTTCTAAATTTCTAAAACTTATAGGATAATCCAAGCCCGAACATTTCCATAAACTGGATACGAGGCCCGGTTTCATCAATTGTTCCATCTCCGTCATTATCAATCGAGATATCAACATCGTCATCGTAAATAATATGCGAAACCAGATTGGCTGAAAGATATTCATTGATTTTCATGTTCACCATCACCTTCCAGTCCACATCAATATTTTGCGGATTATTCAGGTAATTTGAAAACAGATCAAGCTTGGTTTGTAAATCCACATTTTTTACCAGCGGCGTTTTTCCTTCAAATTTTACAAAGGCGCCGAGTTCACTGCGTGACTTTTTTCCGGGGTCAACGCCAAAAGCGCCTGCATCGGCAAGTACATCATCGGTAACAAAAGTAAACTTCCCGGTTGCCGGCGATAACAAAACCGACATATTCTCGGTTTTATAATCCATACCCAAAGCAAGATTCAGGTATCCGGGTGCCATAAACCGGGAAATGGCATCGTCAGTATTGGGGTAATTATAGCCGGGAGCAAACTGGGATTTAAAATTTAGCAAGCCCGAGTAATTCCATCGTTTGGATGCTGTAAAACCTAACTTTGACGAAAAATCAATTTTATCATCGGACTTTACAACTTCATTATCTTTTTCTTTCAAAAAACCATAACTTAAATCAATAGAATTATCCCAACTCAATTTATCTTTTTTGTAATTGGCAAATGTATTTACCATAAAAATCCCCGAAGCCGAACTCTTTCCTCCCGCAACCCAATTGGTTAAAGAAACCTGTGAGAAATTAAAGGTAAAAACGCCTCCGGTTTTCCACAATTTTGTCGTATCGGTATCATTTTGAGCAAATATCGCAGCTGGCAGTAAAACAAAGAGTATCAAAAACTTTTTCATCGGTTTAATGATTTTAGAGATTACCTTTTTAATGTTACAATTTAAAATCCTGAATTATCTGTTAAATCGTAAATACCAACAAACAAAAAGATTTTCGGTTTACATAAACCGGCAAAAAGAAATCTAGTTATTGTCTTCGAAGCGATTCTTTTCTGCCCGTTTCTGCCAGTTCTCCCGGGCGTACTTTTGGAGGTCTTCAACTTTGTCTGATTCATCAACGATTTCCATTCCAAGCAGTGTTTCAAACAGATCTTCCATCGTAACCAAACCAACTACAGATCCATATTTATCGGCTACCATCGCCAGGTGCTGACGTCTCAAAATGAGTGTATCCATAAGTTTCGACACTGAAAATTCGTCTTCTACAAATAAAATATCCCGCTTAATTTCTGAAGCTTTCTTCGAATGTTGATCTTCAGCCAGACTTTCAAGGATTTTATCTTTTAGAATTAAGCCTGTAATATTATCTGGCTGATCTTTGTAAACCGGAATGCGTGAAAATTGCAAAGGGCGAATTTCGCTATATATTTCGGTAAGCGTCATATCTTCATCCAAAATCAATACTACAGAACGCGGAGTCATTATATCCTTTACTTTCAAATTCTCCAGCCGTAATAAATTCTGAATGATCGACTTTTCATCCTTATCCAACGCGCCACTTTTCAGACCGGCATCAGCCATAGCAGCAAAATCAGCGCGGCTAAAAACGCTGCGCCCTTTTTCTGTTTTGACAAGGCGCGTTATCCATTTACTCATCCAAACAAACGGTGCCAAAATAAACAGTAAAACTCTTAAAGAGCGAACCGTAAAAGGAGTGATTAACTTCCAGTAACTTGCGCCCAATGTTTTTGGGATGATCTCTGAAAGCACCAGGATCGCCAACGTCATTGCTCCCGCAATAAGCGATTCATAAGTAATTTCGAAAAAATATAAGTTGAGATGATGCGTACCAAATACTTTTCCTGCCTGCACCCCTACTCCAATAGCCCCCACGGTATGCGCTATGGTATTTAAAGTAAGAATAGCAGAAAGTGGTTTATCAATGTCAACCTTAAATTGATTTAATAATTTTCCAACCGCTGGTTTTTCATTTTCCATGCGGCTAACGTACGAAGGTGTTACGCTTAATAAAACTGCCTCCCAAATTGAACATAAAAATGAAACAACTATGGAAACGGCAAAAAAGAAGATCAATGTTGCCATATAATTTTTTTCAAATTCAACCCGTCAAGAATCTTCACATTACCATTTTTTTCAAAAAAACAAAAAAATATCCACATTTCAGCAAATTCTATTTTTAGCTCACAAATATGTTGAATATACGGAATAATGTTCCCATACAAAAATAACGCAATAAATAATTATCCATATTTTATCCTGTAAACATATATTTTTCTGGCAATCAGCCAATAAATAAATTCACACAAAAACCATGTGGGTAAAAAATGCTTCTGGCTCATGGATTTCCAAACCAATATACTAATTACAAATCCGGGCTAAGTAATAAAATCTTTTGTTCATTGTAACAAAATAACTTTTCATTCAACTATATATAATACCAAATGTTACATTTTATTTAAACTCTGTGATAATGAAAAAGTACAGCTTAATTTTATTTGTTATTATGACACAACTAAGTTTTGCACAAAACGATTCCTACCTGTGGCTCGAAGACGTTGAAAATGAAAAGGCACTCAACTGGGTGGAAGAATGGAATAAAAAAACGCTGGCTGTTTTAACAGAACATAACAGTTATAAAGGGATTTACAATAAAAATCTTGAAATATACAATTCAACGGATCGTATTCCCGAGCCCACAATCTTTGGTAATTTCATTTACAATTTCTGGCAGGATAAGGAACATGAAAGAGGTATCTGGAGAAGGACCACGATAAAAAGCTATTTAAGTAAAACCCCTGAGTGGGAAATAATTCTTGACATCGACAATCTTTCCGGGAAAGACAACATAAAATGGGTATTTAAAGGTGCTTCGGGGCTTTATCCTGACTATAATAAATTCCTTATAAGTCTTTCAAAAGGCGGTGGAGATGCCGTTGTTATAAAAGAATTTGATGTCGAAACCAAATCTTTTGTTGAAAACGGTTTTTATGTTCCCGAGGCAAAAGGAAATACAAGCTGGATTGATAAAAATACGCTGATGGTTTCGACTGATTTTGGTGATGGAGTTACTACATCAGGATATCCGCGCCAGGTAAAAATATGGAAACGTGGAACGGAGTTAAAAGATGCAAAACTGGTTTTTGAAGGTGAAAAAGATAATATGGGGGTTTGGGGATATACAATTCCAACACAGGACAAAACCTACCAACTCATTATGAGATACATGACCTTTTACACGGCACAGTACTATGTTCTTGAAAAAGGAAAGCTGGTTAAACTTGAGCTGCCCGATGATATTGAGTTAGCAGGAATAGTAAATGATATGGTTATTCTACGCTTAAAATCAGACTGGGAAGTGAATGATCAGTTTTATAAACAAGGCTCTGTAATTACCGCCAAATACAACGATTTACTTCGCGGAAAACCAGACTTCTATCTTTTGGTTGAACCCGATGAGCGTTCCAGCGTAGCGGGTCTTTCTTCAACAAAAAATATGTTACTGGTAAATATGCTCAACAATGTAAAAGGTGAGTTGTATACATATAAATGGGACGGTTCGTGGCGCAAACACAAAATAAACACTCCTGAACTTGGAAATATTTCTTTGGCTGCCTCCGACGAAAACAGTGATAACTTTTTCTTTTATTTTGAAAACTTTCTTGAGCCGGCGACTCTGTTTTACGGAGATGCAGCAACAGGGGATTACAACAAAGTAAAATCGCTTCCAACGTTCTTCCCTACTGAAAAATACAAAGTCCAACAATTTGAAACAACATCAAAAGACGGAACAAAAATTCCATATTTTGTTGTGGGGCCAAAGAATATGAAACCCGACAGTAATAATCCAACTCTTTTATACGCGTATGGAGGTTTTGAAGTGCCTGAGTTACCGAGTTATTCAGCAACTACCGGCACTGCCTGGCTTGAAAAGGGAGGAGTATATGTTTTGGCAAATATTCGTGGTGGCGGAGAATTTGGCCCCAAGTGGCATCAGGCGGGATTAAAAGCTAATCGCCAGCGGGTGTATGACGATTTTCATGCTGTTGCTGAAGATCTGGTTTCCAGAAAAATTACATCTCCCAAAAAGCTTGGTATTTTTGGCGGAAGCAACGGCGGACTTTTAGTTGGCGTTGCCTTTACCCAACGACCGGATCTGTATCAGGCGGTTGTTTGTGCCGTTCCTTTACTTGATATGAAAAGATACAACAAACTGCTGGCCGGAGCAAGCTGGATGGCGGAATACGGAAACCCAGATATTCCGGAGGAATGGGAATATATCAGCAAGTACTCTCCCTATCAAAATGTAAAAAAAGGGATGAATTACCCTGAAGTATTTTTTACTACCTCAACCCGCGACGACCGTGTTCATCCGGGACACGCACGTAAAATGGTGGCAAAAATGAGCGACATAGGCTATAAAATTTACTATTTCGAAAATACAGAGGGTGGACACGCAGCCGCTTCAACCAATGAACAACGAGCAAGGATGTACGCGCTTATTTTCACCTACCTCCAAATGAAGCTGATGAATTAAAACATCAAAAACTATATATATAAAAACGCGTAGGTTTTTTTGAACTTCAAAATCAGTCTTTTTTACCATTCGATTCAGTTTCGGATTTATTGTTGGAATAAAAAGACATCCTATCTTTGAATCATTACAAACCCTATCTTTTTTATTACAAAAACGGATTTTAATAATAAGAAAAGTTAGTTAGCAATCCCGGAATGGACGCCGGGATTGCTTTTTTTATGTAAGCTTCCCGATTATTGACGAGATATATAAAATCAAGGACTGCCGATATTGTCGACTTAAAAGATTAAAATGATAATTTTGTTTGGTGCCGGAATTTTCCAACAATTTTTTGCTTCAGCACAACCAGATTATTGATTTATTCAGGATCTTTTACTTAAAAATCAGCGTTATTCTTATATCTTTTTATTTGAAATACAACTAATTTTACTCACCGTAAACAAACCTTTAATTGAAACCAAATCCGCTTTAAAGCAAAAAAGGATTGCCGGCAAGCGAGCAACCATTAAATCAAAAAAACCAAAAACAAATGAAAAAAATATTATTCTTTACCCTGTCCCTTTTGTTTACCTTGTCGTGTAGTGACGACCTGACAAAAGATGAGCTTGTTGACTCACCTTCGGTAGTATTGATATCAGATAATATTGAAAGCAGTGATATTATTATCAATGTGATGGGCTCAATTCGCCAGATATACAAAAACGCTTACATCGACTACATAAAAACAAAATCGTTTGATTTATATGAAGCAACCTACCATCTTGAAGTCGCGGCCAAAAGCTATCCCGACAATACTTACTTTGTTGTGATTGTTGAACCCGGTGCAGGGAGTGGACGAATGGTTTGTAAAGATAACAGTGGCCGACGATACCTGATACCAGACAATGGTGTTGCTTCAAGATTAATGCTTAACGGTGAGCTGTCAGAATTTTATTCCGTTACCAACAGCGATGTTTTGGAAGGCGGGAACTATCAAAATATGTCTATTGAAGATTTCTATTCTTCTGCAACGGTGGCTTTATTAGAAGATAAGCCGTTATCAAATTTTGGCGAAATTTTAAATTCCCCGGAAACTATTCAAATTTCTCAACCCAATAAAAACGGAACGACAATTACAGGACAAATATTATATATTGATAATTTTGGAAATTGCCATTCCAATATTTCAAATGATTTAATGTCAGAATTCGATCTTGGTGATTTGTTAAAAATTGAAATAAACGGAGAAAAAACTTTTTTTGCAAAACTTGGAACCACCTATTCTTCTGTCGGGAACAGCCAAAATGTTGGGTTTATTGATGCCTCTCTTAAATTGAGACTTGCTGTAAATGTTGGAGATTTAAGTCTTCGCTACGCCATAAATGCAGGAGACAAAATAAAAATAACCAAATCTTCAGCCAGGGTTGGAATCCTTTATTACAATAAATCATCAGTAGCAACCAGTATCACCGGAGGCATGAAAGAAAAACTGTCTGAGCTGGGTTTGTCAGAGACCAATTTTATTCAGTTCATTGAAAGAGATGCCGACAATGATGCATCCCGTTTGTTTGATTTGATTCAGGAAATACTTGATGCAGATGTTGATATCTTTCTTTCCGTTTCCACACCTGCTTCACAAGCCGCAGTAAATAATGTTCCCGAAGAAATCCCTTTAATTTTCACCTATGTGACCGACCCCGAATCATCAGGAATTTTAGATACAAGAGGAAATCTAACCGGATTATCTGATGCCACCAACTTTAACGATTATCTTTCTTTTGTTAAAAGAATTATGCCCAATTTAAAAAATGCAGGAAGATTATACAATCCTTATGAATCGAATTCTGCGTTTGCTCAAAGTCAGTTAGTTTCGTTAATGCGATTCTATAATCTAAATTTTACTTCAGTTGGAATTCCGTCAATAAATGCTGTCTACGAAGGATACTGGTCGCTGGCCAATAACAGTAATATTGAAGCTATTTTGGTGGCTGCCGACAACACAGTAAGCGACGGTATGACTGAACTAACCGGTTTGGCAATCAAAGACAAAATCCCGGTAATAGGAGACTCTTTCCAACATTGTGAAGATGGAGCACTCGCTTCAATTTCTATTGATTATGAAAAACTTGCATCAAGTACAGGAGAACAAATAGCAGCTGTGCTGTTGGGGGCAAATCCGGACGAAGAAGAGATAAAGTATTTTAGCACTGACGTGATCGCGTTAAATACTAAAACCGCTACTGATATTGGATTTACTATTCCATCGGAGATTTTAAGCGAGGCAAAATATACCTATTCAACCAACGATTAGTTTCGAATAGATTAAAATCATACAAATCTGGTTACCTGAACCTCCTCTGATAGCTGGTAGTTTTCGGAACAAAGGTACCGAACCATTTCTTTTGCAAAGAATGGTGCCAGCATCACTCCTTTGGTTCCAAGGCCGTTAAAAATAAATAATTTACTATAATTGGGATGTTCACCTAAAACCGGCCGTCTGTCAGCAATTGCGGGACGAATGCCAGCCCAGTGATTTTCAATAGAATAATTAACACTGACTAAATTATCCAATCGTTCTGCAATCGATTTTTTGCCCTCTTTGGTTGGCTTTTCAGTCAAATCCTGCCACTCATATGTTGAACCAACTTTAAAACGATGATGACCAACCGGCAATACAAATACTCCTTTATTTAAAATATATTTTTCTGAAAGTTCCGGAGCAAAAATTTGCAGCACTTCTCCTTTTACAGGTTTTAGCTTTACAAAATCAAAGAATGGATTTTGCCTAAGATGTGCCCCCTCGCAGAATACAATCTTTTCGGCCACAATTCCTCCAACCTCAAAATTTGAACATTGAGGTTCAAACTTTTGAAACAAAAAGTCTATTTCCGTCAACAGGCTTTCAGACCGAAAATAGTCTTCCGACAATTTTAAAAATTTCACCAAATTTAAATACCCCGAATGAGTAACAATTCCAAAACCGGCAGCATCAGAAATATTTTCCACTGGTGCCTCATTCGTTATTTCCCTAATAAAGCTTGAAAACTCAGGCAAAAATTTTCTTTCCTGCCAAAGTTGTTTTTCCTGTGCCGACAAAGGTTTTAGAATATCTTTTTCAAAAAAGAGACGCTCTCCCAGCACATTCTCAAGGTTTTGATATCTTTCTTTCATTACCGGAACCAGTTTATCCGCCAGCCAACTTTTTGTAAGGCGTTTAAAAACCAACGGATTTACCATTCCCGCTGCAACCAACGAGGCTTTCCTCTTTTCAGGCGAAGAAACAATGTGAAAACTTAAACTTTTTTTTAACATCTCAAAGGCAAGCATTGTACCGGCTAAGCCTTGTCCTACAACTAAAAACTCTACCTTTTTCATTTGTGTGTTTCCAGTAACTTTTTAGCCTCTACAACAGATTTCACAGGTAATTCACAAACTCCGGCCTTACAAACATAAATCAGGTCTTCCCCATTTTTAAACCGCTTACTAAAAATCGCTACCTCACTCTCTTTGGCTGAAAATAAACCAATCATATTTGGATTGAAGTCTTTTTGAATCTCTTTCAACAAAGCCTCAGAATTTGGCCCGCAAACCACAAGCTCAAAATGAGGCTCATAAATTCTAAGCATTAAAGTTCCCCAGTTAGCATACGCCATCGGGTAGTTGCGAAAATTGGAAACAACAGTTTGAACCATCTTTTTAACAATATTCAGATATTCCGGTTTACCAAGAAATAAATACAACTTGTATAGATTATTTGCCATAATCGAATTAGCCGCGGGAATAACATTATCTTCCGTTTGAAAATGATTTGTAATAGTCGAATCTGCGTCCTTTTCTGAAAAGAAAAACATTTCATTCTTTTCATCAAAAAAGTGTTGAAATGTGATTTCAACCAACATTTGGCTTAATTTCAACCACTTTTCGTCGCTGGTTACCTCAAATAACGTAAGAAAAGCCTGAATCAATAATGCATAATCTTCCAGAAATCCAGCAACCGACTTTTGCCCTTTTTTCCAGACATGAAATAATTTCCCGTCCTGTGTCAAAATATTATTTTGCAAAAACGTTGCATTTTTAAGGGCCAGTTCCAAATAACGTCTTTCAGAAAAAGCTTTGTAGGCATCCAGCAGTCCCTGGATTACCAGAGCGTTCCACGAGCTTAATGTTTTATCGTCAAGTCCCGGGCGAGCTCTCTTCCGGCGGGCATTCATCAGCTTATCTTTCCAAACTTTCTTTTTTTGTTGAAGTCCGCTTTCCGATATGCCATTTTTAAAAACAAATTCAGGATCAGAACCATCGCGTAATAAAATGTTGTTTCCCTGTTCCCAGAAACCTTTGGTGTTTACATTAAAATATTTTGAAAACAACTTGAAATCATCGCCAATAATTTTTTCCAGTTCCTTTGCATTCCATACATAAAATTTTCCTTCCTCTCCTTCACTGTCGGCATCAAGAGACGAGTAAAAAGCCCCCGACTCATCTGTCAGTTCACGTTCAATAAAATCAATTGTTTCTTTTACCACCAATTTAAACTCGTCGTTTTTAAATAACTGATAACCTTTTGAATAAATACTTAACAGTTGTCCGTTGTCGTACAACATTTTTTCAAAGTGCGGAACCTTCCAAAACTCGTCAACCGAATAACGTGCAAAACCACCACCTGCCTGGTCATAGATCCCTCCGCGTGCCATTTTTTCAAGGGTAAGTTTTAGATAGTCCAGAACTGACTTATCATTTTTTACACATCCGAAATGCAGTAAAAATTCAAGGGTTACAGGCATCGGGAATTTGGGAGCACCTGTTCGTCCGCCATGTTCCAAATCAAATCTTTTGCTCCACTCTCCTACCACACTTTCAATCATTTTAGAATTTCCCGGCAAAATATTTTCTTTTTCTTCTATAACCGAAACCTGTTCTATTCCCTTTTGAAGATTTTCTGCGTATTCTATTGTTTGTTCCCTGTTTTTTCGGTAAAAACCTGCAACCGCCAAAATATCACTCATCCATGTTTCGCGCGGGAAATAAGTACCCCCCCATACCGGACGCCCGTCCGGAAGTGCAATTACATTTAAAGGCCAGCCTCCCTGCCGTTGCATAAGTTGCACCGCTGTCATGTAATAATGATCTACATCCGGGCGCTCTTCACGATCAACCTTTACACAAATAAAATTATCGTTCATCACCTCTGCTACACGCTCATCTTCAAAACTCTCGTGTTCCATCACATGACACCAATGACACGCGGCATACCCAATACTGACCAGAATAAGCTTATCTTCTTTTTGTGCCTGTTCTGTTATTTTATCGCTCCAAGGCTGCCAATTCACCGGATTATGCGCGTGCTGCAACAAATAAGGCGAACTGGAATGTATAAGAGCATTTGTATATTTTTTCTCCATAAAAATTTGCTTTCCTAACCGATACTAAATAAACATGCCGCCCTTGTCAATGTTCTGAAAATATTCAGGTTACTCCAAAATGTATTGATTTTCAGTTTTTTTTATCAAAAAGTAGGGATATCTCTTTTCTGCCTGTAATAGCTTTTGAAATCACTGGTTAACAATCAGAATAAAATTTCAAAGGGAACAAAAGACTTTACTTAATTTTTTACGAAACCTGTAATATTTTGAATGGCGATATTAAGATAATATCCAATGATTCAAAAAAATATGCATTACAGGAAATGTACTCAAAGTTGTAAAAATTATGAGAGTAAAAACTGAAACATTTAAGAATATGAAAAAATGGTTTTTTTATGCCTGGGCAGTGGTAACTGTTCTATTTGCTTCTTGCGAGGGTTTAACTCCGGGAACAGGAACTGAAGAGGAAGAGCAGCAAGATGTTGTAAATGAAGAGACGATTGAAGAAGCTGTTACCAATAACGCAGGTGATCACGATGATACTGCTGACTATACGTGGGACAGCAACAGTGTAACTCAAATTAGTCTGAATGGAAGTTCTGCCACTGAAAGTTCAGATGATGTGACTATTGAATCGGGAAACATAGTTATTGGCGCCGCGGGAAATTACAGTTTCTCGGGAACGCTTTCCAACGGACAAATTATAGTGAATACAGAAGACGAAGAAATTGTTCGTTTAATTCTGGACGGTGTTGATATTAGTTGCTCAAACAGTGCTCCAATCTATATTAAAAGCGCTGAAAAAGTACTGATTGCTTTAAACGAAAACACCACCAACAAGTTAACCGACGGGAGTTCTTACAATTATGACGATGAAGAAGATGAAGAACCCAACGCTGCAATCTTTAGTAAATCGGACCTCACAATTTTTGGTGAAGGAACACTTGTTGTTGACGCCAATTTTAACGACGGTATTACAAGCAAGGACGGACTAATTATTGCCAGCGGAAACATTTCCGTTACTGCTGTTGACGATGGCATCCGCGGGAAAGACTATATCATTATAAAAAATGGAAATTTTACAGTTGAATCTGATGGTGATGGATTAAAATCGGATAATGACAGCGACGACTCCAAAGGATATATTGAAATTTACGATGGAACTTTTGATATTTCAGCCAAAGGAGATGCTGTTTCAGCTGAGACCGATTTAATGATTGAATATGCTGAAATTGAATTAACAACAAGTGGAAGTACTTCCTCTTATTACGAAAGTACTTCCTCAAAAGGGCTGAAAGCCGGAGTAAATATTATTATCGACGATGGTATTTTTTCGCTAAACTGTGCCGACGACGCCATTCACTCAAACCAAACCATTACCATAAATAGTGGAACATATGAGATTTCGTCAGGTGACGACGGAATTCATTCAGATTACGATTTAGTTATCAACGATGGCGACATTAATATAACGAAGTCTTATGAAGGAATTGAAAGCGGTCAGGGGGATATGGAAATCAACAAAGGAACCATTCATATAAAATCGAGTGACGACGGTATTAACCTCTCTGCCGGAGGTGACGCCATGGGAGGAGGCGGTCCCTGGGGAGGTGGCTCGACATCGTCGGGAAATTACTATATATACATCAACGGAGCTTACATATACATCAATGCTTCAGGCGACGGACTCGATTCAAATGGTAATATAAAAATGACGGATGGTACAGTTTTGGTTGACGGTCCTACAAACAGTGGAAACGGAGCACTCGATTGTAACGGTTCGTTTACGATTACCGGAGGGCTGCTCATCGCTGCCGGAAGTTCAGGAATGGCAGAAGCACCAGCTTCCAGTTCTGACCAATATTCGGTGTTGGTAAAATTTAATTCTACAAAATCAGGCGGAACCATCTTCCATGTTGAATCGGAAAAAGGAGAGGAAATTCTCACTTACAAACCTTCAAAAAATTATCAATCAGTTGCTTTCTCGTCGCCCGATCTGACAAAAGGAGAAAGCTATTCTATATACACTGGAGGCAGTTCCACTGGTGATGAAACCGACGGACTATTCTCCGGCGGCACTTATACACCGGGATCAGTGTATGTGAGTTTTGATATTACTTCAATGACATACACAATTCAATAAATATTCATGATAGCTTATCCTGAAATAATAAAAGAGAAATACAGCACCAACGGCGAACTGGAAGTATTAAACGAATTTAAGAGTATCTCACTCAGCGAAATGAACGATGTAAAACTTCTAAATCGCTTTGATTCAAAATACTGGTTCGAGAGAAAGCATCTGCCGGTAATACTGGATGCAATAAAAAACGACTATTATGTTCTGGATATCAATGGGACAAAAATTCAATCGTATAACACCATCTATTTTGATACGCCTGATAACCATTTTTATATCATGCACCACAATGGAAAATCGAACCGACTGAAAATACGAAGACGAAAATATATCATGTCAGGCATTTCGTTTTTGGAAATAAAACAAAAAAGCAACAAAGGGAAAACCTGTAAAATCAGGATGCCGATAAATGATTTTAATTCTGAATTTTCTGAATCGGAAAAAAAATTTATAAATATAAATACTCCTTTAAATTCTGATGAGCTGGATGTAAAATTTGGCAACTTGTTTAAACGTATTACATTGGTTAACAAGAATTTTAACGAACGATGTACCATTGATATCAACATCAGGTTTCATTCCATAGGTACCAAATACCGAAATGTACATAACCTTGTAATAATTGAATTAAAACAAGGTAGCAGAAATCTCAAGTCAAAAATTGCGGAAACACTAAAACAGAACAAAATTTACCAAAATAGTTTTAGCAAATATTGTATGGGAAGAGCTTTAAACGAAACGGGATTAAAACGTAACCGGTTTAAACCCGATATTCTTAAAATTGAGAAACAATTTAAAGCCGGGTAACACGTGCTGCATAACACGCTGTTTTTCAATACAGAAAACATTTAAACAATCAAAATGAATACAAAGTTATTTGATCACTATCTGCTTGCAAACATAAAATTTCTTGACATAAAACTTATCAATATTGAAGATTTTTCACAACTGGTTTTACGTTTTGGTTTTAACCTGCTTGTGACCTTTATTGTAGTATTTTTAATTTACGCAAAAAACAGCAGGCGTAAAGACTTTTATTTTAGTTACTTTGCAATAAGTACAACCATCTTCACACTGTGTTTTTTACTTGAAAGTGTAAAACTGGAATTGGGATTTGCACTGGGCCTGTTCGCTATTTTTGGAATTATCCGCTACCGAACAGATACAATTCCAATAAAAGAAATGACCTACCTTTTTGTAATTATTGGTATTTCCGTCATCAACGCCCTCTCAAACAAAAAGGTAAGTTACCTGGAGCTCTTTTTCACAAATGTGGCTATAATTGCTACCATGTGGATTTTGGAAAAAATCTTGCTGTTAAAACAGGAGGTTGCTCTGAATATCACCTACGAGAAAATCGAAAACATTCATCTACTGAACAAAGAGAGTTTGCTGAAAGACATTGAGAACCGCACCGGCATAAAAGTAAAACGAATTGAAATCCAAGAGATTAATTTCCTTCGCGACATCGCAAAAATCAGGATTTTCCATGATGTAAATGAGTTAAACGGAAAGAAAACTATTTCAAAAGAGTAGAAAAAATGAAACGAGTATTTATAACCATTTTAATGGTAGCATTTGTCGCAAATGTTTTTGCACAACGTACCTGGTTTGAGTTTGAAATATCAAAAGATCTTACAAAAAAACTGGAATTGAGCTTTGCTCCGGAAATTCGGTTTAAGGAGAAATTTGAACTAAATGAATACCTGTTTCAACCGGGTCTTGAGTACAAATTCAGTGATTATTTTTCATTGGGTGGTAAATATCGTTTGGGAAACAATTTAAAAAACAACGGCGACTCTCAGTGGTACGGGCGCTTTGCTTTTGATGCTAAAACAAATTATGAATGGGAAAAGCTGGAAACTCAACTCCGGCTAAGATATACAAATTCCGACGACTTTAGCGACGATGATAACAACAAAACAAATTACCTGCGAGTGAGGCTAAAAATGGAGTATGCGCTTAAAAAACTCGCTTTAAAACCGTATGCTGCCTACGAAATATACCGAGACATGGATGACAGCGAATTTGACAAAGGAAGATGGGAAGCCGGCTTGGAATACAAAATAAATAAACACCACCGGATTGGCACATATTTCAGAATAAATGACTATTTTTCAGATAAAGAATCGGTTAAAATCTTGGGATTTACCTATAAATTAACTCTTTAATTAACAGTTTACTAAATCTTATTCGAATAAAACCGTTCGCTTTTTTAGGGGAATTTAACATCTGCCTGTATTAAATACAGTAAAAGAGATTGAAAATAATTTTCTGAGAATTAATTCAATGCCGGGGATAGATAGAACCAAATTTATAGAATTGTTTCACCAAATGTACCAGCCTGTGAAGAATTACATTTATTTTAAAACAGGCGACGCAGAGATGGCGGAAGATATTGCCCAGGATACCTTTACAAAAGTATGGGAAAAAAAGGACGATATAAGGGAAGAGACTATTAAGTCGTTATTGTACACAATTGCCGGAAACCTTTGCAAAAACAGATTTGAACACCAGCAGGTTGTTTTCGACTTTGCCAAAAGGTATAAACCGGAAGAAAATCTGGCATCGCCTGAATTTGAGTTGGAATTTAAAGAATTCAATGATAAACTGGAAAAAGCAATTGGAGCTTTAAAAGAAAAGAACAGAATAGTATTTTTAATGAACAGGATTGACGGATTTACCTATAACGAAATTGCCGACCACTTGGGGCTAAGTGTAAAAGCAATTGAAAAGAGAATGAAAAATGCCCTTGACGAATTGAAAAAAACAATTGAGTATAAAATTTAAAGGGAAAGTACCATGAGAAGGAACGATTCCGAAAAATATATATTGTCTCGCAAAGAATTCAGAGAAATGAATTCCGAAGAGAAAATCTTGAAAATAGCTAAAGGATTTTACACTCCACCAGGAAAACCGGAAGAAGAAATTCTGAATGCTATTTTGAATAAAAGCGAAGAAAAAAAGCCGGTAAAAATAGTTAGGATAAACCGTTATTTCCAGGCTGCGGCAGCTACTGTTCTATTGCTGCTGGGAATTTACACCGTAACAACTGTTTTCGCTAAAAACACTGCGCATACCTCCTTTGCAGAACAAACACAAATTCAGTTACCTGACGGAACAAACGTAGTGTTAAATGCCGATTCCAAAATAGTTTGGTCTGATAAAAATTTCACAGAAAAACGAGAACTTAAATTAAAAGGAGAAGCATACTTTGATGTGGAAAAAGGGAATCGTTTTTTAATTAAGACACCAAACGGTAATATTGAAATTCTGGGCACACAACTTAATATATTTTCACGAGGACAAGAATTCTGGGTTAGTTGTATTGAAGGAAAAGTAAAAGTAACATCCGGGAGTGAAGAACAGATTATTACCCCCGGTGAAATGGCTGAACTTACTTCCAACGGACTACAAAAGATCACAAAAAATAATATAAATAAGACAATTTCATGGCAAGAGGGAATTTTTTATTTTGAAGATAAACCACTTGTTTCTATTTTTGCTGCCTTGGAGAGGCAATTTAACGTTTCACTAAACTATGAAGGCAATAAAAACCGTTCTATTACTGTTGCTTTCTCAAACAAGAGTTTACAGGAAGCGCTAGATGTGGTCTGTATTCCTATGGGTCTAAAATATGAAATCAACAATAAAAGAGTTAACATATTATCGGAAAAACCTGAATAAAACACTTTTTGTTGTTATTTTATTTATTGTATTTAATTTTCTCCCCAAACTGAGTTTTTCACAAACTTTTAGCTTTGAATTTGATAATACTCCCCTTTCGAAAGCACTTACTGAAGTTGCACAAAAAACAAGTATCCGCCTCTCTTTTGATTCAGAGTTACTGGAAAAAACAAAGATCTCACAAAAGATTAGTCAATCAGATGCTTCTGAAATTTTAACAATTTTACTTAAAAATACCGGTTTCACTTTTGAATTTAAATACGATACATATCTTATTTATAAAAAACAGCCGGTACAATTGGAAGTCACAAAACCTAAATTCAAAACACTAACAGGAATTGTTTTTGATAAAGAATCGGGTGAGCGTTTGCCCTATGCCACCATTTATGTTTGGGAAAGAAACCTTTCCGTATCAACAACTGTTGAAGGAACCTTTAGTGTCCGTTTAGCCGATTCCACCTTAAATTTAATACAGATAAAATATTTGGGGTATCAAAACCTTGATACGCTGATTAATACATCACGTACAGAGTCGCTTTTAAGATTTGGCCTTCAGAAGAAATCGCAAACTATTGAAACAGTAAACATTACAGGCGACAAGCTAGAAATGGTAGATTTTAGTAACGAAGCGGGGCATGTGGTTTTTAATCCATCAAAATTTGTCGATTTACCCAACTATGGAGAAACTGATGTTTTTAGGGCTTTGCAACTTTTGCCGGGAATAAGCTCTTTTGAGAATTCATCACAATTAAATGTGCGGGGTAGTTCTGCCGACCAAAACCTGGTTTTGCTTGACGGATTTACATTATACAATCTCGATCATTTTTTTGGCGTTTTTTCGGCGTTAAATCCCAACGTAATAAAAAATATACAAGTCTACCGCGGAGGTTTCGATTCACGTTACGGTGAGCGGGTTTCGGCAATCGTGGATATTGTAGGGAAATCGGGAAATCAAAGCAAGCCACAATTTTATGGAGGAGTAAACATGATTAGTGGAAACTTAACAGCCGAAATTCCAATTTCAAAAAAACTAACTCTGGTTGCAGCGGGCCGACGTGCTTATTCCGATATCTATTCCACCTGGCTGGCAGATGAATTACTCAGCGACAAGCTGGGCCAAACCCGCAGATTACCACAACCCGATGCAAATGTGATCACACCAAAATTCTTTTTTAGCGATTACAACCTAAAACTTTCGTACCAGATAACAGAACAGGAAAACATTTCCTTTAGCACCTACGGTTCAAAAGATAATCTTAACAGTACCAGTAACAATTCAAACGAACTCGGCAACATAGACACAGAAGACACAAACGAGTGGGGAAATAATGGTTTGGGAGCTACCTGGACCAAACAGTGGAACTCTAAATATTTTACCAGCTTACAGGCTGGACATTCAGGATATTTTAACAACTATAACAACAATACAAATATCACATTTAGCATTGTTTCGTCAGATTCAACGGTTGTTATCGACAATGAAAGAACTGATATTATAAATGAACAAAATGAACTGATTGATTATTTTATAACGCTCAGAAACGATTATCAGTTAAATTCCGGAAATAAAATTCAGTACGGATTTTCGGCAAAGTACCATCAGTTTACGTTTTATAAAGATGCCAGTAGAGATTTTGTCTACGATAATTTAAAAAGTTCGGCTTTTTTATACACTGGTTTTATTCAGGATAACATCAATATAAACAACAAATTTAGTGTAAAACCAGGCATCCGATTAAACTACTACAGCAATGCCCAAAAATTTTATCTCGAGCCTCGTTTGGCAGCAAGCTATTCTGCGGAATCGGGAATAACACTAAAAATTGCAACCGGCAAGTACTATCAATATATTAACAAATCAAGTACCGAACAAACTTACGGATACAACCGCGATTTTTGGGTATTGGCTGACGGAAATGTTAATCCGGTTCTTTCATCCAACCATTTTATTGCCGGATTTAGTTTTGACAAAAACGACTTTTATTTTGATGTTGAAGGCTATTACAAAACGGTAAAGGGGCTACAGGAATATCTGTTTTTTGCCGACCCTGAGCAAAGAAACAATCAAAACCAGCCGCCTGGTACAACTCCGTTCAGTTCGTTTATTTCAGGAACAGGAAAAGCAATGGGCATTGATTTTCTGGCCAAATACGAAGGCTCTTTTTTTACAAGCTGGCTGGCATATTCATTGAGTAAAGCCACTCGTAGTTTTGATGAAATAAATAACGGAGACGAAATTCCCTCCAATTACGACCAAACCCACGAAGTAAAGTGGACCAACATTTACAATTACAAAAAATGGAATTTCTCAACACTAACGGTTTTTACAAGCGGAAAACCATACATCCAATCTTCGAGTAAAGATGAGAACTTTAATACTACCCGTGTGTACAAACGATTACCCAATTATTCCAGGGTTGATTTTTCGATGAACTATAATTTCAGCATCAAAAACATAAATATAAAACCAGGCGTTTCAATTTTAAATGCATTTAACACCGAAAACTATCTTGACATTTATACGCGTGTTATCAATTTTGAATCTGGTACAGTTAACGAAACAAATTTGATAAAAGCCCAGTCTCTTACTTTTAATTTCTTTGTGAACTTCCGGTTTTAGTTCCTATAAATTTATCATTTTCTTTTTCCTGTTGCTTTCCAAACAAGCTTCCAGAATTTCCAAAACTTCTACAGTTTCCTCCGGTTTTACAAGCAGTTCCTTTCCTTTTCTGATAGCTTCATACAGGTTTTTATAATAAAAGGGATAATTCCCCTGAATGGTTTCTACTTTCCCCAGAAACTTTACTCCATCTCTTTCATAGATTATTTTTCCCCATTCGCTTTCTGCTTCTTTTCCCCAATCCGGTCCCTGTGGCAGCGTCCCTGTTCGCAGCACATCTTCCTGCGGATCGATGCCCCATTTGTGAAAAGTTCCGTATTCACCGTACAAACTGTAACGTGGCCCGGGGTACATAACCAAATAAGAACATTTCAAAATCGCAGCAAAATTTTCGTATCCCAGTCTGATATCATAATAGTCAGCTACATTTCCGCCAGTTCTTACAATTTTCAAATTAGCATTTACCGACGATGGTTTACCAAATAAAACATAAGCCTGATCGACCATGTGGGAACCCAGGTTATGCAAAACACCGATATATTCGTCACCTTCCTCTTTCCAGGTGTCAGGTGTTATATAAGTTCTGTATCTGTCAAAATGTGATTCAAATTCCACCAGCCTTCCCAGATTTCCCTGCTCCAGAATTTTCTTTACAGTCAAAAAATCGCCATCCAAACGCCGGTTTTGGTACACAGAAAACACCACACCTTTTTCTTTTGCCAGTTGCACCAATTCTGCAGCTTCCGCACTTTTTTGCGCCACAGGCTTTTCAACAACAAGATGCTTGCCCGCGTTTATAACTTGTTTCGCCATCTCAAAGTGCAGATAGTCGGGAGTATTTACAATTACAAGCTCAACAGCTGAGTTATTAACTATCTCCTCAAAATTGCGAACGATTTCTGCATCGGGAAATAAACTCTGAGATAAATCTTTTGAGCGTTCCAAAACCTGAACGACTTCAAAACCAGAATTTACTTTTAAAGAAGGCCCGTGAAAGGCCTGACCTGATAATCCAAACGAAGATATTGCAACTTTTATCGGCTGATTCATAGTTTAATTACTTTAAAAAACCAGATCGTGTCTTTTTCTCTGGCCTAAAACATATTTTCTTTTCAATAAAATCGTATAAATTTAACCGGAAAACATTAAAACTTAAAATTAATCCTTTTTAAAAAGTTTGGGAAAGTTGTTGAATAACATTAAAAAAAAGAGGTATTGTATAACACATAATGTTCAAATAAAAAATATTTGATTGTAACTTCGAATGATTAACCTAAAATAATCACCTTAAAATGGAGAGGTTTTTAAACAACTATTTGCATACATTTTCCTGTTTTAACCTTGAAACAGGGGATTTTCCCGGCCCCGTAGTAACAATCTCGCGTCAGGCAGGTTGTTCGGCACAGCGTATCGCAATAAAACTCTCAAAAATTCTAACAGGCTACAGTTACATGTCGGAAACAAAAACCGACGCAGAGTGGAGCTGGGTTGATAAATCAATATTTTCAGATGTGGTTGAAAATATGATAATTGAAATTAATAACGGAAGTTATGATGACAAAGCTGAAGCAGTAAGAATGATGAAAGAAGTTGCCCGCGCTTTTTCAAATGAAACGATTTATGATATCTCAGACAAAAAGCTAATTGATATTTTTAAAGGAGTGATATGTAAATTGGCTACTTCGGGGCGGAAAATTATTGTTGGTCGCTCGGCAGGAGTGATACTTCGGAATGTTCCTGACAAACTAAACATAAGACTTGAAGCGCCCACAGAGTGGCGAATCAACAGAGTAATGCAGCTCAAAGATCTAAGCCAGGCAGAAGCCGCGAAATACATTAATGAAATGGATCAAAAACGGGATTCTTTTATTGAGAAAATTATTGGAAGAAAGGCTGAAAACAACGATTTTGACATTATTTTTAATTATGCATCGCTGGAGGATGATCAGATTGTAGACGCCGTTATCAACATATTAAAAGACAAAAAAATAATAAGCTCACAATTCAATCTTTAAAAAATTAATTCTCTTTTTGAAACTAAATTTTATAAATTTGAATCAGATTTATTAATAAAAAATAATTGATCTCACCTTACAGAGCCTTCCTTCGGGAAGGTTTTTTAATGTAATTATTTAAAATCATACAAAATAAATTAGATTATCTGCTAAAATGTGCGTTATTTTGTATATGGAAGAAAATATTGTTTTTACTATTTGGGTAAAGTAATTGACTGTTTTTAATTTTTACTGCAATGTATAAAAATCATTGAGAACTAAAATGTTCAGTAATTGTCTAATCTGGTAGAGAAAACAACTTCTCAGTATTTAATTATTTATTTTATTATTATTTGTTCAATTTTTTATGAATTTATTTGTTGCAAAGTTAAGTTCATCTACAACAGGTGACGACTTACAAGAACTCTTCTCACAGTTTGGAGAAGTAGCATCTGCCAAAGTTATTTTTGACAGAGAAACCGGAAACTCAAAAGGTTTTGGCTTTGTTGAAATGCCAAATGACGACGAAGCGAATGAAGCAATCAACGCCCTCAACGAAAGTGAACAGGATGGGAATCAGATTGTTGTTAAACAAGCCAATCCACGCACTGAAAACCGCTCTGGCGGTCGTGGTTTTGGAGGCCAGCATAGAGGTGGTTTCCAAAACAGAGGTGGCGGCGGTGGCTTCCAACGCCGCGATGATCGCCGCGGTGGCGGCGGCGGTGGCCGAAGATTCGATAACCGGGGCCGCGGTGGCGGCGGTGGTTATTCCGACAGAGAAAACGACAGGTATTAGAAAAGAAAAAGGAAGCTACTCATTTGAGTGGCTTTTTTTTATTTTAAAAAACATAAAACGATATGCACGTTTCATTATTTTATTATTTTTATTTTGTTAAAAATCAATAAAAACCAAATTCAATGAAACGAGTAAACCTCCTTTTCGCATTTCTTCTGTTTTTTACATTTGCCAACCTTAACGCACAAAACACCTATGTTCCCGACGATAACTTTGAACAAGCTCTCATCGACCTGGGATATGATTCCGGGGAGTTGAATGATTCAGTGCCTACAGTGAATATTGATACTTTGACAATTCTTGATGTAAGTGGGAAGAATATTGGCGACCTTACCGGGATAGAGGATTTTTCTATATTAAAAGATTTGTTTTGTGGAGATAATCAGTTAAGCTCGCTTGACGTTAAAAGCAATTTGGCATTGGAGAGATTAATCTGTTTTAACAACCAACTAACAAATATTGATATAAGCTCAAACTCAAATCTCTCAGTAATAAGTTGCAGCAATAACCAAATTTCATTCTTAAATTTAAGTTTAAATCCTAAGTTAACAATAGTTCAATGCAACAGCAACCAAATATCAAGTTTAGATTTAAGCTCAAATCCAATGTTAACAAATGTTGAAGTTGGAAACAATAGCAGCCTTACGAGTTTAAATGTGCAAAATGGGAACAACAGTAATATGTTATTATACGCAGAAAATAATCCTTATTTGTTCTGCATACAGGTCGACAACGTAGAAGTTGCAAACAATCTGACCTATTGGTTTAAAGAAAAATATACTATTTACTCTGAAGATTGTTCCTCATGCACTACACATATGACATATGTTCCTGATATAAGATTTGAAAGAGCATTGTATCATTTAGGATATGACAATGGTATATTTAACGACTCAGTACCAACCCCAGCAATAAAAAACTTAAAGTCTTTGGATGTTTCTGATATGCTAATAACTGATCTAACCGGTATTGAAGACTTTGAATCATTGATATTTCTGGATTGCAAGAATAATTCAATTTCTAAATTAGACTTGAGTTCTAATCTCAATTTGAATTACTTACAATGTAGTAACAACAAAATCACCGAACTAAATTTAAGTTCCAATGCTCAACTTGAAAGATTGGATTGTTATAGCAACCAGATCTCGGAATTAGATGTAAGTTCAAATTCTAACTTACGTTATCTCTATTGCTTTTATAATACGATTTCTGGATTAGATCTTGGCTCGAATACATTTTTGACAATACTCGATGCAAGTTACAACAAACTTACCGGCATAAATCTCAGAAATGGGAATAATAGCAATATGAGTATCTATTTAGAAATGAATCCTGACTTATTTTGCATTCAGGTGGATGACCCTACTGCTTCGGAAAATTATGCCAACTGGGAAAAAGATGAACAGGCAAGCTATTCAGAAGACTGTGGTTATTCAGGTACGGGAGTGCCACTTTCGGAATACTTTAGCCTTGCTGATTTGTACAATTCTACAAACGGAGACAATTGGACGAATAATACCAACTGGCTTGATACAACCAATCATTCTGTTGCTGATTGGTACGGTATCACTATTGAAAACGGACATGTAACCAGGATTACTCTCAACGAAAACAATTTACAAAACAGTGCCTTCGAAAATGTGGCTCAACTACCGGAGTTACGTGATATCGAGTTAGTCAATAATTATTTAACCGGCTTTAATTTTGAAGCAATCGATTCTTTAGCCAAGTTAGAGACATTATTGCTTAATGATAATCAATTAATTTTTAATGACATTTTACCTGCCTTTTCCATTTCGAATTATGAAAATTTTTCAGATAATTTTTATTACCAGGACCAAAAGGAAGTTGATTACTTTGAGGATACTGTTGTATTTATATCAGAACCCTTTCAATTCAGCATATCGGAAAACTTCATTTCAGAAAACGACCAGTTTCAATGGTATAAAAACGGTGAAATAATGGAAGGTGAAACGAATTCTGTTTTAAACTTCGAATCCGTAACATTAGCTGATTCGAGTGTCTATCGTGTTGAAATAACTAATCCCGAAGTACCAGACCTTACGTTGTACAGTAAAGATAAAATATTAAATCCCCTTTTCCTTGCTGGCGCAGGAATTCCACTTTCGGAGTACTTTAGCCTTGCTGATTTGTACAATTCTACAAACGGAAACAATTGGACGAATAATACCAACTGGCTTGATACAACCAATCATTCTGTTGCTGATTGGTACGGTATCACTATTGAAAACGGACATGTAACCAGGATTACTCTCAACGAAAACAATTTACAAAACAGTGCCTTCGAAAATGTGGCTCAACTACCGGAGTTACGTGATATCGAGTTAGTCAATAATTATTTAACCGGCTTTAATTTTGAGGCAATCGATTCTTTAGCCAAGTTAGATACATTATTGCTTAATGATAATCAATTAATTTTTAATGACATTTTACCTGCCTTTTCCATTTCGAATTATGAAAATTTTTCAGATAATTTTTATTACCAGAACCAAAAGGAAGTTGATTACTTCGAGGATACTGCTGTATTTATATCAGAACCCTTTCAATTCAGCATATCAGAAAACTTCATTTCAGAAAACGACCAGTTTCAATGGTATAAATATGGTGAAATAATGGAAGGCGAAACGAATTCTGTTTTAAACTTCGAATCCGTAACATTTACTGATTCGGGTGCCTATCGTGTTGAAATAACTAATCCTGAAGTGCCAGACCTTACGTTGTACAGTAAATATAAAATTTTAAATCCTCTTTTCCCTGCTGGCGCAGGAATTCCACTTTCGGAGTACAAAGCATTGGAAAAATTTTATTCGGCAAACAACGGAGAAAATTGGAAATGGAACGAGAACTGGTTGGACACGGTAACCTGTACTGTTGGAGAATGGGCTGGAGTGCGGGTTGAAGATGGTCATGTGCGAATGTTGGGAATGGACTCTACAAATGTTGCCGGCGCTTTGCCTGAGGAACTTACAGATTTAATTTTCCTGGAAGAATTTTATGTTTTTGACAATAATATTACGGGCCCCCTCCCTTCCTGGATTGGAGAATTAACCAACCTCGAAAGACTCCATCTTGGCAATAATAACCTAAGCGGAGAAATACCAGCCAGTATCGGCCAATTGAAAAAGCTAAAATCACTGGAACTTAGTCGTAACAAGCTTGATGGCAATATTCCTTCTGAACTCGGCAAAGCAACCAGTCTTGAAATAATACTTATGGACAGAAATTTGCTTTCAGGGGTTATTCCTGAAGAGTTAGGAAATTTAATCCATCTAAGACATCTCAATCTGGAACACAACCTCTTAACCGGCACGATCCCTGCCTCACTTGGGAACCTGAACAATATACATGCATTAGATCTAAGCCACAACCAACTTGTAGGTCCTTTGCCCGTTGAACTCAAGAATCTGGAAAACATTTACAGATTTGATATTGACTATAATTTACTTGGAGAAATCGATTTGAACAAAAGTGCTGTCATTGATAATAATCGTCAAATTCCGGATGAACTAGCGAGCTTACTCCAAATGGACACACTTTACCTTGGAGGAAACCAGCTCCAGTTTAATGATATCGAAGCTATTTTCTCATGGGAAAACTACAACAGTTTTAATGAATTTATTTATGCCCCACAGGATTCTATCGGCGTTTCAACATTGCAACAAGCGTCACCGGGCGAAAATCTTATCTTATTTATCGAGAATTATTTTGCCGGTCCGTCTGACCAATATCAATGGTTTAAAAACGGCAATAGCATACCAGGTGCAACTTTGGCAACACTTGATTTAACAGAATTGCAACTCTCGGATGCAGGAAGGTACTATTGTAAAATAAGCAATCCGATTGCTACAGAATTAACACTTTACAGCAGGGCTATAACCGTTCAACTTGCTGAAGAAATAAAAGATGCCGGAGTTCCGCTTTCTGAATACAATGCACTCCTCGACTTTTACAACTCAACAAATGGGGACAATTGGACAAACAACACCAACTGGCTTGATACTATCAATCATTCGGTTGCTGATTGGTATGGAATTACAGTAGATAGCGGACATGTTACTGAAATTTATTTTGGCCCATACGAAAATTATAATATTAACGGAAGCATTCCAAACAGCATTAAAGACCTTACAAAACTGGAATCGTTTGTAATTATATCAGACAACCTGAGTGGAGAACTTCCGTTAGGATTATTTGAGCTAACAAACTTGAGAACCCTCTACTTAAGTGAGTGTAAAATTTCCGGAACATTACCTCAAACAATTGGAAATCTAATAAACTTGGAAAGATTAGGTCTTGAGGCCAACAATCTTGAAGGAACTATCCCCAACGAAATTGGAAACCTTACTAAGCTAAATCATTTGGCACTTCAGGAAAATAATCTAACCGGGGAGATACCTTTTTCGATAGGAGAATTAACAAGCCTGGAATATCTGGGATTATCAAATAACAATTTAGTTGGAACTATCCCTGTAAGCATTGGAAATCTCACAAATCTTGGATGGTTTCTTATAGATGGCAACCAAATAACCGGGCCCATCCCCGAAGAGCTGAAAAACCTGGAAAATGTAGTTAAAATTAACGTTGATAATAACCTTATTGGATTTATTGATACCATGTTAAAATCGTCTGTTCTGAAAAGCTTAACCCTTTCAGACGATAATAGGCAAATACCTGATGAGTTATCTTCATTGTTATTAATGGACACTTTACATCTTGAAGGAAACCAGCTCCAGTTTAACGATATCGAGGCTATTTTCTCTTGGGAAAACTACAACAGTTTTAATGAATTTATTTATGCCCCACAGGATTCTATCGGCGTTTCAACATTGCAACAAGCGTCACCGGGCGAAAATCTTATCTTATTTATCGGGAATTATTTTGCCGGTCCGTCTGACCAATATCAATGGTTTAAAAACGGCAATAGCATACCAGGTGCAACTTTGGCAACACTTGATTTAACAGAATTGCAACTTTCAGATGCCGGAAGGTATTACTGCAAAATAAACAATACTGTTGCTACTGAATTAACGCTTTACAGCAGAACAACAACCGTTCAGGTTACTGAAAAAATAAAAGGAGCCGGAGTTCCGTTTTCAGAGTATGAAGCTCTTATAGAAATCTTCGATAATTTTGGCGGAAACAACTGGTCAGAAAATACAAACTGGTCAGATACAATAAATTATTCTGTTGGCGAGTGGGAAAGAATAACAGTTGAAAATGGACATGTAACAGCTCTTGATCTTTCCGGCTTAAATCTGGAAGGAGATATTTCAGCCTATTTTGCACATTTCGATTCACTAAAATGGCTGAATTTGTCAAATAACGATTTCAACGGAATATTTACATCGTTATTTGAAAAAAGTGCACTAAAAACTTCAATTATTTCAGAAGAATCGACGTTGGAATACCTGAACATTGCAAACAACAAATTTGTCTTTGCTGATTTGGAGCCAAGCGTTAATGAACTAAATTCGATTAACGAGTTCATTTACGCTCCACAGGCAAAAATTGGCAACTCAATCGATACTGCTGTTTTTATAAATCAAAATATTGAATTTACAATAAGCAACTATACTCGCGGAGAATCGGACGACCTTGTATGGTATAAGGATGGAACAGAAATTACAGGTGCAAACCAATTGACCTTTTTAATCGAAAACGCAGCTTTGGCTGACAGTGGCAAATATACCTGCCAGGTTACAAATTCGGTTTTCCCTGAATTAACATTGTTTTCTGATACCTTAAAACTTTCCGTGCTAATTCCCGATGGAATAGAAAAACCTGTCATTGAGGATATCCGGATTTACCCCAATCCGGGCAAGCAACGTATTTTTGTTGAAACAGGAAATAAAACCGTAAATATTCAGGCATTTAATTTAGCCGGGGTTCTAATTCTCGAAAAAGAGGATTTTCAATCTGACTGGATAGAAATTCAGGCGTTTGTACCCGGTATTTATCTTTTTAGAATAGAGGATGAAAACAGGGAAATAATCAATAAAAAAGTAATCATTAAATAGATTTCAACGGGGCAGTTTTTGCAAGAAATGCAAACTGCTCCTTTTTTATAACTTTTTCAACCAGGCCTCCGCATCTACCAAGTCTGAAAAAGATGCTGTTTTAACCGCATAATTAAATCCGGGTTGGATACAATAAGCGCCGTACTCCCCTTTTACATTCAACGCCAGAAAACCTACCTGGTGATTTTGGTAATCCGGAATTTTTCGTGCAATTCGTTTTACCGCTTCCTCGCAGGCCCGTGCCGGTGATTTTCCGCTACGCATCATTTCAACGACCAAAAATGTCCCCAATGTTTTCATCACCAATTCTCCTGTTCCAGTCGCTACTGCACCCCCTATCTCTCCATCAACAAAAAGACCGGCACCAATAATAGGTGAATCTCCCACCCTGCCCGGTAATTTGTAGCCCATTCCGCTGGTGGTGCAGGCTCCCGATAATCTTCCTTTATCATCGATAGCCAGCATACCAATGGTATCATGATTTTCTTCCAGCTGATTTTCAATATTGATTTTAGAACTGAACCCACGCTTTTCCTTTTTCCATTTTTTCCATTCTTTTTTTCTCCCGGGAGTGAGCAACTTCTCTTTTTCAAAACCATTTTCCAAAGCAAATTCCAATGCTCCTTTTCCGCTCAACATCACATGCGGAGTTTTTTCCATCACCAGTCGCGCTACAGAAACAGGGTGTTTGATATGTTGCAAATACGTCACACTTCCTGCCCGTCCTTTTTCGTCCATTATACAGGCGTCTAATGTAACTTTTCCTTTGGCATCAGGTATCCCGCCATATCCCACAGTAATCACCAGAGGATCTCCCTCCGGCACACGAACTCCCGCTTCAACCGAGTCAAGAGAATAACCTCCGTTCCCTAATGTCTCCCAGGCAGCTTCGTTTGCCGGCAGACCGTGATTCCATGTCGATACAACAACAGGTAATTTATTTTCTTTCTGAAAGTTATACTTTGCAGAGCTATACTTTGTAAGTGTTAAACCGGCAAAAGCCAGCGAGCTTTTTGTAATAAATGAACGTCGGGTAACCATTTTTCTATTTTTTAAATTAATCGTGTGAGAAATCCTGAAGCGTTTTTCTGTATTTTGAAAATACAACGGCCCTCGAAATAAATCCAAGATACTTCCCTTCGTCAATAACAGCGAGATTGTATCTCCCGGAAGTTTCAAATTTTTCAGCAGCCTTCTCCATATTATCTGTCGGAGAAATATAAAATTCAGGCATGTACATTAAATCTTTAACTTTTACCGAATCATATAAATCTGTTTCAAAAATCAAATTCTTAACATCGGCCAACTTTACCATTCCGTGCATCTTCCCTTCTGAATCCACAACCGGATATAAATTCCGATGTGAATGCGATATTGCCTTTACCAAATCCCGTAAAGTTGCATCAGGTGATAGTATTTCAAAATCGGTTTCAATAAGTTTGCGCAATTTCATCATCTTTAAAACTGCTTTATCCTTATGATGCGTTATTAATTCCCCTCGCTGAGCAAGGCGTTTGGTATAAACAGAATGAGGCTCAAAACGCATTATGGTTACATACGCAATTGTTGAGGTTACAATCAATGGGATAAAAAATCCATACCCCCCTGTGATCTCAGCAGTAAGAAAAACTCCGGTTAAAGGGGCGTGCATTACGGCCGCCATCATTCCAGCCATTCCAGCAAGAGCAAAGCTATTCTCAGGAAGACCGGCATCATAAATTAAATTGATGATACGCGCGAGAAAAAAACCAGCCACTGCTCCCATAAAAAGTGTTGGAGCAAAAATACCACCGATACCACCGGAAGCAGTAGTAGCCGACATGGCGACAACTTTAAACAAAAGTATTCCAGCCAAAACAAGGATGATCAAATAATCGTTATTTTTCCATCCGGAAAATATGGGACTGTCAAGAAGTTCAACTCCATTCCCGTTAAAAATTTTCAGGATACTTGAATAACCTTCTCCAAAAAGCGGAGGAAAGAGCAGAACCAATATTCCCAATACAAAACCGCCGACAAGTAACCTAAAAATCCAACTTTTTATGGAAGCAAACTTTTTTTCGAGAGACATCGTTGCCCTGGTAAAAAACAAACCAAGAAAGCCGGTAAAAATTCCGAGAATAATAAAAAACCAAATTGAATTGATATGAAAAGGCTGAATCTGGGTAAACCTGAGCAGCACACCTTCTCCCATAAAGAAGAAAGAAATTGTAGTAGCCGAAACTGCAGAAATTAATAAAGGAATAAGATAAGCCATTGTCATATCCAGCATCAAAACTTCAAGTGTAAATACGATTCCGGCGATTGGAGCATTAAAGATTCCGGCAATAGCACCTGCAGCTCCGCACCCAACCATTAGAGTTACATATTTATAATTCAGTTTAAAAATACGTGCAAGGTTTGAACCAATGGAAGCGCCGGTTAACACAATCGGCGCCTCAGAACCAACCGAACCACCAAACCCGATAGTCAGAGAACTGGCTACCATAGAAGAATAGGTGTTATGGGGTTTCAAACGGCTTGCTTTTTTTGAAATCGCATAAAGTATTTTTGATACTCCGTGCCCTAAATCATCTTTTATAAAAAAACGAACAAACAACACCGTAAAAAATATTCCTATCAAAGGATAAATCAGGTAGAGATAACTAAATCCCTCAACAGCAAACCACCCGGTTAGTTCTTCCTCAACAAAATGAATAAGATTTTTTAAAACCAAAGCCGCTACTCCGCTTAGCAAACCTATAATTAAACTCAAAAGATAAAGAAACCTACGTTCAGGAATATTTGCAATTCTCCACGCCACAATTTTGTTCAAAGTCTTCTTTGAACCCGTCAACCACCAATACTTAAATATGCGATACATCTTTAATCTGTTTGCGATAATTGGTAAAAACCCTGGCCCTGGATATAAATCCCAAATATTTACCATTTTCAATCACCGCCAGATTATATCTGCCGGA
The DNA here is from genome assembly GCF_009762775.1 of Maribellus comscasis. Lineage (GTDB taxonomy): Bacteria > Bacteroidota > Bacteroidia > Bacteroidales > Prolixibacteraceae > Draconibacterium > Draconibacterium comscasis. The sequence continues at coordinate 5,422,652 of NZ_CP046401.1, read as the reverse complement.
AGATTCAAATTTATTGGCAACCACATCCATACTATCATTGGGATCGATATGGTATTCAGGCATGTACATCAATTCACTTATTTTTACCTTGTCATATAATTCATGATTAAATATCATATCTCTGACATCATCCATTTTTAGCATCCCAACCATATTTCCTTCCTCGTCAACCACGGGGAATAAATTTCGGTGATTACGGGAAATTGCTTTAGTTAAGTCGCCCAGAGTAGCATCGGGAGTAAGTTTTTCAAAATCAGTTTCTATAAGCTTTCTGACTTTTAACATTTGCAGCACGTTTGCGTCTTTATCGTGGGTTAATAACTCTTTTCGTTGGGCCAACTGGATGTGATATACTGAATTTGGAGTAAAAGTCCGGACAATGATGTATGCAAAAGTAGCTGTAATCATAAGCGGGACAAACAGTTTATAACCACCGGAAATATCACCAATTAAAAAAATGCCGGTTAAAGGCGCGTGCAGCACCCCGGCAATTAGTCCTGCCATACCAATCAGCGCAAAATTGTTTGAATTTATTTGCCGAATACCTGAAAGGTTGATCAATTGCGCAAATAACATTCCTGTATTTACTCCCATAAACAGTGTTGGAGCAAAAATACCTCCTACTCCTCCCGCTCCAAAGGTTAACGAAGTAGCCACAATCTTCAATAAAACAACTATTGTTAACAGCACAAGTGCCGCCCATAATTCTTCACTTAAGCCGTAAAACAAGCTGTTATTAAACAAATATTCCAAGTCTCCCGCCAAACAAGAGTTTATGGCCTCGTAACCTTCTCCGAAAAGAGAAGGAAACAAAAATATCAGCAGTCCCAGACCAGCTCCTCCAAGTAGTAAACGAAACCATTTGTTTTCCATCTTATCAAAAATCTTCCCAAAAAAGGTGTACATTTTAATAAAGTAAACAGAAACAAATCCTGCTATAATTCCTAAAACGATATAGTATGGCAGGTCGGCAAGTTCAAAGGCGACATTTACTTCAAAAGGATAAAGTACATTCTGTCCCAGGAAAAAGTAAGAAGTAACCACCGCAGTAGCCGATGAAAGCAACAAAGGAACAAGGGAAAAAACAGTTAAGTCGATCATAATAACTTCTACAGCAAATACAATTGCAGCAATAGGCGCTTTAAAAATGGCTGCCATAGCTCCTGCGCAGGCACATGCCAGCATCAGAATTGTGTTTTTGTAGTTTAGTCTGAAAGCTCGGGATAACCATGATCCCCAGGCAGCTCCGGTAGCAACAGTAGGCCCTTCCAACCCAACAGAACCTCCAAAGCCAACTGTTAAAGAACTGGCAACAACCGATGAAAATAAATTGTGATTACTTATTCTCCCGTTCTTTTTTGAGATACCATAAAGAACAGTTGGAATACCATGGCGAACTTCCCTTCGAATTACAAACCGCACAATTATAACGGTTATAAAAATACCAACAATGGGAAGTGCAAAGTAGATATAATTATGTACTTCACTGGCAATAAGCTTATTTACAGCTTCCTGAGTAAGTCTGACCATGTTCTTGATAACAACTGCAGCGAATCCTGCCAGCAAACCAACCAAAATACTCAACGCGGTTATAAATCCACGTTCACTCATATTTCTTAGCCGCCACTTATGAAATCGAACTATTATGTTCATTTTTTTACCCATTCCTGTGCAAAATTAACAAAACCTCAGCTTAACTAAGGAATTTTCACAACTTAAGCTGTTAATTTTTTGTTATCCTAAAACAAATGCTTTAAAATGTGAAAATATATTTCTTTCAAAAGAATGAATACCGGTACAATCAAAAAGAATCAAAAAATAAAGATTACAGGAGCGGGCGGATATTTAGGCAATTTAATTTCGGAAGAATTTGTTAAGGCAGGATATAAAGTTTCCGGAATAAACCGTAACCTTTTATATGGCGATAGCGACCTGTTAAAAAACGAACTAAAAGGAGCAGATGCGATAATTAACCTTGCCGGCGCTCCAATTCTTCAGCGGTGGACAAATAAAAACAAAGGTACCATTTATACCAGCCGGATAACTACAACGCAAAAGCTGGTAAAAGCTATTCATTTGCTGCTGCCCCACCAACGCCCAAAAAAAGTAATTTCAGCTTCTGCAATCGGAATCTATAAAACAGGTGAATACCACGATGAAAACAGTAATCGATTTGATTCAGGATTTGTTGGTAAAGTGGTACTTGATTGGGAAAATGCACTTGAAGAGCTACCTGAAAATATTCAAAAAAACGTTTTCAGAATTGGATTAGTTTTAGGGAAAAAAGCAAAAACAATTCAATACTTACTACTTCCATTTAAATTGGGCCTTGGAGCAACGATTGGAAATGGGAAACAAGCGTTTCCATTTATCCATGAAAAGGATGTCGCGAAAGCATTTTTGTGGGCTGCGGAAAAATATCAAACTACAGCAACCTTCAATCTGACAGCACCAAAAGAAATAACAAACAAAGAATTTACCAAAGCATTCGCAAAGAGCTTAAACCGACCTGCTTTCTTGTTTATTCCGGGACTTATTTTCAGATTATTGTATGGAGATGCGGCAAAATTAATTACTGAATCCCCTGCCGTTTCATCAAAAAAGCTATTGGAATCAGGATTTCATTTTAAATACCCCGACATCGATTCGGCTTTAAAACAGATAACTTCCTAGTTATAATTCTTTTTAGTAAAATCATCAATTATTTTACTAAAAGCATAAAAAAGTGTGTCGCTTTTTTGCTGTTCGCTTGATATTTCCTGCTTTTCAGGTACAACAATATTTTTTTCTTTCGGTGATTCAATATCGGCTTTTACATACCCCCAAAAAACCATAAAACTTAAACTGAAGAGATAAAAAACACCTTTTCCTATTTTCCATAATCTCTTTTCTCTGGAAATCATATTTTGAAGTTTATGCATTTGAGTCTTCATTTCAATCATTCTTTACGTCCTGATGTTTATAACGTGATTTTGGTTGCGTTAGTTTGAAGATATCATAAAAATTCGGTAAGTTTTATTTAATTTTTGAAAAAACTATGATTATTAAGACAAAATTAAAAGAAGAGCAAGAAAACAACATAATTTTGAAAATACAAAAAAAAAATTAAAAGAAATTTGAAAAACGAGGCTTAAATACAGAATCACTAAATTCTCATAAAAAACTATTAATCAAACAAATACTAATACTCGACGCATTATGTTTTTTACAATTTCCGGAACAACAAAGATACCTCCCATTCAACATCTCTGAAACATAAATTACATTTTAGCTCATGACAAATCCATACACAAGCCTGATACAGAGACTTCAATAATTGAATTTTGCCATATGCCAGAAAGAAAATCCAATGCTCGCCCCATTAGTGAATAAACGGAAGACAAAACCACTCTTTTCCATCTTCCGTAAAAAAAGATCTTAAAATGTATTGAATTATATTGTTTTTAAGATTAAGTTAATAAATCTCATTTTTTTTCTATTTTTGGCCGGAATCCTGTTCACAGGATTTCCAAAAGACAAGCAAATCAAGGAAGCTTTCCCAATTGAACTACTAGAATAATGGAAAAGAATTATGAAGAGCTGTTTATTTTTAACCGCATGGCCCAGGGGGATAAAGACGCTTTTCGTTTCTTCTTTGAAAAATACTATGCTGAGCTTTGTACCATGATAAATTTCTATATTCAAAACCCTGAAATATCAGAAGAAATTGCGCAGGACATTTATGTTCATTTCTGGGAAAAAAGAAAAAATATCGAAATCAGCACATCGGTAAAATCATACCTATTAAAGGCAAGTAAAAACAAAGGGCTTAATTATTTGCGCAATGAAAGAACCAAGTTAAATATCCACGAAAAGCTGGGAAAGGTTGCCGAAAATAATTTTGACGAAATATCAGAAGACAGTATCGATGCCGGTTGGCTTCAGGATGTAATAACAAGGTCAATCGATAGTTTACCTCCAAAATGCCGCGAAATATTTATTATGGCCAAAGAAAAAGAACTTTCATACAAAGAAATTGCGGAACAGCTGGGTATTTCGGTCAAAACTGTTGAAAACCAGATGGGAAAGGCACTAAAAAACCTTCGGGAAATACTTCGCCCTTACTACAACGAGATATTTGTTTTTTTCTTTGTTTTGCTATTCAACCTTTCTAAAGTATAAATCCGTTTTTTCAAAAATTTGTCAATAAAAAACCATTTCCACATAGGGGTAACGACAAAGTCGCGTGCCTTATTAGTAACAAGTAAAAAGTATGGAGCAAAATACGCCTTGGCATATCATCGATAAATATTTCAAAAATCAGACAACACCGGAGGAAATAGCTGAATTAAACTCCTGGATAAAAGAAGATAAAGCAAACGAAAAGCTGATGTCCGAGGCATTTAATGTTTATACCGTTACGAATCCTATACAACAGCCGTTAAGACCGGACATGGGAAAAGCCTGGCAAAAAATTAACCAGAAAATTTCGCCCCCAAATAAACCGGTAATACAACTCTTTACAAAAATAAAATATGTCGCTGCAATTGCTATTTTGCTCGTTGCTTTCTCCGTTTTTTGGTTTATACTCAATCTGGGAAAGGATCAGTTATTGCAACAATATACAGAAATAGTTACACCTCTGGGTCAAAAGTCAATGATCGTTTTACCCGATAGTTCATTCGTTTGGTTGAATTCCGGTTCATCCTTGAAGTATAAAGGAAATTTTAATTTAAACGAGCGCGAAGTAATATTAAACGGAGAAGCGTATTTTGAAGTACATAAAAACAAGTCAAAAAAATTCAGGGTTAAAACCGGAATTCTTAATGTAGTGGTCTACGGCACAGCATTTAACATAAAAAACAACCCCGACGATAGTTTTCAGGAAATTACGGTTTCGGAGGGAAAAGTGGGTATATCTGATAAAACAGGTGAATTAAAGCAGCTAATAAAGGGCGACCAGGCCACCCTCAACAAAAAATCAAATAAAATTGAGTTTACCCATAACTCCCCGGAAGTGGTATGTGCGTGGAAAAACAACGAACTGATTTTTGACAACACGCCGTTGGAAGAAGCGATAAAATACTTAGAACGCTGGTATGGCGTAAATATCGCTATCGACAAAAAAATGAAAGGAAAACACAATTATACTTTCAGAATAAAAACTGAATCATTACGCGAAATGCTTGAAATGATGAAGATAATGACTCCTCTTGAATATGAAATTAATGGGAAAGATGTAAAAATATTTTATATGAACTAAAAACCTTTTTGCCTATGTTTTAGCTTAACAGACCAAAAAACAGACTTGCCCAAAAGCAAGCCTGTATTTCTAAAAATTATTTAATCACAGTATCCTGATAAAGAAACAAATTGCCGCTTGTACCTGCTCAGCGATACTGCAAAAACCTAAAACAAAACTATGAAAAAAAATTATGAAAAGAAGAGGACGAACAGAATTCCCTCTTCAGTTTTAAAACTCGTACTAACTATGAAACTAACGCTGATACTTATCTGCGGTTTTGGACTTTTCAGCAGTTTAGCAGAAAACACCTATGCACAGGCAACAAAACTTAGCCTGAACCTGAAAGACGCAAGCATTAAAGATGTACTATTGTATATTGAAGATCATTCCGAATTTTCGTTTATGTACGATAACAACGAAGTGGATGTCAACCGGAAAGTAAACATCAAAGTAAAAGATGAAACTATCGGCTCAATTATTAATCAGCTTTTTACCAATGAGCCTATCACAACGCAAACTGTTGGCAAACATATTATAATTATTCCTCAGAATCGTCCTGCTGAAAAATTTGCTAATCAACAGCAGCAACAAAAAACGGTGTCAGGAAAAATAACTGACTCTTCCGGAGTTCCTCTTCCTGGAGTAACAGTTGTTGTTAAAGGAACAACAAATGGTACTGTCTCCGATGCCGGTGGTAATTATTCGTTATCAAATATCTCCGATGATGCAATTTTGCAGTTTTCTTTTGTGGGGATGAGGAGCAAGGAAATGGCAGTTTCGGGAAAATCCTCTATAGATATTATTATGGAAGAAGATGCTATCGGAATTGAAGAAGTTGTTGCGATTGGATATGGAACGATGAAAAAGAGCGATCTGACAGGAGCTGTTGCTTCTGTATCAGAGGAAGTACTACAATCTCGCCCTGTTTCTTCTTTCGAAGATGCCATAAAAGGACGTACAAGCGGGGTACAAATCAGGCAAACAGGAGGTGACCTGGCAGGAGATTTTACCATATCAATTCGCGGCATAGGTTCGGTTACCGGGAGTAACAACCCGTTGATTGTAGTTGATGGAGTTCCTTTATTTAGTTCCAGTTTTTCTACGATTAACCCTAAAGATATTCAATCGATCGACATTTTAAAAGATGCGTCTGCAACCGCAATTTACGGGGCCAGAGCTGCCAACGGCGTTCTTATCATTACAACAAAGAAAGGGCAAAAAGGAAAAACTCGTTTAACGTTTGATGCTGACTTCGGGATTGAGGAAATTACAAAAAACTATGATGTTATGAATACCGAACAACAACGCCAGTTATTTTTAGCAGCTTTTACAAATTCCAGCCGTTCAACAGATGTTTACGACGATCCGGATAATGAAATCTGGCAAATTGATACCGATTGGCAGAAACTGGGAACGAGAACAGCTTTCAGGCAAAACTACAATTTAGGTTTTAGTGGCGGAACCGAAAAAACAGATTATTCAGGGTCCTTATCTTATCTAGACAGAGAAGGGACTTTACTTAATACCGATCTTCAGTCATGGTCCTTACGTATTAACGTCAACAGCGAAATTAATGATTGGTTAAAATTATCAACAAATCTTACAGGCAGCCATCAAAAACAAAATGTGGCACAAAACGATAGCTGGGGGTCGAATGGTTTTAGAAGTTTTGTTTACCAGCATTCATATACAGAAGCCTACGATGAAAATGGTGAATTAACTGCGGTCAATTCAACCGCTGCTCCGTATTTTGGTGCAAACGAAAATCCCTTAATTAATTTACTTCTGCCAACCAGGGAAAGGGATTTGTCCAGAATCTTAGGAAATGCAAAATTAGACATTACGTTAAAGAAAGGGCTTATCCTTTCAGGTAATTTTGGCAGTGATATCTTATCGGGATACAATTACACCTATCTTCCTGTTTATTCCATTGGAAGATATAGTCGAACAGAAGGCAGTGTTACGGTTGGCTCTTATCAGCAAATTAATTGGGTAGGTGATTTGACTTTAGATTATCAGACAAAAATCGACAACCATGAAATCAAAGCCCTTGCCGGATTCTCCGCCCAGCAATATATCGCCAAATCCAGCAGTACAACAGGTACCGGCACGATTGACAACAGTCTGAATCAGCTTTCGAACCAGACAGATTTTAGTGCAAGCAGTTCTGATGTAACGGCAGGGCTTCTGTCGACATTCGTACGCCTGAATTACAATTTTGCAAATAAATATTTAGTTACCGGTACCGTCAGGCGGGACGGTTCCTCAAAATTCGGCTCAGACAACCGCTATGGTATTTTCCCTTCAGCATCCTTTGCGTGGAGAATTTCAGAAGAAAGCTTTTTTCAGTCAAACAAACTTATTGATGACCTAAAACTTCGTACAAGCTACGGGCTTACCGGAAATCAAAACATTGGAGATTTTGCTTTCATAAGTAAGTCAGAATCTGCTAATTATATTTTCGGGAACGATACTTCTGTAGGTAATGCTGCTTCCAACATAGGAACATCGGATTTAAAATGGGAAGCAACTGTACAATTCGATGCGGGGATAGATATCTCATTATTTAATGGAAGAATCTACAGTTCATTGGATTATTATAATAAAAAATCAAAAGATCTTCTGGTTTCAGTGCCTCTTCCCATGACGTCAGGAGTAAGTGAGGATCTTACGGTAAACCTGGGCTCATTAAAAAATTCAGGTTTTGAATTTTCTATAAATACAAAGAACATTGCGCAACGACAATTCTCATGGACAACAAATTTCAATATTTCCTATAATAAAAACAAAGTACTCGATATCGGAACGAATTCTTTAGGAGAACCATTGGAGATACAAGGTACAAGTATTTCACTATCCAGCCAATCACCTAACCTGACAAGAGCAGGCCATGTTGTCGGAGGATTTTATATGTACCAATATATCGGCAACTGGCAATTAGGAGAAGAGGAAGAAGCTGCTGCCTGGTATAGTGGGGCAGTTCCCGGCGATCCCAAATATGCCGATTTAAACAATAACGGAGAATTGGACGAAGAGGATAAGGCTTTTGTTGGCAGCCCACATCCCAAATTCTTTGGAGGAATAGATAACACATTTTCCCACAAACAGTTCTCTTTGTCGTTTCTGATTGAATTTGCGGGGGGGTACAAATTGTACAATACAGCCCGGAACTTATTTTCAAGAGGCGTTCCCTTTGTACAGAATTTTGCAGAAGTAGCTGATTTCTGGACAGAAGACAACCCCACGAATAAAAATCCAAGACCATCGCAAGGAGGAACAACGACAACCCTGGCAACCATGGTATCAACACGTTATTTGGAAGATGCTGCTTATTTAAAATTAAAAAATGTAAGGCTCTCCTATGATTTGCCTCCTCGTTTGTTAAATCAAAAAATATTTAGCTCGGCGAGGGTAACATTAACAGGAACCAACATAATTACTCTCACGAATTATTTAGGACTTGATCCTGAAGCCTCAAGCCAGTCCAGCCTGCTATCTGCCGGAATGGATTTTACGCCTTATCCTCCCACAAGATTGGTATCATTAGCTGTTCAATTAACATTTTAAATACATAAAAAATGAAGAATTTAAAATATATAATCCTGAGTTTAGGACTCATTTTAACTATCGGCTGTGAGGATATTCTCGAACCATCATTGAACGGACAAGCAGCCCTGGAAGATTTAATTTCTACCGAAGATGGAATTATCACAACGATTACAGGAGCTTATGAACCACTAATGAGTATTTATGACTCTAATCTGGATTTTGTAGTAACAATGGCAAGCGATGACGGCTGGACATGGCGAAAAGAAACAGAAGCAGATTTGTATATACTTGATGCAGATGCCAGTTATATCGAAAGTATTTGGTCGCAAAGCTATACAGGCATTACCCGTGCAAATACCGTTCTTAGTAACATCGAAAGGGTAGAAGATTTTTCAAGCACTACAATGGAAAATGCGATAAAAGGACAGGCAAAATTTCTGAGGGCTTTGTATTATTTTAACCTGGCAAGGCTGATGGGAGGAGTTCCGTTGATTGTGGAAGAAATTGAAACCCGGGAAGATGCAGAACAGCCCAGGGCATCAATTTCAGATGTATATACACAGATAAAAACAGACCTGAATGATGCTATCGATTTGCTACCAACAGTTTATACAGGCGAAACCGGAATGGAGGTAGGACGGGCAACCTCTTATGCAGCCAGCGCATTAAAAGCAATTGTCCACCTGGAACTGGAAGAATATGATGAAGCGAACGAATTAACGGCTGAATTATTGGATAAAGGAAATTTATTATCTGATTATGCCGCCAATTTTAACGGCACACAAGAGAATGGAGATCAGGTATTTTTTGAAACACAATTTGGAGGATCAATAAGTTCAACCACCACAAGTAAAAGCGATAATTACGCACCTTCTGACTATAATGGCTTAGCTTCGCCTTTACCAACCGATGATAATTTTAATGGAGAAGGAGGAGGACTATCTTCAGGTGATGGTTTTGTCCAGCTTTTCGAATCAGGGGATTTAAGGAAAGATGTCATCATTAAAACTTATGGGTTGGCTAATTTCATCGATGCTTCCCAGCCGGATGGGAGCCTCTATTTTGTTAATAAATATTATAATACAAGTGACTCTGAAGGAAAAAGCACATGGAATTTTCCGTTGATTCGCTATGCAGAGATACTATTAGTACGGGCAGAAATATTAAATGAGTTGGGTTATGAAGCCGACGGGGAGGCTTTTGATTTGTTAAATATGACACGAACCAATGCAGGGCTAACTGCTCTCTCATCTATTGATTTACCTGATCAGGCAACTTTCCGGACTGCTTTGAGAAAAGAAAAAAGGATAGAACTGGCTTTCGAAGCAAAAAGGTACTTTGATTTGAACCGCTGGGGAATCCTTCAGGAAACAATCCAAAACCAAATGGACTATTTAAATCTTACATTTCCGGGTGAAAAACTAATTACCCATCCTTTAACCGGAAAAGATTATTTTTTGTTTCCTATCCCAAGTTCTGAATTTGTAAATAATGCGAGTTTAGGGGAACAAAATTCGGGGTATTAATTCAGTGTTAAGGTAAAATCAGAAACAGGAGTTATATCTTGTTTCTGATTTTAAGGTTATAATTTAAATTATTGCTCTTGTATGAAAAAGTATTTTTTGATAAAACTACTCATTTTCTCTTCTTTCCTAAATGGATTTGCCCGGTGGAATAGCCCCGCTCTTCCACATCAAAATACTCAAAAAAAGCCCAATTTTATTATTATTTTAGCTGATGACCTCGGATATGGGGACATTGGTTGCTACGGGAACAAACGTATTCTGACACCAACTCTTGACCAGATGGCAAAAGAAGGGATACGCTTCACTGACTTTCATTCAAACGGAGCAGTTTGCAGCCCCACCCGTGCAGCGCTAATGACAGGTAAATACCAGCAACGCACAGGCATTAACGGAGTTATTACCGCCAAAGGACACCGCGATTCGGGCTTGGCTTTAAACGAAAATACAATTGCAGAAGTACTAAGAGAAGCTGGCTATTCAACAGGCATCTTCGGGAAATGGCACTTAGGTTATCCCGAAAAATTTAATCCGGTACACCAGGGCTTTGATGAATTTTCAGGTTATATCAGCGGAAATATTGATTATCATTCGCATGTCGATCAGGAAGGATACGCCGATTGGTGGAAAGCAGGTACATTGACCCCCGAAGAAGGGTATTCGACCGACCTTATAACCCAAAACGCCAATAACTTTATTTCAAGGCACCAGTCTGAACCTTTTTTCCTGTACATTGCCCATGAGGCACCTCACTATCCATACCAGGACAGAAACTCCAGGGCAGATCGATCTCCGGGCGGAAAGAATGGAATAGATTTTCGACCTCATGGGTCAGAAAAAAATCCATCAGCCATATATAAAACAATGATCGAAATCATGGACGAAGATATTGGCAGTGTTTTAAATACATTAAAAAATTATGGGTTATATGAAAATACAGTAGTTATTTTTTTCTCAGATAACGGAGCTCCTCAAATTGGGAACAACGGTAAATTAAGGGGTTTCAAAGGTTCGGTGTGGGAAGGTGGTCATCGCGTACCGGCTATAATACAATGGCCCGGACATATACCTGAAGGAGTTTTAAGCAATGAAACAGTTCTGTCAATGGATCTTTTTCCCACAATCTTAAAACTGGCGGGGATCAATTATTCAAAAGCAATTGATGGAGTCAGCATCGATGCTCATCTCGTACACGATGAACCACTTCATTCCCGGATGGTATTCTGGCAACATGCACAAGAGTATGCCGTGAGAGATGGAATATGGAAACTTGTCATTCCCGGGAAAGAGAAAAAACCTGAGCTATATAATCTGGAACTTGATATAGAAGAAAAAAACAATATAGCAGGGAATTATCCTGAAATTGTAAAAAAATTATCCCTGAAACTTGAACAATGGATAATTGAAGTCAATAAGGACGTAAAAAAAATTTCATAAACTATTAAACCAATGATAATCAAAAATCTATTGTGGTCGTTGACAATAATTTCGATGACTGCCTGCGTTACACCAACCCCATCAACCACAGAAAACAGTAAGCCCAACATTGTTTTTATTCTTGCTGACGATTTGGGCTACGGTGATGTTTCAAGCTTTAATGAAAATTCAAAAATCCAGACTCCTAATATCGATCAACTTGCACAACAGGGAGTTAGATTTACTGATGCACACACAAGTTCGGCCGTATGCACGCCAACCCGTTATGGCATTCTGACCGGCCGTTACAACTGGCGTTCAACTCTGAAAAAAGGTGTACTAAATGGATACAGCGAGGCGTTGATTCCCCGTGAACGCGAGACCGTCGCCTCCTTTCTGCAAAAAAACGGATATCAAACCGGATGTATCGGAAAATGGCATTTGGGCTGGACATGGAACTCTATAGAAAAAGGGAATAACAGTGTCGATTTCTCGAAAAAAATAACCGGAGGACCAACGACGTTAGGTTTCGACTATTTTTATGGCTTTTGTGGTTCGCTTGATATGCCTCCCTATGTGTGGGTTGAAAACGACGCACCGACCATGGTTCCTACAAAAACAACAGTCAGGGAAAAAGGACAGGATTTTTGGAGAGAGGGGCTTACTTCTGACGATTTTGACCACGAGCTGGTTTTGAATAATATTGCAGATAAGGCAAAGACCTTTATTCATACCCGTGCAAATAAAGAAAAGCCGTTTTTCCTTTATTTACCTTTATCTGCCCCGCACACTCCTATTTTGCCAACTCCCGGTTTTCAAGGAAAAAGCGGATTGGAAAATCCTTATGCGGATTTTGTTTTGATGGTCGACCACATAGTAGGTGAGATCAGCCAGCAACTTGAAGAAGAACAAATTACAAACAATACAATTCTCTTCTTCACCAGTGATAACGGATGTTCTCCGATGGCCAATTTCGAACAACTAGCTACTAAAGGCCATAATCCCAGCTATGTGTTCAGAGGTACCAAAGCCGATATTTTTGAAGGAGGGCACAGGGTGCCTTATATTGTTCAGTTTCCCAACAAAATAAAACCTGCTATAAGCAACCAGATGGTTTGTACAACCGACCTGTTTGCCACTGTTGCTGATTTGCTGGGAATCGCATACGGCGACAATGTAGCGGAAGACAGTTTCAGCTTGTTGCCAGCATTGAAAATAGAGTCGGGCAAACCGGTTCGTGAAGCAATCGTCCATCATTCCATCAACGGCATGTTTGCCATCCGAAAAGGAGAATGGAAACTGGCGCTCTGTCCCGGATCCGGAGGGTGGAGCTATCCGCGTCCCGGAAAAGACGATGAAGTCTTAAAACAACTCCCACAGGTTCAGTTATATAACCTAAAAAATGATATTGAAGAACAAAGCAACCTTCAGGCAGAACATCCTGAAATTGTAAAAGAATACAGAGACCTTCTGTCAGACTATATTGAAAAAGGGCGGAGCACAGCAGGCAGCCCACAAACCAACGACGGCCCCGGAAAATGGCCTCAACTGAACTGGCTGGACGAATAAAATAATTGTCTTTTACTGTTAATTCACCCCCAAATACCTATTTGTAAAGGTTACGTGCGTTGACAGAGTTACTATTAACGTCAAAAGAACAGATTTCATTTCATTCTCCCCTCTTTTACCGTGATGCCTGCCTGCTTCGAGAGTTTCACAGCCAATACGTTCAATTTTAATACCATTTTATATTCCCAAGGGCTTATGTGTAAAAATGCAAATAAATAAGACACACCTCATTGGTCCTCTATTGCACTCAACACATTTTTAGAAAGAACGATATAAAAATATTGTTTCATAATCTTTAAATATCATTCTCTCTTTTTAGCGAATAACTTTTGATACTTTATATTTTGAGTTTATTTCTAATATCCAGGATTTTGCACTAAATTGTAATTTATATTTAATTCCTCTATAGGGATTGCTAACCAGTTTGTTTTTGGGTGTTCAAATATGCGCGTGCTGGTTTCAGGCATAGTCGAAATAGTATAAAACTCATTTGCCGTTGAGGCATCAAGATTCCATGCTTTTGGGGTTGCATTCATAACTTCTTCTGCTTCTTTCCAACGTCGAAGGTCATGATAACGTCGTCATTCGCATAAGAATTCAATAGAACGTTCCTAATGAATAATTTCACGCAATTTATCACCAGTTGGGATGCCACCTACAAGAGCCCAGGAATCTTCAAAAATAGGTAGTGCACAACGAGCACGAACTTTATTAATATATGACAAACTCTCAGAACTTAAGCTTCCATTATACTCAAAATCAGCCTCAGCATAACTAAGGTATAATTCCGCAAGTCGTATATATGGATATACCTCTTCGCGGTAGGTGATTGAATTGGATGTTTCATCATAAAGAAGTTCCTTGTGTATGTATCTTTTATTCAGGTAACCGGTGCATGATTGGTATTCGTTAGATGTGTTTAATGTACTCCCATGTAATTCACCACCACGTAAATATAAAATCTGAGTTTCTCCATTTATATCATATTCCCCTCTATCATATCCCACGTTGGCGTAAAAACGAGCTTCCCTATTGCGGTGTAATAGAGAAGTACTGTCACCTTCTGCTACAGAATACAAGTCTAAATCTTTGGTTAATGGATCTCCTGTTCTAAAAGCTATCTCGTAAATTGGAAATATGAACAGTATTCTACATATTTGTTTTTATTTCAAAAAGTGACCGACACCGAACTTTTCAAAAAATTAACTTCAGGCAACAAAAAAGCGTTTGACCAGTTGTTTTTGCGTTACTACAAAAACATGTGCCGTTTTTCACTGACTTTTGTACATGATACCAACGACTCGGAAGAGGTTGTTCAAAAGTTCTTTGTCAGGCTTTGGGAAAACCGAAAAAAACTGGAAGACCCTGAGGACATTAAAGCTTTTCTTTTTAAATCGGTTTATTATGAATCGATGAAATTAATTCGACAAAAAAACACGCGTAAAAAATACTTATCAGAGTACCTCGCAAATTTCAAATTAACTCAGGAAGAGCCGGAAGATTATTCCACGATTACACCCTACCTGAACAAGGCTATCCAA